>MGUA01000033.1 GCA_001799735.1 Elusimicrobia bacterium GWB2_63_22 | reverse complement strand
CGCGAAGACCAGGTCGGTGGTCTCGATGACCACCAGGGTGGCGAACAGGGGCGTGGCGTGCCAGATCCCCTTCTTCACGAAGAATTCCCCGCCGGAGGATTCCTTGTCTATGGGCATGATCTTGCCCAGGAGCTTGAGCAGCGGGTTCTTGCCCGGGTCCATGTCGCCTTCTTTGTGCAGCAGCATCTTTACCGCCGTAAGGATGAGAAGGCCGCCGAAGACGTAGATGAGCCAGTGGAACCTGTTGATAAGCCCCACGCCGGCGAAGATGAGGATCAGGCGCATGAAGACGGCGCCCAGGATGCCCCAGGTCAGGATCTTCGGCTGGTATTTCTTGGGCACGCCGAAGTAGGCGAAGATCATGATGAACACGAACATGTTATCCATAGAGAGGGAATACTCTATGGTGTAGGCCGTGAAGAACTCGACCATGCGGTCGAAACCCAGCATGTAGCCGGTCAGCACGCCGAAGACGGAGGCGACCAGGATCCAGAAGGCGCAGAGCAGCAGGGCTTCTTTGCGGCCTATCTCGTGGGCGCGGCCTGCGGAGAGCTTTATGTCCGCCACAAAAAGGCTGGTCGCGGTGACGATGAAAACGAGCCACATGATTTCAAGAGGGGTCATATATAAGAAGATTATATAAAAAACCGCCGGTTTACTTTTCCCCAAATATTGTTTAGAATTTAAACATCACAATAGTCAGGAGGAAAAATGAGCGAGACATTCGACATAGTGCTGCTGCTGGCCCTGCCGGCTTCCGGTAAATCCGAGGTCAGGCGTTTCCTGGCCAACGTAGAGCCCGAGAGGCTCAAGAAAGAATTCCACATAGGCGCCAATCTCCAGCTGGACGATTTTCCCTACGTACACATGATGCGCCGCGCCGACGATGAACTGGTCAAACTGGGCAAGGCCCGCCTGTTCTTCAAGTCCGGCGACCGGCCTTTCATCGACACCAAAGATTGGGGCACCCTGATCCACCTGCTCAATGAGGACTATCACGACCTGATGGCCAAGAACGTTGTGAAAGTGGCCTCCGCCGCGGACCTGCTGATGCGCCGCATAGACAAGGCCGGCGAACGGGCCAAGATCGCCCCGCGCCTGGCCGGGCTGGACGCCGCCACCTGGGATACCGTGGCCGCCGCTCTGGAGCCCGAGGCCAAGGCGATGCTCGACGAGAAGCACGCCGCCTACCCCGACTCCTTCGAGGGCAAGACCATTGTCATAGAGGCCGCCCGCGGCGGTCCCGACAAGTCTGCCTATCCGCTGCAGGACCCGCTGGGCTACCAGTACTCCCTCCGGGAGCTGGACCCCGAAATCCTCAAGCGCGCCGTCATCCTCTACGTCTGGGTGACCCCCGAGGAATCCCGCCGCAAGAACACCGCCCGCACCAATCCCAATGACCCGGGCTCCATCCTGCACCACGGCGTGCCGATGGAAGTGATGATGAACGACTACGGCTGCGACGACATGGACTACCTGGAGAAGAACTCCGAGGTGCCCGGCACCATCACCATCACCGCGCAGGGACAGAAATTCCACCTGCCGATAGGCCGCTTCGACAACCGCGTGGACAAGACCTCTTTCCTGCGCGTGGAGAAGAAGGACTGGGACCCCAAGATGGTCGCCGACGTGACCAACGGCATAAAGGGCGCCACGGACAAACTGTTCTCCATGTCCGCCGCCGCCAAGAAGTAAAGCGGGGCCGTAAAGAAAAACAGCCGCGGGCCTTAAACCCCGCGGCTGTTTTTTTTGGGGCGGGTTTTTTGTATCATATCGGTTTCCCGCCGGGCGGGACTCTGGGGAGGAACGCTTTAACTATGACTCTGGAAAACAAAGAAGCCTGGGGCTCGCGCGTGGGCCTGGTGCTGGCCATGGCCGGCAACGCCGTGGGCCTGGGCAATTTTCTGCGCTTCCCGGCGCAGGCCATACAGAACGGCGGCGGGGCGTTCATCATACCCTACCTGGTCTGCTTCCTGCTGATGGGCCTGCCCATGCTCTACGTGGAATGGGCCACCGGCCGCTTCGGCGGCAAGACCGGCAACCACAGCACCCCCTACATCTTCGGCTCCCTGGACAAGCGCGCCATCTGGAAGTACCTGGGCGTGCTGGGCCTGTTCACCAACCTCGGCATCTGCGCCTACTATACCTATATAGAGGCCTGGACCATGTCCTGGGCCTGGCACAGCGCCGCCGGCCATTTTATGGGCATGAACGCCGATCAGGTGGCCGGATTCTTTACCTCTTATATTAACCTGGAGACTTCCGAGCCCATACTGATGTGGGTGCTCTGCGTTGGAGTTAACACCTATATACTTTCCCGCGGCCTGCAGAAGGGCGTGGAGATGGCCGCCAAGATCGGCATGCCGCTGCTGCTGCTCTTCGGCGTGATCCTGGCCATCCGCGGCGTCACCATGACGGCGGGGGAACAGGGCGCCTCCTTCAGCGGGGTGTTGGGTCTGAACTTCCTGTGGACCCCGGACTTCAGCACCATCTGGACCCCCAAGGTGTGGCTCAGCGCGGCCGGGCAGATCTTCTTTACCCTGTCGCTCGGCATGGGCAGCATACACTGTTATTCTTCCTATGTTAAGCCCAAGGACGACATAGCCCTCAACGCCATGAGCGCCGGCTGGATGAACGAATTCGTGGAGGTGGTGCTGGGCTCGGCCATCATCATCCCGATAGCGGTAGGCTACCTGGGCATAGATAAAGTGGCGCAGATGACCGCCGCCGGCAGCGGCCTGAGCCTGGGCTTCCAGACCCTGCCCTACCTGTTCACGCAGTGGGGGCCGTTCCTGTCGGCCGCGGCCGGCATCATGTGGTTCGGCCTGCTGTTCTTCGCCGGCATCACCTCGTCGCTGGCCATGGGCACCCCCGGCCTGGCCTTCCTGGAGGACCGCTTCGGCTGGGACCGCCGCTGGGCGGCCTTCGCCTTCGGCGGGGCCGTGCTGCTGCTGGGCATACCCTGCGTGCTGTCGCAGGAGGCCTTCGGCGAATTCGACTACTGGGCCGGCACCATCTCGCTGGTGGTGTTCTCGCTGGCGGAGGTGATACTGTTCGCCTGGGTGTTCGGCATGGAGAAGGGCTGGGCCGAGATCAACGCCGGCGCCGACATCAAGGTGCCGATAGTGTTCAAATATGTCATCAAGTACGTGACGCCGGTGATACTGCTGGTGGTCTTCGTCGGCAGCCTGCCCTCCATCTGGGCCACCATCATGAAGCCTATGACCTTCCAGGTGGCGCTGGCCCGCGGCCTGATGCTGGGGATGTTCCTCGGCCTCCTGGCGCTGGTACATTTCTCTGATAAAAGGAAGGTGACGCCATGAGCACCAGCGCTCTGACCATGATGCTGGCCGCGCAGATCACGGTGACCGTTATCACCCTGTATCTCTTCTGGAAAGTCCTCACGGCCAAACCCAAGGCGGAGCCCGATTCCTTCGTCGAGAACGACGACGTCCCCCGCTGAGCGGCCCGCCGTGATCTACCTTAATGACAAGCCCGTGCCCGCGCGGGAGGGGCTTACGCTGGGCGGGCTGCTGGAAGGGGCGGGGCTGGACCCCGCGCTCGTAGTTGTGACGGTGGACGGGAAGTTCGTCCCCAGACCCGAGTACCGAAGCCTTGTGCTGGCCGACGGGGCGAGGGTGCGGGCGTGGAATCTGCTGAGCGGAGGCTGAGCTATGGACAAACACCTTAAGGTTCTTCATGTCGACGCCGCGTCGTCGTTTTACAGGGTAGAGCGCTTCCCGGTGGGGCCTTTCTGGGGCCCGGTGGACCTGGGCCTGCACCTGACCGGGCGCGAGGCCGGGCGCCAGGGGGTGCTCAACTTCGGCACCGGCCTGCTGGCCGGTTCCATCTTTCCCGGTTCCAACCGGCTCATCTTCACCGGCCACTCGCCCTGCTGGGGCGGCTTCTATGTGTCCGCCATGGGCGGCGCGGGGCTCATCTTCGACGACCTCGGCATAAGTATGGTCTCGCTGCACGGTCGCGCGCCCTCGCCCTCCGTGCTGGTGCTTAACCGCGAACACGGCGAAGAGGTGCAGGTGCAGCTGGTCCCGGTGGACGCCGCGCGCATCTGGGAGGGCGGCGGGGTGTACGCCCTGATGGACTACGTTTTCGGGCGTTGGGCGGGGGAATTTAAACAGACCCCGCGCGTGCTGGCCGTCGGGCCCGCCGCGGCCGAGACTGATTTCGGCGCCATCGCCTCGGCCCCTTACCAGGACGGCCGGACCACGCACGCCGACTGCTGGGCGGGGCGCGGCGGCTTCGGCAGCAAGCTCTTCAGGGAGCACGGTATCTGCGCCGTCATCTACGGCGGCACCTGCCTCGACGAGGATTTCCGCGACCGCACCGTGGCGGACGAATGGTTTAAGGCGCGCTACGAGAAGCAGCTGGCGGCCAAGGACTTCGAGGCCACCACCAAGTACCGCTTCGATCCCAAGTTCAACACCGGCGGCACCTTCGGCGTGAATTATTCCACCCTGGGCGGCCGGCTGATGGCTTTTAACTACCGCAGCGTGCTGTGGGGGGAGGAGCAGCGCACGGCCCTTAACAAGCGCTGCGTCACCGACCATTACCTCAAGCAGTTCAACGAGGAGACCATCGCCAAAAAGCAGCAGCGCACCTGCGGCGAGCCCTGCGCGGCCGTCTGCAAGAAGCTCAACGGCAAGTACAAGAAGGACTACGAACCGTACCAGACCATGGGGCCGCTGTGCGGCGTGTTCGACCAGCGCGCGGCCGAGCGCCTTAACCACGCCGCCGACAGCGCCGGCTTCGACGCCATCTCCGCGGGCGGGGTGCTGGGCTGGCTGATGGAATGCCTGCACGACGGGCTGCTGAAGCCCGCCGACCTCGGAGTTAACGCCCTGCCGCGCTGGGACGACGCCGACTTCGACATCATAGCCGACTCCGCGCATAACGCGGACCTGGGCATAGCGCTGATAGAGTCCATCCTGGAGCGCCGCGCCGAGCTGGACCTGTCGCTGGGCGCGCGCAAGCTGGCCCGGCGCCTCTCGCGCGAGAAGAGCCCGGAGATAGGCAAGCGCTTCGTGTGCCTGGCCAACGCCCGCAACGGCTGGATGGTGCCCAACCAGTACTGGAACGCCGGGGCCCTGAGCCCCATGCCCATCATGGGCAAGTACTACATGTACTACGGCTTCGACTTCGTGCCGCCGCGCGAGCTGGGCCGCCTGAACGCCAACCGGATGATACAGGAGCTGGTGATCGACGACCTGGGCATCTGCCGCTTCCACCGCGGCTGGGCCGAGGAGATGGCCCCGGAGATAGTGGAGCGCGTGTGGGGGAACTCGGCCCGTTTCCTCGAGGTGATAAAGGCCACCGCCGGCCGCATAAACAGCCGCAACGTGGCGGTGTTCTGGGAGTCCGAGCGCAATATAGATTATCTGGTGGGCTTCCTCAAACGCAAGCGCGACACGGAAGGGGACAAGAACCCGGAACTGGAGAAGTGGCTTAAGGCCTTCGAAGCCGACCGGCACGGCGCCGCGCTGGATTTCTGGTTCGAGGTCCGCAAAGGCATTTCCGAAACCCTGACCACGCTGGCGTAGCGCCCGGGCCGCTCCCTGGTTTTCGGCGGAGCTCTTTTAATTCCGCCGGAACTTTATATATAATTATATTTAGTTGCCGAGGTAGCTCAACGGTAGAGCAATCGCTTCGTAAGCGATAGGTTGTGGGTTCAAATCCCATCCTCGGCTAAAATTTTGTAAAGAAGGGATTTGAAGCCGACCCGAGCGCATCCGGTGGATGAAAAGGCCGCAGCGGCCGTCAGCGAGGGCGGCAGGCCGCGGAGGAGCCGCGGCAGCGGCGGGGTAGCGGAAATCCCATCCTCGGCTAAATTTTTTACGGATACAGGGGTCCGTTGCAGTTCCCACCGCGGTTCCTCGGCAAATCATGGCCAAAAAAAACACTCCGGTCCTCAACGAGTTCGACGATATTAATTTCGCGCCCGGGGTAAGCTTCGCCCGCAAAGCCATCTGGTGGTGGCTGCCGCTGCTCTACCTGCTCATCTCCGACACCTTCTACCTGCGCACCTACGATTCCGCCCAGGTCAAAATAACCCTCCTGCAGATGGGGGGCATCGGCATGCTCGGCCTGTGGGTCTCGCTCTTGGTCATGGAGGGCCGCCGCGCCTTCCGCAAGGAGGACTTCATCCTCCTGGCGCCGTTCTTCGCCTACCTGCTCTACGTGATCGTCTCGTTCTTCCACGCCCCGTACCGCGGCCCCAGCGTGGACGACTTCGTGCGCTACACGCTGTACATGTCGGTCACGCTCATAGTCATCCGGGAGTTCACCACCGAGGCGGTGGATCGCCTGACCAAGGTGCTGATCGTCGCGGCCTATATCGCCATCCTTTACGGCGTGGTGCAGTTCCTCGACACCCGCTTCTTCCCGCCCAAGGACCAGGGGCCGGGTCTGGACCCGTTCATCTGGCGCTGGGCCTTCGGGCCGCGCGTGTTCTCCACCTACGGCAACCCCAACTTCTTCGGCAATTTCCTCGTCCTGATACTGCCGATCATCGTGACGCAGTACCTCAAGCGCCGCTCGGTGATCCTGCTGCCGCTCATCGCTATGGACCTGCTGTGCCTCTACGCCACCGGCACCAAGGGCGCCTTCCTGGGATTTGGCATCTCGGCCTTCCTCTTCTCGGTCTTCTACGGCTACTTCTTCCTGCGCGAGCGGCTCAGGATAAGCAGAGGGCTGTTCGTCGGGCTCGCCTCTATCATCCCTATTTCCGCCTTCTTTGTGATCTACCTGCTGGGAAACACCCTTTCCTACAGCTTCCGCATAAACACCTGGCTTTCCACCTGGGAAATGGTGGAGTCCCGCCCGCTGACCGGCCTGGGCGTCGGCAGCTTCAAGGTGATCTACCCGGCCTACCGCCGCCCGGAAATTTTCCACATCGAAGGCAAGCATAACACCGAGACCGACCACGCCGAGGAGGAACACCTCGAGCAGTGGATGGACAACGGCCTCATCGGCATGGGCCTGTACCTGTGGATGATCGTCTTTGTCACCGTGGTGGGCCTGCGCGGCCTGAGCGCCCATACTGAAAACCTTAAAGGCGCGCGCCCGCCGCCCGTGGCCTACGACCTGCTCGGCTACCTCACCGCCCTGCTGGGCATGCTCGCCCATAATTTCACCGACGTCAGCATGCGCTTCGTTTCCTCGGGCATCTACCTGGGCCTGCTGCCCGGCGTGATAGTGAACCTGGCCCGCGGGCACGCCCTGTGGGAGCTGCATTACAAGGAAACCGCCCAGCCGCAGGCCAAGGCCGCCGGGGACGAAGTCCCTTCCGCCCTGGGGTGGCTGCTGTGGCCGGCGCGCGCCGCCGGCGTGGCCGGCGTGGGCTACGCCGCCTGGCTGGTGCTCTCCGAGTTCTCCGGCCTGCAGGGGCCGCTGCGCAACTACATCGCTTCCGGCGAGATCCTGCAGTGGTACATCTCCTGGCTGCTCATGCTGGGCTGCGTAGGGCTGACCGTCTACGTGTTCTCCGGGGTCATGCTCAAGGCCGTTTCCCCGCTGGTGCCCGTGGTGATCCTCGTCGTGCTTTTTCCGATGTATTACTTCTGGGGCTGGTTCAAGGGCGACGTCTACCACAACATGGCCATCTTCTTCTCCAAGCAGGGAAAATGGGAAGACGCCATCACCTATTACCAGAAGGTCAACAAGCTCAACCAGTTCTTCATCATGCCGTACTACTTCACCGGCAACGTGTTCAACGACAGGCTGAACATGGATAAATCCTACCACCCGGAGTGGGGGGATACCGACAGCAAGCCGCGCGACGACTACGAGCGCGCGATGGACTCCTACGAGCATGTCCGCCGGATAGCGCCCAATTACGTGCAGATGCACCACCAGGTGGGCACGCTCTACATGAAGATGCACGACCAGATGATGCAGCGGGGCCGGCAGAAGGAGGCGCAGGAGTTCCTGGACATGGCCCTGGCGCGCCTGAACCTCTACGAGAACCTTGACCCTGTCTACGCGATGAACTATTACCGCAAGGCGCAGATCTACATCATACGCCAGGACTTCAAGTCCGCCGAGCGGGAGTACCTTGCCAACATCAACGCCCTGAAATGCCACAAGAAGGACCACCTGCACGCCACCCCCGACGCCTATACCAGCCTGGCAAACGTGCAGTACGCCATGGGCAAATTCCGGGAGGCCGCCGAGAATTACCAGCTGGCGCTGGAAAAAGACCCGTCTTTCGAGCAGGCGCGGCGCAATCTGGCCGTAGTGAAGGCCCGGGTGCCGGCGCACCTGTTCCAGGCCCCGCGTAAATAACCGCTACAAGGACGATGCCGGAACCCGAGACCAACCTGCCCGTGCCGCGCGCCCCGCTAGCCCTGCTGCTGGCGGCGGCTTTCTTCGTCGCGCCGCTGCTCTTCTTCACCAACCTCACGCGCAACCCGTACTACCTGCAGATAACCCTGCTCAACGTGGCCGTGCTCGGCGCCGCCGGGCTGTTCGTCTGGGGCTCCATAAAGCGCGGCCGCTGGCTGCTGCCCGCGAGCGCGCTTTCCAAACCGCTGGCGGCCCTGGGCCTGGTCTATCTCGTCTCTTTCGCCTGGGCCTGGTTCGGCCACGAGGCGTTCTACCGGCCCGCCATGGCCGCCGAGGGCATGCGCGCGGGGCTGTTCTTCGTGATCAACTGCCTGGCGGTCTTCTACCTGGCCCTCAGCGTGCCTTTCGGCCGGGACGACGCCGAGGTGCCCGCCGGCAAGTGGCTCGCCTTCATACTGGGCTGGGGGGCGCTCTGGTTCCTGTTCCCGGCGCTGAAAATGCAGCTGCCCGGCGACGGCTTGTTCGAGAGGATGTTCGATCCTTACGGGGCCCTGCTCTGGGTTTCCGGCTTTACGGCCGCCTACCTGCTGGTGCGCCGGTGCCGGCAGGAGGACGTGCTGCACCTGGCGCTGGCGGCCGGGGCCATAGCGGCGCTTTACGGCATACTGGAGTATTTCCACGTCGAGCTGATCTGGGCCAAGCTGCTCAATCCCTACGGCAACCGCTCGGTGTCCACTTTCGGCAACCCCAACTTCATCTCCTCCTACCTGGTGCTCTTCATGCCGCTGGCGGCCTCGCTGCTGATGAAGGCGGATACCGCCGCCAAGCGCTGGCTCTACGGCCTGATCTTCCTCTCCTACGGCGGCATGCTGATGTGCAGCCTCACCCGCTCGTCGTGGCTGGGGGCCGCCGCCGCTTTCGCGTTCCTCTTCGCGTTCGGGGCGCACCGCGCCCGCCTTAAGGCGAACAAAAAATTCCTCTACCCGTTCTTCGCCGCGGCGCTGCTGATGATAATGTTCTGGCCTTCCGACTCGCTCAAGCCTTTCAGCTCGGGGCTTTTTGACCGGGTTTCCGAGGCCGTGACCAACGTCAATTCTCCGGCTGACGTGAATCTGGCCGGCGACACCGGGAAGGTCTACGGCTCTTTCCACCAGCGCCTGCTCATCTGGACCGGCGCCTGGCAGATGGGCCTGGAGAACCCGCTGCTCGGCAAGGGCTGGGGCACGTTCGAACTTTTTTACCCGTTCTTCCAGGGCCGGGCCATACTGAATTTCCCGGCGGTGCGGGGCCTGCGCACCCACGCCAATAACGCCCACAACGAGATCCTCGAGCAGTGGGCGCAGGGCGGCCTGCTCGGCCTGGGCGTCTACCTCTGGTTCCTGGCGGCGCTCTTTTACGGGTTCCTGCGCTTCTACCGCAGCGCCGGCGAGGAGGCCCGCTATGACGCGGTGCCGCTGGCGGCCGGCCTGGTGGGCATGCTGGCCGACAACATGCTCAACGTCTCCCTGCACTTCGCCGTGCCGGCCTTCGGTTTCTGGTGGCTGGCCGGCGCGCTCGCCCTTAAGACCGCCGGGACCGGGACCTATCCCCCGTGGCGCTCCCCGCGCGCCGCCAGGGCCGCGGCCTGGCTGCTGCTCCTCTGCTGCGCCGGGGCGGCCTTCCTCTGGCAGCGCCAGTTCACCCGGGAGTTCCGCTACTTCAACGGGTTCAAGATCATGCGGTCCAACAACGCCGCCGCGGCTGCCGCGGAGCTGAAGCGCGCCTGGGAGGCCCATCCCCGCGAGGTCAACTGCAATTACGAGATGGGCAACGCCTACGTCAGGGCGGGGGAGCAGGAAAAGGCCGCTTGGGCGTACAAGGAAGCCCTCAAGGCCAACGCCGGCTACGACGAGATCTATTTCAACCTGGCCATAGTGCTCAAGCGCCTCGGCCGCGGGCAGGAGGCGCTGGACCTGCTGAAGGTCTCGGCGCTGATAAACCCGCTCAACGCCGTTACCTGGCAGGCCCTGGCCGAGATCTATCTGTCCGCGCCTGACCGGGGAAAGATAGCGGCCGAGGCCGCAGGGGATTTCCAGGAGGCGGTCAGGGCTTTTCCCTACGACCCGTCCATGTGGAACACCCTGGGCTATTTCCAGTCCCTGCTGAAGGATTTCACTTCCGCCCGCTACTCCTACGCCCGCGGCGTAAAACTGGACCCGGGCAACCGCATGCTGGTGGAGAACCTGACCGGGGTGGTGAGGAAGGGGATGGGGCAGCAGAAGGACCCGGACCTGGACTGGTATAACGCCTACGCGGACCTCGCCCCGCGCGCCGACGCTGGCGCCGGGGTGCCGGCCCTGCTGCGGCAGGCCGACGCGCTGGTGGCTATGGACCCCGCCAACGCCAAGGCGCGCACGCTGCGGGCCAGGCTTTACTTCAGGGCGGGGAGCCTGCCCGAAGCGCGCTCCGACCTGGAGGCCGCCCTGCGGGCCAACCCCTCCGACAATTCCGCGCGGTACGGGCTGGCGGTCATCCTGGAAAAAACAGGGGAGCTCCCGGCCGCCATCGCGGAGTGGGGGCGCTTCCTGGAGCTGGAGCCGGGCAACGCCGCGGTGGCCGCCCGCCTGAAAGAACTCAGGGAGCGGCGCTAGCGGCGCGGCGGGGGGGGACCGCCCCCGCGATAAACATGTAACAATCCTGTAATATTTAGGCAAACAGGAAAAGGTTAAATATAGCCGGGAGAAAATATCGTCTCGGAGCTTTCTGGTATGAAAAAAACACTAGCGCTGAATTTAGCCCTGCCGGCCCTGCTCCTGGCCGCTTTCGCCGGCCCGCTCGCCACCGGGCTGTCCGCCCAGGCCGCGAGAAGCGGCATCAGCCGCTCGATGGAACAGGCCATACGCCTTTACCACGAGAACGAGGATACCGAGGCGATGGACCGCTTCATGGACATCCTCGTCAAAGGCACCCCTTCCGAGAAGGCGCTGGCCAACGAGTATATCACCAAGATCACCCTGCGCATGAACACCGGCGTCAATACCGTCAAGGACCGCGGCGCCGAGCCCACCACCCTGACCGAAGTTTCCCAGGCCAAGCCCGCGTCGCAAGACCCTGTGGTCGGTATGCGTGCCAAGTCCCGGCAGATGGAAGAGCTGGAGAGCGAGGAGGAAGGGCCCCGCGACGAAAAGGACAGGGTAAGCGAGAAGGTGTCCGCCAAGATAGCGGTGATGCGGCGCGACCTGCTGCTGGCGCTGGGCAAGACCGACTCCGTCAGGCTCTACATGAGCGACGGGATGCCGAAAGCCATAACGCTCGATCCCAATTTTTTCTTTGCCGCCGAAGCCTCTTTCCGGCCCGGCTCCGACAAGCTGCTCGCCTCCCTGGCGGGCCTGATCTTCACCCTCGGCAAGGCGAACTGCCTGATCCTCCCAGAGGGAGCGGCCGAGGGGGACGTCAAGATAAAGAGCATACGCCGGGCTATCGCGCTGAACTCCTACCTGGAGTCGCGCGGCATTTCCAAGTCCAGGCTGGAGGTCAACCTGACCGGCGCCGACGTCCGCTTCCCCAAGGAGTTGACCAGCATAAGCGGAGTCATTATACTTCTTGATTATGATAAGCAGCCCAGGCTGCAGGACCTGGAGGACCTGAGGACCAAGGGCCCGAAAGTTTCCCTCGGCCTCTACCCCACGGCTATCTCGGTGCACAACAACGAAGGCTCCATCGTGGAATTCGCCGCTTTCGAGTCGCCCAAGGGACAGCCCTCCTGGAAGTTCCAGATCTACGAGATACAGCCTGACGGCAGCCGCCTGCTGCTGCAGGAGATCTCGGGCAGCGGCCCGCAGTATAACCAGAGTTTCTGGAACGGGCGCAAGAAATTCTTCGGCGCGCCCTATCCCTCCGGCAAGTATATGTTCATGGTTACGGCCGCGGACCTGGAAGGCCGCGAGACCTCCCTCAGCCGCCTGCTGGTGATCAGGCCCACTCCGGAGGAAGAGAAGGCCGCGCGGACGCGCACCGCCGCCCAGCGGGCGGCCGCTTCCGAGACTGTTAGCCGCGCCGGGGTAAAGACGCGCGCGGTATCCAGGACCGGCACCGGCGTGAAAGCCGGCAGGGCCCTCAGGGGCGGCGCCGGCGTGAAGGGGAAAACCCTGCGGGGAGCCGCCGCCAGGAAGGCCGCGGCCGCTAAAAAAAGGCCCGTTAAGAAGGCCGTCGCGAAGCCGGACGCGGAACCGGCCGACTCGCCCGAACCGGCCGGGCAGGACGCTCCCGCCGAAGCCGCCGACCAGGGGCAGTTCTCCGGGCAGGTCAGCTACAAGATCTATTTCAAGGAAAACACCACTATCCTCACCGAGAACAGCGAGAAGAAGCTGGCGCAGGTGGCGCAGACCCTCGGCTACTACCCGATGGCCAATATCCAGCTGACCGGCTACGCCTACACCGGAGAGGCCAGCGCGGACGCCATGGCGGAGAACCGGGTGAACTACGTGGCCGCGAGGCTCGCGGAGAAGTACAAGATAGACAAGACCCGCATGGAAGTGACTTCCAGCGTCTCTGAAACCCCCAAGAGCATTGTGGAGATAAGGATGTCGGGCAAGGAGTAAAGCCCGGCCCAATACGGTATATACCTGATAAATATATTGTAAAATTTAAAAGTTATGGCTAAAGCGGCGGAAAAAAAATACATAGGCGTCTATATCTCCCCCAAGGAGATCTGCCTCGCCCAGGTCAAGATCGGCAAGGATTCAAAGCCCGAGCCCGAGCACCTGGTCAAATTCCCCACGGGCTTCCCCGTGAAGGAAGGCATGCTGCGCCCGCTTTCTCTCAATAACGATTTCTTCAGCGAGAAGGCCGCCTGGATCACCCCTTTCAAGCAGGCGGTCAAGAAGGTCAACTGGTCCGCCTCCACCGTGGTGGTCACCCTGTCGCCCCAGTTCGCGATCCTGCGCTATTTCGTGATGCCCTCCATAGAGCGGCGCTTCTGGAGCAAGTCCATCCCGCTGGAATCCAAGAAGTACATCCCGGTCTCCTTCGAGGAGGTCGTCTACGATTTCAACGCCGTTCCGGCCGACGGGGGCAAGAAACTGGGCGTGCTTTTCGGCCTGACCCAGCGCAAGAGCGTGGAGTTCATAAACGAGATCCTCAAGACCGCGGGGCTTACGCTTTCCGCCATAGAGATCAACGCGGTGTCCATGGAGCGCCTCTTCGGCTTTACGGACCCCAAGGACCACGACTCAAAGGGCTACATCCATTTCTCCGAGAACTCCACCCTGATGCTGTTCTCGCACGGCGGCTACCCGGTTCTCTACCGGGAGACCGAATCCGACGCCAGCGGGACCATGAGCGAGCGCCGCCGCCTGGACGTGAAGGGAGCCATCCAGTTCGTCGACCGCTACGTGGGCGGCAAGGACTACAAATTCATCGCGCTGAGCGGCGACGGCGCCGAGGCCTGGAAAGTCCCCGCCGAGCGCGAATCGGCGCCTACGCCGGTGATGGTCTGGGACGTGGCCAAGGCCGCCTCCATAAAGGACAACGACGCCTCTTCCGTCTTCTCCATGGGCGCGGCCCTGCGCGACCGCGTGCCCGCCAAGCTGACCCTGGATATTTCCGGCATCACCTCGGCGGCCGTGCTGGAGAAAGAGGTGCAGGGCTACGTCTGGAACATAACCTTCATCCTGGGCGGTTTCCTGCTGCTGCTCTCGCTGGTGGCGCAGACGCGGCTGCTGATGATGGGGTCCGCCATCTCGTCGCTCAACAACAAGGTTATAAATTTCCCGGAGCTGCAGGGGATGGACCCCGACTCCATCCGCAAGAAGATAGAGGGGATACAGACCAACGCCAGGGTGCTCTCCACGCTGGTCTCCGACACCGACGCCCTGGCGCCCAAACTTTCGGCTATCTCCGACAGCATTCCCGAGGAGCTGTGGCTGACGGACGTGCGCTACAGCAACCCGCTTTCCGTTTCAGAGATCTCCGGCGGCGCCAAGGAGATGACCCTCGCCGGGGAGACCGGGCTTAAGGGCGAGGGCAAGATAGCCGTGGTCAACTCTTTCGTCAAGCGGCTCAAGACCACCGGCGAGTTCAAGGTGTTCACGCCGCCGGCGGGCAACATCGACAGCACCACCGAGGAGGGCTCGCAGAGCACTTCGGCCTCGCCGATGCCGGGCCAGTTCGCCGCAGTCCCGAAGAGCAGCGGTTTTACCGTCATGTGCACGGTCAAGAGGCAATAGCTATGAATCCCGCCATCGCCGCCATTTTTTTAAAGATCCAGTCCTTCTTCAAGGACATGGCGGCCAATATCATGATAATTTACGGCGAGAAAGGCTTTGAGCCTTTCAAGAAGCCGATGATGATAGCCGGGCCGTCGCTGCTGGTGCTGTACGCGGGCGTCTATAACCCTTTAACTTCAAAGGTCCAGACCTCGAAGGCCCAGGTGGAAAGCATGACGGTGGTGGCGCAATACGCCGGAGAATACGAGGACGCCAAGCTGAAGCTGGCGGCCTACCAGCGCCGCCTCCCGTTCATCAAGGACAAGGACGAGTGGCTTAACTACGTTATCACCAACACCGCCCGGGCCTACGGCATCTCTTTCGATTCACTCAGCGCGCAGAAAGAGACCGAGGTCGGCAACTACCTGGTGGTTTCGCGCGAGGTGATGGTGACTACCACGTACGCCAACCTCGGCCGCTGGCTGGCCGAGATAGAGAACTCGAAGATCCTGCTCCGGGTGTCCGACCTGACCATCCGCCGTTCCCCGGACGCCCCCGGGACAATCAAGGTGACTTTTTCCCTTGCCACCGTTTTCGCCAAGTTCGGCGGGGGGGGCGTATGAAGAGCCTGACCTCCGTGCTGGGCTGGACGCTGCTCGTCGCCGTGATGGCCGTCCCGTCCTTCCTGTTCTATAACTGGTGGGCCAAGAGCCGCCAGCAGGCCTCCGCCGAGATGCCGCAGGAAGCGCCCCAGAATATTTTTCCGCCGCAGGAGAAGTCTTCGACCTCCGCCCCCGTAGCCGCGCCGGTCCGCCAGGCGCAGCCCGCGCCCGCCGCCCAGGCCGTAGTCACGCCCGCCCCGCAGCAGCCGGCGCAGGCGCCGGTCCGCAATACTCCCGCTCCCCTGCCGGAGCAGGCGCCTTCCGCTTCGTCCCAGCCGCCGGTCCCCGTCACCGCACCCGGGGCCTCCGCGGCCGTTTCCACCTCCGCGGCGCAGGAGGTGCAGCAGGCCACCGCGGCGGTGCAGGCCCAGGGGGAGGCGCAGCAGAACCTCATTTCCTATTTCAAACCTAAAACCACCAGGGACCCGACGCTTTCCCCGGACGATTACCAGCGGATCAAGGACGCCGAGAACGCGCGTCTTGAGGCCGAGCGCCAGGCCCGCTGGGCCGAGAGGAACAGACCCAAGGCCCCGGACATAACCTCGCGCCTGCAGCTGCAGGGTGTCGTAGGCAACGCGGCGATAATAAACGGCGAGATGTACTCCGTGGGCCAGAGCGTCCTCGGGGCCAGGCTCCTCAAGGTGGGGGCCAATTACGTTATCGTGGAGCACAAAGGCAAGAAGTTCCGCAAGGTTCTGCAGTGAATTCTCGCTGTTAAACCGGCGGCTTATTAAATATAATAGCGGTTGAGGTACGGAGGCGTTATGAAGACTTTGAAAATACTGCTGGCTTTTACCCTGGCCTTTGAACAGCTGCTCGTCCCGGTGGCCGGGCTTTACGCCCAGGGCGTGCCCGCCGCCGACAAGGATTTTGCCCAGGACCTGCAGGGCCCCGGCGGAGACGAGGGCGGCCCCATACTGGAACCCAGCGCCGACTCCGCGCCGCCTTCCACCATGCCCCAGGGCCAGACCCCCGGCTCTCCCATAGATTCCGTGCAGATCGGCGGCGTTCCCAAGGAAGCCCCGATGTACGAAGAGGTCGAGTCCATCTCGCCCCTCGACCGCAAGATCGGCCCGATCCGCCTCAAGGGCGCCCCGCTGTCTACCTTCCTTGACGTGGTGTCCGCGCAGTCCAAGGTCAACTTCATCATCACGGAAGGCCTCGAGAGCAAGACCATCACGGTCTTCCTGCGCAAGACCACCGTGCGTGAAGCCCTGGAACTCCTGCTCCGTGTTAAGGGCCTGACCTACCAGCGCATCGGCAAGAGCAACACCTACGTGGTGCAGAAGCGCTCGGCCGACATGCCCAACCTGATCACCAAGATCTATACCCTCAACTATATCCCGCTCATCCCGATCACCTCGGTGGGCGAGGAGATCGCCTCCATAACCTCGCAGGACGTCTCCTCTTCCGGCGGCGGCCAGGGCGGCGGCGGGCAGCAGCAGCCCCAGAACCAGCCCGGCAATAACAAAGAGGAGGAGAGTTCCATCTCCATCATCAATATCGTGCGCAGCGTGCTTTCCCGCAAGTACGGCAAGCTGGCCACCGACCCGCGCACCAACACCCTGATCATCACCGACGTGCCCGAAGTGTTCCCGCAGGTGGAGCAGATCATCGCCGAACTCGACAAGAAGGCCCCGCAGATCCTCATCGAGGCCCAGATCGTGGAGATCAACACCGACCGCATCAACGAACTCGGCATAGAGTGGGGCGGCTCGCGCGGCGAGATGGCCTACTTCGCCGGCCCCGCCCGCCTGACCGACTACGGCATGCGCCCCGGCTTCTACTCCGGTGATTCCTGGAAATATTTCTACCCCAATACCACCGACATCGGCGGCATCTCGCGCGGCGACTCCGCCGACAGCGGGTCTTCCTCCTCCGGCGGCAGCGGCGGTTCCGGCACCATAGACCCGATCTACTCCACCGGCCAGCAGAGCACCAAGGGCGTCTACTACGGCGTCTTCAGCCTCGCGCAGCTGCAGGCCATCTTCCGCGCCCTGATCTCCAAGGGCGAGGGCCGCTACCTGGGCAAGCCCAAGATCGTGGCGATGAACAACAAGACCGCCCTGATCCAGATCTCCAAGGACGCCGCGATGGGCACCCAGAGCACCGTGTCCTCGGCCGGCGGCTCCTCCGGATCCTCCTCCACCGGCGTAGAGCGCCGCCGCATCGGCCTCACGCTGAAAGTGACCCCGCAGGTCAACAAGGAAGGCTACATCACGATGATCGTCCAGCCTTCCTATTCCGACTCGGTCGCTTCCGCCATTACGGTGCAGGGCGCGACGGTCTACGACCCGGTCAGCCGCGGCGCCTCCACCATGGTGCGCGTCAAGAACGGCCAGACCGTGGTGATCGGCGGCATGCTGGCGTCCACCGAGAGCAAGACCATACGCAAGGTGCCGCTGCTCGGCTACATACCGATAATCGGCTGGCTGTTCACCAGCGTCAGCTCCAGGCGCACGAATACGGACCTGGTCATCTTCCTGACCCCGACCATACTGGTCGACTAACGGGGGGGAGCGCGGGGACAAAGCCGGCCCGGAGACACCGGAGCCGGCCGCGGCGGGTTAAACGACAGATCTATGCCTCCAAAAAAACTCGGCGAGATAATGATCCTGGCCAAGTGGATCGACGAAGAGAAGCTCCAGAAGGCCCTTAAATTCCAGCAGCAGCAGGGCTGCCTCATCGGCGAAGCCCTGGTAAAGCTGCACTACGCCACCGAGGAACAGGTGGCCCAGGCCTTGGCCAAGCAGCTCGGCATCCCTTACGCCTCCAGGGAGAACCAGATCCTCAACCCCGAGAAGATCCAGGGGCTGGACCGCATGATCCCGGAGAAGTTCGCCCGCGACAACGCGGTGATCCCGCTGTTCGTGGAGAACAACGTGCTGGCGGTGGCCCTTACCGACCCGACCAACATCCTCATCCTCGACAACATCAAGCTGGTCTCCGGCATGGAGATCCAGCCTTTTATTTCCACCAAGGCCCAGATCCTGAAGGTCATCGACCTTTTCTACCAGGGGCAGACCAACCTGATAGACCGCGTGCTCGACAAGGCCGTAGGCGCCGCCGCGGGCGAAACCTCGGATTCCGACGTCATCACCCCCGACGGCAAGCTGGACCTGGACAAGGTCATCATCGGCGAGTCCAAGGGCGCGCAGTCCATCAAGCTGGTCAACGCCATCATGAAGCAGGCCATTTCCGAGCGCACCTCGGACATCCACCTGGAGAAGTTCGACGAGAAGGTGTCCCTGCGCCTGCGCATCGACGGCGTGCTTTACGAGCGCAGCGCCCCGCCCACCGACCTGGTGGAGGCCATGATCTCGCGCGTTAAAATTCTCTCCAAGCTCGACATCTCCGAGCGCCGCCTGCCGCAGGACGGCAGCTTCTCCATCAAGTACCAGAACCGCATCATCGAGATCCGCGTCAGCGTCTGCCCCACCGTGTTCGGCGAAAAGCTGGTCATGCGTATCCTGGACAGGGGCTCGGTGGAGCTCAACGTCAAGATCATCGGCTTCGAGCAGCGCCAGATGGACGACTTCCTGAAGGCCGCCTCCGCCCCCAACGGGCTGATCTTCCTGACCGGCCCCACCGGTTCCGGTAAGACCACCACGCTCAACGCCGTGCTCAACACCATCAAATCCCCCGAGCTCAACATCATGACGCTCGAGGACCCCGTGGAAATCAAGATGGAAGGCATCAGCCAGGTGCAGGTAAAGCCCGCCATAGGCCTGACCATGGCCTCCGGCCTGCGCTCCTTCCTCCGCCAGGACCCCGACGTTATCCTGGTCGGCGAGGTCCGCGACAACGAGACGGCCGAGGCCTGCCTTAAGGCGGCCATGACCGGCCATCTGGTGCTCTCCACGCTGCATACCAACAGCGCGCTGGAGGCGGTGCCCCGCCTGCTCGACATGGGCATAGAAAAGTACCTGCTGGCCAGCACGCTGCTGTGCCTGGCCGCCCAGCGCCTGGTGCGCCAGCTCTGCCCGGTCTGCAAAGAGCCCTACCGGCCCCCGCAGTCCGAGCTGGACCAGTTCGCCGCGGAGTCGATGCTGAACCCGCTGCCCGACCTTACCAGGCTTACTTTTTACCGTGCGAAAGGCTGCCCGAAATGCAACAATATGGGCTATAAGGGCCGCAAAGCCATCTACGAGGTGTATTTCAACACCGAGGAGATGAAGCGCATCATCTACAAGGACGCGGACGTGCAGCGGATCGCCGTGGAAGCCGCCAAGGGCGGCGCCTGGAACCTGCGCGCCAGCGGCTGGCGCAAGGTGCTGGCGGGCGTCACTTCCGTGGACGACATGCTTTCGGTTACAGTTACGGAGCGCTAGTCCGGGGGGGGCTCCCCCGAGTGGCAGTGAACCTGCCGGGGAACTATGTCTAGATATATATACACCGTTCAGGACGCGCAGGGCACCGTCACCACCGGCGCGATGGACGCCGACGACGAAGACGCGGCGGTACAATCCCTGCAGACCAAAGGGCTGTTCATCCTCTCGATACAGACGGAGGATACCAAGTCCAAGGGCATCCTCAGCATCAAGAAATTCAAGAGCGGCAACGTTTCCGGCCGCGAGATGGTGTTCTTCGGCGAGCAGATGTCCACGCTGATCGGCGGCGGCATCCCGCTGGTGCGCGCCCTGTCCCTGCTTAGCGAGCACGCCGAGAACAAGAATCTCGGCGCCGTGCTCTCCACTATTACCAAGGAAGTCTCCGCCGGCGGCGCTTTCCATAAGGCGCTCGAGAAGCATCCCAAGGTCTTCGACGAGATCTGGGTCTCCCTGGTGCAGGCCGGCGAGGTGTCCGGCCAGCTGCCCACCGTGCTGCGCCAGATCACCGCCTACAGCGAATCGCAGGAGAACGTGAAGTCCAAGATCATCACCGCCGTCTCCTACCCTGCCGTGCTGATGACCATGTCCATGGGCGTGCTGATCTACTTCGTGGTCTACATCGTCCCCGTCTTCGCCGGCATCTTCCGGGACTTCAACCTGCAACTGCCCATGATAACCCGCGTCATCGTGGCCATTTCCGATATCGTCAGCCGGTTCGCGGTGCTGGGCATCGTGGTGACGATCGGCGCTTTCTTCGCGGCCCGGGCCTATATCGCCACGCCGCCAGGCCGGCTCACCTGGAACCACGTGGTCTTCAATATCCCTTTCTTCGGCAGCCTGGTACGCTCCATGCAGATAGAACGCCTGCTGACCACCATGGCCACCCTCATCCGCTCCGGCGTCAGCATCCTCAACGCCGTCTCGGTGCTGGAAGGCTCGTTCAAGAAGAACCTGATCTTCCAGAACGCCCTCAAGAA
This sequence comes from Elusimicrobia bacterium GWB2_63_22, assembly GCA_001799735.1. Lineage (GTDB taxonomy): Bacteria > Elusimicrobiota > Elusimicrobia > Elusimicrobiales > UBA9959 > UBA9959. The sequence goes on along the minus strand of MGUA01000033.1, from coordinate 66,635 downwards.
GGCCAAGAACGACATCGCCAGCGGCCGCTCCATCTCTGAATCCTTCCGGAAGACAGGCATCTTCCCGGGCATGGTCACCGAGATGATGTGGATGGGCGAGGAGTCCGGCAAGCTGCCCGATATCATCGTCGTGCTTTCCAAGTATTACCAGGAACAGATAGACCAGTTCCTGCGCCGCTTTTCGTCCATGATAGACCCGATACTGGTGGTGGGCATCGGCGGCATCATCGCTGTCATCGTGATGAGCATCTTCATGCCCATCTTCCAGCTGTCGCAGATAACCGCCGGCTGAGGCCGGGCGCGTTCAGAATGAGGGGAAAAGATGAAACTTAACAGGGGTTTTACGCTGATAGAGCTGATGGTGGTGGTGCTCATCATGGGCATTCTGGCCTCGATGGGCGTGCCTTACTACTATAAGACCGTGGAGACCACGAAGGCCACCGACTCGGTGGCCATCGGCCACCTGCTGGGCAACGCCAACCGCATGTTCAAGGTGGACAACCCGGGCATGAGCATCAGCGGCATAGTCACCAACAACCCGTGCAACAGCGTCTCCTGCGCCAGCGCCGGCACTTCCTCCTGCCGCCTGATCGCCTGCGGCTACGTGGCCAAGCAGGACTGGGACAACTCCTCCTACGACTTTTACGTCTGTAACGGCGGGGCAGGCGGCCCCTGCTGCGGCAGCCGCGGCACCGAGATCGGCATGTCGTGCACCCGGCGCAAGCCCGGCGCCGGCAGCCCCTACAACACCTGGGGCTACCGCTTCTACGACAGCGGCGCCTGCGAGTCCCTTGGCAGCGGGGTGCCGGATTGCCCCAGGTTCTGACCTTTATGAAGATAAAAGCGCGCCGCGGGCAGACTCTTATCGAGGTCGTAATGGCCACGATGATCTCCGCTATGACGACCACGGCCGTCTTTTCGGTGATCCTGTCCAGCTTCGTCTCCGACCTCAAGGCGGACAAGCGCGACGCGGCGGCCATGGTGCTTAAACAGGCCCAGGAAACCCTGAAGAGCTACGTCAGCGCCGTCCCCGGCGAGGCCACCTACGTTCCCGGCTCCCCGGCGGGGCACTGGACGGCGGAATTGGGCGGAGTCTGGGCCCTGCGGGAAGGCAACCACGACGTTTCCTCCCTTGTTTCCACCCTGCCGCTCACCGTCCCCGGGCAGCCGGCGGCCAGCCTTAGCTACACCGTGACCAGCTACCCCTGCGGTTTCGGCACCGGCAACCCGCCGAACTATCCCACGGCCTGCAAGCGCGTGGTGTTCACGCTTATTTACCCGGATTGATTATGACCTACAGAAAAGGTTTTACGATGGCCGAGCTCATCCTGGCTATCTTCATTTTCGGCTTCATGTCGATGTCGCTGGCCACCATCTACGCAACCGCCAACCGCCATATGTTCCAGAATTACCGCCGGAACATCATAAAGACCAACGCCGATTTCGCCATGAAGGTGCTGCATAACACCCTTTCCACCGCTACCCGCATAGACCGGCCCGCCTACGGCGCGGCCGACAACATCCTGGCTTTCGCCTCTAACGTTTCCCAGGGCCTCCAGGCCGCCAATTCCCCGGGCTGTTACCGCATCAGCCCGCCTGACCCCGCGGCCTGGCATTATTTCTGCGTGGCCCCCGACAATACCCCCGGCAACGCGGGCCTCAATAACCTGTATTACCATACGGGCCTTATCCCCGGCGGCGCCGCCGGCTGCATGGCCGCCGCGCCGGCCACCTGGAACGGCACCGGCGCCAGCGGCTACCCCGCCTTCTGCGGTTTCGGGGGAGGGGGGACGGTCACGCTGCTGATGCAGTACGTGGTGCCCCCGCTGCCGCCGCGCAGCCAGTTTACCTTCTCCAGGGCCGCCGTTGACGGGGTACGGGAAGTGCCTTCCGTGCGCATCTCCCTGCGCTCCTTCTGGGTGGCCGCCAACAGGGGCTTCGCCGCCAACCAGCGCGACGTGGACTTTTCGCTCGACAGCCTTATTACCATAAACCGGGCGTCTCTCCCCTGAGCTGCCATTGAAAACAGCTGGTTTCTCTGCTAGACTATTAACATGAAAAAGCCGATCTGGCGCCGGGGTATGGTGCTGCTGCAGACCCTGGTCATCTCCGTCGTGTTGTCCATGATCTCCGTCATGGTCCTCAAGTGGATCATGGGGCGCTATATCATGGCCGCCCGCGGCTACCGCTCCGTCACCACCCGGGCCCGGGCCCACGGTTATTTTCACGACCGCTTCGCCACCTGGAATTTCAACACCACCGGCATGCCCGCCCTCTCCCAGGCTAATATCGCGGAAACCTATCCGGCCGGCTTCGTCCAGCGCGTCTGCGTGCGCTCCCTGGGCGGCGGCAGGTTCCAGATCACTTCCGACCAGGACGATCCTACCGGCGCCTGTCCCTGAGGCGGATCTCTATGGCCGCCTCTAAGACCATGCCGTGGGTTGTCCGCCTGGCGCTGGCGCTGGCGGCCGCGGCGTGGCTCCCTGCCGCCTCCTCTGCCCAGTGGCACGTCAAGACCTCCCCTCATTTCGAGATCCGGCACGAGTCCGTCTGGTCGCCGGGCTCTATCGGGCTGGAGATGGAGAAGATGTATTCCTCCATGCGCCTGAACCTGGCCATGTTCGCCCCGTGGATGGTGCGCGAAAAGACCAAGATCTACATCTACTCCTCGCAGAAATCCTACCTCGACGGCGAGTTTAAGCCGCCGCGCTGGTCCAAGGGCCTGGCCTACGTCAACAAGAAGACCGTGGTGGTCTACGACACGGGCGATATGGCCAAGCTGAAGGCCGTGATCGCCCACGAGCTGACGCACCTGTATTTCGAGGGGTTCTTTGCCGAGCGCCTCACCTACCCGCCGCAATGGGTCAACGAGGGCCTGGCCGTGTATATGGAGGAGTCCGCCACCCCGGAAGGGGGGGCGTGGAGCCGCGCGCTGGCCTACTTCCCGCCGGAGAGGCGGGTGCCTTTCGACAAGTTCTTCTCGCTCAAGATCGACCAGCTGGATTCGGATACGCAGATAGCCGACTGGTACCTGCAGGCCTACGGGGCGGTGCTCTATCTCTACCGGCCGCATACGCGGCTGCAGTTCAAGACCTTCTGCGAGAACCTGCGCGGCGGCATGGCCCTCGACGACGCCCTCTTCAAGAGCTACCGGGTCACCGCGGGCCTGGACTTCGGCAGGAAATGGGCGGTCTGGCTGGAAGGTTACTCCAAGCCCGGCAAGGACGGCCTGCCCAGCGGCAGCCCGTCGGCCAGCTTCAACTTCAAGCCCATACAGATCTCCACCCTCCCCTTCATCAACTTCGGCGCTAAACCTTAATAATCTTCCCAAATACAGCAATGCCCGCGTGCGCCGTAGCGGCCCGGGTTAGCAAAACCCTGTCGGAGCCCCGAGCTTGCGTAAGCGCGAGGGGCGAGACGGGGAGTGGCGAGCACGGTGTGCGAGACCACGTTTTTGCGTTCCGGGCCGCTATGGCACACGCTAGTGTCTAGCAAATGCCTGTTTTTTTGAGGTCGAGGTGTTCTTTTAGGTAGGTGCCCGTGTGGGAGCGCTTGGCCTTGAGGACGTCGCAGACGGGGCCGGAGAAGACCAGCTCCCCGCCGGCCTCGCCGCCCTCCGGCCCCAGCTCCACCAGCCAGTCCGAAGCCGCTATCACGTCCAGGTTATGCTCTATCACCAGCACCGTGTTGCCGGCGTCGGCCAGGCGGTGCAGCACCTGCAGCAGCTTGGCCACGTCGGCGAAATGCAGGCCCGTAGTGGGCTCGTCGAGAATGTAGAGGGTGCGGCCGGTGGCGCGCCGGGCCAGCTGCTCGGCCAGCTTAAGGCGCTGCGCCTCGCCGCCGGAAAGGGTAGTAGCGCTCTGGCCCAGCTTCAGGTAGTCCAGCCCCACCTCGCTCATGGTAGCCAGGATCTTGGCTATGCGGGGAATGTCGGCGAACAGCCCCCGGGCCTCCTCCACCGAAAGGTCCAGCACGTCCGCGATGCTCCGGCCCTTGAACTTAACCGCCAGCGTATCCTCATTGAACCGGTGGCCGCCGCATTCGTCGCACTTCACGTACACGTCGGGCAGGAACTGCATCTGGATCTTCAGCGTGCCGTCGCCCTGGCAGGCCTCGCAGCGGCCGCCCTTCACGTTGAACGAGAACCGCCCCGGCTCGTAGCCGCGGCGCTTGGCCTCCGGCAGCTCGGCGAACAGGTCGCGGATGTGGTTAAAGACGCCGCTGTAGGTGGACGGGTTGGAGCGCGGGGTGCGCCCGATGGGCGACTGGTCCACTATGATGACCTTGTCGATGTGCTCCGCGCCCTTCATGGAGCGGAACTGGCCCGGCAGCTCTTTGGATTTATAGAGCTGCTGCGCCAGGGCCTTGTAGACGATCTCGTAGAGCAGCGTGGACTTGCCCGAGCCCGAGACGCCGCAGATGCTCACGAATAGTCCCAGCGGGATCTTCACGTCGATATTCTTCAGGTTGAACTGCCGCGCGCCGGCAAACTGCAGGAACTTCCCCGAAGGTTTCCTGATATCCCGCTTTATGGTGGTAGAGCGTTCTCCGCTGAGGTACGGGCCCGTCACGGACTTACGATCGCGCATGATCTGGGCAGGGGTGCCCTGGGCTACTATGTGCCCGCCGGCCAGGCCGGCGCCCGGCCCCAGGTCTATCACGTGGTCCGCGCCGCGGATCACGGCCTCGTCGTGCTCCACCACCAGGAGCGTATTTCCGATGTCGCGCAGGGATTTAAGGGTGTTGATGAGCTTGGCGTTGTCCCGCTGGTGCAGGCCGATGGTAGGCTCGTCGAGCACGTAGAGCACGCCGGTTAGCCCGGAGCCTATCTGGGTAGCCAGCTGGATGCGCTGCGCCTCGCCGCCGGAGAGCGTCTCCGACCGGCGGTCCATGGAAATGTAGCCGAGGCCCACGTCGTTGAGGAAGTTCAGGCGGGAATTCACCTCTTTGAGTATAAGGCGGGCGATGGCCCTTTCATTCTGGCTCAGGTCCGGGGCGGCCATGGCCTTCCTGGCGTCCGCAATGGAGAGCGCCGCCATCTGGGAGATGTTGCGGCCGTCCACTATCACGCTGAGCGCCTCCGGCTTCAGGCGCAGGCCCTTGCACGAAGGGCAGACCGTCTCGCGCATGAATTTGGTGTAGATCTCTTCCTTTACGAAATCGGATTCGCTCTCGGCGTGGCGGCGCTTGAGGTTGGTGACCACGCCCTCGAATTCCCCGGCGCCGCCCAGCAGCATGTCCCGGTGGGCCTTCGGGAGGTCCTTCCACGGCTTGTCCAGGTCTATGCCGTTCTCGTCGGCGGCGGTCTTGAGCATGTCGGCGTAGTAGCCGGACCAGGAACCCTTCCAGCGGTGGGTGCGCGTGGTCACCGGGTTGGCCCAGGCCTCCAGCGCCCCGCCGTTGACCGACTTGCCCTGGTCGGGCACCACCAGGTCGGGGTCTATCTCTATCTTTATGCCCAGGCCGTCGCATTCCGGGCAGGCCCCGTGGGGGGAATTGAACGAGAACAGGCGCGGCTCCAGCTCCGGGAAACTTATGCCGCAGGTAGGGCAGGCGTTCTTCTCGCTGTAGAGGGCGGGGGATTTGCCGGAGGCCTCCTCCACCGCTATCAGCCCTTTGGACTGCCCCAGGGCCAGCTCCACGGCCTCACCCAGGCGTTCCTTGTCGGCGGGGGTAACGGTGAATTCGTCCACGAACAGGTCGATGTCGTGCTTGACGTAGCGTTTAAGGGCGGGCGGGGTCTCCAGCGGGTGCACCTTGCCGTCCGTGCGGGCCCTGGTGAAGCCGGCCTTTTTAAGCCGGGCGTACAGTTCTTCGTAGGTGCCGCTGTGGCCGCGCACCAGCGGCGCCAGCACGCGCAGTTTCTTGCCGCCGTACTTGGACAGGATCTCCGCCGTGATCCCCTGCGCCGACCAGGCCTTGATCGGCTTGTGGCAGTGAGGGCAGAACGGCCGGCCCGCCTTGGCGAACAGCAGGCGGAGGTAGTCGTAGATCTCGGTGACGGTGCCCACCGTAGAGCGCGGGTTCTTGGAGGGGGAATGCTGCTGGATGGCGATGGCGGGGGAGAGGCCTTCTATGGAATCCACGTCGGGCTTGTCCATCTGCTCCAGGAACTGGCGGGCGTAGGCGGACAGGGATTCCACGTAGCGGCGCTGGCCTTCCGCGTAGATGGTGTCAAAGGCCAGCGTGGACTTGCCGGAGCCGGAAAGCCCAGTGATGACCACCAGCCGGTTCTTGGGGATCTCGAGGCTGAGGTTCTTGAGGTTATGGGAGCGCGCGCCGCTGATGATGAGCTTGTCCATAAGAAGTCCTATTGGTAGCGGTCCGTCAGGGTGGGCTTGCCGTACCGCGGGGACGTGCCCGGGTAATCCACCGTGTAGTGCAGGCCGCGGCTTTCCTTGCGGCGGCGGGCCGAGCGGATGATCACCCCGGCCAGGCAGGCGATGTTGCGCAGCTCCAGCAGGTCGCGGGTCAGGAGGAAGTCCCAGTAATACTTGACGATCTCGGCGGAGATGATCTCCACCCTGGCCGCGGCGCGGGCCAGGCGCTTGTCGCTGCGCACTATGCCCACATAGTTCCACATCAGGGTGCGGATCTCGTCCCAGTTGTGGGTGATGATGACCGCTTCGTCGGAGGGGCGGGCGTTGCCGGTAGTCCAGGGGGCGGGTTTTACCGCGCTCCGGCGGCGCACGTAACTGCTCTTTACGGCTTCGGCCGCGCGGTGGGCGAACACGCAGGCCTCGAGCAGGGAATTGGAAGCCAGGCGGTTGGCGCCGTGCAGGCCGGTATGGGCGACTTCGCCGATGGCGAAAAGCCCGGTCAGGGCCGTGCGCCCGTCCCTGTCCACCTTGACCCCGCCGCAGAAGAAATGGGCGGCGGGCACCACCGGGATAGGCTGTTTAGTGATATCTATCCCCAGCGCCAGGCACTTGGCGTGGATGGTGGGGAAGCGGCGCTTCAGGAAGGCCGGCTTTAAATGCGACATGTCCAGGTACACGCAGTCGGCGCCGGTGCGCTTGAGCTCGGAGTCTATGGCCCGGGCCACGATGTCCCGCGGGGCCAATTCCCCGTAGCGGGAATAAGCCTTCATGAAGGGCGCCCCGTCGGCGCCGCGCAGGATGCCGCCTTCGCCTCGCAGGGCTTCGGAGATCAGAAAGGACTTGGCCTGAGGATGGTAGAGGCAGGTGGGGTGGAACTGGACGAACTCCATGTTGGCCAGCTCCAGGCCGGCCCGGTAGGCCATCGCCATGCCGTCCCCGGTGGCCACGTCCGGGTTGGAGGTGTAGCGGTACACTTTGCCGGCCCCGCCGGAGGCCAGCACGGTGGCGGAGGCCAGGAAGCTGTGCACACGCCCCGTGCTCTCCTCCAGGGCGTAGGCGCCCAGGCAGCTGTTGTCCGCGGGGCGCACCCGCGCCGGGCGGGCCCGCAGGATCAGGTCCACCGCGGAATAATTAGGGAAGAAGGTGATCCGCCCTTCGGCGCGGCAGGCCGCCAACAGGGCGCGTTCCATCTCGCGGCCTGTGGCGTCGGCGGCGTGCAGTACGCGGCGGCGCGAGTGGCCGCCTTCCAGGCCGAGCTCGAACACGCCGTCCTTAAGAGTGAACCTGGTGCCGAGCAAGAGCAGTTCTTTTATGCGGGCGGGGGCTTCGGTGATCACGCCTTTTACCAGGTCAGGGTCGGAGAGGCCGGCGCCGGTGCGCAGCGTGTCGGCGATGTGCAGGTCGAAGTTGTCGTCGGGGGAGGTGACGGCGGCTATGCCGCCCTGGGCGAGGTTGCTGTTGGAGATCTCGGGCTCGCGCTTGGTGAGCACGGCCACGGTACCGGCCACGGCCAGCTTGCGGGCCGCCAGCAGGCCGGCGGCGCCGCTGCCTATCACCAGGAAATCGTAACGGTGTATGGTCATGGTAAAGCCCGGCTGGCGAGGGGGCGGAATTTACGTCTTTTATCCGCGCTTTAAAAGTTTTACAATAATAGCGGGCGCTAGAGTAATTTTAGCAAATATGAAACAAGTCTCCTTGCGCAAAAAACTGGCCATTTACGCCCCGGTACTCCTGTCCCTGTGCATCCTGGGCTGGCTGATCTATCCCAACCTGGGGGCCATGGCCGAGACCATAAAAACCGCCAACCACTGGTGGCTGCTGCTCTCTTTCGGCTTCGCCGTTTCCAGCTATACCTTCATGGGGCTTACCCTGTGGGAGGTGCTGCGCATCCTCGGCATACGCCTGCCTTTCCTGCAGACGGCCGGCATAGCCTTCGTCTCCACCACGGTCAACTATTTCGTCTCTTCGGGCGGCATCAGCGGCTTCGCCACCAGGGCCCACCTGCTGGGCAAGCGCAAAGTGCCGTACGGGGCCAGCGTGACGTCCTCCGTGGTCATAACCGTCCTGATCTACCTGGCCCTGGCCCTCATTATCGTGGAGGGCGCCGTGCTGCAGTTCATGCAGTCGCCGGGCTTTAACCGCAGCATGATGGAGGCCATGATGGGGGTGGTGGCCGTGCTGGGCTTCGCCTTCGCCCTGACGCTGATGTTCTTTCATCACGAGCTGCGCGCCGCCTGGGCGCGCCGCCTTTTCGTGGCGGTCAACCATGTCATCTTTTTCTTCTCCAAAAAGGAGATCCCGCACGAGAACTTCCTGAAGTTCGAATGCCAGCTCGACGAGGGCATCCGCACCATCCACGGGCGCAAGTTCGAGCTGCCTAAAGTTGTGGGCTACGTTTTCTGCGACTGGGTCAGCAACATCCTCATCCTCTATTTCGCCTTCAAGGCCGTGGGGGTCTCCCTGGGCGCCACCACGCTCATAGCCGGTTTCGCTTTCGGCATGCTGATGACCATCATCCCGATACTGCCCGGCGGCCTGGGCGCCATGGAGGCCGCCATGACGGCCGCTTTCTCGGGCATGGGCGTGCCGGTGGCGCAGGCCCTGACCGCCAGCCTGCTGTTCCGCCTGTTCTATTACCTGCTTCCGGCCGTAGCCAGCGTTTTTATCTATTGGGCGCTGCGCGCCTCGGAGCCGCCGCATACCGACGTGCATTCGCGCCACGGGAAGGGCATATGATAGAAAAATTCATGGACAGCCTGCCCGAACTGGACGCCTCGGCCTGGGTGCATTCTTCCGCCTGCCTGATCGGCAAGGTCAAGGTGGCCGCGGATGTTTCCGTCTGGCCCGGTGCCATTATCCGCGGCGACGTGGACCGCATAGAGATAGGCCGGGGGACTAATATACAGGACCTGGCCGTGCTGCACCCGAACCTGGACAGGCCGGTGCTGGTGGGCGAGGGCGTGACGGTAGGGCATTCGGCCATCATCCACGGTTCCGTGGTGGGGGCCCATACGCTCATCGGCATGGGCGCGGTGGTGATGGAGTGCGAGATAGGCGAATACTGCATAATAGCCGCCGGGGCGGTGGTGACGCCCGGTTCAAAGATCCCGGCGCGCAGCATGGTGATGGGCGCCCCGGGCAAGGTGAAACGCCAGCTTACGGACGCCGAGTGCGCCGCGCTGGTCCACTCGGAAAAAGAATATATAAAGCTCGCCGGCTATTACCGGCCCGGGGGGGCGCGATGAGCGGCCGCAAGATAGTGATGATAGAAGACAGCAAGGCCGCCTCGACCGTGCTTAAAGAGGTGCTGGAGGCAGAGGGGCATACGGTGCTGCACGCCGCCGACGGCGTAGCGGGCCTGGCGCTGGCCCGCCGCGAGAAGCCGGACCTGATACTGCTCGACCTCCTGCTGCCCAAGCTTAACGGCTACGAGGTCTGCAACGCCCTGATGCGCGACAACCTGACCCGCCACACGCCCATCCTGATAATTTCCACGCTGGACACCGACGAAAGCAAGGAAAAGGCCAAACAATGCGGCGCCCGCAACTTCATGAAGAAGCCCTACAACCTCGACGACCTGCTCCGCGAGATAAAGCGGCTCCTTCCGCAAAGCTGAAACTCATCTACTCCCTTCTGCTGAAGGCCCTCGGCCCGCAGGGCTGGTGGCCGGTCACGCCCCCGGGCGGGTCCGCGCCGGCCTATGTCCCCGGTTTTTACGGCCCCCTGGAGGAAAGGGGGATATTCGAGATCTGTGCCGGGGCGGTGCTGACGCAGAATACGGCCTGGACTAACGTGGAGCGGGCCCTCGGGGCGCTGCACAAGGCCGGCTTGATGACCCAGGCCGGGATAGCCGCCTGCCCGCTGCCCAGGCTGGAGCGGGCGATACGCAGCAGCGGCTATTATAAGCAGAAGGCGCGCCGCCTCAGGGAGTTCTGCCGCCGCGCGCTGGCCGAACACCCGGAAGGTTTAAAAGCCTGGTTCGCCGCCTCCCCGGCCGGAGAGCTCCGCAAGGAACTGCTGTCGTACAAAGGCGTCGGGCCTGAGACGGCGGATTGCCTGGTGCTGTACGCGGCCGGCAAGCCCTCCTTTGTGATAGACGCCTATACGCGCAGGCTGGGGGAAAGGGCCGCTCTGGCCCGCGGCCTTTCCTATGAGGGCTGGCGGGCGCTCTTCGAGGGGGGAGTGCCGTCCGACGTAAAAGTGTATAATGAATATCACGCCCTGCTGGTCAGGCTGGGCAAGGATTTCTGCAGAAAGTCAAAACCGCTCTGCGGCCCCTGCCCTCTCGGCGGGGTCTGCGCAAAGAGGACCCTATATGGAAAAAATAGAAAAACTTTTAGATAACGGCGAGTTCGCCAGGGCGCTGGCCGGGCTTAAGAAAGTTAAACCGGGGGCCGGGCGCGGGCGCTGGCTGCTGCTCAAGGGCGAGGCCTTGCGCGGGCTGGGGCTTTTTGGCGAGGCGCTGAAAGAGTATGCCTCCGCCCGGGGCGCGGCGCGGGGCGACGAGGAACTGGCGCTGGAGGCGCGGCTCAGCGAAGCCCGCTGCTTCCGCGCGCTGGGCGACGAGGATGGCGCGCTGGCTGCGGCGAAGAGCGCGCTGGCTCTGGCAAAAAAACTGGGGATTTACGCTGCCGAGGCCGAACTGGAATGGGCCCTGGCCCTGCGCCTGGTGGGCCGCCTGGCCGAAGCCGCCAGGCTGCTGGAGAAACTTTACAAGGCTTATAAAAAGAGCGGGGACCTGGCCGGGGCGGCCTTCTCGCTGTGGGCGCTGGGCGGGCTTTACCGCCTGCAGGGCCGCTACGCCGAGGGGATAGCCGCTTTCGAGGGTTCGCTCGCCGCCGCGGGTAAGGACAAGGACGAGGCCGCGGCAGGCTACGCCCTGTTCGGCCTGGGCGGCATCCTGCGCGTGGCCGGTTTCATGGGCCGCGCGCTGGACTGCTATGTGCGGGCGCGCCGCCTGTTCGGCCGCACCGACGACGCTTTCGCCAAAGCCTACGCCGAATGCGGCACGGCCAACGTGCTGCGCCAGCTGGGCCGCCTGGAGGAGGCGTACGCCGGTTATACCCGCGCGCATAAACTTTACTCGGGCCTGTCCGACTGGGCGGACCTGGGGTTTGTGGAGTGGGGGATGGGGGAGATCAAAAAAAAGAACGGGGACTTCTCCGCCGCTCTCAAGAATTACCGCAAGGCCGCCGAACTGTTCAAAGGCCGCTCCGAGCCGCGCGGCGAAGCCCTCACCCTGCTCTCGCTGGCCAACCTCTACTACCTCATGGGCCAGACGGCCAAAGCGGAAGCGCAGCACGCCGCCGCCATGCGCCACATCCGCGCCCACGGCCTCCACACCCACCTCGAAACCTTCACCTGAGCGGGGCACGCCGTTAAATAAAAACCGCCGGCTGAACCGGCGGTTTTTATTTGCCCTCCCGGCCGTACAGGGCCTGGTTCCGAGCGACTTTGGGGAAGGGGGGCCCCGCTTCGGGGGGGAACCGCGCAACGGTTCCCTGCAGTACAGGAGCGAGGGGCCAGGCCCTGTGCGGCCGGGGAGACGATTACAGCTTGAAGTCCCAGCCGAGGTAGAGCTCGCGGGCTTTGGGGTCGTTGAGCAGGGTGTCGGCGTTGCCGTCGATGAGGAGCTGGCCGTTGTAGATGAGGTAGGAGCGGTCGGTGATGGAGAGGGTCTCGCGCACGTTGTGGTCGGTGATGAGCACGCCGATGCCCTTGTCCTTGAGGTGCAGGATGATCTTCTTGAGGTCGCTGACGGTAATGGGGTCGATGCCGACGAAGGGCTCGTCGAGCAGGATGATCTTCGGGTCGTTTATCATGACCCGGGCCACTTCCAGCCGGCGCTTCTCGCCGCCGGAAAGCGTCCAGGCCTTCTGGTCCTTCAGCTTCATCAGGCCGAACTCGCCCAGCAGCGAGTCCACCCTTTCGCGCATGACGGCCCTGTCGGGGGTGGTGCGCTCCAGTATGGCTTCAAGGTTCTCGGCCACGGTAAGGCCGCGGAAAACGGTGGGTTCCTGCGCCAGGTAGCCTATACCGCCGCGGGCGCGCTGGAACATGGGCTCTTTGGTCACGTCCCGGCCGTCCATGAAGACCTGGCCGGCGTCCGGCTCCAGGAAGCCGACCAGCATGTGGAAAGTGGTGGTCTTGCCGGCGCCGTTGGGGCCCAGCAGGCCGCAGACCTCTCCTGAGTTGACGTGCAGGGAGATGCCGTTGACCACCTGGCGGCGGCCGAAGGATTTTTCAAGCAGGGCGCATTCTAGTTTCATGGCTGTTTTGCCGGCGGGGGGACGTCTTTAACCCAGCCGTTCACGTTATTATAGAACTTTATATCCCGGGTGTCCCTGAAGAACTTCATCTTCGAGGAATTTATGGCGAAATCGTAGCCCTCCCTGGCGCCGACCGCCAGCGGGGTGGACTCGTGCATGGTAAAACTGCGCTCCAGGTTGCTGTACAGGCCCATGCCGGAGAACATGTCCAGGTTCTCCGTGGAGATGGAGAAATCCCCGTCGAAATACATCAGGCCGGACTTGTTCTCGGCTTTCGCCGTCCGGGAGCGGCCATTCAGCAGCCGCCCGTCGGCGGAGGTGTACTTCATGCGCACGGGCAGCGCCCCGCTTTCCAGGAAAGCCTCTTCGGCCGTCTCCATGTACATGGCCCGCTCGCAGAACACTTCCACCAGGGACTTGTCCTCGAAGCGGCGCAGGATGGAGACCGAACCGTTTATGTTCCAGGTCTGGGCCGGACGGGCGTAAAGGGCGTGGTCGGCCTTCATCGTGTAGCGCGGGTTGCGGAAGGAGACGTTGCCGTCGAAGATCTCGCGGTCGTTGGTCCTGTCCATCTTCCACTTGTCGCTCTTGACCACGGAGCCCATCAGGAAATCCTCCGCCGCCGACAGCGGGAGGGCGAGGTGCGCCAGCAGGAGGGGGAGGAGGAGGAATTTCATGTGCCTGAAAGCCGGGTTTCCTGGCGCTGGATCTCTATCTCGGAAAGGTCGGGGTTGGCGGTAAAGCCGCGGCCCTTGATCACCGTGCGGCCCTTGTAGATGGTGACCGGCTCTTCCGTCCAGACCTTGCCGCGCGCCGAACTGTAGTAGAGCTTGGTGGTCTTAAGCTGCATCCCGTCGCGCTTGGCGTCTATGACCACGTCGTCCGTCAGCTCGGCCGAGTTGTCCTTCATCTGCAGCACCCCGCTGAGCGCCGTTATTTCAGAGGTGACCCTGCCGCCTTCATAGAACTTTATCTTCGGGCTTTCGAACGCGATAACGCCCTTCTTCTCGTCCAGCCGGCCCAGGGCGGAGTCCAGCCGCCAGCGGGAGGAGCCGGCCAGGGATTCCGCCATGGAGAAGTTCTCCAGCAGGCTCACGCCGGCGGCCGCTTCGCGGGACTTTTCGGCGGAGCAGGCGGCCAGCGCCGCAAGCAGGAGGAGGGCGAGGGGCTGTTTCAACCCAGGCCTTCCTTTAAAAGATCGCGCTCATCGATGATGCCGACGGGGCGGCCGGTGCGGGAATCCGTGACCGGCAGGTTGTCTATCTTCTTCTCCGAAATTATCCTGGCCGCGTCCATGGCCATGGTCTCGGGGTGGACGGTCATGGGTTTGCGGGTCATTACGCCGGCGACGGGGGTGGAGAGGTCCTTCAGCCCGCCCTGCAGCCTGCGGCGCAGGTCGCCGTCGGTGAAATAGCCTGTCAGGCGCCCGCCTTTGCCCGTCACCGAAACCGCGCCGGCGCGGGTGTCGGTCATGACCTTGAGCGCCGCGGCCACGCTGGCGGTCTCTTTTACCACCGGGTTGGAGCTGCCCTTATGCATGAGGTCGGAGACCTTCAGGTTCAGCAGTTTGCCCAGGTTGCCGCCGGGATGCAGCCTGGCGAAGCGCTTCTTGTCGAAGCCGTTAAGGGACATCAGCGTCACGGCCAGCGCGTCGCCGAGGGCCAGCATGGCGGTGGTGGAGGAGGTCGGGACGATGTCGAACGGGCAGGCCTCGCGCTTGACGCGCAGGCGCAGCACCACGTCGGAGCCGCGGGCCAGCCTGGAATCGGAATTGTTGGTGATGGAAATGACCGGGAGGCCCTGCCGCTTGAGTATCGGCAGCAGCTTGGCGGTCTCTTCGGTCTCGCCGGAGTAGGAGAGCGCCAGGGCCACGTCGTCGGCGGCTATCATGCCCAGGTCGCCGTGCAGGCTCTCGACCGGGTGCAGGTACACGCTGCGCGTGCCCGTGGAGGCCAGCGTGGCGGCTATCTTGCGGGCGATCAGGCCCGATTTGCCGACGCCCAGCAGCACCACCTTGCCGGAGCAGGCGGCCAGCAGCCTCACCGCTTTGAGAAAGGAGGCGTCCAGCGCGGCCGAAAGCCCGGCGACGGCGCGGCTTTCCAGGGCGATCACGCCGCGGGCGGTCTTAAGTATCAGCTTTTCCTTGGCGTTCATGTTATTTGGCCGGCGTCTTGTGCGGGTTGAGCCAGGGGGTCATCTCCGGCGGGATCTCGCGCTGGTCGTAAGGGGGGGGCAGCTTGTGCAGCAGGTAGCTTACCCCGAAGAAGACCACGATCAGCGTCAGGTAGATCCAGGCCAGCGTCTTAAGGTGCCAGTGCCAGTCCGGGAACCAGGCCGGCGGCATCGTCAGGTCGGCGCCGCATTTCTTGCATAATTTCAGGGCGGCCCTGTTCTCCTGGCCGCAATTGGTGCATTTCATTTTATATCCCCTGTTATGTCCTGTAGTTCCGCGGCCAGCCGGTCCACGCGGTTGAGCGCGGCGACCATGGCCTTTACGGAGTCGAGCCGCAGCGAGTTGGGCCCGTCGGAAAGCGCCTTCTCGGGGCGCGGGTGGGCCTCGAAGAAGAGGCCGGCTATCTTAAGCGAGGCCGCGGCCTTGGCCAGCGGCAGGATGAAGCGCCGGTCGCCGCCGGTGGCCGTGCCCAGGCCGCCCGGGCGCTGCACCGAGTGGGTGCAGTCGAAGATGACCGGGTAGCCGAAATCCTTCATTATTTCCAGCGAGCGCATGTCCACCACCAGGTTGCCGTAGCCGAACGAGGAGCCGCGCTCGGTGAGCATGATGCCCTTGGCGCCGCGGCTCTCGAGTTTCTTGACGATGTTCTCGGCTTCCCAGGGGGACAGGAACTGGCCTTTCTTGACGTTGACCGTCCGGCCGGTGTCGGCGCAGGCGAACAGCAGGTCGGTCTGCCGGCACATGAAGGCGGGGATCTGCAGGATGTCGGCGGCCTCGGCCACGCGCGCGGCCTGGGCCGGCTCGTGCACGTCCACCAGCAGCGTGACGCCCAGCCGGTTCTTGAGGTCCTTCAGGAAGTCCAGCGCGCTCTCCATACCCACGCCGCGGAAGGAGTTATGGGAGGTGCGGTTGGCCTTGTCGAAAGAGGCTTTCAATACGAAGGGCGTCTTAAGGGCCGAGAAGACCTTTTTAAGCTCCACCGCCTCCGCCGCGTAGGACTTGGGCGTCTCTATCACGCAGGGGCCGGCTATGTAGACCAGCGGGCGGTCGTTGGAGAAGACCACGCTGCCCGCTTTTACTGTTTTCTGTTTAGCCACGCTGGTCTCCTTTAATGCGCTTTGGCGGTTTCCGGCTTGCGGGCCGCGGCCTTGTTCTTTATCGCCGCCGCGACGAAACTGAAGAACAGCGGGTGCGGCATCAGCGGCCTGGACTTGAACTCGGGATGGAACTGCACGCCGACGAACCAGGGGTGGTCCTTTATCTCCACGATCTCGGGCAGCTTGAGCTTCTTGTGCATGCCGCTGACCTTCATGCCCTTCTTCTCATACTGGGCGATATATTTGGAGTTGAACTCGTAGCGGTGGCGGTGGCGCTCCGAGATGGCGGAGGCGCCGTAGATCTTGCTGGCCAGGGTCCCTGCCTTGAGCTCGCAGGGCCAGGCGCCCAGGCGCATGGTGCCGCCCTTGTCCGTGACGCCCTTCTGCGCCGCCATCAGGTCCACCACCGGGTGGGGGGTCTTGGGATTGAACTCGGTGGAATGGGCGTTCTTGAGGCCCAGGACGTTCCTGGCGAACTCTATGGTGGCGCACTGCATGCCGAGGCAGATGCCCATGAAAGGCAGCCCATGCTCGCGCGCGTAGCGCACGGCCTCTATCTTGCCCTCTATGCCGCGGTCGCCGAAGCCGCCGGGCACTATCAGGCCGTCGGCCTTGGCCAGCTTTTCCTGGAAATTCTCTTCCTCGACGTCCACGTAGTCCAGTTCGGCTTTAACCCCGTTGGCCGTGCAGCCGTGCTGGATGGCCTCCACCAGGGATTTATAGGAGTCCTTGAGCTTGGTGTACTTGCCGGCTATGGCGATGCGCACCGGCTGGGCCGAGGCGGCGGTCTTGAGCCGGGCCACGAACTCGGTCCATTCGTCGAAATCCCATTTGCCGCTGCGCAGGCGCAGCAGCATCATGATCTGCTCGTCGAGCCCCTGCTTCTTGAGCATGAAGGGCACGTCGTAGATGCTGGCGGCGTCGGCCGCGTCCACCACGGCTTCCCGGGGCACGCTGGTGAAAAGGGCGATCTTGTTCTTGATGTCCTTGGCCAGGGGCTTCTCGGCGCGGCAGACTATGATGTCCGGGTCGATGCCGATCTCGCGCAGCTTGTTGACGGAATGCTGGGTGGGCTTGGTCTTGAGCTCGTCGGAAGCGGACAGGTACGGTACCAGCGTCACATGGAGATACAGCACGTCGTTGCGCGTGCGGTCGGGGCGCATCTGGCGGGCGGCTTCCAGGAAGGGGAGGCTCTCTATGTCGCCCACCGTACCGCCTATCTCTATGATGGCGATGTCGAAACCTTCGGCCGCCTTGACGAAGCGGCGCTTGATCTCGTCGGTGATATGGGGGATGACCTGCACCGTCTGGCCGAGGTAGCTGCCCTCGCGCTCGCGGGCGATGACGGTCTGGTAGATCTGCCCGGCGGTCATGATGTTGGCGCGGCCGGTGTCGATGCCGAGAAAGCGTTCGTAGTAGCCCAGGTCCAGGTCGGTCTCGGCGCCGTCGTCGGTGACGAACACCTCGCCGTGCTGGAACGGGGCCATCGTGCCGGCGTCCACGTTGATGTACGGGTCGCATTTCATGATGGTGACGGAAAGCCCGTGCGCTTTAAGCAGGCGGCCTATGGAGGCCGCGGTGATGCCCTTGCCGAGCGAACTTACCACACCGCCGGTCACGAAGATATATCTTGTCATTTTTCTCCCTGCGCTAAAGCGCCGAAGTCCCGAAAGAGCCGTCCCCCGCGGGCGGCCCGGCCGGAGGGCTAGCCCCCGGCTTTCTTCAGAAATCTTTCCGCGGCCGCCAGGTCTTCCGGCGCGTCTATCGCCGGGCCGAGCGGGGCCACCTCGGCCACCGAGATGTTAAACCCGTTCTCCAGGGCGCGCAGCTGCTCCAGCCGCTCCAGCCGCTCCAGCGGGCTGGGCTTTAGCTTCACGAAGCGCTCCAGGGCCTCGCGCCTGTAGATGTAGAAGCCGCAATGCTTGTAGTAAGGGTAATCCTTAAGGTCAGAAAGCCCGTGGTGGAAGGGAATGGCGCAGCGCGAGAAATACAGCGCGCGGCCCTCCTTGTTCATGGCGACCTTGACGCAGTTGGGGTTGGCTATGTCCGCCTTGTCCTTTATGCGGACGCAGGCTGTGCCTATCTGGCAGGAGGGGGAGGCCTTGAGCTTGCGGAAAGCTTTTTTAAGGGTCGCCGCCGTCATGAACGGCTCGTCGCCCTGTATATTGATGACGAACTTCGCCCTGGTGCCGCGGGAGGCCTCGTAGACCCGGTCGGTGCCGGACTGGCAGCGCGGGCTGGTCATCACGGCCTTCGCGCCGATGGAGCGGGCGAAAGAGAGCACCGCCTCATGCTCGGTGGCTATGGTCACCTCGCCGAGGCCGGCTTTTACGGCGGCCTCCCAGCACCACTGGATGACGGGTTTGCCCGCAAGTCCAGCCAGCACCTTGCCGGGGAAACGCTGGGACCCGTAGCGGGCCGGTATGACTATCAGGCAGTCTTTATCCATGACCTCGCGCTCTCCAGGAGTTCTTCAGCGCTGACCGAAGCGGTACCGAGCTTGCCCACCACTATGCCGGCGGCGAAATTAGCCGCCGTGGCGGCTTCCTCGGGGGTGGCGCCGGCCGCCCAGGTGAGCGCCAGCGTGGAAATAACGGTGTCGCCCGCGCCGGTGACGTCGAAGACCTCGCGCGCCCGGGTGGGGATGTGCGCGCTGCTGGCCGACCGGCCGGCGCGCTGAAAAAGGGTCATGCCGTGCTCGCCCTGCGTTATCAGCAGCGAGCGGCAGGCGAGCCGCTGCAGGATGGCGCGCCCCAGCGCCTCGGCGGCGTCCTGGCCGTCCTTCTGGGTCAGGCGCATGCCGCCGTAAGCTTCGGCCGTGTTGGGGGTCAGGCAGGAGACGCCGCGGTACAGCAGGAAATGCTCTACCTTGGGGTCCACGAAGACCGGCACGCCGCGCTTTAGGGCCATCCCTATGGCTGTCTTTATGGTGCCGGGCTCCAGCAGGCCTTTGCCGTAATCCGAAAGTATGACCGCCTGGCAGCCGGCCTTGAGCTCGGCGGCGAGGGAGGCCAGGGCGGCCCGGCGCGCGGCGTGGGACATGTTGCCGGGGGTTTCGCGGTCGAAGCGCACCACCTGCTGGTGCTCGGCTATCACCCGGGTCTTCTCGATGGTGGGGAAATTGTCGTCGTGGATCAGGGCGTCGTGCGCGATGCCGGAGCTGTCGAGCAGGTCGCGGAATTCCGCGGCCGCGGCGTCGCGGCCCGTGACGGAGATCAGCCGGGGCACGGCGCCCAGGGCGGCTATGTTGACGGCCACATTGGCCGCGCCGCCGCAGACGGTGGCTTCGGAAGTGACCCGCACCACCGGCACGGGGGCTTCGGGGGAAATGCGCTTTACTGAACCTTTGATGTAGCGGTCCAGCATCATGTCGCCGAAGACGGCGATGCGGCGGCCGCGGAAGCCAGCGACCGCGGAGGAGAGGCGTTTGAATCCGGCCTTTGTCATAATATAAATATTATAACAAAAAGCCGCGGCGGGCTACGGGCGGGGCGGGGGGAGGAAAAAGGGCGTCAGGGCCTGATAACGCGGCGCACCAGCTTGGCGGTGACCGAGCCTATGAAGATCTCGGCCTTCAGCAGCATGGGGACCTTGAGCTCGTCGTCGGTCAGCCAGACCAGCATGCGGCGGCCCTTCTTGGCCACGAAGATCCCTTCTTCCCCGGCCATAGGCTCGAACTTAAGGCACTGCTTCTTGCCGTAGGGCGTGGAGATCTTCTCGCGCTTGCCGGCCTTTATCCGGATGCGCCAGTCCCGCTTGGTATTCACATCCAGCTCTATGTCGGCGCCGGGCTGCAGGTTCATGCCCCGCATGCGGTAGAGGGAGGAGAGCACGTCGTTGGCCGGTTTTTCCATGGGGCCTTCGACAGTATTGCGCTGGCGCTTTTTGTTGACCTTCTCGCCGTAGAACCGCCTGTTGGGCAGGTCGAAGACCACCCACTCGTTGTAGAAATGACTCCCCTCGGAGATCTTCTTGTAGTAGCCGTAGGAGCTCAGGTCCTCCACGTCCATCCACGCGTCGTTGCGGTCCGCGACCTTGTAAAAGTTGGCCAGGAAGGAGCCCGACTTCGCCTCGGAAACTATATGCCAGGCCGGGCGCGAGGACACGTTCACCACCCCGTCCACCCGCAGGAAGGACTTGCCGACGTAAATGGCGCCCCAGTAGATATCGTACTCCAGGGTCTCCCCGGCCACTATGCCGGCGACGGGGCCGGAGACCGCTGCCGTGGAAATGGGCAGCGACCAGTAGGGATGGGCCAAGTCCTCGCCCGCGGCGGCGGGCAGGCAGCAGGCCAGGAGCAGCAGGAGGGTTTTAATAGCCATAGTGGAGCTTCAGGTAGAGTATGACCAGGATGGCCGCCAGCCCCGAGAGGCCGCGCCATTCCTTGTTCTTGATGAAAACTTCCCTGGAGTAGGCCTCGGTTTCAAAGAAGGAGCCGAACTTGCAGGGGCAGGCCAGTATGGCCGGCACCGCCCTGCAGTAGTCCTCGAAGGCCTGGCCGTACGTCGAGCGGAGAAACGCCTCCTCGGCCTTTATGGTCACCCAGTAGATCCAGGCGAACGCCGCGCCCACGCCCAGCCAGAGGGCCGCGGTGAGGGCGGGCTTGGCGGTGGAGGTCATGGCGAGCATCATGCCGCCGGTCATGACGAGGGTGCCGAGGTAGAGCGGGTTGCGCACCACGGCGTAAGGCCCGCGCATGGTCAGCGTTTTTGATTTGACTATGGCGGCGCTGGCGGCCAGGCGGATGAGCTGGCCCAGCAGCATCAGGGCGGCCCCGGCCCAGTAGAAGGCGCCGCTGTCCGGCCGGGAAACGGCCAGGGCTACCACGCTGAGTATCATCGAGATGAAAACGCGTTTCTTCATGATCCTTCCTTTGTTTTAACTGCGGGTACCGCCCTGGCCAGGGCCAGGAGGCTGGCAAAACCTGTTCGCCCGGCGGCCTTGCCCTGGCCTGTCAGCACCAGCAGGCCCTTCAGCCCGGCGGCTTTGGCCAGGTCGAGATCGCAGGCTTTGTCGCCGGCCACGAAAGACCTTGCCATGTCTATGGCCAGGTCCTTCACGGCTTCCTTTATCAGGCCGGGGCGCGGCTTGCGGCACCTGCAGCCGGCGTCGGGGGCGTGCGGACAGAAATAGACGCCGTCCAGTTTTACGCCCGCCTTGCGCAGCTCGCGCACCAGCTTCAAATTTATCGCTTTTGAAACGGCCAGGCTCATGTAGCCGCGGGCTATTGCCGACTGGTTGGTGACCACTACCAGGCGGTAGCCTTTGGCCGCCAGCAGGCGCAGCGCGGCCGGCACGCCGGCGTAGATCTTGAACTGCTCCAGGGAGGTTACATAGGCGCCCGCCCTGTCGCGGTTAAGCGTCCCGTCGCGGTCCAGAAAGGCCGCCGGGGCCCTGCTGCCGCGCGCGGGTCTGGGGGGCCAGGCGCGCATCAGGGTTGCTCCGGGGCCGCGGGGGAAGAGACGCGCTCCACCAGCCGCATCAGGTTCTTCCAGCCGTCGCAGAGAAAGACTATCTTGACCGAGAAGATCAGCACGCCGCTCTTGAGCGTCTCCTGCCAGCCCTGCGGGAAGCGCGCGAAATCCTTGTAGGTGGTTATCAGCGGCAGGCCGCCGCGCGACTGGTGGGCCGAGGCGAGCTCGGCCAGGGTGAAGGCGTGGTGGTCCGGGTAGCGCCAGATCTGGCGCAGCTCTATCTTGAGTTTGCCCAGCGCGGCCTCGAAGGAGGCCGGGTCGCCTATCGCGGAAAGGGCGACGGCGGGCCGGCCGTGTATGGCGGCCAGGTCCACCGGGCGGGCCGTGGCCGGGTCCAGGAATTTTTCGGGGGAATGCATGCTCTCGATTATCCTGGCGCCGGGATTGATGTCGCGGATCTCGGCGCGCAGGTCGTCGATGGCGGACTGGGAGACCTGCTCGCAGTGGGTGATCACTACCGCGGCGGCCCGGGCGAGACCCGAGGCCGGCTCGCGCAGGTTGCCGTAGGGGAGCACGCGGTCTTCGGAGAAGGGGGAGGTGGCGTTGACGAGCACCACGTCGGCGTCGCGCTTGAGCGCGAAATGCTGGAAGCCGTCGTCCATGAGCAGGATGTCCGCGCCCAGCTCCAGCGCGGCCAGCCCCGCCCGGTACCTGTCGGAAGAAACCACCACCGGCACGCCGGAGTCCTCGAGCATGCGGTACAGCATCAGGGCCTCGTCGCCGGTCTGCGCCAGCGAGAAGGAGCGGCCCTTGGCGAGCACGGTGACGGAAGAGGAGCGCGCGGCCCGGCGGTAGCCGCGGATCAGCACGGCGGGCTTCCGGCCGGAGAGCGCCAGCTCCCGGGCCACGGCCACGACGGTGGAGGTTTTGCCGGTGCCGCCGGCCGAGATATTGCCGAAGCAGATCACGGGAGCGGGCAGGGAGCGCGAGCGCAGGGCGCCCGAAGCGTAGAGGCCTTTGCGGGTCTTTATCGCGGCCGCGTAAACCAGAGAGAGGGAGCTGAGCAGCAGGCGGCCGGGCAGGTGGCGCCTAAGGGCGTTGCGCACTTTTTCCGGCGAGAGGGGGGTGTTCGTCATTTAACCGCTCCCAGGGCCTTCAGGTGCGCCGCCAGCCGTTCCCAGGCCGCTTCGAAAGGCAGGGAGGCCAGCTCGCCCTGTACCCAGGAATGTTCCGGGCCCGGCGGGGTCCAGCTGGCGGGGGAGTTCTGGGGCGCGTAGACGGTGAAGGTGGGAGTGCTCTGGCTGACGGCCAGGTGCATGGGCGCGGAACTGGTGCCTACGTGCAGGGAGGTCCTTTTCAGGAGGGCGGCCAGGTCGAGCAGGTCAAAATCGGGGGCCAGGATATGCCCGCCCGAGGACAGGGCCATGGCGTCCTTTACGTAGTCCAGTTCGCCGGGGCCCCAGAGAAAGACCACGCGCGCGCCATAGTCGGCCTTCAGCCTGTCTGCCAGCTTTGCGAAATTTTCCGGCGCCCAGCGGCGGTGGTCGCGCGGACTGGTGATGTCGAAGGTGACGGTGAGGGGGGCGGGGGGTAGGCCGGCGAGGAAGGCGTCCGCCCGGGCCGCGTTCTCGGGGGCGAAGGCGAGGTCTGGCTTGGCCCCGTCGTGCGGTATGCCCAGCGGCTCCAGCAGCTGGAGGCGGTCGAAGACGGTGTAGGCGTTGTCCTCGCGCTTGGCGGGCATGGTGTTATGGAACAGCCAGCCCGCGGGGTAATGGAAGGCGATGCGCTTCTGGGCGCCGGAGAAGCGGGCGAAGAAGCCCGACGAGGAGGAGCGCATGAAGTCGATGGAGATGTCTATGCCGGCGCGGCGGATGGCCGATAGGGGCTTGTCCTCGCGGTAGAAGATGCCGGCGAGGTTGGGGTTGCCTTCGAGTATCTTGGCGGAGGGGCGGCGGGTGAGGAAATAGATGCGGGCGTCCGGGATGCCTTTCTTGAGGGCGCGGAGCAGCGGCGTGGTGAGTATCACGTCGCCTATTCCTTTATAAACTATTACCAGTATCCCAGGTCCCATCGTTTTAAATCTGTAGTATGCGCCCGCCGCGGGGACAGGAACGCAAAAACGTGGTCTCGCACACCGTGCTCGCCACTCCCCGTCTCGGTCCTCGCGCTTACGCAAGCTCGGACCTCCGACAGGGTTTTGCTAACCCTGTCCCCGCGACGGACGCGGCACCAAACAGCTCAGTGCATCAGCACGCTTATGAGCGAGCGGTGAGACCAGCCCTGCAGGACCCCGGAGCTACACGGCCTTCGCGCGGTAGCGGGGGTCGTTGTACATCTTGAACTGCCGGTAGATCTTGAGCTTGACGCGGCCCGCGGCCACGTCGGAGACCAGCTGGGTCATTTCGTCCCCGAGGTCCCGGAGCTGGATGCCCATCACGTCGAGGCGGCCGGCGCAGGCGGCCTTGTGCTCTTCGGTGGCGTCGGCGCGGGCCAGCTGCTCGCGCATGTGGAAGATCTTGAGCTGGATGATGCTGATCTTGTCGGCCAGGCTGCCAATGGTCTCAGCCATTGATGGCCTCCAGCACCTTTTCATCGATGCGCTCTATCAGGTCGTTGCGCTTCTGATTGAGCCGGTCGATGTTCTTCTTGGCCGCGGCTATGGCCGGCACGTCGCCCACCCTGGCCTTGTCTTCCTCGTGCCAGAGCTCGGTGTTGGTCCGGGCCAGTTCGCTTACCAGTTTGCCTATTCCCAGGTCGTTCATGTTGGTTACCTCGCGAAGATATTATAGCACTAGCACCGCTTTTAAAGCCTCGAAGCCCCGCGCTCCAGCTGCAGCGCCAGGTCCCAGTTGTTGTCGCCGCCGCGGATGAAGAGGCGGTCTATGGTGACGGAGCGGTCCCAGGGCCACGGGGTCTTGCCCTGTTTGAAACTGAAGTCGAAGACGTAGCCGGCGTCGAGCGCCATCTGCCGTATGGCCGGCACGTAGGCGCCGTCGCCGTAAGGGTAGGCGAAGGCGCTCATCTCGCGGCCGAACAGGGCCTCGAGCTGGCGCTTGGATTCCGCTATCTCCCAGGCCGCGTCCTCCGGCTTGAGCGCCGAGAGATGCGGGTGGTTCATGGTGTGGGAGCCGTACTCTATGACGCCGCTGGCCTGCATCTCTTTAAGCTGCGCCAGCGTGGCCATGTTAACCCAGGGCTCGGAGGCCGGGTTATGCCAGGAGTTGACCTTGCCTATGGTGTTGAACACCACGTAAACGTTTCCCTTCGCGCCCAGCTCCCTGAGGATGGGCCAGGCGTGCAGGTAGTTGTTCTCGTAGCCGTCGTCGAAGGTTATCAGCACGGCCTTCTCGGGGAGAGGGGCTTCGCCCTTCTGCGCTTTCAGCAGGTCGGAGAAGAGGATGGTGGTGTAGCCGTGGTCCAGCAGGTATTTCACCTGCGCCCTGAATTTTTCAGGGCTGACCCAGAGCTCTTTTAATCTGGAGCCGGGGGGAGGGGAGCCGATCTTGTGGTAGCAGAGCACCCTGAGGCCGGGGGCCGCGGGGCGCCACCAGGTCCAGCGCGCGCTGACGGCGAGCGCCGCAAGCGCGAGGACGGAAAGGATCACGTACATATAAGCTCCTTAATTCTTCTCGGCCGCGTCTCTGGCGGCCCTCAGGACCTGGTCCACGGTCAGCAGGCGCATGCAGAGGAAATGCCCGCGGGGGCATTTTTTTGAGCCGTGCAGCGCGCAGGGGCGGCAATCCAGCCGCGTCTCTACTACGCGGTTGCCGGCGCCGTAGGGGAAAAAGCCCAGTTCCCTGGTGGTGGGGCCGAAGATCCCGACGGCCGGCACGCCCATGGCGGCGGCTATGTGCATCGGCCCCGAATCGTTGGAGACGAAGACCTTGAGCGGGCGGATGGCATCCATCAGCTCCGGCATGCTGGTCCGGCCGGTCAGGTTAAGGCAATGCTCCGGACCGGCCAGGCGCTCTATCTCCGCGTTCCAGTCCTTCTCGCCGGGGCCGCCCACCATCAGCACCGGCGTCTTGAATTCGGCGGCCAGCCCGCGGATAAGGCGGGCCCATTTTTCGGCCGGCCAGCGCTTGGTGGGCCAGGCCGAGCCGGTGTTCACGCCGACGGCGGCGCCGTTAACCGCAGGGGCCGCGGCGGAGCGCAGGCCGGGAAAAGCCGTTTTGAGGTTCTCGGCCAGCGGGGAGAGGAGGGCCAGGTTGCGCTCCACGTCGTGCAGCAGCCAGGAGAACGGGACCTTGTGGGTGAGGAAAAAACTGCCGGCGCTGGAGGAGAATCCCACCCGCACCGGGATGCCCGCCCGCCAGGCCAGCAAGGCGCTGCGCAGCGAGCGGTGCGGGATGATGACGGCGTCGAAAGAACGGGCGCGCAGCTCTGCGGCCAGGCGGGAGAACTCGGCCAGGCCGGACGGGGCGGTCTTCTTGCGGTCCTCTATTATCTCCCCGGCCAGGCCGGAGGCGGCGAAGACTTCCCTGGTCTCCGGGCGCGTGACCACGGAGACGGACGCCTCCGGAAAAACCTCTTTCATCTTCTTAAGGAGGGGGAGGGTGAGCACGCAGTCCCCGAGGAAAGCCGTCTGCAGCAGGCAGACCCGGAGCGGGCCCTGCTTAAGCGCCGGTTTGGTGTCCCCCGGGTTCCAGTCGCCCAGCTCCGGCCCGGAATGCAGCGCCGGCACGCCCAGCGGCGCCAGGGTCTCCATGTAGCGGTCCAGGGTGTGTTTCTCCAGGGCCGGGCTGGGCACGCGGAAATCCACGAACAGGCGGCGGGCCAGCGAGGCTTTGCGGTAGCGCAGCACCGGCGCCTTGGCGGCCAGGCAGAGCAGGCGGCTGCGCAGCGTGGCGTGCAGGTCGATGATGACGTCGTAGTCCTCCGCGTTTATGGCGCGGACGGCGCCGGCGAAGCCGGTGAAAGGGATAGCCTTGTCTATAAAGGCGCTCTTGGAAACCGCGCCCAGGAATTGCGGCTTGACGATGATGTCGAGCCTGGAGCCGGGCCACCTGGCCTTGAGGTTGCGGAAAACGGGGGCCGTCAGGATTATGTCCCCGAGCGAGGACATCCTGATGACAAGTATCTTGGGGTCCGGCTTGTTTATTTCCATCTATATTAAAAAATTATATCATTATACCGAGTTCACGATAAACCGGACCGGCCATGGAAACAGCTCAGGACAAGACCCCTTAAAGAAGGGGGCCCCGGGCCGGCCGTAATAAAGATTTAACTTAAAAGACATTGACAGACAACGGGTTTTAGTATATCTATATAATATGCGCGCGCGACTTGCAGGTTTAGCCCTGTTCATTTTCCTGGTGGCGGGGGGCTTGTACAATTACGCCCCGGCCCTCATGAGGTCCGGGGTTTACCGCATGCTCATCAGCGAGCAGACCACCATCGGCAATACCATCCCGAAGACGGGGGGCACCTATTCCCTGCTCGGCAGCACGGGCCAGCTGGGCTTTGGCGCCCTGTCGGGCGGGCGCTATACCGTAACCTGGGGCGTGGTCAATTCCTGGCGCCCGCCGCAGGCCGACGTCTCCGCCGCCCACGCCTACCCTAACCCCTGCTACTCCAAGCGGGCCTGTACCGGCGTCACCTTCACCCGCCTGACGCTCAACGCCATTATTTACATCTACACGATCTCCGGAGAAAAAGTCCGGAGGATAGAGAAGAACAACAACATCGACAGCGTGGGCTGGGACCTGCGCAACGACGCCGGCAGCCTGGTGGCCAGCGGCCTTTATCTGTACCGCATAAAGGGCGGTAATTCCAGCAAGACGGGAAAACTGGTAGTTGTAAGGTGAAACCTATGAAAAAAATAATTTTAACCGCCGCGGCGGCGCTGCTGCTGCCTTTCTGGGCCCAGGCCGGGGAAATAACGGCGGGCTCCACGCCCCGGACCATAAACTACCAGGGCCGCCTGGAGCGCGACAACGCGCCTATCACGGGCACCATCCACCTCTACTTCCGCGTCTACAACCACCCCACCAACAGCGGGGCCGGCGTCTGCGGCGGCGTCAACCAGCCCTGCCTCTGGCTGAGCCCGGAGATAACGGTGCAGGCCACGCAGGGCGTTTTCAGCGCCACGTTGGAATTCAGCGAGGCCGACCTGCTCTATATTTTCTCCCGGCCCCAGACGGTTTACCTGGAGGTGCAGGTGGAGAGCGACGTGCTCGCCCCGCGCGAGCCCATGAGCAGCGTGGCCTACGCCATGGTGGCCAAGAAGCTGGAGGACGGCTCCAGCGTCTCCGTCACTTCCTTTACGGCCAATTAC
The DNA here is from genome assembly GCA_001799735.1 of Elusimicrobia bacterium GWB2_63_22. Classification (GTDB taxonomy): domain Bacteria; phylum Elusimicrobiota; class Elusimicrobia; order Elusimicrobiales; family UBA9959; genus UBA9959. Next base: position 39,085 of record MGUA01000033.1, on the reverse strand, counting down.
CAGGTGCTGCTGGCCACCAACCCCGCCTCCAGGGTCGGCATAGGCACCAATTCCCCTACGCAGAAACTTACCATCGACGGCGGCATCGAGATCAAGACCCTGGGCAACGGTATTACTTTCCCCAACGGTTCCGTGATGACGACCGCAGGCGTCGGCTCCGCGGTCAACGGCGTTACTTCCGATGACTTCGTTACCATCAGGGCCGCCAACGTAACGCCCAACACCGATATCATATTCAACACGCCTGCCGGCGAGATCGCCCGCATGACCTATGCCGGCAACATGGGCATCGGTACGCCCGCTCCGGCCGGAAAATTGGAGGTGGATGGCTCTCTTGTCATCGGGACCGAGGGCATTTCCGACAGGGACGACGGGATAGTCAATATCAATGAGGACCTGAACGTCGCCGGCGGGAATATTTCCGGCACCGGCAACAACTATATATCCATCGGAGAGGCCGCCGACACCATCGTCGCCGGCACCAACGGCGGCGACCGCCTCTGGCTTAACTCTTCAGGCGAACTCAGCGTCGGCGGGGTGCCGGTGGCTTCGGAAAAGATCTACACTTACGGCAACATGCGCGCCAGCTCCGGCGTGCGCGGCGGTTCCGTCTCCATCGGCGCGTATAACAACACCTGGACGGGGGCCGCCAACGAGGTGCGGGCCGCCGCCGGGTCGCACCTGCTGCTGCAGCAGAACACGCCCTATTACGTGGGCATAGGCACCGATACGCCGCGCGAGAAGCTGCACGTGCGCGGCACCATGCTCGCCGACTACGGCATCAGGGCCGCCACCGGCGTGTTCACCAACGACGTGACCATGACCGGCAACCTCAACGCCAACGGCAACAACAAGCAGGTCTTCCTGACCACCACCACCATCTACGGCACCCTGAGCGTTACCGGGGGCATAGGTTCGGCCGCGGGCTTCCCGGCCTATATAGCCTCCACGCAGACCTTTACCGGGCTGAACGTTTTTGACAACCAGGTGGAGGTTTCCAGCGATATCTTAACGGTCAACCGCATAGGCGTGGGCGTGACGGACTTCGACTTCGCCGGTTCCAAGTACCTGCAGGTCGGCGACGATAAGGCTGAATACTCCAACCACGACGCACTGGTCTACCTGGTGGGCGGCGACAACGCCGACGCGGTGCTGAACTTCTACCGCGGCGGCATAGAGTCGGGGCGCATTGAGACCCAGATGGGCCGCAATATAGCCGTGGTGGTGGAGGGCCAGACCAAGACCCTTACCGACAAGACTTACCACCGCATACAGAACAGCGTGGTCTGGATCTCCACCGGCTACGCCTCCACCCCGGCCATCTACGTCAGCTCCTATATGGGCAACGTCGGCATGGGCACCCCGGTGCTGGACCCCAACTGGCGGCTTACCGTGGAAGGCAACCTGCGCATCTCCACCATGTCCTCGCCCGGCCAGAGCTACGGCATCATCTTCGCCGACGGCTCCTCCATGAACACTGCGGCCAATATCGGCTCGGCTACCGGCCTGTCCAACAACAGCGACGCCGTCATCCAGTCCGACGCCGACCAGTCCGGCAGCGGCAGCGTGCTGCTGCGCGCCGGCTCGCTGGACGGTCTGATCCTGAACTCCGGCGGCAACGTGGGCATAGGCACCGTGAACCCGGTTTCCAAACTTAACATTCGCGGCGGCGACCTGGTGCTGGGCAGCCCGATGAACCCGTACGCGGCCAACTCCCAGGAAGACCTGATCGTGGGCGGGCATATAGTGTTCGACGGCGCGCTGATACAGCGCTCCGCCTCGGCCGTGGAGTTATCCAACCTGATCGTGGCCAACAGCGTGTTCCTGTCCACCGCCGCCGCGATCAACGACGCCAGGACCTCGATAGGCACCAACGTCCTGGCGACGCTCCCTACCCGGCTCTATGTGGCGGGCGGCGACATAAATGTGGACTCCACCTTCGGCCTGCGCATAAATAATACCGCGCCCGTGCGGCAATACCTGCGCGGCGACGGCACCCGCTATACGACCTCGCTGATACAGGCCCAGGACATACCTCTGGCCATAGCGCGCACTACCACTACCATAAGCACCACCCTGCCTCTCGCCGGGGGAGGGGACATCTCCGCCAACCGCACCCTCTCCATCGGCGGGCTCTCCACCTTGGGCACGGGCAACTACGTGGTCGGAGCCAACAACGGCGCCACCGGTTGGGAGTACAAGCAGATCACTGGCTCGGCCAACGAGATAGACATAACCCATACCGCCGGCGGCATAGAGATCGGCATCATCGACCCGCTGATAGTAGGCAAGGGCGGCACCGGCGTGGCGACCCTCGCGACCAACGGCGTACTGTACGGCAACGGCACGGGCGCGGTGCAGGACACCGTGGCCGGTACCCAGTACCAGGTCTTGCGCGCCAACGCCACCGGCGTGCCGGTGTTCGGCAGCATCAACCTGGACCAGGCGGCGGCCGTTACCGGCACCCTGCCCGTCGGCAACGGCGGAACGGGCGCCATCAGCCTGACCGGCGTGCTGCGCGGCAACGCCGCCGGGGCTTTCACGGCCATGACAGGCACCGCCAATAATCTTGTCAAATGGGGTGCCGGGGGCGATAATATCGTCAACAGCCTGCTCAGCGACGACGGCACGGATATTAACGCCAACTCGCACAAGATCATAAACCTCACCGGCCCCACGGCTAACACCGACGCGGCCAATAAGAGTTACGTGGACTCTCAGATAGGCGGCGTTACCGGGTCAGTCTGGCACAGGGACGGCGACGACATAATAGTTAACAATTCCATTGGTTCCACCGATGCTTCCGATATTAAAATCATCACGAACAACGCTACGAGGATGTATTTCACCTCGGGCGGCAATGTCGGCATGGGTGGAAATAGCGCGCCCGACGCGAAGCTGCACGTCACCGGCGGCGCCTGCATAGATTCCGACACCATCTGCTCCGATCCCGGCGGCGGCAATCTGCACGCCTCCGGCAACGTGAACGTGGACGGCAAGATAAAGGAAGGCGGCAATGACCTGGTGCCTGCCGGCGCCATAATTCTGTGGGCCGGAGCGGCCTGCCCCACGGGGTGGGGAGAGTATACTACGGCCCGGGGTCGTTTCCTTGTAGGCGTGCCCAGCGGCGGTGCGGTACAGGGAACCTGGGGTACCGCCAACAGCAGCGGCGAGGCCCTGAACTTCACCCCTTCCGGCACCAACGCGGCCCCCACCTTCTCGGCCGGGGACACCAATACCGTTCTCGGGCATGACCACTCCGGGGCTACCGGCACTGAGAACGCGCATACCCACGGCATAGCCACCGGCGCCACCTACGCCGTCACCGGCGCGGCTACCGCCGCCAATACCGGCACCACCGGGGGGGGCAGCGCGCACGGCCACACCATAGGCACCGACGGCTCCCACCAGCACACGGTAACCGGCACCGTAAGCGCCCCGGCGTTCACCGGAACGTCGGGCACACTGGACGACGTGCCTTATATACAGCTTATGCTCTGCGTGAAGAGCTGATCTTTTAAGTGAGCGGCAGTATTGCCGCCGCCGTGCGGGCGGTGGCGCCGCGCAGGGATGCGAGTGTTTTTGCCGCGTTGTTCCCGGCCGCTGCGAGGGCGGCGGGGTCCGAAAGCAGGGCGTTCAAGGTTAAAGTTATATCGTTGGCGGTTTTCGTAAGAAAGCCGCCTTCGCCTTTTATAAGGGCGCGGCCCGCGTTGCGGGCGTTGCGGTAGTTGGCGCCGAACAGGGCCGGCTTGGCGAACAGGGCGGGCTCCAGCAGGTTATGCCCGCCGGTGCTGTCCATGGTCCCGCCTACAAAACATACCGAAGAAGCGGCGTAGAAGGCCTGCAGCAGGCCCATCGCGTCCACCAGCAGGCAGTCCGCCGGCGCCGGCCCAGCCGACCAGCGGGCAAAAGTCACATTTTTTTGTTTCAGCACGGCCTCGGTTTCGCCCAGGCGCTCGAGGTGGCGGGGGACTATGACAAGCTTAAGATCCGGGGTCTTTTTCCTGGCTTCCAGCCAGGCGCCGATTATAAAAGGTTCCTCCGGCGGGTGGGTGCTGCCGGCGGTAAAGACAGGCGCCCGGCCCCAGCCCGCCGCCGCGATAAATTCTTTTACCTTATCCTGCCCCTCCGCGGACAGGCCTATCTGGTCGTGCTTGAGGTTGCCGGTGACCGAAACCTTCTCTCCAAGCCCGGGCAGGGCGCGGAACCTGGCCGCGTCCTCCTCCGTCTGCGCCAGCACCTGCTTGACGCCGGAAAAAGCCAGGCGGGCCAGCGGAGAGAGCGCGCGGTAGAGAAAAGCGGTCCGGGGCGAGAGGCGGGCGTTCACCATGAAGACCGGCAGCCCGGCGCGGGCCGCGGCGTAGAGAGTGGCGGGCCAGATCTCTGTTTCCACCAGCACCAGGGCCTTCGGGGAGTTCTTCTTTATGAAAGCGGCCGCGAGAGGGTAGAAATCCAGCGGGGCCAGGAGGGCCCTGGCGCCAAGTTTGCCGGCCTCGGCGCGTCCGGCCGCCGTGGAAGAGGTTATCAGGAGGGGTGCCTTCATGGCCGCAGCCAGCTCCGGCGCCAGCCCGGACACCGCCTTGACCTCGCCCATGGACGCCGCATGCACCCACAGCGGCCGCGGGCCGGCCGGGGCCGGGGTAAGGGCCAGGCGTTCCTTAAGTTCCCCGCCGAGGGCCTTCATAAGCGCGCGGCGGGGGGAAAGCAGGAAAAAAACGGCGTAGAGCGCCGCTATGGCGGGGGCCAGCAGGCTGTAGAGCAGGAGGAGGAAATATCCCATCGAGGAGGGCGCCCGGGGGCGCGGGTTATTTTTTCGCCGCGGCGGCTTTCTTTTTCTTCTTGGAAAGCCAGGGCAGGGCGAAAACGGCCGAGTACTTGGGGGCGAAGGCGCCGGTATCGAAGGAAACCCCTATCTTGGCGGCTTCCAGGCGCTCGAACAGGGCCTTGATCAGTTCGTTCTCGTAGAGCGGCACCGCGGTGGCTTCCTGCGGCGGCAGTTCCGGCTCCGGGCAGGAGGCGATGTAGACGGCCTGGCCCAGTTCGAACCCTTCGGGCTCCGCCTCGCGGACGGCCAGTTCCGAGGTAACGCTTACGGCGGTCTGCATGAAGACCTGGGCCGCTATCCGCGCCAGGCGCTTATGCGTCTCGTCGGGCGGGTTGGCCAGCTTGTCCTCAAAACTCTTGCCCAGGGTGAGGATGCCGGCGGTATAGCCAAGTTTGGAGTCGCCCCCGATGCGGCCCGCGGTCTCGTCCTCCGGGGGGAGGTATTCGAAGACCACGGCGGGCTCCAGCGCGGCGGCGAGGCCCGCGGCGTGCTCGCGCACGGCAACCTCGTCCGCCAGCCCGATGCCGGCAAGGTCCAGCTTATGCTTGCGGGCCTTGCGCAGCACCTCGTAGGAGTAGACCGGGATCTTGAACTTCTTTATCTTGCGCATAGTTTACGCCGCGGCCGCTAAACCGGCTCTTTACTTGCCTTTCTTGGCCCACTGGTAGACCAGCGGGGTGGCGATAGCGATGGTGGAGTAGGTACCGCAGATGGAACCCACCAGCATGCAGAAGGCGAAGTTGTTGATGACCTCGCCGCCGAAGACGAACAGGATGGACACTACCGCCAGCACGGTCAGGTTGGTCAGCAGCGTGCGCGACAGCGTCTCGTTGACGCTGGTGTTGACCAGCTGGCCCAGCGGCATCTTGGGGAACACGCGCAGGTTCTCGCGCATGCGGTCGAAGATGACGATGGTGTCGTTGATGGAGTAGCCGGCTATGGTCAGCAGGGCCGCCACTATCACCAGGTCGATCTCGCGGTTGGTGATGGAGAGGGCGCCCGCGGCTATGAACACGTCGTGCAGCAGCGCCAGCACGCCGGCCGCGCCCCAGACGGGGTTGGCGAACCGGAAAGCCACGTAGACAATGATGCCGAACAAGGACAGGATGAAGGCGAACAGCGCCTTCTTGGCCAGGTCGCGGCCCACCACGGGGCCCACGTAGTCGCGCTTCTCTTCGGTGAACGCGTTGCCGGGGAAGGAGGCGGCGAAACCGGCCATGATCTTCTCCGACATCTCGTTCACTTTTTCCTGCGTGCCCTTTATCTTTATCTGGTAGGCGTTGCGGTCGGTGAAGCTCTGGATGGAGGTCTCCAGGCCGGCTTTGGTCATGGCTTCGCGCACCTGCGCGGTGGTGACCTTCTGTTCGAACCGCACCTGCAGCAGGGTGCCGCCGGTGAAGTCGAGGCCGAGGTTCAGGCCTTTGACCGCCATGGAGGCGGCGCCGGCGGCGATGAGCAGCGCGGAGACCGCGAAGAACATATAGCGCTTGCCGATGAAGTCGATGCTGGTTTTACCTATTAATACCATCATATGCTGAGCTCCTTGGGATTGGACGTGAGCCAGAATTCATACAGGGCCCGGGTCACGAAGACCGAGGTGAACATACCGACGAGCAGACCGATGGTCAGCGTGACGGCGAAGCCCTTGACCGGGCCGGAGCCGAACTGGAACAGGAAGATAGCCGCTATCCAGGTGGTCACGTTGGAGTCCAGGATGGCGCTCCAGGCCTTGTCGTAGGAGACGGGGATCACCATCGCCACGGGCTTCGCCAGGGCCAGCTCCTCGCGCATGCGCTCGAGGATCAGCACGTTGGCGTCGATGGCCATGGCCAGCGACAGGATGATGCCGGCGATGCCGGGCAGCGTCAGGGTGGCGCCGAAGTAGGCCATGCACGCGGCCAGGAACACGAAGTTCAGGGCCAGCGCGATGTCGGCCACAAAACCGCCCGCGCGGTAGTAGACCAGCATGAACGCTATGACGAGGATGAACCCTATGCCGGCGGCCGAGAGGCCTTTCTTTATGGAGTCTTCGCCGAGGCCGGGGCCCACGACGCGCTTCTCTATGATGGTGACGGGCGCGGGCAGGGCGCCGGCGCGCAGGATGATGGCCAGGTTGCGGGCCTCCTCCATGGTGAAGGAGCCTTCGATGACGCCCGAGCCGCCGCCGATGCGGCTTTTGATGACGGGGGCGGAGTGCACCACGCTGTCGAGCACGATGGCCAGGTACTTGTTGACGTTGGCGCCGGTGAAGTTCTCGAACAGGCGGCCGCCTTCCTTATTGAAAGTAAAGCCGATGTTGGGCGTGCCGAACTGCTGGTCGGTCTCCACGCGCGCGCCCTCGAGGTAGGCGCCGGTCACGGGCACGGTGGCCTCGAGCACGTAGTAGCGGGCCCGCTCGCCTTCGGCGCCGGGGGCCGCTTTGCACAGGATGGTGTGCTTGGGCATGATCTTGGCGACTTCGGGGAGCAGCTCGCCTTTCTTGTTGAAGGGCGGCTCGCTCATGAGGTCCACCTTGGAGAGCACGGCCTGGGCCGCGTCGGAGGTGTTGACCAGGCGGAACTCGAGGAGGGCGGTTTTGCCTATCAGGTTCTCGGCTTCCTCGGTGTTGGAGATGCCGGGGAGGTCCACGGAGATCCAGCGCTCGCCCTGGCGGGAGATCGGGGTTTCGCCGACGCCGTACTGGTCGACGCGGTTGCGGATGATCTCGATGGCGCGGGCCATGGCGTCGCCCAGCTTCTCTTTCTTGTCGAGCTTTTCTACGTCCAGCTCCAACAGCAGGTGGGTGCCGCCGCGCAGGTCCAGGCCCAGGTTCAGGATGCGCTTGGGGCGCATGCGCATGGCCTCGGTCTTGGCCCTTTCGTCGTTGGTCTTGGAGTACCATTCCACGCTGGGGTACAGCAGCCAGAATGAAAGGATGAGGAGGCCCAGGACGGTGCCTATCTTCCAGTGTAATTTATTCATTGCCGATGCTCCTTTTTCTTCCGATTACTTCGTAGGGGTCACGACGGCGCCGATGGCGCTGCGGGTGAACACCGACTTGACGCCCTTGGCGATCTCGACTTCCACCTCTTCGTCTTTAACGGAGGTGATGACGCCGATCATGCCGCCGCGGGTGATAACTTTATCTCCGGCCTTGAGGGCCTCGAGCATTTTCTTGGTTTCTTTCATCTGTTTCTGCTGGGGGCGGATGAGCAGGAAATAGAAGATGACCGCAACCGCTATAAAGGGGACAAGCTGAATGAGAGCTCCGTTCTGGTTCATTATTCCTCCGTCGTATACTTATTGATATCTAATTATAGCATAGCCGGGCGCGCAGTTGCTATTTCGGCAGATAGGCGTCCATGAAGGCCTTCTTCGCCTGCTTAAAGGTACCCGCGGCGGCCGCCAGGCGCATGGCCTTGGTCTGGTTTATAAGGAAGCGCAGGTTGTGAATGGAGATAAGCTGGCTGGCCAGGATCTCGCCCGCCTTGAAGAGGTGCGAGAGGTACGCCTTGCTGTAGTTGCGGCAGCAGATACAGTCGCACTCCGCGTCCAGGGGGGATTCGTCGTTCTTGAACGGCGCGTTCTTTATGTAGAGCTTTCCCGTGGAGGTAAGGGCCTGGCCGTTGCGCGCGTTGCGGGTAGGCAGCACGCAGTCGAACATGTCCACGCCCAGCTCCACCGAGTTCCAGATGTCCTCGGGTGTGCCGAGGCCCATGAAGTAGACCGGCTTGTTCTTGGGGAGGTTCTCCATGACCGCGGCGAGGGATTCCATCATCTGCGCTTTGCTCTCGCCCACGGAAAGGCCGCCTACCGCGAAGCCGTCCACGCCGAGTTCCGCCATGTGCTTGGCGGCTTCGGCCCGGAGGTCGGTGTAGATGGAGCCCTGGATGATGCCGAACAGCTGCGGGCGCTTGGCCGGGTCCATGTGGCGGGTCTTCTCGTCGAAGTGGACTTTGGCGCGCTCTGCCCACTTTTTGGTCTTCTTCAGGGCGTCCAGCGCGTCGGCGCGGGAGGCCGGGTTCTTTACGCAGACGTCGAGGCAGGTCCAGATGGAGGAGCCGATGGAGGCCTGGTAGTCTATGACCTTCTCGGGGGTGAAGAAATGCGGGCTGCCGTCTATGTGCGAGGCGAAGTGCACGCCCGAGTCGGTTATTTTTCGCAGGCGGCTGAGGCTGTACACCTGGAAGCCGCCGGAGTCGGTGAGGATGGGGCCTTCATGCTTCATGAAGTTGTTGAGGCCGCCGAATTTCTCGAAAGTTGGCAGGCCGGGGCGCAGGTAGAGATGGTAGGTGTTCGACAGCATGCACTCGGTGCCTATCTCCACCAGGTCGCGCTCGGTGACGGCCTTCACCGTGCCCTGGGTAGCGACGGGCATGAAGACCGGCGTGTGCACGAGGCCGCGGTTGGTGGTCAGCACACCCGCCCTCGCCGCCGTCTCGGTATCCTTATGCAAAACCTTGAAGTGATGTTCCATATTAGTCCTTTAGCAGTTCCTTAAATCTCAGCTCACGAACATCGAGTCGCCGTAGGAGTAGAAGCGGTATTTTTCGCGGACGAGCTCGGAGTACGCTTTGAAAAGGAGGTCGCGGCCGGCGAAGGCGGCGGTCATGTAGAGGGGGGCGGATTCGGGGACGTGCAGGTTGGTAATGAAGGCGCCCGCGGTCTTGAACCTGTAGCCGGGCCGGATGAACAGGCCCGCGCGGCCTTCGCCCGCCCGTAGCGTCCCGGAGTCGTCGGAGAAGGTCTCCAGCGTGCGCATGGAGGAGGTCCCGACGGCGATCACGCGCCCGCCGGCGGCCCGGTGGGCGTTTATGGCCGCCGCGGTCTCCCCGGAAACAGAGCAGCTCTCCTCCATCATCACGTGGGAAGCCGGGTCCTCGGAGCGCACCGGCTTGAAAGTGCCCCAGCCGATGTGGAGGGTCACGAAAGCTTTTTTTACTCCGGCGGCGTCCAGGCGGGCGAACAGGTCCGGGGTGAAGTGGAAGCCGGCCGTATGGGCGGCGATGGAACCGGCCTCTGCGGCGTAGACGGTCTGGTACTTTTCCTCGTCGGCGGGCGCCTCGGCGCCCCTGCGCGCGCGGGCCTTGAGGATATACTGCGGCAGGGGGACGGCGCCGTTGGCCGCGAGGTAGGCCTCGTCCACCGGGGCCGAGAAGCGGAAGGAGTAGCTGCCGTCGGCGTTGCGGGCCAGGCACTCGGCGCTGGCCCCGCCGGCGCAATTGAGGGATTGACCCGGCTGGATCTTGCGGCAGAGGCCGGTCCAGACCAGGCCGTCCGGGGACGCCGGGGCCATGAGGAGTATTTCCGATTTGCCGCCCGTGGGCTTGGCGGCGGCCAGGCGCGCCTTCCAGACCTTGCTGCGGTTGAGCACCAGCAGGTCGCGCGGGCCCAGCAGGTCCGCCAGGTCGCGGAAGCGGCGGTGGGTCACCGCGCCGGAGGCCCGGTCCACGCAGGCCAGGCGCGAGGCGTCGCGGGGCTCGGCGGGGCGGTCCGCTATCAGGGGCTCTATGTCGAGGGCTTCGAATTCTTTAAGGGCGTCGTCACTCATAGTCTACTATTGCCGCTCCCGGGTAGTAATGGCGGAGTATCCTTTTGTAGGGGCGGCCCTTGTAGGCCATGTACTTGGCGCCTTCCTGGCACATGCCTACGCCGTGGCCCCAGCCGCGGCCGGCCAGCTCGTAGCCGCCCTTCACCGGGCTTACCCGGGTTATATAGGTGCTGCGGAATTCAAAATTCCCGAAGCGCTTGCGCATGTCGGTGGCTTTTATCGTCCTGCTGCCGGAATCCGTGGTCACCGTGAAGGAGGTGGCCCGGCCGGAGCGGTCCTTGCCTTTTATCTTAAGGCCTTTCACTTTAAGCGCGGTAGAGCCCTGCGCCTGGATGAACCTCAGCAGGTCCGCCGAAGAGACGTAGAGCTCCCAGCGGGAATGGCGGGAAGGCTTGCAGAACGGGTCCTGCACGCCGTAAAGCGGCTTCAGGATGTCCTCGCCCCAGGCGGATTTGGAACTGGCTGTGTGGCCGCCGCAGCAGGCGTGGAAGAAAGCCATGACGAGCTTGCCCTTGTACCTCAGCACTTCGCCGCGGGTTGAATTGACGGCGTCGATTATCCGGGCGTTGACCTTGTTGGTGCCGTTATAGACCTGCATCTCCACGCCGTTGGTGACGTCGTAGTCTTTGGAAGGGTTTATGAACCGCATCGCGTAGGTGCGCGACGCTACCGCCTGCGCCTTAAGGGCTTCGAGCGGCCAATCGGGGCTCATCTCCACCGGCAGCACGCCGTAGAGATAGTCCTCTATCGTCAGGTATTCGATTATGTCCATCCGGCCTTCGGGCGTGGCCTTGAGGAGGATGTCGCCCTTGTAGAGGTTGCCGCCGAGACGGATGCGCTCGTGGCCGTCGGCGGCGAGCAGCTTTATGGGGGAGGAAAGTTCCTGCGAGCCTACCAGGATGCCGCCGTTGCCCGGTCGTATCTCGTAGGCGGAGTTCTCCAGCAGCAGGTACTTCTGGTCCGTCTTCACGTCCAGCACGTAAACGCGCGAAGAGGTCTTGAGGTTGATGGCCGGCAGGCCGCGGGAGATGGCCACCCTGATGCGCGGGATGCCGTCGTTCTTGCCGTCCGCGGCGCGGGCGGGCGCGGGGCAGGAGAGCAACAGGAGCAGCGCTAGGAGGCGTTTCATCAGTTGTTAAATGAGGTCCTGCTGGCTGGGGAGCTTGAGGCCGAGATGGGCCGCGGCCTTGGCTGTAATGACGCGCCCGCGGGTGGTGCGCTTCAGGAAGCCGCCCTGCATCAGGAAAGGTTCTATCACGTCGGTCAGCGTGTCCGCCTCTTCCGAGACGGCCACCGCCAGGGTTTCTATGCCCACGGGCCCGCCGCCGAACTTTTCGGCTATGGTCAGCAGGATGCGGCGGTCCAGGTTGTCGAGCCCTTCCGGGTCTATCTCCATGGAGGTCATGGCCGACTCGGTAACGTCCCTGGTGACCACGCCGTTGGCCCTGACGTCGGCGAAATCGCGCACCCTTTTGAGCAGGCGGTTGGCGATGCGCGGCGTGCCGCGCGAGCGCCGGGAGATCAGCGCCAGGGCCGCGCGCTCGGCCTTGGCGCCGAGGATGCCGGCCGACCGCACGAGGATCTGCGTGATCTCCTCTTCGCCGTAGAAGCCCAGGTTGAAAACTATGCCGAAGCGGTCGCGCAGCGGCCCGGTCAGCAGGCCGCTCCTGGTGGTGGCGCCGACCAGCGTGAAGCGCGGCACCGCCAGCTTGAGGGTGGTGGAGCCGGGCCCCTGCCCGGTGTTGATGAAGAAAAGGAAATCCTCCATGACGGGGTAGAGGGCCTCTTCCACCGCCGCGTTGAGGCGATGGATCTCGTCGATAAAAAGAATGTCGCCTTCGGCCAGTTCGGTGGTCAGCATGGCCGCCAGGTCGCCGGGTTTGGACAGCACGGGGCCGGAGGTGACCTTTATGTTCACGCCCATCTCGCTGGCCAGGATATGGGAAAGGGTGGTCTTGCCGAGGCCGGGGGGTGAGTAGAAAAGGCAGTGGTCCAGCGGTTCCTTGCGGCCGCGGGCGGCCTGGATGAAGACCTTCAGGTTTTCCTTCAGGCGGGCCTGGCCGACGAACTCGTCGAGCGAGGAGGGGCGCAGGGCCGATTCCATGCGGGCGGTCTCGCCCGCCGCGGGCCTCGCTGACAGTATATCGTCGTTCTTTGGCATGTTATTTGGGGGACAGGCGGCGCAGGGCCTGCCTTATTATCGTTTCGGCGTCCGCGGCGGGGCCGGCCTCGGCGGCGGCTTCCTCTATGGCGGCCCTGGCGTCGCCGGCTCTGAAGCCCAGCCCGGTCAGGGCGTTAAGCGCCTGGGCGTAGGCGCCGGTCTCGGCTTTAAAAGGAGAGGAGGTTCCCGGGCCGGAGGGCAGCTTGTCCTTGAGCGCGGAGATCAGTTTGTCGGCGGTCTTGGCCGTAAAGCCGAAGATGGCGGTGAGGCGCTTGGGGTCCTTGCCGGCCACGGCCGCCGCGAAATCCGGCATGGATTTTACGGCCTTGCCCAGGTAGTCCATGGCCTTCTTCGCCCCGGTGTTCGGCACCGCGTCGCGCAGCAGGTCGAAAAGGGCCTTCTCGTCGCGGGAGCGGAAGCCGTACAGGGCGGTGCCGCCGTACATGCTGATGGACTCGGCGATGAAAACTTCCACGGTGGAACCTTCGGGGCCGAGGTCGGCCAGCGAGGGCTCGCAGAAAAAAACTTCGTAGCCGAGGCCGTTGACCTCTATCACGGCGCTCTCCTCGCCCCTGGTCACTACGCGGCCGCGCAGGTAGGCGATCATCGGAGGCCCGCCTTGGCCCTGGCCGCGGCCATGGCCCGCGCCAGCGGCGCCAGGCGCAGGTGGCACAGGCCCGCCGCCATGGCGTCGGCCACGTCGTCGGGCTCCGGGACGGAGGCGAGGTTGAGGGTGATCTGCACCACGCGCTGCATCTGCTTCTTTTCGGCGGTACCGCTGCCGGAGATGGTCTTCTTTATGGTCTTGGGATTGTAGGCGCTTATCGCCAGGCCGCCGTGCTCGCAGGCCAGCAGGATCACGCCGCGGGCGTGGGTGGTGTTGGCCTGGGTGTCGGTGCGCTTGGAGAAGAAGACTTCCTCTATCGCCGCTTCGGCGGGGGCGTGTTCTTTGATCAGGGAGGCGAGCTCGGCGTAGATGGCCGCCAGGCGTTTTTCCAGCAGGGTGTTCTTGGGCGTGTGGATCAGGCCGGCGGCGGCAAGGACGGGCGGGGCGGCGCCGTCTTTGTCAAGCACGGCCCAACCGGTCCTGTCCAGCCCCGGGTCTATGCCTAAGATCCTCATCGCGAGGCTTACTTCTCCAGCTTCGCGAGGATGGCGTCCGGGATGTTGAAGTTGGAGTAGACCTGCTGCACGTCGTCGTGGTCTTCCAGCGCGTCCATCAGTTTTACCACCTGCTCGGCCTTGTCCTCGCCCACGTTGACCTCGTTCTTGGGGAGCATCGTGACTTCGGAGGAGGAGAGGGGGATCTTTTTCTCTTCGAGCTGTTTTTTGACGCCGTCAAAATCCTGCGGCGCCGTGATGATCTCGTATTCGTCGGAGCCTTCAGGGGAGCGGAAGTCCTCGGCGCCTATCTCCAGGACCATGTTCATCAGGTCCTCTTCCTTGGCGTCTTCCTTCTTCACGGAGATGTAGCCTTTCTGCTCGAACATCCAGCCCACGCTGCCGGAAGAGCCCATGTTGCCGCCGTGCTGGTCCAGGATCTTGCGGATCTCGCTGGCCGCCCGGTTCTTGCTGTCGGTGGTGACGTTGATGATGATGGCTATGCCGCCGGGGCCGTAGCCTTCGTAAACTATTTCCTCATAGGTGACGCCGGGTTCCTGGCCCGTGCCGCGGCGGATTGCGCGCTTGACGTTCTCCAGCGGCATGTTGCTGCCCTTGGCGTCGGCTATCGCCGAGCGCAGGCGGGGGTTGTCGTCGGGGTTGCCGCCGCCGGCCTTGGCCGCGATGGCGATCTCCTTGATGATCTTGGTCCAGACCTTGCCTCTTTTGGCGTCAGTGATGGCTTTCTTGTGCTTTATACCGGCCCAGTGAGAATGTCCGCCCATGGTAAACTCCTTAACCTGTTAGAGGAATTTCAGCTGAAATCTGCCGCAATTATGACCGCGCTAAAATAAATTCTATAATAATATGGATAGTTTCACAACCGCCCCGCCATCCGTCCCCGGGGGGAGCGTGACAGGAAGCCCCCTTAGCTCAACTGGATAGAGCGCCTGCCTTCGAAGCAGTAGGTTAGAGGTTCGAGTCCTCTAGGGGGCACCCGTCACGAGCGGCAGGTTCTGTAATGTTTTTGTAATCAAAAGTTAACCATATCGCAAACAGGAACTATTAGAATTTATACATGGCAGCAACGTTATTGGCACTGGCCCTAGCTCTGTCCGCGATCCCCGGGCAGGCTCAGACCATTTCAAAAAAAGACCTCGGGCGCAAGGCGCTCGAAACGGTAGTCACGCATCTCAGGAGCGAGGACTCCGACGTGCGCGCCAAGGCCTCCGAGATCCTGGGGGAAGCCGGCAACAAGGCCGCCCTGGGAATGCTGAAGGCCATGCTGGGAGACAAGGACAAGTACGTGCGCATCGCCGCCGCGCGCGCCCTCTGGGAACTCGGCAGCCCGGCCGGGATGAAAACGGTTTACGCCATCCTCAACGACATCCCGGCGCAGGGGACCATCCCGGTCACCAACCTGCCGCTGGTCGAGCTGAAGATCATCTCGCAGAACAAGATACGGGAGCACGCCATGGCGGCCCTGGCCTGGATGAAGGGGGAGAAGGCGGCCCCGGAGCTTTACAAGCTCAAGAACGACAACTACGGCACCATCCGCGACGCCGCGGCCAGGGAGCTGGCCCGGCTAGGCCACGAGGAGGAGCTCGCGCAGTTCACCGAGGCCCTGGTGTCCGAGGACGAGGCGATCCGCTACGAGAGCGCCGGCCTGATGGCCAAGATCTGCGCGCCCGCGGCGGCGGTCCCGCTGAAGACCCTGCTCGCCGCGGAAAAGTCCCTGCGCGTGCGCATGGCCGCCCTGGACGCCCTTAAATGCAACCCTTCAAGGCGGGAGGCGGCCGCGGAACTGCTCAAGCTGGCCGACGACCAGAACGCCACCATCAAGTACAAGGCGGTAGCCGCGCTGGCCGGCATAAAGGACGCCAAGGTGCAGGCCAAACAGACGGAGCTGGTCTCCTCCACCAACGATATACGCCTTAAGATCAGCGCCCAGAAAGGCCTGATGCTGGCCGGCGCGGAGCCGGACAAGGCCACGGCGCAGAGCGCGCTGGACTCGGTCACGCCGGAAGTCAAGCTGGAGGCGCTGGACGTGATAAGCGCCTTCCCCGAGGACGACGCCATCCCCCTGCTGGCGCAGGCCCTGGAGGACGTCAGCGTTCCGGTAAAACTGGAAGCCGCGCTGCAGGTGCTTAAGAGGTTCTCAAGGAAATGAACATTATATACAGGAAGATGATGCCGGTTGTCTGCCTCACCCTGCTAGCCGCGGGCTGGGCGGCTCTTCCTGCCCAGGCGCGCACCAGGGCGCAGAAGATCTCGCCGCTGTCGGATTCGCTGCGCAAGGTGAGCAAAACCCCCTCGCTCAGGCAGCGGGCGGTCTTCAACCGGTTCGCCGGCCGGCACGGGCGCAACTGGAAGGTCCGCTATAACCCCCGCACGGCCCTGCCCGAGGCCCTGACCGGCGGCAAGACCTCCCGGTACCCCGGGACGCCCGAACAGGCCGCGGCCGCTTTCTTTGAAGAGAACAGGGCTCTCCTTAATATAGAGCCCTCGGCCCTGGAGCTTGTGCTTAAAAAAGAATTTGGCGGCGTGACCCACCTGCAGTACCAGCAGTACAAGGACGGCCTGCCAGTGGAGTTCGCCTACGCCCGCGTCCATGTGACCGCCTCCGGAGAGGTGCTGGGCTACCAGGGCAGGTTCGAGCCCGACCTGACGCTTAATACCTCGCCGTCGGTATCCGCCGACGCGGCCGTGATAGCGGCCATGTCCGACCTGGGCCTCCCGCTCAGGGTGTCAAAGACCGAGCTGGTGGTCTACCCCGACGAGCCGGCCGCCGCCGTGCGGCTGGCCTGGAAGGTGCGCGGCCGCGCCAACGGGCTCTGGGTCTATTACGTGGACGCCCATACCGGCGCCGTACTGTTCCGCTACGACGACCTGCGCTACGCCTGCAACAACAGCCCCTCCTACCTGACCCAGGCCACCTCGTCCGGGGCGGTCTACGCCGTCTCGCCGCTGCCTGCCTATATCGCCGACCCGCTCAACGTCACCGAGAGCAACTGGGCCCTGCCGGTCAGGAAGTCCCTGCGGGACCAGTATGTCTGGGTCGCCGACTATTCCAGCCGCACCGTCACCAACCAGTACGGCGACTACTGCGCCGTCAAGTCCGGCAAAGCCTTCTCGTCGCTGAAAGGTCCCTATTTCAGCGTCTCCAATTTCCGCGGCGCCAGCGCACATTTCGACAACGGCGGGGGGGACTGGCGCACCTATACGCATTCGGTGCAGAGCCCGCACCCTTACGAAAATTCCCAGCAGTACGACTATACCGTCACCATCCCTTCCAACCTGATCAGCGCCGGCCAGACTTTCGCCAAGGCTATGCCTTACTTCTCCGCTTTCGACGTCGGCGCGCTGGACATCTACGGGTCCCTCGACGACCCGGACCTGGTCTACGTAAAGAACGGCTCCCTGGTGGAAGGCTCCTATATCGGGTCCCGCACCACGGGTTTCTACGGGGCTTCGGTGGAGAACCCCTCCTACGGGATAACGCTTAAAACCGACATCGCCGGAGTACATGACGGTTTCACCGTGTCCAAATCCAGCTACCTCGTGCTTACCAACGCCCCCACCACGGCCAACAACACCACCGGCATGATATTCTGGTCTACGGGCACCGCCTCCAACGTCTTCATCGACCGCTATATGGGCGACGCCAACGCCCTCTCCGAGGTGAACGCTTTCTACCACCTTAACGCCATCCGCCGCTATTTCGACCCTATAAACACAGACGGCTCCGGCAATATCCCCGCGGACCTTAACAGGCATGTGGCGGTGATGGTGCACGCCCACGGCAACGCCGACCGCGTAGGCCAGACCTGCCCGCTCAACGACCCCAACTGCGGCGG
The DNA here is from genome assembly GCA_001799735.1 of Elusimicrobia bacterium GWB2_63_22. Classification (GTDB taxonomy): domain Bacteria; phylum Elusimicrobiota; class Elusimicrobia; order Elusimicrobiales; family UBA9959; genus UBA9959. The sequence goes on along the minus strand of MGUA01000033.1, from coordinate 21,611 downwards.
CATGCTTAACGCCTACTACGACCTCGAGAACGACCATATCATGCTCGGCGACGGGCAGGTGGACTATTTCGACAAGTACCGCTCTTTCGCCTTGGACGGCACCATAGTCCGCCACGAGTACATCCACCTGGTGATCGACCGCATCTACCCGATCATAAACTTCGGCGAGTTCGGCGCCATCAGCGAGGGCCTGTCCGACTATTTCGCCATGGCCTCCTTCTGGAACGAAGGGCAGACGCTGAGCACGCTGGGCAATTTCGTCAGCGTCGGCGAGGGCGCGGCCAGGGATATCTCCGGCGGCGGCAACCCCACCACCGAGCGCACGATGGACAGCTGGCGCGGCGAGGTGCACGAGGACGGCCTGATGATCTCCCAGGCCCTGTATAAACTGCGCAAGGACGCGCTCTACGACCTCGGCTCCTTCACCGCCGGCACCTACCTGGGCCAGCACAGGGCCGACGTCATCGCCTACGCCGCTCTGTTCTATTTCCCGGACAATTTCGCCAACTTCCGCGACGCCCTGGTGGACGCCTGCCGCCAGCTGGACCCGTCCAACTGCGACACGACCATGCAGTCCAGGATCCTCAGCGCCTTCTCCTACCACGGCATAGGCGGGGGAGGGGACGCCGGCGACGCCTACGAGGAGTCCGACTCTTCCGGCATGTGCCGCAGCAACAACGGCCCGGAGTGCGCCTCCGAAGTCGGCAGCCTGGCGGCGGTCTCGGCCACCGTCTACCCGCTGGGCGACGTGGACTACTATTCCCTGCCCCTTTCGGCCGGCAACTTCGCCGTGCGCCTGGACCTGCCGCGCAGCTCCCAACCGGACACCTATAAGGCCTACGCCCTGTTCCTTTTCGACGCCGACCGCAACATCGCCGTCAGGCCCGACGGCAGCGAGGCCATAGCGATGCCCGAGGTCTATAACAACTACGGCGGCTATTGCCCCAATACCGGCGACTGCCTCACCATCTCTCCCTCGGTCACGCTCAGCTACGAAGTCCCGTACGGCGGCAGGTATTACCTGGTGGTGTCGGCCGCCCCGAACGAGTACTTCGGCAATTCCGAGGCCAACTCCACCACGCCCTACACGCTTAACCTGTCGCGCACGCCCACCGGCAGCGCCGCCGCCAGCATGCAGACCGCCTCCTTCGACGGCGACGTGATCAGTTTCTCCGTCCCTTTCTCCAGGTTCGACATGAACGTGGCTCCGTCCTCAGCCGCGGTCCTCGACCTCTCGGTCACCGGGACGGCGGAGATGTCCGGGGCCGAGTTCGTGTTCGAGTACGCCCGCCTGCGCGACCATAATTACGAGCCGCTCGACGAGACCGCCACCAACCTGGGCGCCTCGTACCTGCAGCGCGTCGCCGGCTCCTTCGCCACCAGCCTCGACACCCTGGGCAGGGACATCCTCTCCGGCCGCGTGCGCCTGCAGCCCGGCTTCGCGGCCCGCTACCCGGGCGTCGGCACCGTCTACCTGGAGATCTTCGGCCGCAACCACCTGGGCCACGTGGTCTCCCTGGGCGTGTCCAACGCCGTCAACCTTTCGGCCAACCGCTCCGCCGTAACGGCCTACAACAATATCCTGACCGCCGCCGGGGACGCGGCCATCATCAAGTACGAGACGCAGTCCGCCGGCAGCCTTTCGGTGAAGGTCTACACCCAGAGCGGCTCCCTCGTCAAAACGGTGTTCGACGGGATGGTCCCGGCGGGCAAAGGCACCGTGGACTGGAACGGCACCAACTCCAACGGCGCCAGGGTCGCCAGCGGGATCTATTTTGTGAAGAGCAAGGGGCCGGGAATAGACAAGGTGGTTAAAATAGCGGTGGTCCGGTAGCCGGACGGGATATATGAAGCTTCTAAAGGCCATAAAGACGAACCTGCAGCGCCTGCTCCGGCAACGGCCGGCGCCGGCGGCTTTCGCCGTCGCGGCGCTGCTGCTGGCCGCCGCCCCGGCGTACGCGGGCGGGCCCGGTTCCGCCGGCGTGCAGGTGCTCAAGACCGACATGAGCCCCCGCGCCTTCGGCATGGGCGGCGCGTTCGTGGCCGTGTCGGACGACATCTATTCCTCCAACTATAACCCGGCCGGACTCGGCCAGCTGTACCTCCCGGAAGCCTCGGCGATGTACCTTTCCGGCTTCGACGATTCCAAGCTGCAGTTCCTGGCTTTCGGGATGCCGCTGCCCATACAGGGCCTCGCGGGCCTGGACAAGCCCGGCCTGGCGGTCTCGGCCATCTTCTCGGACAGCGGCAGATTCCTCTACAGCCCCATCGACAGCGCCGGCAACGTCGGGGCCGTCAGCATGGACGCCGAAAGCACCCGGGTGCTGGCGCTGAGCTACGGGGAAAAGGTCTACTCCGACGAAGTTAACCTCGAGGGCTATAAGGCCAAGATAGAGCAGTACCTGGGGCTTACGGTAAAATATATAGACTCGGAACTGCTGGAGACCTATTCCGCCTCCGCGGTCGCTTTCGACGGCGGCTGGCTGATGCGCGAGCCCAACCTCGGTCTTTCGCTGGGCGCCTCGCTGTCCAATTTCGGCCCCGGGATAACTTACTTCAGGGAATCCACCCCGCTGCCGTCCATCCTGCGCATCGGGGCGGCCTACCAGCGCCCCACGGTCATGGCCCAGTCGCTGCTGATCTCGGCGGAGTACGACGCCTACCTCAACGAGGGCCTCAAGAGCCTCAGGGCCGGCATCGAATACCATTTCCAGGAGATCTTCAACCTGCGCCTCGGCTACAAGGGCCTGGAGGACAACAAAGGCCCGACCTTCGGCCTGGGCGTGCATTACGAGAATTTCTCCCTGGACTTCGGCATGTCCATGGGCGGGGAAGTGTTCAACACGTCCCAGGTTTCCTTCGCCTACAAGTTCACCGGCTGGCGCACCGGGGAGATAAAGAGGCAGCCGCGCTACAGCACCAAGGAAGAGCCCGCTCCCCGGCCGGCCAGGGCAAAGCCCGCCTCCCGGGAACCGTCCAGGCAGACGAAGCCCGAGAAGAAGCCGCGCAATGACGCCGATTTCTTCTGGATCTATTGAGCCGGACCAAGGCTGGATAAAACAATGAAGCGTACCTTTTTGATATTAATCTCTACGGCCCTGCTCTGTTCGCCCCTGCGCGCGGAGGAGACCTCCGGCGGCCTGAAGCTGGGCCTGAACATCGCCGATTTCGTCGGCAGCGACGCCGGCAGCTCCAAGATACAGAAGACCGGCTTCATCGGCGGCGGCTACCTCGTCTTCCCCGTGCATCCCCAGGTAAAAGTGCAGGCGGAATGCCTGATCTCCCAGAAAGGCGCGATCTACAAGTGGGCGGTGCTCGACACCGTCTACGAGCAGATCGTCAGGCTCACCTACCTGGAGTTCCCGGTCCTGGCCAGGTTCGACATCAAGACCCGGGGGGGGGCCAAGCCCGCCATCCTGGTGGGGCCTTCCTTCGGGATAAAGATCAGCTCCAAGGCGGAGTCGCGCTCCATCGGGGTTTCAAGCACCGGCACCATAGACAATATAAAGGCCTTCGACCCGGGCATCGCGCTGGGCGGCGCGGTCGACGTGGAGACCGGCAAGGGCAAGGTGTCCCTCGAGGCCAGGTATACGCGCAGCCTGGTCACTATTTCCGAAAAGATCGAGGGAGAGACCGCGGACGTAAAGAACAGCGTCCTCTCCGTCATGCTGGGGTACAGGTTCTGACCGCGGGGGGAGCTCTGGCCGCCCGGGCTCCCGCCCGGGCTTTTTTTTGTGTCACCTAAGTCAAATTGACACCACGGCCCGTAGTTTATAGAATAAAAATATCGGTTATAGGTTAAGGAGGGTTTATTATGAAAAAAGCGCTTTTTGCTGTCACCGCGGCTTTCCTGCTGGCGGGCTGCGGTTCTTCCCCTGAGAAAGGCACCGTCGCCAAGACCGGCGAGATAGAGCGGGAATGGGTGGAGGAAGGCATCACCAAGAATTATATTTTCGCCCGCGGCATGGGCGCGGCCGACCAGACCCTGGAGAACAAGACCCAGCGCATGGCCACCTCGCGCAACGCCTCCATAGTCAACGGCCAGTACAACATGCTCTCCTTCATAAAGGGCGTCAACCTGGAAGGCGGCATAACCGTTGAGAAGGCCATAGAGACCGACTCCGTGCTCGCCACCAAGATCGACGCGGTCATAAAGGGCGCCCAGGTGGTGCGCACCGAGTGGACCTCCGACGACGGCTGCATCGTGGTGCTGCGCCTCCCCAAAAAGGCCCTGAAAGAGGCCGGCATAAAGATCGTAGAATAAGATACCGATGACCAAACGCTCAGTCAGCGTCCTCTTGGCGGCGGCGATGTTCGCCGCCGCCGGCTGTTCCGGCACCCGCCGCAGCGCCATTAACCCCGCCTACGAGACGGAAGTCGTGGAGGCCGAGGGGATGGCGCCTGTCATAAACGGCGACACCGAGGGCGCCCGCAAGACCTCCCTGGGCGAAGCCCTGAAGGGCGCGCTGGCCCTGGTGGTGGGGGTTTATGTCTCGCAGGACGCCATGGTCTCCAAAGCCGTGCTGATCGACGACAACATAACCTCCCAGACCGAAGGCTACATAGAGAAATACGAGGTCCTCAAGGAGTGGCGCGACGGGGAGTTCTACAAGACCCGCATCCGCGCCCACGTCCGCAAGGAAGACCTCTCGGCCAAGCTGCGCACCCTCGAGACCGAGCCCCAGAAGCTGGGCAACCCCGTAATAGGTTTCGACGTTTCCGAGGCCGCCGATTCCAAAACCCAGGCGACGGAGTACGCCGCCCTGGAGCTCAAGAACAAGTTCGCCGAAGCCGGCTTTATTACCGGAGAGAAGGACAAGGCCGATATCGTGATCAAGGGAGCGGCCAACACCTCTTTCAACACGAAGGAAGGCCTCGGCGGCTTCATCTCCTACCGGGCCGGCATCTCGCTCTCCGCGGTCAAGCAGGGGTCGCAGGAAACCCTCGCCTCCGTGCAGGAAGCCGCCGGCGGCATAGACCTCAACGAACCCGCGGCCGCCAGAGCCTCCATCATCAACGCGGCCAAGAAGGCCGCCGAGCCGCTCAAGGAAGCCGTCCTCAAGGCCCTCCGGGAAAGGTCCATCGTGCGGCTCAACCTGGCCAACGTCGGGACGATGAACGACCTCAGCGAATTCACCAAGGTCCTGCGCAATATCCCCGCGGTCCGCGCCTCCTGGGTGCGCGGCTACAGCGGCGGCACGGCCGTCCTGGACGTGGCGATGCACAGGGGCGGCGCCGCCGACCTGTCACAGCTGCTGATGAAGAACAAGAAGATGCCCCTGAAGGTGAACCGCACCTCTTCCTACGACCTCGACGCCCAGCTGCAGTAGGGCCGGCGGGCGCGGGCAGGAGACCGGCCGGGGAGTTCCCGGCCGGTTCTTTTTTTGGGCACGGCACGGCGGCGGCTTGTCCCGGCGCCGCCAATATATTATAAAATCAACCTATGAGTTTTTTCCGCCTGAGGGTGTTGAACACTTTTCTGCTGTTCCTGATCGGCATAATCGCCGGCTTCATACTGAAGGACCGCTTCTATCCTCAGGCCCCGAAGCCGCAGCCCTATGCCGCGGAGTACAAGCCCTCCTACGGAGCCGCCGCGGAGCCCGAGGATGAGATCCCCGCAGAGGACCTGGCCGACGAGGAGATCCCGGAGGAACCCGCCCCCAAAGCCGCCCCGCGCCCCTCCGTCTCGGCCGAGACCCTGGCGGGCGCCCGCAACGGCAACGGCGACAGCCCCATAGTTATAGAGCCGCTCCCCGCGCAGCGCGCCCCGAAGGGCGAGGCAGTGCTCGGGGCCAGGGACGAATTCTTCAGGAAGCCCTCCGCCTACGCCGGCCGCGAGCTGGAGATGGACCTGCAGATGATAACGGCCAAAAAGTCCGCGCGCGGCTGGCGCCTCAATTTCGTGCACACCGGCCCCGACAAGCGCATAGACTACCTGTACGCCGAGGCCCCCGGCCTGCTGGGGGAAAAGCCCGACCTGCGCATCGGCTACGTCTACAGCGTCCGCTTCCTCTGCGAAAAAGGCGAAACCGCCGCCGGCAACGTCATCTCCGCTATTACCCCGACCGGGGAGAAGGCCGACTGGGCCACCGGCCTCTCCGCCGTAGAGTGACATGTCCTATTTCTTCATAATCAACCCCAACGCGGGCCGCAGGCACGGCGACGTGTTTAAGCGCGTAGAGCGCTTCTTCGCCGGGCGCCGGGTGCGCTTCGAGGCGGAATTTACCGCGGCCAGGGACCATGCCTCCGAGCTGGCCGCCAGGGCCGTGCTGGCCGGCTTCACCAGGATAGTGGCCGCCGGCGGCGACGGGACCATACGTGAGACGGCGATCCCGCTGGTGGGTAAACAGGCCGCGCTTGGAATACTCCCCTGCGGTTCCGGCAACGGCCTGGCCAGGAACCTCTACATCCCGCTGGATTTCGACGCCGCGCTGGCGGGGCTGCTGGATTGGTCGGCCCGCCCGGTGGATACCGCGCTGGCCAACGGCAAGCCTTTCTTCTGCGCGGCCGGCGTAGGCCTGGACGCCGAAGTGGCCCACGATTTCAATACCATGACGGGGCGGCGGGGGATCTTCCCGTACGTCTGGCACGCCGCGCGGCGCCTGCTCGCCTACAAGCCCTCGAAGGTAGCTGGCAGCGCCGACGGGCGGCGCTTCGAGACCGAAGCCATGATCAACGCTGTCCTCAACGGCGTGCAGTACGGCGGCGGGGCCAAGGTCGCCCCCGGCGCCTATATCGACGACGGCCTGCTGGACCTCATCTCCATAAAGAAAGCTTCCCTGCCGCGCCTGCTGCTCGCGCTGCCGGACCTGTTCCGGGGCCGCCTCGACAGGCATACGGACATCTATTCCGCCCTCAAGGCCAGGCTCATAGAGCTGGACTGCGGCGGCGGGGCCTGGTACCACCTCGACGGGGAGGATTTTTATTCCCACGACGGACGGCTCCGGTTCAGCGTGCTGCCCGGCGCGCTCAAGGTGCTCGCCCCCAAACCCAGCCTGCCCGGCAAATAACATGCCTTTTCTCCCGGAGCTGACCCGGCCCGCCGGGCTTTCTGAAAAACTCTCCGGCGGCCGGGTCCGCTGTCTGGCCTGCGCCCACCGCTGCGTTGCCGCGCCCGGCGGCACGGGGCTCTGCGGAGCGCGGTATAACGACGGGGGGACCCTGATGGCCCCCTGGGGCTACGTGTCGGGCGCGGCGCCTGACCCGATAGAGAAAAAGCCCTTCTTCCACGCGCTGCCGGGGGCGCGCACTCTTTCCTTCGGCATGTTCGGCTGCAACTTCCGCTGCTCCTTCTGCCAGAACTGGGAGATCTCCGACGTTAAAGCGGCGGCCGGCCTCAGCCCGCATAAAACCGGGGCGGCGGAGCTGGCGGCGGCCGCGGCGGGCTGCGGGGCGAAGCTCGTTGTCTCCACCTATAACGAGCCGCTGATAACCGCCGAATGGGCGGCCGGGGTCTTTGCCGAAGCGAAGGCGCTGGGCCTGCGCACCGGCTTTGTCTCCAACGGCTACGCCACGCCGGAGGCCGCCGCCTTCCTCAGGCCGTCGCTGGACCTCTGGAAGGTGGACCTCAAATCCTTTGACGAAGAAAATTACAGCAGGGTCTGCGGCGCCAGGCTGGACCGCGTGCTGGAAGGGATACGGATAATAAAGGAGGCCGGCTTCTGGCTGGAGGTGGTGACCCTGCTGATCCCCGGCTTCAACGATTCCGACGGGGAGATCTCCGCCATGGCGGCCTTCCTGGCCGGCCTTTCGCCGGACATCCCCTGGCACCTTACCGCTTTCCATCCCGACCACCTGATGTCGGACCGGGCGTCCACCCCGGCGGCTACGCTGTACCGCGCCCGCGACAGAGCCCTGGCCAAAGGGCTGCGCTACGTCTACTGCGGCAACGTCCCCGGCTCCGCAGGCCAGGACACGCTATGCCCGGCCTGCGGCCGGGCGGTAGTGCGCCGCGAAGGTTTCGGCGTTAAAGAGAATCTGCTGGAAGGGACCGGGACCTGCCCGTGCGGGCGGGCTATACCCGGAGTCTGGAAGTAACTACCTAAAACGCGCGGCTACCGACTGGGGCCAGGGATTTTCTCCCGGCTCCTGGAACGCCGCGCCCAGGCCGCCGATGAGGACCGCGGCAGTGACGCATAACCCTGAAAAACCGTAGGCGCCAAGGCTGGAAGCCGCCGCCCCGCGCCAGAAAATGAGGCCGCAGAAGACCGCGCCGAAGAAGACCGCGGCCGAGATTCCCGCGCGGCCGGCCCCCGCAAAGTGCAGCAGGCTGGCCAGGTAGTAATGCAGGACCGCCGTGGCGACGGAGGCGATGGCGAAGCCGGCCGAATCGTAAAGGGCCGGTTTGAGCCAGTAAACCTGCTCCGGCCCCAGGCCGAACCGGGCCAGCGCGAAGGCCAGCTTCATGCCGGCCAGCGCGCCCAGGAGCACCACGATAGTCAGGAGCGCGGCGAGCGAGAAATAGGCCGCCAGGGAGTAAAGGAGGACCTCACCCCTATTTCTTGTCATAAAAACCGATTTCCTTGAGGAAGCCGGGGTTGTCCTGCCAGCCGGGGGTGACCTTTACGGTCAGGTGCAGCTCTACCCGGCGGTGGAGGAAAACGCCGAGGGCCTTGGCGGAAGCCTCGCGCAGGCGCGCGATGGCGGAACCGCCCTTGCCTATGATTATCGGCTTCTGGCCGGCGCGCGCCACGTGCACGGCCGCCAGGATCTGGTCGTCCTCGCCGGGCATCTCCCTGAAAACCTCTATCTCCACGGCGCAGGAGTAGGGGATCTCCTGGCTGTACATCTTGAAGATCTGCTCGCGGATGATCTCCGCGGCGTAGAATTTTTCCCAGCGGTCGGTAAGCTGGTCGACCGGGTAGTAGGGGGGATGCTCGGGCAGGGCCGCCTTTATGCCGGCGCGCAGCTCCTTAAGCCCGCCGCCGGTAAGAGCGGAAATATGGAAGACCTGGGCTACGGGCAGCAGCTTGGAATAGAAATCGGCCGCGGCTTTGGCCCTGTCCTCCGTCTTTTCCTTGTCCAGCTTGTTGATGGCCAGGTAGAGCGGGCAGCGGACCTGCTTGAGCGGGTCGAAGAGGTGGATCTTGTCCGCCGGCGGGAGGCCGGGCTCGGCGATCAGGATGCAGAGGTCGCCCTCTTCCCTGGCGGCGCGTTTTATGGCGCCCTCCATGCTGCGTTCGAAAAGGTTGCGGGCCTTCAGCAGGCCGGGGGTGTCCACGAACACGGCCTGGAAGCCAGGGGCGTTGAGGATGCCCAGGATATTGTTGCGGGTGGTCTGAGGCTTGTCCGAGATGATGGAGAGGCGCGTGCCGCACAGGGAATTCATCAGCGTGGACTTGCCGGCGTTGGGCAGCCCGGTTATCGGGATGAAGCCGGCCCGGAATGAAGATGGAGGCGGGGTTATGCCGCCTCCATCCATGCCGTCCTTGAGAGGAGAGCCGTCCGTCATTTAAGGCAGACCGGGTTGGCCCACAGCGGCAGCTGCGTGGCTTTTTCCAGCTTGCGCACCTTTATGTCGCCGGTCAGCTCCTGGATGCAGACCTCGGCGCTGAACACCCGCGTGCCCATCACCAGGTGGCCGCCGAAAGCCTTGCCCTCGGAATCCGAGAACATGACGTGCGCGTGGACCATCGGCTTGTCGTCGAACAGGCTGATGTTGCCGGAGAGGGAAAGTATTTCCAGCTCTTTCTCTATATTGATCTTGTTGTACTTCTTGGCCTTCTGGTCGTAGACGCTGATCGTCGCGCGCTCCACGGCCCCTATGGCGTTGATCAGGCCGCAGCGCACCTGGTGGTGGTGGCAGAAATACTGTATGGCCTGGAGCAGGTCCTCGCCTTTGTGGATGCTGAATAAAAAGGCCCGGCCTGTAAGATAAGGTTTTTCCTGTGGCTGCATGTTCCCTCCGTTGTCCCCGTACTATCACTGTTGCGACAGTCTCCGTTTAAACCCCTCTCGGAGATGCTAATAAGCTATTTTATCAAATTAGCGGGGGGAGAAGTAAGTTTTGACGGGCCCGTTTTAATTAATATAATGAGTTTGAGGGTATTTCACCACGGAGGACACTATGCCGGTAACCTACAAAGAACTCGGTTTCGTCAATACGCGCGAGATGTTCAAGGCTGCGATGAAGGACGGCTACGCCGTGCCGGCCTATAATTTCAACAACATGGAGCAGCTGCAGGCCATCCTGACCGCCTGCGTGCGCTCCCGCTCCCCGGTGATCCTGCAGCTCTCCAAGGGCGCCCGCGACTACGCCAACGCCACGCTGCTGCGCTGGATGGGCCGCGGCGCGATGGAGATGATCAAGGAAATGAAGGAAGGCCCGGTGCCGGTGGCCCTGCACCTCGACCACGGCGACACCTTCGAGCTGTGCAAGAGCTGCATCGACAACGGCTTCTCCTCCGTGATGATAGACGCCTCCCACCACCCCTATGAGAAGAACGTGGAGATAACGAAGCAGGTGGTGGAATACGCCCACAAGTTCGACGTGACCGTGGAGGGCGAACTCGGCGTGCTGGCCGGCATAGAGGACGAAGTCTCGCACGAGCATTCCAACTACACCGACCCCGCCCAGGTTGAGGATTTCGTGAAGAAGACCGGCGTGGACTCGCTGGCCATCTCCATCGGCACCAGCCACGGCGCCTTCAAGTTCAAGGTGAAGCCCGGCGAGAGCGCGCCGCCGCTGCGCTTCGACATCCTCGAGGAGTGCGAGAAGCGCATCCCCGGCTTCCCGATCGTGCTCCACGGCGCCTCCTCGGTGCTCAACGAATATATCGACATGATCAACAAGTACGGCGGCAAGATGGAGAACGCCGTGGGCGTCTCCGCCGAGCAGCTGCGCCGCGCCGCCAAGAGCGCCGTCTGCAAGATCAACATAGACTCCGACGGCCGCCTGGTGATGACCGCCGTCATCCGCAAGGTCTTCGCCGAGAAGCCCACCGAGTTCGACCCGCGCAAGTACCTGGGCCCGGCCCGCGAAGAGCTGGTGAAGATGTACATGGACAAGAACACCACCGTCCTCGGTTCGGCCGGCAGGGTCTGACCTGAACAAGGCAAAGGAGCGAACGCCCGGGGTTCCCGGGCGTTCCTTTTTAACATGGAAAATAATTTTGACGTGATCATCGTTGGCGGCGGGGCTTCCGGCCTGGCCGCGGCCGTGGAGGCCGCGCGCGCGGGAGCTTCGGTACTGGTCCTGGAAAAGAACCATGTGCCCGGGCGCAAGATCCTGTCCACCGGCTCCGGAAAATGCAACTTTTCCAACCTGGAAATCGGCCCGTCCTTCTACCATGGGGCGCCCGCAGCTTTCCTTAAAAAGACTTTCGCCGCGCTGCCGCCCGCGGCGGTGCTCGCCTTTTTCGACGGGCTGGGCCTGCTGAGGACTGAAGGGGAGGACGGCAGGTTTTTTCCCAGGTCCATGAAGGCCCAGGACGTGGTCGGCGTGCTGATAAACGAGCTCGCCGCCGGAACGGCCAGGGTGAGTACCCTTACCGAAGTCGTCGCCATAAAGCCCGGCAGCGTATTTACGGTGGAAGCCTGCCGGGTGCCGCCGCAATGGGACAAGAAAAGCCCGCGCGGGGAGAAACTCGTTTTTACGGCTGGGAAGGTCATCCTGGCCGCCGGCAGCCCCTGTTATCCGCAGATAGGCGGCACCTCCGCCGGTTACGCATTGCTGCGCGGCCTGGGCCACACCGTCTCCCCGGCCAGCCCGGCGCTGGTCCCGCTTAAGGTAAGGGAGCCTTTTGTGGCCGAGCTCGACGGCGTCCGCCTGCAGGCGGCCCTGCGCGTAACGGCCGGCGGCAGAACCGTGGCCCAGGCACGCGGGGAACTGCTGTTCACCTCTTACGGCCTTTCCGGCCCGGCGGCCATTAACGTCAGCCGCGCCGCGCTGGCGGCGCTTGGGGAGGGGGAGGTCTTCGCCGAGGCCGACCTCTTCCCTGACACCACGGAGGGAGCGCTGTTCCGCCTGCTTTCGGAGCGGGCCGCCCGCTTTGCCGACAGGCCCTTCTGTCATTTCGCCGCCGGCCTGCATAACGATAAGCTCATGAAGGTCCTGGCCTGCCTGGCCGGGGCGCAGTGGCAGGCGCTCTGCGGGCGCCTGGAGCCAGAGGCTCTGGACAAGTTCGCCGCGCTGCTCAAATGCCTGCCGATGCAGATCAAGGGCTCGACCGGTTTTGAGGACGCTATGGTGGCGGCCGGGGGCTGCGCCCCGGGAGAGGTGAACCCGGCCACCTTCGCTTCAAAAAAAGTGAAAGGGCTTTACGTTACGGGGGAGCTGCTGGATATCGACGGGGATTCCGGAGGCTACAACCTGCACCTGGCCTGGACGTCCGGGATGCTGGCGGGCAGGGACGCCGCCAAGCACTAGCAGGTTTCCGGTTAAAACAGAAGAGCCGCGCATTGCGCGGCTCTTTTGTTTTACGCGGGGCCGGGTCAGTTGCTGAACAGCCCGTTAGAGAGGAAGTAAACTGCCGCCGAGATGGCGGCGGAACCGGGGATGGTAAGGATCCAGGCCCAGATGATCTGACCGGCCACGCCCCAGCGCACGGCGCTGAACCGCTTCATGGTGCCGATGCCCATGATGGCGCCGGTGATGGTATGGGTGGTGCTTACCGGGATGCCCATGCCGGAGGCCAGGTACAGCGTGGCGGCGGCGCCCGATTCGGCGCAGAAGCCGTCCACAGGCTTGAGCTTGGAGATCTTGTGCCCCAGGGTTTTAACTATGCGCCAGCCGCCGAACATAGTGCCCATGCCCATGGCGAAATAGCAGAGCGCGGCCACCCATTTAGGGATATCGAAATCCGAACCGGTCGCCCCGCCGCTGAGGTAGCCGGCGCTGACCAGCAGGCCCGCGATGATGCCCATGGTCTTCTGCGCGTCGTTGCCGCCATGCCCCAGGCTGTAGGCCGCGGCCGACAGCAGCTGGCCCTTGCGGAACAGGTGGTCCACCTTGCCGGGGACGGACTTTGCGAAGAGCCGGTACACCACCACCCCGAAGAAGAGCCCGAGCAGCATGCCCAGCAGGGGGGAGATGACGATGAACGCCACCACCTTGTAGATGCCAGACATCACCAGCACCTTGGTGGAGCCGGCCTTTACCACGGCGGCGCCGGCCAGGGACCCGATGAGCGCGTGGGAAGAGCTGGACGGCAGGCCGTAATACCAGGTCAGGATATTCCAGGCACAGGCCCCCACGAGCGTTCCGAAAATAACATGGGTATCTATCACGGCGATGTCCACGATTCCCGTGCCCATCGTCTTGGCCACGGAGTGGTCGAAGATGAAGAAGGCGACCACGTTGAAGAACGCGGCCCAGATCACGGCCTGGCGCGGGGTGAGCACGCGGGTAGAGACTATCGTGGCGATGGAATTGGCGGCGTCGTGGAAGCCGTTGAGGAAGTCGAAGACCAGCGCCAGGGCTATCAGGCCTATGACCGCGAGGAGGGTGCTATCCATGTTTTACGAGGATGGCCTCTATCACCTTCGCCACGTGCTCGCAGGTGTCCAGGGTGCCCTCGGCGACTTCATAGATCTCTTTCCACTTGATGACCATGATGGGGTCTTTCTCGGTCTCGAACAGGTGGCTGATGGCCTTCTCGCGGATCTGGTCGCCCATGTTCTCCAGGCGGTTGACCTCTATGCAGTAGTCCAGCACGCGGCGGGCGCGCTTGGTGTCGTGCATGTGCTTGACGGCGTTGGCCAGGGCCTGGGTGGACTGGTCGATGGTGTCGGCGAACAGGATCATGTGCTCGTCGTTGGTGTCGAGCTTGTAGAGCTTTATGCGGTTGGCCATGGAGTTGATCATGTCCACGATGTCGTCGAGGGTGTTGGCCAGGGTGTAGATGTCTTCGCGGTCTATGGGGGTGATGAAAGTGCGGTTGAGCATGTCCACGATCTCGTGGGAAAGGGTGTCGCCCTCGTGCTCCAGGTTCTTTATCTTCTTGACGGTCTCTTCGTCGAAAGAGCCGGTCTTCACGGCGGCCTTGAAGCAGGCGGCGGTCTTGACGATATTTTCGGACTGCAGGTTGAGGTAGTCGAAGAACTTAACTTCCTTGGGCATGAAGTTGAGGGACATTGGCGCGCTCCTTGAACCGGGGTATAATTTAATTATATCCTTTTTGCGATGGGCGGACAATTCTACGGAGGAAACATGGACCTTAAGGCAACCCTTTACAGGCGGCTGGACAAATACGCCCGCGTGGACACCCAGAGTGACGACAAATCCCAGACCTTCCCTTCGACAAAAAAACAGCTGACGCTGTCTAAACTGCTGGCGGCGGAGCTGAAGGCTATCGGCGCGAAAAAAGTGAAGCTGGATAAACACGGCTATGTCACCGCCGAGATCCCCGCCACCGTGAAGGGCAAAAAGCCGGTGATCGGCCTGCTGGCCCACGTGGATACCTCCCCCGACGCCTCCGGCAAAGGCGTGCGGCCGCAGCTGCATAAGGCCTGGAAGGGGGGCGACATCGTCATCAGCCGCAAGCACGGCGTCATCCTCAACGAAAAGAACTGCCCCAAGCTCTCCCTCTGCAAGGGCGACGATATCGTCACCGCCTCGGGAGATACCCTGCTGGGCGCGGACGACAAGGCCGGCCTCGCCATAATCATGACGACCGCCGAATACCTGCTCAAACACACGGAGATCCCTCACGGCACGCTGAAGATCGGCTTCACGCCCGACGAGGAAGTAGGCCAGGGCGTCAAATACTTCGACGTGAAGGCCTTCGGCGCGGATTACGCCTACACCGTGGACGGCGACGTGGCCGGCTCCATAGAAGAGGAGACGTTCAACGCCGACTCTGTGGTCATAAAGGTGGCCGGCAAGAGCGTGCACCCCGGCTCCGCCAAGAACGCCATGGCCAACGCCACCCGCATCGTAGCCGATATAGTCTCATCCTGGCCCGAGAACATGATCCCCGAAGCCACCGCCGGCCACGAGGGGTTCATTATGTTCATGGACATTGCCGGCGAGACCGAAAAGGGCGAGGTTTCCGGCATAGTGCGGGACCACGACCTGAAGAAGCTCAAAGCCATGGAGCGCCAGCTCGAGGCCATCGTCGCCGCCAAGCGTCTCAAATACCCGCTGGCCAGGATCGACCTTGCCTTCCGGGAACAGTACCGAAACATGAAGGAAGTTATCGTAAAGCACCCCCTGGTGATGGCCAACCTGAAAGCCGCGGTAAAGCAGGCAGGGCTTGAACCCCGGGTTAAGCCCGTGCGCGGCGGCACCGACGGGGCGCGGCTCTCCTTCATGGGCCTGCCCACGCCCAACATCTTCACCGGCGGCTACAACTACCATGGCCGCTATGAATGGGTCTCGCTGGACGGGATGAACAAATCCGCAGAGGTGGTGGTCAACCTGGTCCGGGAATGGGCTAAGTAGCCCCTGGAGAACCCAATGGCAAGCAGAAGGCTGGTGGACCTGTTCCTGGAGGTGGCGCGCATAGACGCTCTGCCCGGCAAAGAAGCCGAGGTGGCGAAGTATCTTTTCGCCTTCCTCAAGAACCTCGGCCTGCCGGTACAGCTCGACAACACGGCCGCGGCCGCGCTCTCCAACACCAGCAACGTAGTCTGCCGCGTGGGGGGAGGCGGCAATTTTGTGCTGCTCGCCCATATGGATACGGCGCAGTACACGTCCTCCACCATCCCGGCGCTCACTCCTGACCGCGCGGCCTCGGACGGCAAGAGCCCGCTCGGCGTCGACGCCCGGGCCGGCATCGCGGCGATACTTTACGCCCTGGAACGGGCCATCAACACCAATCTCCCGCTCAAGCCGTTCACGATCGCTTTCACAACCCGCGGCAGGGGGAACATGGCCGGCGTGAAGCACCTGGGCCTGCCCGAAGGGGTGCGCTGCGGCTTTGTTTTCGACTCCCCGCTGGACCCCGGCTCCTACACGGTCTCCTCCCACGGCGTGGCCGTCTTCTCCGCCGATATCCTGGGGCGGGCAGCCGACGCCGCCGCCGAACCCGAGAACGGCGTCTCGGCGATAGCCATCGCAGCCCAGGCCCTGTCCGCCCTGAAGTTCGGCCGGCATGACGGAGAGACCACGTCCAACGCGGGCACTATCGCCGGCGGCTCCGCTACCGGCACCGTGCCGCTGGCCGCCATGGTCAGGGGCCAGGTGCGGGCCTCCCGGCAGGAAAACGCCAAACCGATATTAGACAGGATAAAAGCCGAATTTGAGACCGCCGCGGCCGCGGCCGGCGGGGCGGCGGCGTTCAAGTGGTCCTGGGATTTCGCGCCTTACGCGCACCAGCCGGGCTGCGAAGTGCGCCGCCTGGCCGAGGAGGCGCTGAGAGGCGCGGGGCTCCCGCCTGCGGCCGTCCCAGCCCCGGGAGGCAGCGAGGCCAACGCGCTCAATGACAGGGGCGTGGCCGCCGTCAATTTCGGCATCGGGGTAAAGAACCCGCAGGCTAAGACCGAATATATTTTGCTCGAGCATCTCTCCAAGGCTTCCGAAATAGTCTGGCACCTTATAAAGAAGTAATCTCCTTAACCCGGTGCGCCGCGGCTATTTTGTAGAATATCGTCGATGAAAAAAGCTCTTCTGACGCTTGTCCTCCTTTGCCCCGGGCCCTCCGCCGCGCAGGAATTCACTACCGCTGGCATGCGGCCTGTCTCGCTGGGCGGGACCTACGCCCTGGCCCTGGGCCGCAGCGAGGCTTTGGCGCAGCAGGCGGAGGGGGCGGCGCAGCTGGACGCGGCCGAGCGGCAGCTGGCCTCGGCTTTCCGCCCCTCTTTCGATTTTAACGCTTCCCTTTCCAAACAGCAGAACGCCGACGCCGCGACCAAGGGCTACTTCTCGGGCAGCTACGGCCTTTTCTCGGGGATGAGGGATTACACCGCCGCGAAAGCCGCCTCGGCGCATACCGGGGCGGCCCGCCTGCACCTGGAGCGCGCCAGGCAGCAGCTTTACCTTTCCGCGGCCCAGGCCTACCTGAACCTGCTGGCCGCCCAGCGCGAGGTGTTCATCCGCGCCGACCAGCTGGCCGTCACCGCCAAGCGCATCGCCGAGCTGGAGGCCAGGGCGGCCATCGGCCGCTCCCGGCGCAGCGAGGTGGTGTCCGCGCGGTCCCAGCTGGCGCGGGACAAGGCCGATTACCTGGCCGCCCTTTCAGAGGAAAGGCTGGCGCAGCAGGCGCTCAAGTTCATGACGGGCCTTTCGGAAGACCTGGCCCCGGCCGAGCTGCCCGCCCGCGGGGCGGCGGAGCTGCAGACTTACCGCGAACTTGCCCTCAGGCGCCCCGACCTGCAGGCGCGCCGCCGCGAGGCGGAGGCTTCGGGCTACCTGGCCGAATTGCAGGAGAGAGGGCAGTGGCCCTCGGTAAACCTGTCCGCCAATTATTACGTAGTGCGCACCCCCACGCCGGACCCGGTCAACCGCTGGGACGCCGGCGCCTACCTCAACGTCCCGCTCTATACCGGGGGGCTGCTGCAGGGAAAAAAAGAATACGCTTATTCCGCCCGGCGCGCCGCGCAGCTGGCGCTGGACCTGGCGCAGAGGCAGGCTCTTTCCGACGTGAGCTCCTCCTACGAGGAGTACGAATACGCCGTAAAGCAGACCGAAAGCCTGGCCGACGCGCTCACCCTGGCCGACGAGAACGCCAGCCTGCAGCAGGAAGACTACAAACTGGGGCTGGTGAACAACCTGGACGTCCTGAGCGCCCTGAACACGGCCCAGCAGACGCGGCTGGCGCTCTCCCAGGCGCGGGCCCGCAACAGCCTGGCGCTGATCCGGCTGGAAACCGCCGCCGGCGCGGAACTTAAACCATGACCTTATCCGACCTCTCCATAAAACGCCCCGTCTTCGCCTGGATGCTGATGCTGGGGCTGATAGTCTTCGGCGCCATCAGCTTTGAACGCATGGGCATCAGCCAGCTGCCCGACGTGGACTATCCGGTGGTCAACGTCAGCGTCTCCCTGGAGGGCGCGGCCCCAGAGGTGATGGAGACGCAGGTCACCGACGTGCTGGAAAGCGCGGTGATGACCATCGCCGGCATCAAGGACATCTCCTCCTCTTCCCGCAGGGGCTCGGCGCGCATCACGCTGGAGTTCGAGCTGAACCACGACATAGACGACGCCATGCAGGAGGTGCAGGCCAAGGTTTCCCAGGCCGCGCGCAACCTGCCCAAGGAAATAGACCCCCCGGTGGTGACCAAGACCAACCCCGAGGACCAGCCGATCATCTGGATCGCCCTTTCCGGCGACAGGCCCGTAACGGACCTGATGAACTACACCAACGACGTGCTGCGCGACCAGCTCAGCATCGTGGAGGGCGTGGGCGAAGTCAGCATGGGGGGCTACGTGGACCCGGCCCTGCGCGTCTGGCTGGACTCCAACAGGATGGACGCGGCCCAGCTGACGGTCACCGACGTGCTGGGCGCCATCTCGGCGCAGCACGCGGAGCAGCCCGCGGGCTATATCGATACCGGCAAGAAAGAGCTGAACGTGCGCGTGCTGGGCGAGGCCCCCACGCCCGAGGCCTTCTCGCGCATCGTGATAGCCGGGCGCGGCGGCTCGGCCATCTGGCGCACCTACCATATCGGCGACGTGGCCAAGGTGGAGGACGGGCTGGCCGACGTGCGCCGCATCACCCGCAACTGGGGCCGGCGCGCCGTGGGCCTGGGGATCAAGAAGCAGCGCGGCTCCAACGCCGTGGCCACAGCCAAGCTGGTCAAGTCCAGGCTGGAGCAGATCAAGAAGACCCTGCCGGCAGGGATGCACCTGGAGATCGTCAACGACTCCACCCGGTTCATCGAGGAATCCACCCGCGAACTGAATTTCACCCTGGTGCTGTCGGTCATCCTGACCTCGGTCGTGTGCTGGCTTTTTCTCGGCTCCTGGTCGTCCACCATCAACGTGCTGCTGGCGATACCGACCTCCATCGTGGGCTCCTTTATCGTCCTCTACTTCATGGGCTTTACGCTCAACACCTTCACCCTGCTGGGCCTGACGCTGGCCATAGGCATAGTCGTCGACGACGCCATCATGATGCTGGAGAACATAGTGCGCCATAACGAAAAGGGGGAGGGGCGCGTGCGCGCCGCCATCCTGGGCGCGCGCGAGATGACCTTCCCGGCCATGGCCGCCTCCATCGCCATCCTCGCCATCTTCCTGCCCGTGGTGTTCATGCAGGGCATCATAGGCAAGTTCTTCTTCCAGTTCGGCGTCACCATGACGGCGGCGGTCATGCTGTCGCTGCTGGAGGCGCTGACCCTGACGCCGATGCGCTGCTCGCAGTTCGTGGACGCGGAGCGAGGGCTGTGGATAGGCCGCGCGATGGACGGCCTGATGGAGAGGGCGCGGGTATCTTACGCGTCCCTGCTGGGCCGGCTGCTGCGGCGCCGCTGGACCGTTATAATGGTCTCGCTGGCGGTCTTCGCGGCCTCGATGTCGCTCATCAGGTTCATTCCCAAGGAGTTCTCGCCGGCGCAGGACCAGAGCCGCTTCCTGGCGCGCGTGCAGATGCCGGTAGGCACGCCGCTGGACGTTACGGCCAAGGCCATGGAAGAGGCCGAGAAGTGGGCCATGGCCCAGCCGAACATCCGCACCTTCATGGCCAATACCGGCGGTTTCGGCGGCGGCCAGGTGAACCAGGGCATGCTGATGATAGCCATGAAGCCCCCGGCCGAGCGCGTGCCGCTGCCGGGCCAGAAACGGCCCCCGACCCAGCAGGAGTTCATGCGCTACGCCCGCAAGCCGCTCAACGCCATACCCGGCGTGCGGCGCGTGGCCATACAGGACCCGTCGCTCGGCGGCTTTACGGCGCAGCGCGGCTTCCCGGTGGAGTTCAGCGTGCGCGGCCCCAACTGGGAGAAGCTGGGCGACTACAGCCGCCTGCTGATGGAGCAGATGACGGCCTCCGGCCGGATGACCGACGTGGACACCGATTACCAGGAAGGCATGCCGGAAGTGCAGGTGGTGCCCGACCGCGAAAAGGCGGCCGCCCGCGGCGTGTCGGTCTCGTCGATAGGCGACGCGGTGAACTCCATGATAGGCGGCGTGCGCGCCGGCAAGTTCACCCGCGGCGGCAAGCGCTACGACATCCGCGTGCAGCTGCTGGGCCGCGACCGCAGCGACCCTAAGGACATCAACAAGATCTGGGTGCGCAACAACCGGGGGGAAGTGATCCGCCTCTCCGAAGTGGTGAAGGTGGAGCAGAAGACCACGCTGCTGACCATCTCGCGCAAGAACCGCGAGCGCGCCATCGGCGTGTTCGCCAACGTGGCGCAGGGCTCTTCGCAGGAGCAGGCCATAAAGGAAGTGGAGCGCCTCTCGAAAGAGATACTGCCCGACGGCTACAGGGTGGTCTTCTCGGGCACGTCTAAAACTTTCCAGGAATCCTTCTCCAGCCTCACCTTCGCCCTGATCCTGGGCGTGTTCGTGGCGTACATGATCCTGGCTTCCCAGTTCAACAGCTTCCTGCACCCGTTCACGGTGCTGCTGGCGCTGCCGTTCAGCCTGACGGGCGCTTTCATAGCGCTTAAGCTGGGCGGGTATTCCCTGAGCATCTACAGCATGATAGGCCTGATCCTGCTGATGGGTATCGTGAAGAAGAATTCCATCCTGCTGGTGGATTTCACCAACAACCGCCGAAGGGCGGGCGGGCTTGGCGTGGACGCGGCGCTGCTGGAGGCCTGCCCGATACGGCTGCGGCCCATCCTGATGACCTCTTTCGCCACCATAGCGGCGGCCATACCGCCGGCGCTGGGCTACGGCCCCGGCGCCGAGACGCGCATTCCCATGGCCCTGGTGGTCATCGGCGGCGTGCTCCTCTCGACGGTGCTGACGCTGCTGGTGGTGCCGTGCGCCTACAGCCTGCTGGCCCCGCTGGAAAGCCGCCGCCACGAGGAGGCGCTCAAGACCGCCCTGAAAGAGCTGGGCGAAAACCCCGAAGAGAAATAAGACCGGCGGCGGGCAAAAAAAGAACCGGGAGACTTCTCCCGGTTCTTTTTTTGGGGCTCGCGGGCCTTACTGGCCGCCCTGGGAAGGGCGCTGCTGGAGCGGGGGGTAATGCTGGCCGGCGGGTTTGACTCCCGGCAGCGGCGCGGCGGCGGGTGCAGCTCCGGCCTCGATGTCGGCGGCGCGCTGCCTTGTGGCGGTGAATACCTTGCTGACCGCGGCCACCATGCCGGCGGTGTCGCCGAGGTCGGCGGGGATGATAAGGGTGTTGTTTGTCTTGGCCAGCTTGCCGAATTCGCCCAGGTACTGCTCGGCGATGCGCAGGTTCACGGCGTCGGAGCCGCCCTTCTCGTTGATGGCGCCGGCGATCTCGCGGATACCCTTGGCGGTGGCCATGGCGATGCGCTCGATCTCCTGGCCGCGGCCTTCGGCCTCGTTGATGCGCTTCATCTTTTCACCCTCGGAGAGGGCGATGTTCTGCTGCTTGTCGCCTTCGGCGCGGTTGATCTTGGCCTGCTTGTCGCCTTCGGACTCGGCGATGATGGCGCGCTTTTCGCGCTCGGCGCGCATCTGCTTTTCCATCGCGCCCTTGATGCTGTCGGGGGGAGTGATGTTCTTGATCTCGTGGCGGGTGACCTTGAGGCCCCACGGGATGGAGGCCTTGTCTACGGCGTTGACGATCTCCATGTTGATCTTCTCGCGCTCCT
>MGUA01000032.1 GCA_001799735.1 Elusimicrobia bacterium GWB2_63_22 | reverse complement strand
CTACCCGTCATAGCCTTGGTGGTCTGTTACACCGCCAACTAGCTGATAGGACTTAAACTCCTCCTCGAACGACCCTTGCGGGCCTTTCATCCCCTCCAGATGCCTGGAGAGGATTGTATGGGGTATTAGCCAAACTTTCGCTTGGTTGTCTCCCATTCGAGGGCAGATTGTTTAAGCGTTACTCACCCGTCTGCCGCTAAGAGCGCGATACTCTGCCACTCTTCGCTCGACTTGCATGTGTTAGGCACGCCGCCAGCGTTAACTCTGAGCCAGGATCAAACTCTCCAAAAAATCCGTAACAGCTCATAGTAAACATTTCTGTTTACCATTTACTATTAGCATTTACGGAGAAGTTCTAATTAGCTCTATTACTATTGTTCTAACCAACTTGGTTATCACACCTTAGGTAATTGCTTTGTGTTCATTACACCATCAACATGTTCCGCAGGTTCCGCCAAAAGTTCAGACAGGTTTTAAGGCCTGGCCTCTTCTGGCTTTCCCCGTTTCGCACGTTCAGGGTGCCCATTCATACATAATTTTTTAGAGAGCAAACCTTATTCCCGTTTCGTGGATTGCACTCCACAGGTAGAAGGTCGTTTGTTACGGTCGCGGCTTGTGTTCGCTACCGTAAGTAAATCTTATCACAAAACTGCGAACCATGTCAACTATTTTATTTTACGTCGGAGAACTTGTTTTTTGAGATGTTGCTTTTCAAAAAACTTTTTTGTTTCGCACTGTTGTTTATTGCTTTTAAAGATCGTTGTTGCTGGGTTTGGTTCGCGCCCTTTGTGGGGGGCTGTTTCCGACAACATGATTAGTATAGCACAAATAAAAAAATCCTGTCAACAATTATTTTTCACGACGGAGAAACAACCGCAGCACGACGAGAAATATCTTATATAATTATTTTTACTCACGCAATACCGAGGGGCTTGAGACAGGGGTGTGGGTTCGACAGGTCGTCTCGGAGGCCGAGGCTTGCGTAAGCGACGAGGCCGAGAGACGAGGCGCGCGCACGGTGTGCGCGACGCCGTGCCTGGCGGGCCCACACCCCTGGCTCAAGCCCTGGCGCCCGGGCAAAGAGCCTAACCAGTCCTTCCTGGCTTTTTTGTGGAATATATATTTATATTTATAAATATAATTATATGTAATACTAGATTTCATCAAAAAGAGGGTGTTTTTGGTGGAAATAACGGCAAATTATGTATAATCCAAAACAGTATTATAAAGCTAGCCGGAGGCATATGAGCATACACCATAACCATCCCAAGGGCCTGTTCCTGCTGTTCTTCGTAGAGATGTGGGAACGCTTTTCCTACTACGGCATGCGCGCCCTGCTCATGCTCTACATGGTCAAGTACCTCATGTTCTCCACCGAGAAATCAGCCCAGGTCTACGGCTGGTACACCGGCCTGGTCTACCTCACCCCCCTGCTCGGCGGCTACATCGCCGACCGCTACCTCGGCCAACGTCGGGCGATCGTAATTGGCGGCACGCTGATGGCCCTCGGCCATTTCGCCATGGCCTTCCCCCCGCTGCCGTTCTTCTTCGGCGCCATGATCCTGCTCATCATGGGCAACGGCTTCTTCAAACCTAACATCTCGACGGTAGTCGGCTCCCTTTACGAGGAGAACGACCCCCGCCGCGACGCCGGGTTCACCATCTTCTACATGGGCATCAACCTCGGCGCCATGTTCTCCCCGCTCATCTGCAGCACGCTGGGCGAGAAAGTGGGCTGGCATTACGGCTTCGGCGCCGCCGGCGTGGGCATGGTGCTGGGCCTGGCCATGTACCTGTGGGGCAACAAGGCCCTGCTCGGCGACAAGATGATGAAGCCCTCCACCCCGCAGACCAACTACTGGGTGCCTATAGCCATGGTCACCGCCATGGTGGCCTTTCTCGTCGGGAGCGCCCTGCAGATGAACGGCTACAATATCACCGGCCTGGTCCCCAACTGGGTCTACGGCCTGGCCGCCGTGCTGGTCCTTATCGGCATGGCCTACGCCTACGCCAACAAGCCCTCCAAGTCCACGCTCACGCAGGTGGAGAAGCAGCGCCTGGCCGTGATCTTCATCATGGTGTTCTTCTCCATCTTCTTCTGGTCCGCCTTCGAGCAGGCCGGCTCCTCGCTGACGCTGTTCGCCGACGCCGAGACCAACCGCGCCATCCACATGTTCGGACGTGAATTCAGGGTGCCCGCCGGCTGGTTCCAGTCCCTCAACCCGTTCTTCATCGTGCTGCTGGCCCCGTTCTTCTCCAAGATGTGGATCAGCCTCGGCGAGACCGGCCGCGAGCCGTCGAGCCCCATAAAGTTCGCCATCGGCCTGGGCCTGCTGGCCATCGGCTTCGTGGTGATGATCGCCGCCGCGGCCTCGTACCAGAAGTACGGCCCGGTCAGCATGCTGTGGCTGGTGGGCGCGTACTTCTTCCACACCCTGGGCGAACTGTGCCTGTCCCCCGTCGGGCTGTCGCTGGTGACCAAGCTGGCGCCGGCGCAGTTCGGCTCGCTCATGATGGGCGTCTGGTTCCTGTCCAGCGTGGCGGCCGGCTTTGTGGGCGGCTTCTTCGCCGGCAACTACGACACCGTCAACCACATGACCTTCTACATGATCCCCACGGCCACCGGCCTGGGCGCCGCGGCCCTGCTGCTGCTCATGACCCCGAAGATCCGCAAGTGGATGCACGGCGTGCACTGACGCCGGGAAGCAAAAAAACAAGAACGCCCGGGAGGTCCCGGGCGTTCTTATTTTGCAGCGGCGGAGCTAGAAGGGGTCCCCTCATAAAACGAAAAGAATATTACGCTAAGGGCGAACTAACGGCCGCAGCGGCCTGAATTTCCCTGCACCGCCCCTGGCGCTGCTGCGCCAGAGGTAGTCGTCGGTCAAGCTGATGTGCTCCCAGCCCAGCGGTGACAGATACTGCAGCAGCGTAGCATCAATCGGCCGTGCACGGTCGTGTAGCGTATTCGTAGCGCGTTCGTTGGGTTGTGTTAAGATTTCGGGTGTAAATTGAAGGAAGCATGGGCATCTAGTAGACTTAATGTATCGAGCAGAAAGACTACGGAGGATACCCATGCTTACCAATAGTGACAATATTGAAAAAATAGACTATCGTCAAGGTGCTTTCAGTCGTACCCCATCAGCAAACGAAATGATAGAACGGCTAAGGGGTTTAACGGGTGCTCAGGGGCCGCTTTTAAAAACACAACAAATCGTGCATCAAGGCTTCTTAGCGGCCTCAATTCTCAAAACTCCTTAGTTATGCGACACTCGGCCAAACAGGCGCATTCCGAGTGGGAGCCCGTTTCCAAAAGTCTTTCGCAAAGCTATATCCTTCTGCATGGACTTTTGCGAGAGAATAAAAGGATTACGATGAAAATCGGCCATGCACGGGGTTCAACACTGGACCAGAACCTTGATTTGCAGCTGTGCGTACGCTTTTTCCCGTTTTCTGAGGGGACCCCTAGAAGGTATACACAAAGCCGGCCGTCAGGCCGGTGCCGTAAAACCGCAGCCCGCCGCCCATGGACCTGTAGCCCTCGGCCAGGGAGTGAAAGCGCCAGTTGGAATTGGCGAACTGCCACTCATAGCCAAGGCCCAGGTTCCAGGCCGGGTGCCAGCCTTTCAGCGGGGCGTTAAAATCGGACTTGTCCCCGGGACCGGAGAACAAATGCGACGAGACCCCGCTCCGCAGCAGCACGTAGCGCGTATGCGGCGTACCTAAGGGGATCAGGGCAAGTTCTATGCCGGCGGGGATCTCGAGGTGGGAGAAATGCGCGCGGGTGCCGTCCAGCCGGTCCTGGCCGATCCTGTTGTATTTAACGCCGGCGTAATAGCGCACCCAGGAGAACAGGTGGCCGCCGACGAGCAGCTTGGGACCGAGGGTGGTAGTCTCGGTCTTGGTCCGCCCGCCCCCGGTGTCAATTATCATGGTGTCACTCACCAGCGCCAGCGCGGCGTAGCGTGCCTTGCGCGGCCGGCGCGCGCCGTTGCCGTCGGGCACGTACTTTACCTGGCCGCCCTGCGGGGCGGGCTGGTCCGACCTTATGAAGTTGAGGAATTCTTTTTTTTCTTTGTCGCCCCAGGCGGCCTGCCGGCGCAGGTCCGGCAGTCCGGCGCAGACCCCGTTGGCGGCAAGGCCGGCCAGCAGCAGAAAAGTGAATAATGTCTTTCTCATCGTGTTTAAGCCTTTTATATAATACCTTAATCGCAAAATGACCGCAAAAACACTCCTACTGGCGGCGCTGCTGGCCCCGGCGCTGCTGCCGGGCCCGGCCGGGGCCGTGGCCATAGCGGACGCCCGGGCGGCCGTGGTAAAAGAGACGCTCACTTTTCTCAACACCCCGTACCTGTGGGGCGGCATGCACCCCGACACCGGCATGGACTGCTCCGCTTTCGCCCGACTGGTCTACGCCAAGGCCGGCCTGCGCCTGCCCCGGGTTTCGGGAGAGCAGTACGCGCAGAGCCTCTACCTCGCCCCCTCCGCCGTGCAGCCCGGCGACCTTATTTTTTTCGCCATGAAACGCCCCGGCACGGCCAAGGTGGACCATGTCGGCATCTACGTGGGCAAGGGCTTCTTCGTGCACGCCTCGTTCAGCAACGGCGTGCACATAGACTCGGTGGCCAACCCGTATTATTACGCGCGGCTGGTCAGCCTGCGCAAGTACCGCGGTTTTTGATCAGGACGGACAGGAGAACAAGATGAACGAACCCCAGCACCCGGTCATGCTCTTCGCAGAACCCACCCCCATGGGCCTCATAGGCCTGGCGGTGGGCTGCGCCGCCCTGACGCCTATCGCCTTCGGCGTAACGCTTACGCCCGCGGCGCTAAAGACGGCCGCCATGCTGTGCCTGCTCTTCGGCGGCGGCTGCCAGTTCCTCGCCGGCGTAATGAGCCTGGCCAACAAGAACCTCTACGGCGGCACGCTGTTCACCGCCTTCGCCTTCAACTGGGTCATGAACTGGTGGCTGCTCACCTCTATCGCCGGGGGCGTTATGCCGGACCACTCGGTGCTGCTGGCGACGGACGCCTGCTTCCTGCTGATCTTCCTGGCCATGACCTACGGCTTCGGCTTCTTCAGCGGGCTGCTGTTCGCTTTTCTGCTGGTGATAGACCTGATGTACGCCTTCAAGATCATCGCCGCCCTAACCGGCACGGCGGCGCTGGGCCTGCCCATAGCGGTGCTCACGGTCGTCCTCGGCCTGCTGGCCCTGTGGATAGCGTTCGCACTGCTGCTCAACCCGGTGGCCGGGCGCCGGCTGTTCTGGTTCCCCGGCCCGGTGTTCCGCGCCGCGCTGCCCCAGCCCAAATGAACGGCGGCGGCCTTGACGCTTTTTTAAAAGAACTCTCCGGGCAGCTGGACCTGTCCAAGGCCTGTGTCTCCATAGTAGACCTGCGGAGCGCCGAGCCGCAGCGGAGCGGCTGGCGCGATACGGAGATAAAACCCGCCGCCAGCGTTATAAAGCTCGCCCTGATGGCCGGCGCCTGGCAGGCCGCCGCCAGCGGCGTGCCGTTCTCGTCGGAGATACAGATAAAACAGAATAACTGGACCGGCACCTGGGACCCGCAGCACGACGGGATAAAGGACCCCAACCCGCCCCTAAAGGTGGGCGAGACCTGGACGCTGGAGAAGCTGACGGAAGTGATGATCCGCCGCAGCGACAATGTGGCCACCAACACGCTGATAGATTTCCTGGGCCGCAAGAACGTGACGGATTTCGTGCAGGGCGCGGGCCTGGCCAATACCCACGTGCGCCACAAGCTCTCCAGCGGCAGCGACGTGGACGATCCGGAAAATACCGGCTACAACCAGATGCCGGCGCGCGACGCGGCCACGCTGCTGGCGCTGGTGGCGCGGGGCCGCCTGGTCAGCCCCGAAGCCTCGCAGGCCATGTACGACCTGCTGGCCGGCCAGCTGGACCGCGAGCTGATAGCCGGGGCCCTGCCGGGCGACGCGGCCTACGCCGGCAAGACCGGAAAACTTTCCTCCGCCCGCAACGACGCCGCCATAGTGCGCGGCCCGGGCCGCGAATATGTGCTGGTGGTCTATACGCAGCTGCCCGCCCCGCAGGGCCGGCCGCTGATACAGTCCGTAACGAGGGCTGTGGACGAGTATTTCAGGAAGAACTGAATTGGCTACATCAGGCACCAGGTCAGGAGGATGGCCATGCCGACGGTGAGGGAGGCGTCCAGCACGCCGGCGGCCACGTTGCCGTTACCCTTTAAGATCTCGCCGCGGAACGTGGCGCCCGGCAGCAGCACAAAGTCCGCCGCCGCGCGAAAAACCGTTATGCCCAGCGCCCCGGCCGCGTAATAGGCGGCCGTATCTACCACGCTGCGGCCCCAGCCGAGAAAAGGCCCCGAGAGGGCCGACCAGGCGATGAGCCCGAACCCGGCGATCATGCCGGCCGCGCTCAACGCCGCCGCGGTATTGCCTTTATCCAGCTCCCCGCCCAGGTCGAACCCGGAGGCTTTAAAATAGACCGTCACCGCGGCGCCCAGCAGCAGCTGCCCGAGCAGCCAGAAAGAGAGCATTACCATTACCCCGCCGTTGTCGCCCCAGGAGGCGCCCAGTATCACCAGACCCAGCGCCGTCTCGTGCGCCGCGCGCAGCAGCCCCGCGCCCAGCGAGCCCCCGGCCACCCTCTTCTCCAGCCGCAGCCGCCCGAGGTAGGTTTTATCGGCCGCCCAGATAGAGGCGTTGAGCAGCACCACGGCCAGCGCCCCGAAACCCAGCGCCACGGCCGCGCCCTCGAGGAAGGAGTCGGACGCCCAGGAGATGGGCCCGCCCAGCGAAAGTATTACCGCCAGGAAATAGCCGCCGGCGCCCGCGGCCTCCGCCGGGCTCCCGGCGGCCAGCGGCGCGGCACCGGACTTTTTTGCGGCCGGGTTCAGCGCGTAAACCAGGCGCGCCAGCCAGCACAGCGCCAGGGCGGCCAGGCCGTAGCCCAGCGATCTCAGGATGTCGATTAAAGTTTCAGTCATACAGCCGCTCCTTGTGACCGCGCGCCGAGCCGCGACACCAGCGTCTTGGCCAGCTGCGGGTAGAAGTACAGGTCATGCGCCCCGACGGGGGTGAACAGCGCCCCGCCGAACCGCGCCTTGAAAGCCGAGAATTTGGCGTAGGGGTGGTGCGGCTGGTCCGTGGGCGCCGCGCCGTAAAGGTCGTAGCAGCCGCAGCCCTTGTCGCGCGCGTCGCGCATGATGCGCCAGTGCATGGCGTAGCTGGCCATGGTCCCCCGCAGAAAAGGCGACGTGCCGCCGTAAAGGTAGGTGGCCCTGCCGCCGAAGAACACCGCCACCGCGGCGGCGGCCGGCATGCCCTGGTAGGTGGCCAGGTAGATCCGCGCCAGGCCCGCGGGCCCCAGCGCGGCCATGAGCCGCCTGAAAAAAACCACCGGCTCTCCGGAAAATTTGTGGCGCGCGCAGGTGAGTTCGAACAGCTCGTGAAAGTCCCCGGTCAGGTCGTCGCCGGGCGTGGAGACCACCTGCACGCCCTTGCGCTCGGCCAGGCGCACGTTGTAGCGGCCTTTCTGCGTCATGCGGGCCAGCAGGCCGGCGTCGTCGGCGCCGAGGTCCACCAGCAGCGTGGGCGTGGGCACCAGGTCCAGCGGCGCGCGCAGCAGCCCGCCGAAAAATTCCGGCTTCACGCCGATAAACGGCTCGAGCCTGGCCAGCGGCGCGCCGGTGCGGGCGGCTATGGCGCCCAGGCGCTCACGCAGCAGCGCAAAACAGGCCGCGGCTTTAAACGGGTCGTGCCAGGGCAGCACCGGGCCGTGCGGCATGGCCAGCGGCGACACGCCCAGCGTGGTCTCCACCCGGTAGGCCAGCGTCCCCGCCGCCAGCTCCCCCCCGTCGAAGATCCCGAGCCGCTCCACCTTGGCGCCCTCGGCTTCCTTTAAGTCGCCCCACTCCCAGCTCTGCATGAAGCCGGAGCCGCCGGTTGCGCGCACCAGGTCGTTCCAGACCTTGAAATGTTCTTTTTTGAGCGGCGCGATCTTCATCAGCGGTCCAGCATCCCTTCGAGCACGGCCTTCATCGGGTCGGCCGGGCTGGTCTGGGCGCTCTTGGCGCGCAGCATGGCCGTCACAAAGCTGTCCAGCCAGTCGTTGGCGGGTATCTGCTCGTAAACAGCGGCGGCCCCCTCCCGGTAAGGATAGGAGAACAGCACGCCGTGCCTGTTGACCAGCACTATCCCGGAATTCTCCGCCAGGTACAGCCCCGGCGACAGGCGCAGCCAGCCGGCCGGTATTTCCGGGGCGGCCGGCACCGCGCTCGCCACCTGCAGGCGGGCGGAGGCGAGGTCCAGCGAACCGCGCAGGTTCTCTATGTTCCTGGCCTCGTTCACGTTGGCGCGGACCTCCGCAAAGGCCGGCGCCGCGGGCTTGGCCCAGGCCAGCCACCTGTTGTAGGCCGCCAGCGCCTTGTCGGCGGCCTTGAGGTGCATCTCAATGGCGCCGAGGGCCGACTGGATGGCGGTCTGCTCGGGGTAGAAGTCAAACAGCGGCTCCGGCCGGAATTTTTCCAGCAGCGAGAACCTGTCCGGCCTGGCGTTGATCAGCCAGCCCTGCTGCCCCGGCGCCAGGAACAGCTCGCCGGCCTTGGAGACGAACGAGTCGTCGCTGAGGGCGAAATAAAGCCGGTCCTCTTTTACCTCACCCGACCCGGCGGGGGTGTCCGGGGCCTTGTAGCGCACGAACTGCGCCGGCCGCACCCGGCCTCCGGAATGCAGCGTATCCAGGATGGCGGCGCCCTGGAACACCTTGTCGTGGAAAGGCGAGCGGGTGGTCTGTATGAACAGGTTAAAATCCATCTCGCTGCCGCCGGAGCTGTGGCGGCTGCTGTGGTAGCCGCCCTTGGCGTAGGCGTTGTCCGGGTAGGCCATGTTCACAAAGACCAGCACGGTCATGAGCATGGCGAAGACCTGCCAGGCGCGGTCCGCGCGCGGCACGGCGCCCGCCAGCAGTTCCGGCAGCCTCTGCCGGAGCAGCCGTATCTCCTCGAGCGCCAGGCCGGGCAGGGCGGCGGCGCTTTTTTCCAGCTCCGCCAGGAACAGTTCCCAGTCCATGTCCCGCAGGCTGCCCATCAGCCGCACTTCCCATTCGGAGGAAAGCTGCGGCCAGACAAGATTTTCAGCGCCGGGGACGCCGGACAGAAGCCGCCGGGCCGCCGCGGAATCGGCGAAGTCGGCCATGGCGCTGCCGCCGGGGCGGCCGGGTTCCTGCATGTTGATCAGGCAGAGCAGGTCGCCGGGTTTTTTTATCACCACGCTGAGCGGCAGGCCGCGCTCCAGGCTGGAAACGCGCAGCCGCAGCGCGGCGCCGAAAGCCTCCCGGCCCAGCCGGGCGCCGGCCCCGAGGGTCAGCGCTCCCAGCTCCGCGTCCTTCAGCGGGCGCGGCGAGGCCAGGAACATGCCCCAGTCGCCGTAGCCGTGCGCGGAGAAAGAAGGGATGGAGACGCGCAGCGGCCGCGGGTAGAGGCGGGCGGAGGCCAGCGTGCGGTAGATGGCCCAGAAGGCGGCGGGGAAGCGGTCCGGCGAGACGGCGTTCATGGCAAAAAGCCCGCCGGGGCGCAGCCGGGCGCGCAGGCCGGAAAAGAACGAGCGCGTAAAAAGCGAGCAGCCTTCCAGGTCCTCGGGGAAAGTGAAGTCGGCCAGCGCCAGGTCGAAAGAGTCCGTGGAACCGGCCAGGTGCAGGCGGGCGTCGCGCGCCAGCACTTTCACCCGCGGGTCGTCCAGCGAGCCGCCGTTGAAGTCCCGGAACTCCCCGCGCGCCAGCCCGAGCACGTCCGGATCGTAGTCCACCAGCTCCGCCCGGCGCACCGGCCCGGCCAGCAGCCGCTTCAGCGCCAGCCCGTCGCCGCCGCCCAGCACCAGCGCGTCCAGGCTCCGCCCGCAGCGCGCGCGGGCGAGCTCCAGCGCCGGCAGGGCCAGCGCCTCGTGGTAGACCGCCTCGTCGCGGCTGTCGAACTGCAGGCTGCCGTCTATGTAGAAAGCCCGGCCGCCCGGCACTTCCCGGACCTCAAGCCTGTGCGTTCCCATCGGGGTCCCCTTTTAACCTGTAGAAAAGATAGACCGCCAGCGCCGGCAGCAGCGGCAGCGCGCAGGCGGCCAGCAACCCGCTCATGTTATGCGGGTGCGGCGCGTACCCCGCGTAATGCGAGAAGCTTATGATGTTAAGAAAAAGCAGCGTAGCGCCGCCGGCGGCCGCGGGCTTGTCGGACCAGCGCGACGCGGGGAAGAACCGGGAGGCCGCCTCGGCCAGGGCCGGGCCGGCCAGCAGGCCGTAGAGCGCGTATTCCCAGTAGGGGCCGCCCAGGCCCCTGAACTTCACCGCCAGCACGCCGGCGGCGCAGGCCGCCGGCAGGGCCGTAGCCAGCAGGCCGGGGTGCGCCCCGCGCATGTAGGCTATATAGATCAGCAGGCCGGGGATCATGGCGGCCAGCAGGTACTC
The DNA here is from genome assembly GCA_001799735.1 of Elusimicrobia bacterium GWB2_63_22. Classification (GTDB taxonomy): domain Bacteria; phylum Elusimicrobiota; class Elusimicrobia; order Elusimicrobiales; family UBA9959; genus UBA9959. The sequence continues at coordinate 50,016 of MGUA01000032.1, read as the reverse complement.
GGCCCCCACGTCAAAAACGTTCAGCACGCCGCCCGCTATCGGTATTATGAACAGGCTGGCGAAGGCGATGGCCACCAGGTGGCCGGCCACCTCGCTCAGTTTAGCGCCCCGGCGCGGCCGCGGCGGCAGGAAATTAAATTCGGCCGGCCGGACCACCAGGCCGTCGTAGGCCTCGTAATAATCGGCGTCCGGCTCTTTCCAGATCTCTATGGCCAGGTTGCGGCGGCGGGACTTGTCGTAATAGTCCCAGGTAAGTTTTACTACGGTGTTCCCCTCGTCGTCCTCGGCGGGGCCCCGGCTCTCTCCGTCGAAAGTAAAATCCACCCCGCCCAGGCGCACGGCGGCCGGGGCCTCGGGCAGCGAATCCTGATCCTGGAAAGCGCGCCAGTCCCCGGCGCCGGCGGCGTACTCCACGCTGCCGACGGAGGTCTGCTCGGTGCAGATCCAGGCCTCTTCGGTCCGGCCTTCCTTATTCTCGCGGGACAGCAGCAGGTAGCGCTCCCCGCCGCCGTCGGCGGAAAGCTCCCACTGGATCTCGCTGTAGTCGGAGGAGCCTTTATAGACGTCCCGGTCCGTAACTTCCCAGTCCCGGGAATTCCAGCGCACCCAGTCGCCCGGGCGCAGATCTTCCAGTTTTTTCATTTCCTATTCCATAATAACAAAAAGCGGGCCGGGCCTGCGCTCGCGCGCGGCCTGCGCGCTATTTCCTATAATATACCTACGCCATGCTTAATGAAATTGAACGCCGCCGCACTTTCGCCATCATCTCCCACCCTGACGCGGGCAAGACCACGCTGACGGAGAAAATGCTGCTTTACGGCGGCGCCCTGCACCTGGCCGGCACCGTGACCGCCCGCAAGAACCAGCGCGCCACCGCCTCCGACTGGATGGAGCTGGAGAAGAAGCGCGGCATTTCCATCAGCTCCACGGTGCTGCAGTTCGACTACGCCGGCTACAAGATCAACCTGCTCGACACCCCCGGCCACCGCGATTTCTCCGAGGACACCTACCGCGTGCTCACCGCCGTGGACGCCGCCGTGATGGTGATAGACGGCGGCAAAGGCATAGAGGCCCAGACGCTCAAGCTCTTCGAGGTCTGCCGCCGCCGCCACATCCCCATTTTCACGTTCATCAACAAGATGGACCGCCCCTCCCGCGAGCCGCTGGAGCTGATAGACGAGCTGGAGAAGGTGCTCGGCCTCAAACCGTTCCCGGTCAACTGGCCCATGGGCAACGGCAAGGATTTCAAGGGCGTCTACGACCGCATGACGCGGCAGGCCCACCTGTTCGAGCGCACGCCGGGCGGCGCCTACAAGGCCGGCGTGGAGACGGCCGGCCTGGAAGACCCCCACATAAAAGAAAAGCTGGACGCCGTCAGCTACAGGAATTTTATTGAGGAAGTGGGCATGCTCGAGTTGGCCGGCACAGCCTACGACCAGGAGGCCGTGCTCTCCGGCGAGACTACGCCCGTGTTCTTCGGCAGCGCGGTCAACAATTTCGGCATCCAGCTCATGCTCGACGGCTTTGTGGAGCACTCGGCCCCGCCCGGCCCCCGCGACGCCACCAGGGGCTCTATCGCCCCCGCCACCAAGGACTTTTCGGGCTTCATCTTCAAGATCCAGGGCAACATGAACCCGCGCCACCGCGACAAGGTGGCCTTCGTGCGGGTCTGCTCGGGCAAGTTCACGCGCGACATGAACGTGCACCACATGGGCGACGGCCGCATGGTGCGGCTGTCCAACTCCAACAAGCTTTTCGGCCAGGACCGCGAGACCGTGGACGAGGCGTACCCGGGCGACATCGTGGGCCTGGTGGGCCACCAGGATTTCAAGATCGGCGACACGCTGACCGAAAACCCGGGCATAGTGTTCAACGAGATCCCCCGCTTCCCGCCGGAATGCTTCACCTACCTCTCCAACCCGGTGCCGTCCAAGTTCAAGCCGTTCCGGACCGGCCTGGAGCAGCTGATCCTCGAGGGCGTGGTGCAGCAGTTCCAGGTAAAGGACGCGCCGAGCTCCACCCCGCTGCTGGCGGCCGTAGGCCCGCTGCAGTTCGAGGTGACCCAGTACCGGCTGGAGGCCGAGTACGGCGTTAAATCCGTGATAGAGCCGGCGCCGTGGCAGTTCGTGCGCTGGCTGGACGCCGACAGTGTCGCGCAGCTGGCCTCGGGCGCCGTGCACCTGGGCGACAACGTGCGCCTGGGCTCGGACTCCGAAGGCAACCCGGTGATCTTCTTCCCCACCCCCTGGGCGATGAAATACTTCAGCGACACCAACAAGAAAATAAACCTCTCCGAACTCCCGCTCCGGCCCCAGGCGGCCTGAGCGCCGCGAGCCATGAACGCAAACACTCCCAACCCCGCCGGCAGCGCCCCCGCCATAGCGGTCATCGGCGGCGGCCCGGCCGGCCTGATGGCCGCCGGCCGCGCCGGGGAACTGGGCGCGCAGGTGACGCTGATAGAAAAAAATACGCGGCCGGGCAGGAAGCTGCTCATCACCGGCGGCGGCCGCTGCAACGTCACAAACAGCGCCGGCCTGAAAGAATTCATCGCGGCCTTCGGCCGGAACGGCAAATTCCTCTACCGGGCCTTCAGCGTTTTCTCCCCCGAGAACCTTATAGGCTTTCTTAAATCCTTCGGCGTGCCCGTGCGCACGGACCCCGACGGCAAAGTCTTCCCCGCCGACGACCAGTCGCAGAGCGTGCTGGACGCGCTGAACTGCTACGTCAGCCGCGGCAAGGCCCGCACCTTTTTCGGCGCGCAGGCGGCGGGCCTCCTGCGCAGCGGCGCGGCCGGCATAGTGGGCGTAAAGCTGGCCGACGGCGGCGTGGTGCGCTGCCGGAAGGTGATCATCGCCGCCGGCGGCCTGTCCTACCCGGGCACCGGCTCCACCGGCGACGGCTATGCCCTGGCCAAAGAATGCGGGCATACCGTAACCCCGCTCCGGCCCGGCCTGACGGCCCTGGAATCCGACGAGCCGTTCATCAAGGACCTGCAGGGCCTGACCCTGCAGGACATTAAAATTTCGGTTTTCATAGACGGCAAGGAGGCGGCCGCGGAAAGAGGCGACCTGCTGTTCACCCATTTCGGCGTCTCGGGCCCCAAGCTGCTCATCCTGAGCGGCCACGCCGTGGACGCCCTGGCCGCGGGCGCCAAGGCGGAGCTCTCCCTGAACCTGGCCCCGGACCGCAGCGCCGCCGGGCTGGCGGGGGACATTCAAACTTATTTCGCCGCCAACGGCGCCAAGCAGTTCGCCAGCTACGTTAAAGCGTCCGTGCCGCATTCGCTGGCCCCGGTGTTCGAGCGCCTGGCCGGCATAGACCGCACCCGGCAGTGCGCCTCCATAACCGGCGCCGAGCGCCGCCGGATAGCGGAGCTGCTGGGGAGCTTCAGGATAAACCTCACCAGGCCGCGCCCGCTGCGGGAAGCCACCGTCACCCGGGGCGGCGTGAACCTTAAAGAGGTGGACCCGCAGACCATGGAGTCGCGCCTGGTGCCCGGCCTTTATTTCTGCGGCGAGGTGCTGGACCTGGACGGCCTTACCGGCGGCTACAACCTGCAGGAGGCCTTTTCCACCGGCTACCTCGCCGGCCAGGCCGCCGCGGAGAGTGTGCTATAATATTTTGAATTTCAGCCTGGGGAGAGAATGAAAGTCCTGCTAGTTAAGCCCGGCATCGCGCTGGGAGACCATATCCAGCCGCCTCTCGGCATAGCCTACCTGGCCAGCCGCCTCCGCGACAAGCACGAGGTGCGGGTGCTGGACTTCGGCAAAATGGACCGGCGCGACGACCTGTTCGCCGGCGCGCTCAGGGAGTTCAACCCCGAGGTGGTGGGCTTCCAGTGCTACTCCCCCGAGATCGGCGAGGTAAAGCGGCTTTCCGCCCTGGTGCGCGACAGGCTGCCGGGCGCGGTAATAGTCGCCGGCGGGCCCCACCCCACCCTCTGCCCCGAAGAGACCTTCAGGAAGCTCTCCCCCGAAGCGGCCTACCTGCTGCGCGGCGAGACCGAAGAAAGTTTTCCCCTGTTCCTGGACCTGCTCGGCGGCAAAGGCTCCCCGGAGGCGGTCCCCGGCCTGGTCTGGGCCGAGAACGGCGGCGTGCGCGTGAACGACATGCGCCCCATCGCCGACATCAACGCCCTGCCGCAGCCGTCCTGGGACCTCATAAACCCGCAGGAATACCCGCCGGCCCAGCACGGGGCTTTCTTCGACAAGTTCCCCATCGCGCCCATCATCACCACCCGCGGCTGCCCCTTCGCCTGCGGCTTCTGCACGGCGCCCATCCTGAGCGGCCGCCACATGCGCAAGCGCAGCGCCGACACCGTGATGGCCGAGATAGAGCTGCTCTACCACAAGTTCGGCATCCGCGAGATCCACATCGTAGACGACAATTTTACGCTGGACAAGGCGCACGCGGTCTCCATCCTGAAGAGGATCATCGCCAGCGGCCTGCCCATCTCGCTGGCCTTCCCCAACGGCGTGCGGCTGGGCACCCTGGACGACGAGCTGCTGGACCTGATGAAGCAGGCCGGGGTCTACCTGATCTCGGTGGGCATAGAGTCCGGCTCCGACAGGACGCTCAAGCGCATGGACAAGCAGCTCAGCGTGGCCCTGATCCGCGAGAAGGTGGCGCTGATAAAGAGCAAAGGCATAGACCTGGCCGCCTTCTTCATCCTCGGTTTCCCCGACGAGACCGTGGCCGAGATGCGCGAGACCATAAAATTATCGCTCGAGCTGCCGCTGCTGCGCGCCAATTTCTTCACCTTCCTGCCGCTGCCCATGACGCCGGTCACGCTGAAGCTCATAGAGACCGGCGAGATCGGCCACATGGACGTGGACGGGCTGATCTTCCAGAAGGTGCCCTACGCGCCCAGGGGCGTTACGCGCGAGCAGCTGCGCAACCTGCAGCGCGAGGCTTTCCTGCGCTTCTACTTCAGGCCCGGCGTCATGCTGCGCAACCTGGCGAAGATCCGCTCCCTGACGCATTTCGGCTACCTGGCCAAGCGCTTCTACCACTGGATAATAATGTAAGCAAAAAAAACACCCTCCGCCGCCGGAGGGTGTTTTTTTAGCGCGGGGCCGTCAGACGGCCGCGCGGAAGATGCGCAGGTTCTCGTCCAGTACTGCGGGCGGCACTATTTCCTTAAGCACTTCCTCTATAATTTCCGCCCTCAGGCCGGGCACGGCCCCGAGAGAGGCCACCAGCCCCAGCAGCGCCGAATTCTGCATGCGCGGATCCGCCATGTCCGGGTAATTCACGTTTAAAGCTTCCCCGCCGAAACCCTGCACGGCCAGGCGCACTTCTTCTTCGGAGGGATACGCCCCCTCGCCGCGCCGCACGCCGACCGGCTGGTAGGCCGTGTTGTAATAAAGCACTTTCCCGCCTTTTTTAAGGTACTGCGCCGCGCCGCGCAGGGCCTCCAGGCGCTCCAGCGCTATCACCAGGTCGGCCCCGCCTTCCGGCACCAGCGGGGTGAGCGCGTCGGCGCCTATGCGGATATGGGAGGACACCACGCCGCCGCGCTGGGCCAGGCCGTGGGTGTCGCAGGCGATAACCTCGAGGCCGGCCCGCGAGGCCGCCTGCGCCAGCGCCGCCGCCAGCACGCCTATGCCCTGCCCGCCCACGCCGCAGAGATAAATATTGAAAGCCATTATTTTTCCCTCCCTATGGCGGCCGCCGGGCAGGTCTGTATGCAAGAGCCGTCGCCGATGCACAGCTCGGGGTTCACCGTCACCGAGCCGTCGGCGTGCCTTATGAACGACGGGCAGGCGAAGTCTGCCGCGCAGGTGTAATGGCGCGCGCATTTAGCCTGGTCTACCGCCACGTGCTGCGGCTTAAGGCCGGGGTTGGCCCGGCGCCGCTCGCGCATGAACTTGAGCATGCAGGGATGCCGGGCTATCACCACGGCCAGGCCCTTGTGGTCCATCGCCTCCTTGAGGTGCGCGGCGAGCTTGGCCTGGTCGTAGGCGTCGCACTCGCGCAGGAATTTTACGCCGAGGCTCGTCAGGATGTCCGCCAGGTTAAGGCGCTCGCCGATCTCGCCGTTGCCGGGCCGCGGCTGGTGGCCGGTCATGGCGGTGGTGCCGTTATCCAGCAGCACCAGCGTCACGTCGCTGTCGCGCCAGGCGGCGTTGGCCAGGCCGGGCAGGCCGGCGTGGAAGAAGGTGGAGTCCCCGACGAAGGCCACCACCTTGCGCAGGCCGTTGTTGAGGGCCAGGCCCGAGGCGGTGGAGACGGAATGGCCCATGGAGAAGAGCACCTCGCCCATGTTGTACGGGGGCAGGAAGCCCAGCGAATGGCAGCCGATGTCGCCCACGGTTATGGCGCCGGGCGGCAGGGCTTTTTTTATGGCATGGAAGGCGGACCGGTGGCCGCAGCCCGGGCACATCTGCGGCAGGCGCGGGGCGGGCGCCTCGAAAACGCGGCGCTCGGGGGCCGGGAACGGCTCGGGCCAGACGTCGGCCAGCGCGGCGCGGGCGCGCTCCGGGGTCATCTCGCCCATCAGGGCGGCGTTGCCGCGGCGGGCGTGCAGGCGGCAGGCGAGGCCCTTGTCGTAGGCCAGCGCCTTGATCTCGGTCTCCATCACGCGGTCCAGCTCCTCGAAGATGTAGACCTCGTCGTGGGAGGAGAGAAAATCCGTCACCAGTTTTTCCGGCAGCGGGTAGGTAAGGCCCAGTTTGAGCAGGTCCACCGGGGCGCCGCTGTTGCGCAGGGTTTCCAGCAGGCACAGCGCGGGCAGGCCCGCCGAGATGGCGCCCAGCCGGCGCCGGCCCGGGGCTGAAGCCTTATACACGGCGTTGAGCGGGCTCTTCTCCCCCGCTTCGGCCCAGGAGGCGAGTTTCTCCAGCGCCTTTTTTTTGAGCGGGAACACGGAGGTGGTGATGGGCACGTAGGGGCCGTTCTTGACGTCGAAGCGCGGGGTCCAGTCGTGCCGCGCGGGCAGGTCCCCGAACTTAACGGTCTCCCGCGCGTGACAGACATGGGTGGTGAGGCGCAGGATGACGGGCGCGCGGCGCTCCAGGGCGAGGGCGGCGGCCGCCCTGTACATGACGTAGACTTCGGCGGGGGAGGCGGGTTCGAAGACGGGGAGGTAGGCCATGCGGGCGAACCAGCGGTTGTCCTGTTCGTTCTGGGAGGAGTTGGCGCCGGGGTCGTCGCCGAGGATGACCACCATGCCGCCTAGGAGCTCCATCAGGGCCAGCTGCACCATGGAGTCGGCGGCGACGTTGAGGCCGACGGACTTGAAGAAGACCGCGGAAGGGTGGCCGTTGAGGGAGGCGCCGGCGGCGAACTCGAGGGCGACTTTCTCGTTGACGGCGAATTCAAAATGGCAGGGGCGGTCTTTTTCGGCGGGGGCGAGGAGGGCTTCGGCTATCTCCGGCGTGGGCGAGCCGGGATAGCTGGTCACCACGGCGGTGCCGGCCTCGGCCATGGCCCGCGCCAGCGCGTGATTGCCCATCACCAACTCGCTGAACCCTTCCTTCTCCGTCATCATCTCAGCCAGTGAACGCATGTGTCTGCCCCCCTTTCCCCAAAGGGTTCACGAGGCATAGCCCCGGTCATCCCCTCCGCTTCTAAGCCACAAAACGCCTTCAAACCAATAAATCAGTTACGTTTGACCGGCTGGTATTCTTTGAGCGGGTCTACGGGCTGCGCGTAGGGGCCGTTCCAGGCCCTGGCGAAGATGTCCTCCAGCGCCTGGCCGGCGGCGTGGCCGCGCAGGATCACGGCGGTGCCGCGCGACGTGAGGAAGTAGCCGGGGCCCCAGTTGGAGGTGGTCACAAAGCCGGTCTCGCCGTCCACCACCAGGTACTTGAGGTGCTCCACGCGCGAATACGGGATGAAGCCGGAGGCGTGCTGCGGCAGGGAAGAGATCTTGATATGGATATTGTCGGTCTTGGACAGGGCCTTGATGTCGCGGTCGGCCTTGTTGCCCATGGCCCAGTCGGCCAGAACCAGCTCTACTTTAACGCCGCGCGCGGCGGCCTTCCGGAAAGCGGTGTCCAGGTCGGCCCAGCGCTTGGAGCCGTGCTCCGTGAGAGCGTAGGTCATCACCTGGCCGCGCACGGTGTGCTTGGCCTTGTCGAGCAGCCGCACCAGCTCGCTGATCTCGGTATCGGCGCCCTTGGGCACAAAGCCCACGGGGCTGAAGGCTAGGCTGTAGGAGACCTCGGCGCCGTTGAGCAGGGCCTTCTCGGGTTTGGAGGCGACGATCCCGGCCTTGCCTTTCCTGGGGAACATTTTTTTAGGCTCGGCGCCGCCGGCCAGCGCCCAGTCGCCCTCGAAGACCAGGGCGAAGTCGGCCGCGGCCCCGGCGCTCTTTATGCGCAGACCCAGCTCGTGGATGTGCCGGAGCGAGCGCCAGTCGAAATTCTGGCTGCCGGTGTAAACCTCGGCGCCGTCCACGACGAAGAACTTGGCGTGCTGCACGCCGCCGCCGGCCTTCTTGAAATCTATGACCCGGGTCTGCACGCCGGCCGCTTTAAGGGCGGGCAGGGAGCGCTCGCTCTCTTTGAGCATGACCTTGTCCACTATGAACCGCACCTTTACGCCGCGCTTGACCGCGTCCTTGACCGCGGCGAGCATCGGCTCCAGCACTTCGCCGGCCTGGTCGGCGATGTAGAATTGCTCCAGGTCCAGCGTCTTTTTGGCCGAGCCTATCATCTCCAGCCACACGGCCTGCGGGCGAGCGGTGTGGGTAGAGCCGTACACCGTGCCGTCCGGCACGCTTTCCACCAGCGTCAGCTCGGCGGCGGCGGCGGGCAGGGCCGCCAGGACGAACGCAAGGCCTAAGAATATCTTTTTCATTTTTCCCCCTAAACCGGCAGCACTTCTTTCTTCGCCGCCCTTCTGAAATTAAGCTTGGAAAGCTCGCCTATGATCATGCCGGAGACTATCAGCAGGCCGCCGGCGGCCTTTACGGGGACGAACTCCTCCCCGCCCCAGGTCCACGCGAACAGCGCCGCGAACACGGGCTCCAACGTAAAGATTATACCAACCTTAAAAGGCTCCGAGTGCCGCTGCGCCAGCATCTGTATAAAGAAGGCCGTGAGCGTGGGGAAGACGGCCAGGAAGATGATGACGCCCCAGGCGTTGACCCCGGCCACCGCCAGCGACGAGCCGCGCAGCAGGGCGAGGGCGAAGGAGACGGCCGCGACCATCCAGAACTGGTGGAAGACCAGCAGCACCGGGTCGGCCTCCGCCTTGACGTACTTGTCGGTGAAGATAAGGTGGGCGGAATAGGCGGCCGCCGCCACCAGCGTGAGCGCGTCGCCCACGTTGAAGCCGCTGACGCCGCCGGTGAGCAGCCACATGCCGGCTATGGCCAGCGCGGCCGACGCGCCCTGCAGCCGGGTAGGCTTCTGCCGCCGGAACAGGTACATGAAGACCGGGATGAAGATGATGAACAGGCCGGTGATGAAGCCGGAATTGGAGGCCGAGGTGTAGACCAGGCCCACGGTCTGGGTAATATAAAGCGTGGCCAGGAACAGGGACAGGTAGAAACCCTCCCGCATGTGCAGGGTCTTGTCCCGGCGCTTGAGCACCCAGGGCAGCAGCAGGGCGGCCGAGATGATAAAACGGATGCCGACCATCACCACCGGGTCCACGGAGTCCAGCGCGCCCTTGGTGACTATGAAAGTGGACCCCCAGATGGCGGCGCAATAGAAGAGCCCGATGTCGGACCAGAGCTTGGCGCGCGGGGTACGCTTGTCCATGCTGAAATTATACCTTAAAGGCGCTAAAAACCGGCCCGGGGCGCGCGGCGTTAAGTATTAACGGCGATACTGACAGCCGTCAAGTGCAAATATCTTTTAATTATGAGAGAATATATACACCGGCCGGGCCCCTAACGGCTTTTGCAAAGACTTCCAAGGAGCGTGACCATGGCGCAAAACATCGTTGAAAAGATCCTCACTTCACACCTCAAAGAAGGCGAATTCGTAAAAGGTCAGGAAATCGGCATCCGCATAGACCAGACCCTCACGCAGGACGCGACGGGCACTATGGCCTACCTGCAGTTCGAGGCGATGGGCCTGAAAGAAATAAAGACCGACCTCTCGGTCTCCTACGTCGACCACAACACCGTGCAGGTCGGCTTTGAAAATTCCGACGACCATAAATACCTGGCCACCGTGGCCGCCCGGTACGGCGTGGTGTACTCCCGCCCCGGCAACGGCATCTGCCACCAGGTGCACCTGGAGCGCTTCGGCAAGCCCGGCACCACGCTGCTGGGTTCCGACTCCCACACCCCCACCGGCGGCGGCATAGGCCAGGTGGCTATCGGCGCCGGCGGCCTGGACGTGGCCGTGGCCATGGGCGGCGGCCTGTTCTACACCGCAGCCCCCAAGGTTTACCTCGTAAAACTCTCCGGCGAACTGCAGCCCTGGGCCACCGCCAAGGACGTAGTGCTGAAGATGCTGGAGCTGCTCACCACCAAGGGCAACGTGGGCGTGATGCTGGAATACGGCGGCCCCGGCGTGAAGAAGCTTTCCGTGCCGCAGCGCGCCACCATCGCCAACATGGGCGCCGAGATGGGCGTCACCTGTTCGGTGTTCCCCTCCGACACTATCACCAAAAAATTCATGAAGGCCCAGGGCCGCGAGGCCGACTGGAGCGAACTGAAGGCCGACCGCGGCGCCCGGTACGACCGCGTGATAGACCTCGACCTCTCTACGGTAGAGCCCATGGCCGCCTGCCCGCACAGCCCCGGCATTGTTAAGAAGATCTCCGAGCTGGAAGGCCTGGCCGTGGACCAGGTCTGCATCGGCTCCTGCACCAACTCCTCCTTCCGCGACATGATGACTGTGGCCGGGATCCTTAAGGGCCGCAAGGTGGTCCCGACGGTGAGCCTGGGCGTAGCGCCCGGCTCCCGCCAGGTGCTGCAGATGATGTCCCGCAAAGGCGGCCTCACCAGCCTGCTCGACGCCGGCGCCCGCATCCTGGAGAGCGCCTGCGGCTTCTGCATAGGCAACCACTTCTCCCCCAAGAGCGGCGGCGTCTCCCTGCGCACCTCCAACCGCAACTTCGAGGCCCGCAGCGGCACCAAGGACGCGCAGGTGTACCTGGTGAGCCCCGAGGTGGCAGCGGTGGCCGCCGTTACCGGCAAGTTCACCGACCCCCGCAAAGCCGGCATACCGTTCCCCGCCGTAAAAGAACCGGCCGCCTTCCTGCTGGACGATTCTATGTTCATAAAGCCGTCGGCCGAGCTTAAGGGCACGGAAGTTTTCCGCGGCCCCAACATCGGCGAGCCGCCCAAGAACGACCGGATGCCCGAGGCCCTTAAGGGCGCGGTGATGATACACGTGGGCGACAAGATCACCACCGACCACATCATGCCCGCCGGCGCGCGGCTGAAGTACCGCTCCAACGTGCCGGCTTACGCCAAGTACGTGTTCGAGAACGTGGACCCCGCGTTCTACCAGCGCTGCATGGACAGCAAAGCCGCCGGCAGCCACAACATCATTGTGGCCGGCGACTCCTACGGCCAGGGTTCCAGCCGCGAGCATGCGGCCATGTGCCCCATGTATCTCGGCGTGAAAGCCGTGGCGGCCAAGTCTTTCGAGCGCATCCACGCGGCCAACCTGATAAACTTCGGCATAGCCCCGCTGACGTTCAAGAACCTGGCGGACTACGAGACGATCAAGGCCGGAGACAAGCTCTCCTGCGGCGACTGGCGCGGAGCCATAGCCGAGGGCCGGCCCGTCATCCTGAAGAACGAGCGCACCGGCGCCTCCATAGAATGCGTCTGCGCCCTGTCCGGGCGCCAGAGGGCCATCCTCACGGCGGGCGGCCTGCTGAACCACACTACCGGCAAATAAAGGAAAACACCATGGCACAACGAGGCATAAGGGAATACGAAGGCAAGAAGATACTTTTCGACGGGCTGGCCAAGTCCATCCCGTCCTTCAAGGGCAAGTCGGCCAAGCTGGCGCTGGTGCAGCCGGACACCGACTTGAAGCAGCTGGTAAAGGACCACCCCTGGCTGCTCAAGGAGAGACTGGTGGCCAAGCCCGACCAGCTGTTCGGCAAGCGCGGCAAGCACGGCCTGCTGTGCCTGAACGCCGACTGGAAAACAGCTTCAAAGTGGATCGCCGACCGGATGAACAAGACCGTCACCGTGGGCAAGACCACCGGCGAGCTGAACACCTTCATGATAGAGCCGTTCACCCCGCATAAAGAGGACGCCGAAGAGTGCTACGTGGCCATCCGCGCCTACCGCGACTACGACACGGTGTATCTCTCCAACAAGGGCGGCATCTACGTGGAAGAGAACTGGGAGAAAGTAAAAGAGACCCAGATCCCGGTGCTCTCCTCCATCGACGACGTAAAGCTCAACATGCCCGAGTTCGGCAAGCGTAAGGCGCAGATAGAGCAGTTCGTGCGCGCGCTGTACAAAGTGTACGCCGAGGGCCACTTCACGTATCTCGAGATCAACCCGTTCACCTTCCTCGGCGACGAGATAGTGCCGCTGGACCTGGTGGCCCGCGTGGACGACACCGCGGCCTTTGAATGCACCAAGGTCTGGGGCGACCTGGAGTTCCCCTCCTCGTTCGGCCAGCACCTCACCAAGGAAGAGGAATTCATCCGCACCGTGGACGAAGGCACCGGCGCCAGCCTTAAGCTCACCATGCTTAATCCCGAGGGCCGCGTGTGGAACATGGTGGCCGGCGGCGGCGCTTCGGTGATCTACGCCGATACCGTCTGCGACCTGGGCTTCTCCAAGGACCTGGCCAACTACGGCGAATACTCCGGCGACCCGTCCGCCCAGGACACCTACCAGTACGCCAGGACCATCCTGGACCTGATGACCCGCAAGAAGGACCCGAAGGGCAAGGTACTCATCATCGGCGGCGGCATCGCCAACTTCACCGACGTGGCCAAAACCTTTAAGGGCATTATCAAGGCCCTAACCGAGTACAAGGCCAAGCTGGTGGAAGGCAAAGTTAAGATCTACGTGCGCCGCGGCGGCCCCAACTACAAGGAAGGCCTGGCCAACATGCGCAAACTGGGAGAAACCCTGGGCGTGCCGATAGAAGTGTACGGCCCCGAGACCCACATGACCGCCGTGGTTTCCATGGCGCTCAAGCCCGAACCCGCCAATACCTGCAGACCGCAGCGCGTAGGAGGCAAAAAATAATGAAACCCGAGCTTTTCACCAAAGATACCACCTCTATAGTTTACGGCTACCACGTTAACGCCATCCAGCGCATGCTGGACTTCGACTACGCGGCCGGCCGCAAGGTCCCGTCGGTGGCGGCCATCGTTAACCCCGGCAGCGAAGGCGTGCATAAGGTCTTCTTCGGCAAGGGCGAGATCCTGCTGCCGATGTACAAGAGCCTCGCCGCCGCCTCCACGCGGCACCCCAAGGCCGACGTAGTGGTTAACTTCGCCTCGTACCGCTCCGCCTTCGACAGTTCCATGGAGGCGCTCAACAACCCCAACATCCGCACCGTGTGCGTGATCGCCGAGGGCGTGCCGGAGCGCCGCGCGCGCATCCTGGCCGCCACCGCCAAGAAGCTCGACAAAATGGTCATCGGGCCGGCCACCGTGGGCGGCATCAAGGCCGGCTGCTTTAAAATAGCCAACACCGCCGGCACCTACGAGAACATAGTGGAATCCAAGCTGCACCGGCCCGGCTCCGTCGGGTTCGTGTCCAAGTCCGGCGGCCTGTCCAACGAGTGCTACAACATCATAGCCCGCAACACCGACGGCCTCTACGAGGGCATCGCCATAGGCGGCGACGCCTACCCCGGCTCCACCCTGCTGGAACACATCCTGCGCTACGAAGCCATCCCGGCCGTTAAGATGATAGTGGCGCTGGGCGAGATAGGCGGCACTGAGGAGCTGCGCATAGTGGAGGCCCTCAAGGCCAAACAGATAAAGAAGCCGCTGGTCATCTGGGTGACCGGCACCTGCTCCAAGATGTTCCCCGCGGGCGTGCAGTTCGGCCACGCCGGCGCCAAGGCCGGCTCCGACCTGGAGACCGCCGACGCCAAGAACGCCGCGCTGAAAGCCGCCGGCGCGGTTGTGCCGGATTCTTTCGACGACTACGGCGTGAAGATCAACGAGACGTATGAAAAGCTGGTGAAGAAAGGCGCCATCAAGCCCGCGGCCGAAGTAGCTGCCCCGGCGCTGCCGATGGACTTCGCCCAGGCCATGAAAGAAGGGAAGATCCGCAAGGCCACCACCTTCATCAACACCATCTCCAACGAGAAGAAGGAAGAGCTGGAATACCTGAACATCCCGATCTCCAAAGTGCTCGAGAGCAATATGGGCATCGGCGGCGTGATAGGCCTGCTCTGGTTCCGCCGCGACCTGCCGGATTACGGTCGGAAGTTCCTGGAGACCGCGCTGATGCTGACCGCCGACCACGGCCCCGCAGTGAGCGGCGCGCATAACGCCATAGTGGCGGCCCGCGCCGGCAAGGACATCATCTCGTCGCTGGCTTCGGGCCTGCTCACCATCGGCCCGCGCTTCGGCGGCGCCATAGACGGCGCGGCGCAGCACTTCAAGCGCGCCTACGACGCCGGCCTTACGCCCGAGCAGTTCATTAAGGACATGAAGGCCAAGGGCATCAACATCCCCGGCATCGGCCACAAGGTAAAAAGCCTCACCAACCCCGACATGCGCGTGACCCAGCTGAAGGCCTTCTGCAAGAAGAACTTCAAGAAGACCGCGCTGCTGGACTACGCGCTGGAAGTTGAGCAGCTGACCACCGCCAAGAAGGGCAACCTCATCCTCAACGTGGACGGCTGCATCGGCATCTGCTTCGTGGACATGCTCACCAGCGCCGGCTCGTTCACCAAGGACGAGATAGACAACATCGTCAACATGGGCTGCCTCAACGCCCTGTTCGTGGTGGGCCGCTCCATCGGCATCTTCGGCCACATCTTCGACCAGAAGCGCCTGAAGCAGCCCCTGTACCGCACCCCGTACGACGAGATAGCCTACATGACGGACCTGTAACCGTCCCCCGCAGCAAAAAAAGAACCCCGGGCCTCCCCGGGGTTTTTTAATTCCGGGGACACAATACTTAATTCAACAGAATTAAGTATTGTGTCCCCGGAATTCATGCGCCAGATTTGAGGATAATCTGAACTTGACCTGAACTATCCGTTACCCTGCACTAATATACTATGCGTAAGACTAAAACCTGGACGGCCAGCCGGGGACGGGAATGCGAGCCATATGCCTAAAAGGATACTCTATGTAGAGGACTCCCGCGATTACGCGGCTGTCATCATCAAGACCCTGCAGAGGGCCGCGCCCCAATACGAAGTGACCGTCACGGCCAGCCTTGCCGAAATAGAGCGCCTTCTTAAAGAAGAACCGTTCGATATCATCCTTTCCGACTTCAACCTGGAAGGCTTCAACGCCAGGGATGTGCTGAGGGCCCGCGCGCGGCTGGCCCCGGGACTGCCGCTGATACTGCTCACGGGCGTGCTCAGCGACGATACGGCCGTGGACCTGCTGAAAATGGGGGCCGAGGATTATATTTTAAAGGACAGGGTGGCGCGGCTGCCGGCCGCACTCGCCGCGGCCATCAACGAACATGAAAAGGAACTGGACCTGAAGGAGGCCGTCCGGGGCCTGGCGGAAAGCGAGGCCCGCTACAGGGAATTATTCATGGCCTCTTCCGACCTGATCTTCCTGGTTTCCCCGGACGGCTGGATAATAGAAGCCAACCCCGCCTTCAAGGCGGCCACAGGCCGCGGTTTCAGCGACGCACCTGCTTTCGTCGCGGCTCTGCTGCCCGCGGAAGAGGCCCGCCACGGCTTTATGCTGGACATGGTGACGGCTCTGAAGGGTAAGGAAGCTCCAGACTCGGAGATAGTCTTCGTCTCCGCGCAGGGAACACGGCTGACAGTGAAGGGCTCTTTCCACCCCAGAAAAATAAACGGGGAAGTCGTTTACCTGCAGGGCATTTTTGTGCCGGCTCAGCCCGAACCCGCGGACATGCGGGGCCGGGTCTTTCCTTTTGACCTTTCGCGCTTCACCCCCCGGCTTACGTACGAATAATACAGCCCGGTTCCGGCGGCACCCTCCTTATCGCGCATCCCCGAACTCATCAACGGCGTTACGCCCGTCGCGGCCCTGAAAGGTCACAGGATAAAAAAATAAACCCCGGGCCTCCCCGGGGCTTATTTTTTGCGGCTGGAATCCGGGGACACAATACTTAATTCTGTTGAATTAAGTATTGTGTCCCCGGAATTCACGGAATTCACGATATTTTATATTATGAGCGTATATAGGGGTTTTGCCGGGAGAAGTCGGGGGAACACGGGGTTATGAATAAAAACACTTTAACAGGATTTGCCGTGATGCTTTTCGGCCTGCTGCCGGCCGCGCAAGCACAGACGGGGAACGCCGAGGGGTTGTATTACCTGGCGGTGAAGGGCGCCGACTGGGCGCTGGCTTTCAACACGGAGTTGTTCGGCCTCGAACCCATGGAAAACGTAGCGTACGGCAACGGCGCCAACCAGAGGATGAAGACCGACATGAGCGCCGACGGCCTAATGGTGTCCGCTTTCATAGAGCGCCTGACAGCCGCCCAGGCTGACAAGATAAAGAGCAACGTAGGATGCAGGAACCTGTACTGGGAAAAACTAAAAAACTTTCCCATCCCCGCCCAAAACATAAAAAGAATGCAGTATCGCGACATGTCGCTCCTGCAGGCCGACTATGAACAGGTAAAGGATGATGGGGTCTTTGAGCAGAGGTCCGTCCACGCTTACCTATTCCACCCCGGCTACTGCGCAGATCTCCATATCTCCAAAAGCGAATATCAGCCCGGTGACGCACCCCTGCTCAACAAGTTCCTCAACAGGATCCGCCTGGTAAAGGACTACCGTCCGCCGGCAGCGGAGGCTGAACCACAGGCGGCGGATTCCACCCCCCAGGCCGGGGACTCCGGGGCCCCGCTGCAGAATATGCTGCAGGCCGGAATAACGGCCTACATGGGCGGTGATTACAGGAAAGCCGCGGCTAATATGGGGCAAGTATTGGAAAGCGAGAAAACGAACAGAACGCTCAGCGACAGAATGCTCATCCCCCTTGTAGACAACCTGGGAGAATCATACGGCCGCCTGGGCGATTTCAAGAAAGCCCATGAAACGCTGGACTACGGCATTTCACTTTTCCCCACGCACACGCAGCTTAACTACAACAAGGCCTGCGCCTACGGTGAAGCGGGCGAGCTGGACAATGCCCTGGCCGAGCTGGAAAAGGCCTACGCCAATAATCCTAAGCGGAAGCCGTATCTGCCGAACCCGGCTACCGATTCCTCCTTCGCCAAGTTCAGAAGCGAGCCCAAATTCAAGGAATTTTTAAAACGCAACGGGCGATGACCCGATGCGGAATTCCAGTGCGGGTTCTACAGCGTGACACCGGGATTTGAGACGCCTTATACACTTCCATCCAGGCCGCGCAGGCGGATGTTCCCAACATAGCCAGCAGTCTTGAGGCGGCGGGCTACGTGATCCTGCATAGCGGGTGGGGAGTCCACAACTCGGCCAACAACTCTTGGCATGTTTTCATTCAGTACATTAAACCGGCCGGCAAATAAACCCGGCTAGGGTTTGTCCATACGACTGTCCTAAAAAAACAACCCCGGGTCCAGGCCCGGGGTTTCTTTTTTACTTCGGCTACGCCCTACCAGCATTTAGCGCTGTTGAAATCTCCATGCCAATCATCCAGGTCGCATTCGCGCATGCCGTCCGGCTGCACCACGTTGATAAAAGAATAGAAGCGGCGCCATTCGCCCAGGGTGGCTATTTCGGTCTTGCCGGCCCAGGCGTCCACGTAGATGGCCGTGCGCAGCGGGTCCGTGCCCCGGGGCCAGACCAGCGCCACAAAATGCGGCAGCAGTTTCCAACCGTACATCGCCGCAGTGTCGTATTTGGCGGCAAGGGTCTTATCCGCGCGCAGCGCCTCTACGGAGGCGAAGGCCCAGCTGCTGCAGCCGGAATCCGGAATCTCCCTGTCGGCGCCGATGCGCCTGAGGAAAGGGTTAAAAGCCTGCCGGGCGTTGCCCTGCCAGCCGTGCACGTGGCCGGCGGAATCCCTTTTGGCGCGGGCGGCGTCCACCAGCCCGCGTATCCTGGCCATGTCGCCGCCGGTAAAACCGCGGGGAGCGAAGCGGGAATCGTCCGGGCCGTCCAAAGCGAGGCTTTTATTATAGTTGCGTGTGTTGGCAGCCCTGGAGAATTCTTCGGTCCCCTTCTCCTGCTCCGGGTAAAGCGTGGCGGCGAAACCGGGCTCCATATATATCTGGGCGGCGCTCCTGTCGGCCCCGGTAAGGGCATGCGCCTTGGCGTGCGTCAGCAGGTCCCGCACGGCGGCCAGCTTCTTTCTGGCGAAATCTTCTTCGGCCGGACCGAGGTCTTGGCCCAGCGCCCGCAGGTGCTGCTCCCCTACCGTGCGCAACAGACGCTCGGCCTGCTCCACGTTCCAGCGCGCCCGCAGGGCGCGGGAGAATTCCAGCCCTTCGCTGGAACCGCGCTCCGCCACGGCTTCGGCGGCGGCAGGCACGGCCGGGACGTCCACGGAGACGGCATCCATTCCGGAGGCCCAGCCCGAATCCCGGGGCGCGTCCCTGAGATCGGACGGGCGGGAACAAAGCGCCGGCCCCCCGGCCGCAAAAAGGGCCGAGGCGCAAAAAAAAGCTAAAACAGCCGCGCTCTTGTTCTCCATAAAAGCCTCATCATAGTGTAGAGTCTCCCACGACTATTGTCAAGGTACCTTAGGCACCACCAGCGGGTAATTCCGGTGGTCAGCCGGGGCGGGTTCTATAGATAAGGGCCAGATACACGGCATACAGCGCCAGCAACAGGACCCCGCGCCAGCGCCCGATAAAGCCATCGTGCGCAGGGTAGGCGAGCAGCAATGCCGCGACGCCAAACATCAAGGCCAGCGACACCTCATTCCAAACGACCGGGATAGGACTGATAATGGCCGCGATAGCGATCACAAAGATGCCGTTGTAGATGTTGCTGCCCAGGATAGTTCCCAGGCCGACATCATCATGTCCGCGGTACTTGGCGATTAGCGTTGTCGCCAGTTCAGGCATGGAGGTGCCTACCGCCACAACGGTCGCCCCTATAATAAACTCGCCCAGCCCGAAGGAAAGAGCTATCCCCCTTGCGCCCGCCACTATCAGACTGCCGGCGGCGCCAAGAAAAGCAAGGCCGGCCGCGCAGGAAAGAACGGTCAACCACCCGCGCTGCGCGCCAAGAACCTGCGCGGCCACGCTGCGCTGGTTTCGCGCCTCCCTGATCACCGCCGCCAGCCAGGCGCAGAACATCCCCAGCATCAGTAAGCCGTCGAACCGGGAAAGTTCGCCGTCCAGGCACAGAAAGCCCGTAAGTACCGGGATCAGCAGCGCCACGGGGAAATCACGTTTTATACTGTCACGGGGGGTTTGTATCCCGGAAATCACCAGCGCGAGGGCCAGGATCAGGGCGATATTCACGACATTACTGCCCAGGGCGTCGCCGAGAGTGATCTGGGGTTTCCCGGCCACAGCGGCGCTTATTGCCACCGACAATTCCGGGCTTGAGGTAGCGAAGGCGGCGACCGTTACGCCGATAATAGCCGGAGAGATCCGCGCCCAGGACGCAAGGCCGACAGCGCCGCGCACGAAAAGCTCTCCGCCTATACCGGCGCAGACGACACCAAGGATCAAAGCGCTGTAATCGTTCATCACACTCCCGGTCGCGCAGGCCGGGCCTTTCCCGCTGCGTCCTTTACGCTACTCGCCCTTGCCCCACATATAGGTCACACTGAAGCGGTGGGCCGCCCCCAGCTCTTTGTAGGGCACGAAGGCGTAGTCGAAGCTGAGCGCCCTGACCCTGTAGCCGCCGCCGGCGGTGAGGCCGCTGCCGTCGTCGTTCAGCCCGCTGTAACCCAGCCTCAGCGGGAACCGGCCGGCAACCACTACCTCGGCGCCGGCGCAGGCGTAGGCGTCCTCGTGCAGCCGCTTGGCCGCGTCCACGGCCACCAGGGCCGGCAGGCCTTTAACGCTGAAGGCGTAAGCCGCCCCGGCGCGCAGGTTAAGCGGCAGGCTTTCGGTATCCTCGTAAAACCTTACCGAAGAGCCCATGTTCTGCACGGCGAAACCCAGTGAAAGCCCTTTTACCGCGGCCGGGGAGTACAGCAGCCCGAAGTCCAGCGCGTAGCCGGTCCCGGTCTCGCCCGCGACATCCTCTTTTATATACTTAAGTCCCGCTCCGGCCGAGAAGCCCGGCAGCAATTCCCTGCCGTAGCCCAGGCCAGCCGCAAGGGAAGTCAGGTTGACCTCGCCCAGACCGGCGCCGGTCGGGTTGGAGACGGTGGTGCGCTGCGCGCCGCCGAAGTCCAGGTAATTCAGCGCGGCGCCCCAGCCCCACGGCGAGGCGTAGGCGAAGTATTCCTGGGAAATATCCTCGAAATACTGGTTATGCATGAAGGTCGCCTGCCCGCCGGCCGCCAGGCCCAACCCGGCCGGGTTGTAATGCAGCGCGTTGGCGTCGGCGGCCAGGGCGGTGTAGGCCCCGCCCAGGGCCACGGCGCGCAGGTCGTAGTTGCCGGGCGCCAGGCCGTCGAATGTTTTTAGAGCGCCCATTGATCCTCCGGGGAACAGCAAAAAGCTGAAAATTGCAGGATCGGGACTCCAGGACAAAGAAAAGCCGCCCCCGGTATCTCAACCGGAATGGCGGCCCAACCATTCCACGCCTCCGGGGCGGTTGCCCCGGACCCTTACCCAAACTTATTATTTAAATTATCTTAAAAACAGCGCCGGCTGTCAAATCTGCCCTAGGCACTCCTCCCGGCGCCCAAATTTTGTATAAATACGGTGGACAAGGAGAGCGCATGACCCCGGAACAATTTACCTCCGATCTTAAGGCCGCCTGCGGCGACAACCTGCTCAGCTTGGTGCTTTACGGCTCGGCCGCGGCGGGCGACGCGGTACCCGGCAAGTCCGGCGCCAACACGCTGGCCGTGCTGAAGACCTGCGGACCGGCCGACCTGAAGGCAGCGGCCGCGGGCCTGAAGGGCTGGCTGAAGTCCGGCAACCCCGCGCCGGTCATGTTCTCGCGAGAGCAACTGTTAACCTCCGCCGACACCTTCCCGATAGAGCTGGCCGACATGAAGGATTTCCACCGCGTACTTTACGGCGAGGACATACTCCCCGCTATCACAATAAAGCCGCACGAACTGCGCCTGGCCGTGGAGCGAGAGCTTAAAGGCAAGCTGCTGCGCCTGCGCGAGGCCTGCCTGCGCGCCGGCGGCGACAGAAAAACGCTGACGGCCGTACTGGCTGGCTTCTCCTCCGAGATGCTGGTGCTGTGCCGCGCGGCCCTGCGCCTGAAGGCCGGCAAGGTCCCGGCCACCAAGCTCGAGTGCGCCCGCGAGCTGAAAAAGCACGCCGCCTTCGACGCGGAGGCCTTTGCGGCGGCCGACGCGCTGCGCCGCGGCGAAAAGCCCGCGGAGGAGATAGCTATACTTTTTGACAGGTTCCTGGGCGCGGCGGCCGGGCTCTCCGCGGCGGTGGACAGCTGGGATGTGGCGAAATGAGGCGCCACCGGGAACTTGTAATGGCGGCGTGGCTGGCCCTGGGGCTGGCCTTCCTGCCCGCCGCCTCGGCCTCCATACTGCTGGGCGGGCCGGGCGAGGAACGCTACCAGGAGGAAACCGCGGCGCAGCGCTTCCTGAAACGCTACCAAAAGGTGCTGATAGTAGCCGTGCCGGTGGTCATGGGCGCGTTCTACATCCTCATCATGGGCCCCGCGGACGTTTACGACTCCTGGCGCCGCCTGCCGCGGCGCAGGGGCTGGGGCCGGTACAATTCCTACGGCGGCTTCGGCACGCGCGGCGGTTTTGGCGACGATCCCAACCGCGGCGACACTTGGCGCTAGTTCCACCCGCGCCGCCTATTTAGGTATACTTTTTACACGCGGTCACCGAGGAGAAACCATGAAAGACCAGATACTTAAAAAAATCGAGACCTACGAAAATTACGCCATAGAGATGCAGCGCGGCCTCACCGCCATACCGGCGCTGGCCCCGTCCTCCGGCGGCAACGGAGAATACGACAAAGCCCTTTGGCTGGAAGGCGAGCTGAAGAAGCTGAAGTTCGACTCCATAGAATGGATCAACGCCCCCCAGAAAGAAGCCAAGAACGGCATCCGCCCCAATGTCATCGCCCGCTACAAGGGCAAGAGCAGCAAAAAGACCATCTGGTTCATGGCCCACCTGGACATAGTTCCCCCCGGCGAGGCGAAGCTCTGGAAAAGCGACCCCTATAAGATGGAAGTGCAGGGCCGCAACCTGATAGGCCGCGGCGTGGAGGACAACCAGCAGGCCATAGTGTCGAGCATCATGGTGGTGAAAGCCATGATGGAGCTGGACTACCGGCCCGAATACGACATAGCGCTGCTGTTCTGCGCCGACGAGGAGACCGGCTCCGGCTACGGCGCCGACTACATCTCCGACAACAGGCCCGACATCTTCGGCAAAGAGGACATGTTCTTCGTGCCCGACTCCGGCTGCGAGGACGGCTCGCTGATAGAGGTGGCCGAGAAATCCATCATGTGGATGAAGGTTATCACCAAGGGGCGTCAGTGCCACGCCAGCCGCCCGTCGCTCGGCATCAACGCCTTCAAGGCCGCCAGCGAGCTGGTGGTGAAGTACCAGAGCCTCTACGAGAAGTTCCCCCACAAGGACACCCTCTACGAGCCCCCGATCAGCACCTTCGAGCCCACCAAGAAAGAGGCCAACGTGCCCAACGTGAACACCCTGCCCGGCGAGGACGTGTTCTACATGGACTGCCGCGTGATGCCGGTGTACCAGTTGACCGAGGTGAAGGAAGAGATGCGCCGCCTGGCCGACGAGGTGGAGAAGAAGCACGGCGTGAAGATCTCCTTCGAGCCCCAGCAGGAAGCGCAGGCCGCGCCCCCTACCGACCCCAACGCCGACATAGTAAAAGAGCTGAAGGTGGCCATAAAAGAGGTCCTCAACGTGGAGCCCAAGGCCTACGGCATAGGCGGCGGCACGGTGGCCGCTTTCTTCCGGCGCCTGCACCTGCCGGTGGTGGTGTACTCCCGCCTCAACGAGACTGCGCACATGCCCAACGAGTCCTGCGTGATAGACCACATGATGGGCGACGCCAAGGTGTTCGCCATCACCACGCTGAACCTCTGCGCCAAGAAGTAAACCCGTAAAATAAAAATACGGCGCCGGTTAACACCCGGCGCCGTATTTTTTGTACTGGCCGATCTATTTAGCTTTCAGTACCGAGATGTTCCCGGCACGGGACCTGGCGAGGACGCTGAAGGCGCCGCCTTCGGCGAACTCGTTAGTTATTGAGCCGGTGTAGCTCTTCAGATTGGCGCCGATAGAGGCGTCCAGCGGGAAGACCAGGAAGATATCAGCGACCTTGGTCTTAACGCTGGCCATTCCGGAGGCGGGGACCGTGGCCCATTCCAGGGCTACGCTGCCGCCGCCGGTATCTATATCCGCCGGCCCGCAGAGACCCGTCAGATCGACCTTCGCGCCGCGGCCCCTGATGGTCAGCTGTTTAGCGCAGAGCTCCCCGAAAATATCGGCCATGCCGACCTCCACCTCCACCTCGCCGGCCAGGGCCGACAAGGCGACGGCGCCGCTGCCGCTTTTAACGGAAACCGCGCCGGCTATCCCGGAGACGCCTATCTTGCCTGCGCCCGACTTGGCGTTAAAATCGACTCCCGAAGGGGCCCGCACCTTGAGGCCGGCAGGGCAATCCGCCCATTTTTTGCCGCGGCCGAAAGGCACCCTCTCTTTTACTTTCCGGCTGCTCTCGGTCCTTAGGAGAAGTTTGTCCTCCCGCAATTCCATGGTCACCCTGCATTTTTCAGGGTCGCCGCCGAATACTTCCACCGTCACGTCCCCGTCGCTGCCGGCCACGGTGATCGGCCCGACCTCCGTAGTCGCGAGGATGGATCTTATCTCCGCCGCGGGAAAAGTCCTGATCCCGTCCGCCGGGACCGCGACCGGGTCGGGGTCGGTCGGCTCCTCGCTGGGGTCACCGGGCTCCGGGATGATAATAGGGTCAGGGTTGGGCGGGAGTTCGGGGATAATGGGGGACTCGTCGTCCATTCCGCCTGAACGGATAGAATCGGCGGCCTCGCTATAAGCCGTCCCGGATGAAACTACGCGGGCGAAAGCGTTGGCGCCCAGGCCGAGTATTAATATCGCCGCGAGAGCGGCCAGAATTGTCTTTTTCATTTTTATCGTTTCCCCTATCCCCGCAGTAACACTATCTTACAATACCCGGGCTGACCGCAACAGGGCTTTTGGACCCAGGAGACGCCTGGGCCCATAGCCGGCCGGCGCTAAGCCCAGGGCGGCTCTTTGCCGGCAACTTTAAGCCAGTTTATCGCGGAGAATTTTTCCGGGGCATGCCCGGTCTCCAGGCAGATGTCGGTAAAACCCAGCTCCTTGAGCTGTACGGCGATCTCCTCTCCCCTGATGCCGTTACCAAGGTTGGAATCTATGTACACGGGCGTGTCTTTAGGCACCCCGCCGGCCGCCGCCAGGAAGTCGGCCGGGGCGGAGAAAACCAGCAGCTCCACGCCATGGACGCGGGCGGCGGTTTTCCAGTTTATGCGCACCAGCGCGTCGTCGTCGATAAGCACCGCGTTCTTCGGAGCGGCCTGCGGTACCGCCTCCGGCAATTCTATCGCTACTTCGGTCCCGGCTCCGGGCCGGGAGGTTATATTTAAACTTCCGCCCCAGGACTCGGCGCAGGAGCGGGCATGATAAAGGCCGAGTCCGGTACCGCCGGCTTTGCCGTGCGTCGCTCCCTTTTGCCCCAGCTTAGACAAGATCTCCGGAGGTATGCCTTTGCCGTCGTCGCTTATTTTAAGCGTTACCACGCTCCCGCCCCGGGACAGGCTCACCGACACGCGCCCGGGGCCGTCCAGAGCCTCGACGGCGTTATTGACCAGGTTGGACACCATGCGGCGCAGTTCGGCGGGATGCACCCTGGCCCGCACGCCGTCTTCTCCCGAAAACTCTATCGCCAGGCCGGCCCTGGAAGAGTACTGGGCCCGCTTCTCCGCTATCACCGGCGCGACAAGGGCTTTAAGATCGTGCGCGGCTACGGCTTTCGCCGCCGGGGCGGGAGCCCCGGGCACCCTGTAATTTTCAAGCAGGTCCCTGGCTATTTCGCCGATGCGCCCCAGCGCGCCGCGGGCCAGCTCCCGCCGGTCCTCCGGCACGGAGGAGAAGTCCGCCAGCGCGGAGTCCAGCGCGGCCAGCGGCGACCTGATGTCGTGCGCCACCTGGGCGGCCAGCGCGGAATAGGATTCCTTTATGCGCAGGTCCAGGAGCAGGGTGTAGTCCCGTATCAGCCTGCGCCGCTCCCGCAGCGCCACCGGCAGCGAGAGCAGCGCTATTACCAGCCAGGACAGGACGCCCCAGCTGACGGGGGTCCAGCGGGGGTAGTAGAAGAACAGTTCCCCGGCCGGAACTTTTCTATCCTCGTCGAAACAAACACCCATCCGGGAGTAAGTGTAGAACATCCCCGAGCTGTTCTCGGCGCCGGCCGGCACGCTGAAACCTTTCTCCTGCCCTGCCGGCCGCCAGACCATGCCGGTAAAGTCGCGCGACATGGAGGAAGGCATGGTGGTTATCACGTGGCGCGCGTCCCCGGCCAGCAGCGAGTCGCGGGAAGCGGCCGCCAGCTGCCGGCCCAGCCGGGCCTTGAAGTAGCCGGTAAAAACCAGCGACAGCGCCACAGCCGCGACAAAGATCACCGCCTGGAAAAGCAGGAACTTTACGAAGAGCTGGCGCACGGATCTTTTGATTTCAGGGTCCATCACTTTCTCCTAAGCCGCCATAAATGGTCGCCGGCGATAGCCGCCGGGTAGTTAAATTCCCAAGGCTCCCGCGCGATAGAGGCGTAAGGCATAAGGCCTATGGGGATGGCGCGCGCCCCGGCCAGGGTCTTATAATGCAGCTCCCGGAGCATGGCCATCCGTTCTTTCTTGCCCGGGCAGGCCACGTAGGCGGCCAGCCATTTCTCTTTCCCCTCCGGGCTCAGATCGAAGAACTCCAGGCCCAGGTAATACAGTACCAGCCCGATATCGTCCTGGTAGCCGATGTCGCTGCCCAGAAGGAAGAAATCGGGTTTAGGCGGATTTTTTCTGTCCTTGAGCGGCGCGGTGTCGGCGTAGGCTATGCCCGGCAGCCATTTTTTTATCTCGTCCAAGTCCAGCCAGAAATAACTGTAGAGCCGCCTGGCCTCCACCCTCTTCTTTATCACCATGTCAGGCCCGCCGGTCAGCCGGGCGCGGATATCCTCCAGCTGGGCCTTGGACAGCGCGCCCTCCATGGCAAACAGCTGGTACGGGCTCTCGTTCATGCGCCGCCGGCTGGGATAAAGAGCGCGGAGCTTACTGGCGATATAGAACCTTTCCTCCCGGGAAAGGCGCTTCAGGCCGCGGTCGGTGAACACGATGTAGATCATCCTTACCGGCCGCGTAAAATGCACGGAGTAGCCGGGGTGGGCGGCGGCGAAGTCCGCCTTGTCCTCCGGCTTAAGCACCAGGCCTATCGTCAGGTAATCCGCCGTGCCGCTCGAAAGCGTGGCCAGGGATTCCTCGTTGGTATTGTATTTTTTCAGGCTGACTATCCTGACCTGCCGCGGCATTTTTTTGGAATAGCGGTAATGTGCGGGGTTGCCCTTTAGCACCATGTCCCCCAGGCCCAGGTCGGCGTCCAGGTAATACGGCCCCGACGTGTTGCGGTAGTCCGTTATCTTCAGGGTCGCCGGGTCCACGGAGCCGCGCGGGACCACGGCGTAGGCGATATTGGTGAGCAGGTGGAAAAGAAAAGGTTTGGGCCCGTCGAACTTCATCACCAGCCGGCGGCCACCGTCGCGCACCTCCAGGCCCGGGCAGGGGTCCTGCAGGCTTTTCAGGCTGCCCCGCCCGCACAGCATGCGGCCGAGGAAACTGTAGCTGGTGCCGCCCAGGACGAAGGCCCTTTTAAGGCTCTGCTCGGCGTCGAAGGCGTCTATCGACCGGCCCCCGGCGGTCTTGAGGCCGGGTCGCATGGTGAAGACGGCCTCTCCCCCGGCCCATTCGAACTTCTCGGCCAGCTCGGAAACCAGTTCATTGCCGGAAGAATAGCCCGTCAGCGGGCTGAAGAGGTTCTCCGAAAAAAAGTAGTCCCGCGTGTAACCGAGCGAGACCGGGTCATAGACGGAAGGAGGGTTGGAAGAATCCATCAGCACCTTCAGCTCGCGGGACGGGGCTTTTAAAATAGCAAAAGCCGAATAAAGCGCCGCCCCGGCAAGCAGGGCCGGTAATATCATCCGGAGTTTCATCCAGATAATTGTGCCTTTTTTGCCGAGCGCCCGCAATTTGGCCGCTCCGCGGAAAACCCTATCCGGGACAGGATCAATTCCAAGGCGGTTCTTTGCCGGTTACTTTAAGCCAGGGGAGGTGTGAGAATTTTTCGGGGCCGTGGCCGGTGGCCATGGTGAGGTCGGTAAAGCCTTTCTCATGCAGGGCCTGGGCCGTGTCTTCGCCCTTAACGTCGCCGCCCAGCTCGGAGTCTATATAGATCGGCGTATCTTTGGGCAGGGCCTCGGCGTCTGCGATGATTTCTCCGGGGATTTTATACGCCTTAAACTCCACGCCGGCCGCCTTGGCTGCCATCCGCCAGTTCATATGCACCAGCAGGTCGTCGTCCAGCAGCACCGCGCGCGCCGATACGGTTTTAGCAGCGGCCGCCGGCAGCTCCAGCGTAACGGCGGTGCCTTTGCCAGATTCGGATTCTATCTTGAAGCTGCCGCCCCAACTCTCCACCGTTTTGCGGGCGTGGTAAACGCCCAGGCCGGTGCCGCCGGCCTTGCCGTGCGTTTCGCCCTTCTGTCCCAGCCTGGCCAGGATCTCCGGCGGTATGCCTTTGCCATTGTCCTTTACGGTCAGCAACACCTTATGGTCCAGGGCGGACAGGGCGACCGAGACGGTACCCGGCCCGCTGAAGGCTTCTACCGAGTTGTTGATGAGGTTGGAGACCAGGCGCTGAAACTCAGTAGGCTCCACGGAAGCTTTGATCTCCGCAGCGCCTGCGGCGAAATCTATACTGACTCCGGGCTTGTCCTTGTGCTGCAGGCGCTTCTCCGCGACCACCTGCTCGACTAGACCAGCAAGAACGAGAACCGAGGTTTTAGGTTTGGCCGGCCCGGCGGAAGGCGCGCGGTAGCGGGTCAGCAGGTCGTCGGCGATGCCCTGCATGCGCGCCACCGCCCCGTCTATCATGCTGCGCTGCTCCTGCGGGAGATCCAGCCCTTTAGCCGCCGCCCCCAGCGCCGCCAGCGGCGACCTGATATCGTGCGCCACCTGCGTTGAAAGATTAACCAAAGCTTCCATCCCGGCTTTTTCCCGGACCAGCCTGAGCCTTTCGAGATTTTTAGAGCGCAACACCTCCAGCTCCTTCACCACCAGCGGGATGTCCGCATCCAGGCCTTCCAGTATTGGATAGAGGATCTCCACCTCAAAACGCCGCTTCACGCGCATCAGCAGCCAGAAAATGGAACCGGTCATTAAGACTGAAACGGCGATCCAGAAGAGCATCGGGTGCAGGACCGAAGCCGGGCTCAAGATGACGAGCAAGGCTATCTCCTGCACTCCGATCAGGTCCCGCCTTACCGCCCATTTTTTAAAGCTCGAACCGGAATTCCTGCAGTAATCGTGGGAATCCGGCGGATAAGCCATCTGCGGCGCGTTCCCCGAGCAGAGAAGCACCGCAGAAACATCAGGGTTTGAAAGGAAAGACAGTATCGCCGACTCTATCAACGGGCGGTTGGATTGCTGTACGCCGATACTTACGGACTCGCGCAACAGCTCTATTTTTTCCAGCTGTTCAGAATACCTGTTATAGGCCAGGAAACAGAAGTAGGCGGACTGGATCGCTAAGGCCAGGGCAACGACCCTGAGGATGGGCCGTTTTGCATGCTTCTGCAGCCAGTCAGAAAAAGTCTCGGCAGTCACAAGATCAAGGCTCTCACTTAGGCCTGAAAGCCATCACGTTGTTATTGTGTCTGGCGATCAAGGCGTCGTTTATCCGCAGTTTCTTCTTGTTGTAGGCGATCCTGTTGTATAGGTAGCCAAGGTGGATATAGGGGACTTCCCGCAGGACCGCCCTGGAGACCACCTGGTATTGGCCGGGAAGCTTTGAGACGTCGATGATCTGGCGCCCCTCTTCGAGCGCAGCGGTAACCCCGGCCCGCTGTATCATCGGGGAAGTTACTGCGCCATGCTTGCCGAGGATATGGTACAAGCCGTCCGGATCCCCGTCCGAAATGGAGATGCTCATCGGGAAGATATCGGGAGTATAGGTCTTGTAATACATATCCCAGAATCCCGGCCCTGAAAATTCCCACTTGGATTCTTTGGTTAAGCTCACCCCGGCCGAGATCAGCAGCTCATAGAGCCATTGCCAGCTCTTCGCGTTGGCGGCAAAGAACAGGGGCTGTTTTTTGCTGGCTTCCACAAACCGGCTGATATATTTCTCCCCCTCCGCTATAATGGCGGCGGATTCTTCTTCTTGCAAACGCCCTGCCTGGAACCGGAGGAAAGTCTGGGAGTCGCCAATAAAGCTTCTCGCGCTGAAGGCCTCCGCGGCCTGGTCGGTATGCTTTAAGACCATGGCCTGGAAAGCGAGGCGGTGTTTCGGATCGGAGAAGAAGCGGCCTGGCATGCCGTTAAGATCCACCAGGATATGCCTTCCCTCCTGGCCGTGAGCGCACGAAACGTCACCCGAATCTTTCCCGCAGCCGGGAATATCCACCATCTCCGCCATCAACAGGGCGTCTATCTCGCCGGCCTGCATCTTGCCGAACGCTTCCGCCGGGGTGACGGCCGTAATTTTAACGGCCTTAAGCTTGGGCGCGCCCTCTATATAGTACGGGTTGGGCATCAGGGTCAATTCCTTGTCTTTCTCGCTTATGACGTAGGGGCCGGTACCAATCACCGCTCCGTCGACCAGTTTGTAAACCGCAAAGCGCTGGCCGGCAAGATATTCGAGGAACATGCGCACCGGTTTAACCAGCTCGATCTCAAGGATATCGTCGCCGATAACCTTTATGCCTTCTATCTCTTTCGTCTCTTTGAACTTACCGTAACCTTTTACGTTCGCCAGCCCGTCGGACAGGGAGCTGTTGCTGGAGATGGGGGTCATTTCCAGGCCGCCTTCCCAGGCCTTCTTGAAATCCGCGGCGCGGAGGCAGGAACCATCGGAAAAACGCCTTGAAGTATCTATCTTGAAGCGCAGGGTCAGTCTGTCGGGGCTGAACTCCCAGGATTTGGCGGCCAAAGGCTCCACTATCCCCCTGTCGCTGGTGGCGATAAGGCTTTCGAACTGGTGGCTGATGACCACATCCCCCGCGGCAAGATGCTGCAGCGGCGGGGTAAGGGTCCCCCAGGAGCTTGCGATTCCGAAATTATAAGTTTGATTTGGGTCGGTCATAATCTTGTTCCAAGCAAAAAAAATTACCGCTACAAAAGCGGCAACAGCGCAGGCGAAAAAGGTTACCCTTAATTTATTGTTGAGATTCACTGCCGTGTTTAATTAAAAAGCGGGCCATTAAAACAACTTCAGCCGGAGGGGGTTGCCCCCCCGGCCGAAAGAGAAACCTACTTATCCAGTTCCTGACCGCCGCCTTCGGCGGGGCTCAACGTGGTAGAGGCCTGCAGGGCCACATCGGAGGCGTTGCCCCTTCTGATCTGGTCCACGCTCAGCGATGATTGAGCGGCAAAAGAAACAGCCATAATAGGGCACATGGCCAGAACCACAAGGCAACACTTCTTTATCTTCTTTGACATGGTATATTCCCCCCTAAACGTTCCCAAACTGCACCCAGCAGCCAGGGTCTTTCTTTAAAAAGCTTCCGGTCTCGACAAAAGAGGCGTTTCTGTCGCCGCCGCACTTGTCATAGTAACCGCAGGCGCCGCAGACTTCTATCCGGCCGGCCCGCAAATCTTTCATTACCGGGTGATTAAGGAACAAATTTTCCAGGCCATCCTCCAGGATGTTTCCCAACCTGAAATCGGCCCGGCTTGTCAGCTTAAGGTTTCCCCGGTAATCTACTACAACCCCCTGGAAACCGGTTTTTCCATGCGCTCCAAGCGCCGGGTCCACCAGAACGAACAGCGGTAAATTTGTCCCAGTCGCGACACCACTTTTGCGCGACTCTTTCAATATTTTAACATATGCGTCCCGCAACTCCAAACCGGCAAGCGCGCGGTCCGTATTATTTGAAACCAACTCCTTGCCCCTGCCCTGCGGGACGAACCTGGTAAAATTCATCGCAGACGCCTTCAGCCTGGCAGCAGCTTCGAAGAACTCGCCGATCCATGGCCCTGTCCGGAAAGAAAGGACCGCCTGGAACGACGGCAGGATACCGGCGGCACGCAGCGTCTCCACCCCCGCCATCGCCTTTAAGTAGCTCCCGCTGCCGCGGATCATATCGTTGCGCTCCGCGTCCGGGCCGTCCAGGGATATCTGCACGTTGGCGCCATGGGACCTGAGCTCGGCAGCGGTCTTCGCGGAGATGGTTGTCCCGTTAGTTATCACGTTAATGACCGCATCCGGCCACCTGCGCCTGAGCTCGCCAAGAACGGGGATGAACAACGGGCTTATTGTCGCCTCGCCTCCGCATAAACCAAAGCAGGGCTTGAGCGCAAGTTTCTCGGTCAGGCGGCCGTACTGGTCGAGTATCTTCTTCCAATCCGAAAAAGGGAGGTCCTGGGCCGCGTTGTCGGGCCGGTAGCAATGACCGCACCTTAAGTTGCAGGCATTGGTGATATCCATCTGGATGCTCAGGAACTTTTGGCTCCCGGTGAACTCCAGAATTTTTTTCACAAACCAGTTCGTGCTCATATTTGCCGATAAAAAAAGGGAAAGCAAAGTGACTTTTTGCTTTCCCTGGATACATCCGATTAAGGTCGGATCGTGGATACTCTGGGGCCAATCCCCCAAATTACAAGGAAGACTACGCTGATAGTGTACATCACGGGTCTTGCGCGCGTAAGGGCACTAGGGCCTACGCGGTGCCGGGACCTTTGGCTACCGCGCCCCCGCGGCGGCGAGGCTGAGGTCCTTGCGGTACTGGGCGATGGAGCGGCGGCTCAGGTCCACGCCGTGGCGGGCGCGCAGCTCCGCGCAGAGCCGGGTGTCGCTGAGCTGCGGCTGCTCGGCGGCTATGGAGTAGAGGCGGTCCAGGTTGACCTTCTTGGAGCTGGGCAGCAGCACCTCCATGGGCGCCTCCATACCCCAGGGCATCTGTATCGATTTGTTGGAGACCAGGCGGTTGAGCACGCTGGCGTCCACCTCCAGGTTCTTGGCCAGCGTCTTCTGGGACAAGGGGCGGCGGCGGCTGGGGTCGCCGGTGGCCAGGTACTCGGCCTGCACGCTGATGAGGATCTCCAGCGCGCGGTAAAGGGTGGTCTTTCGCTTGTCGGCGAACTCTATCTTTTTCAGCAGCTTCTCCACGCGCTTGCGCTCGGCGGGGTCCAGGCCGGGCAGCAGGGTGGCCAGCTTGTCGCCGTCCACCTTGTAGCGGCCTTTCCAGATCTCGCGGTGAAAGAAGGCCAGCACCGGCTCTCCGTCGTCCATCTCTATGCCGGCCACGGCGCTGAACACCCGGGCGGCGGGGGCCTCGGGCTTCGCCTCGAATTCGGCCTGGATGAAGGCCCGGTTGACGAAATCGCGCAGGCGCTCGGCGTCACGCACGGTAATGTCGCATTCCTCGGCGCGCTCTATGTCGCTCATCACGGCGTCGCGCAGGAAGCAGGCCTCGAACTTTTCCTGGCCTATGCCCTGGATGAGTTTCACCAGGTCGCCGGTGCCGTCGGCCAGCTCGGGCAGGTCGGCGCTGGCCATGTTGAGGCCGTAGCCGGCGTATTTGCGCGCGGCGTAGCGGGCGGCGGGAAACTCGCTCAGGTTAATGGCGCCGGAGGTCTTGAGCAGCTGGAACACGCGGCCGCCCTCCAGGTCCTTTATCATGTCCGCGAATTCTTCCTCGGGCATTTCGGCCATCTGGGCCATTTTAAGCGCGCCCAGCAGGGCCGCCGAAGTTCTTGCCCCGGTGGAGGCGGTCAGTTTAAATCCGTGTTTCATAAGAATCTCCCTCTGCGCACATTATACCTGTTATTCAACAATAGAACAATTTTAATGCCAGCCTTGCGAGCGGGTGGCCCCGGCCCGGCCCCCTCGCGCCGGAAGTTTGTATAATATAGATAGGGTTAAGTATTCTCATACGAGAACTGTCATTCTCATTTGAAAATCGAAACGGCCCCAGGGGGAGCATGGAAAAACTCAACATTTTCGTACTGGAAGACGACAGGTTGGCCCAGAAGGTGATGGGCGCGCACCTGGCCCCCCACAACGTGGACATGGCGGCCGACCTGGACTCGGCCCTGAAAAAACTGGACGCCGGCCGCTACGACATCGGCTTCTTCGACCTGATGCTGGGGGTGAACGACGACTACTCCGGCCTTAAGGCCATAGCCGCGGCCGCAAAAAAAGGCATCTACAGCGTGGTGGTCTCCAGCTCGGACTCGGACGAGATGATAGACCGGGCCTACGCCCTGGGCGCTTCGGATTTCTACGCCAAGGGCAACGAAGAGGCTAATGTGGGTGAGATCCTGCGCAAGTTCCTGCAGAACCGCAGGGCCGCGGCCTCCGACGACATCTTCACCTCCGCCTTCATCACCGAGGACGCGGAAACGCGCGCGGCGGCCACGGAAGCGCTTAAGTACGCGCCCACCGACCTGCCCATACTGATACTCGGCCCCTCCGGCACCGGCAAGACCTCGCTGGCCAAGATCCTGCACGAGCATTCCGGCCGCGAGGGCGCCTTTGTCTCCATCAACTGCTCCGCCTATACCGACGACCTGCTGGAGGCCGAGCTGTTCGGCCACAAGAAAGGCGCCTTTACCGGCGCGGCCGAGGCCCGCAAGGGCCGCCTGCTGGAGGCCCACCGCGGCACCCTGTTCCTCGACGAGATCGGCACGATGAGCCACAACATGCAGATGAAGCTGCTCAAGGCCATAGAGGAAAGGACCTTTTATCCCCTCGGCTCCGAGAAGCCCGAGCGCTCCGAGTTCCGCATCATCAGCGCCACGCTGGAGGACCCGCAGGCCCTTATCGCGCAGGGCAAGATGCGCTTCGACCTGTTCCAGCGCATCCACGGCTACACCATTAACATCAAACCGCTGGCGCGGCGCCGCGCGGACATCTTCCCGCTGGTACACCATTTCACCAAGGGCGGCCGGCGGCTCTCGTTCAGCCCGGACGCCAAGGCCTTCATGCAGGACTACGCCTGGCCGGGCAATATCCGCGAGCTCAAGAAGTTCACGGACCTGGTCTCCGGCGGCCAGCAGGGCCGGGTGGACCTGGAGACGGCCCGCCGCCATCTCAAGGGCCAGTGCGCGGCGCCCGGCTCCGCGGAAGACGCGCTCTACGCCGCGGCCCTGGCCGGAGGCCTGGACGCCGCCCTGGAAAAGGTGTCCGCGGATATCATCAGCCGCAACCTCAGGGAGAACGGCGGCGTGCGCACCAAAACGCTGGCCGACCTGAAGATCTCTACAAGGCTTTTATACGCCACCCTCAAAAAACTGGGGCTGGATACCGAAGGGGGAAAGAAATGACCGGGATAGATAATTCCAAACTGCTGCACGACCTGCGCTCCAAATGCTCCAGCCTCAAGAGCGCCGCCGAGCTTTACAAGGACTGCTCGCCCGCTGAGAAGAAGGAGATGCTGGCCTTGATGAACTCGGCCGCCGCCGAGATAGCCAAACTGCTGGGCCAGCTGGAGAGAACCGCCTGACCGCGGGTTAATAAGTATAATAAGTGGTCGCCCGAACCGTGGCGAATTCTTATGGAGGAAACAATGAAATCATTAGCGCTGCTGCCTCTGCTGCTGCTCTGCTGCGCGCCGCTCTACGCGGCCGGCGGACAGAAGGACGAACTCCCGCCGGGAGCCTCCATAGAGAAAGACCCCAAATACCCGCCCGTAGTCGCCTATACGCTCAAGAACGGGCTTAAGCTGCTCATCCTCGAGAAGACCTTCGTGCCCACCGTTTCCTTCACCCTGATGTTCAAGGCCGGCAACGTGGACGGCCAGCAGGGCAAGACCGGCCTGGCCCACCTGATGGAGCACATGGCCTTCAAAGGCACCAAGACCATCAACTCCGCCAATTACGCCAAGGAAAAGATCGCCCTGGAGAAGGTGGAGAAAGCCGCCCAGGCCATGATAGCCGAAGAGTCCGCCGCCGCGCCCGACCTGAAGAAGGTGGAAGAGCTGCGCAAGGCCCTGGCCGCCGCCGAAAAAGAGGCCGACGCCCTGATAGTGAAGGACGAATACTGGAAGCTTTACAACACGCTGGGCGAATCCGGCATGAACGCGATGACCTCCACCGACTATACCGGCTACGTGGTCTCGCTGCCCTCCAACCGGCTGGAAGCCTGGATGGTGATAGAATCCGACCGCTTCAAGAACCCGGTGCTGCGCGAGTTCTACCGCGAGCGCAACGTGGTGATGGAAGAGCGCCGCATGGGCGAGGCCGATCCCAACAGGACCATGTGGGAAACGCTGGTTTCCAACGCCTTCGTGGCGCACCCCTACCAGAACCCGACCATCGGCTGGATGGACGACCTGAAGCGCCTCACGCGCACCGACGCCGAGGCTTTCTTCAAGGCCTTCTACGTGCCCAATAACGCCACGCTGGCCGTGGTGGGCGACGTGCGGCCGACCGAAGTGATAAAGCTGGCCGAAAAATACTTCGGCGGCTGGCAGAACCGCCCGCTGCCCGCGCGCGCCTACACCAGAGAGCCCGCGCAGAAATCGGAAAAAGTCGTCAGCGTCTTCTTTAAAGCCAAGCCCGCGCTGCGCATGGGCTTTCACAACCCCGGCATGGACAACCCCGAGATCTACCCGCTGATCATGGCCTGCGAGGTGCTCTCCAACGGCAAGACCGGGCGCTTCTACAAGACCCTGGTGGAAGGCAAGGAACTGGCGCTGTACGCCGAAGCCTACCCCTCCTTCCCCGGCAACCGCTACCCCTCGCTCACCGTGATAGCCGCGGCCCCCAAGGCCCCGCACACGGTGGAGGAGCTGGACGCCGCCCTGCTGGCCGAGGTGGAGACGCTAAAGAAAGAGCCCCCGACGCGCTGGGAGCTGGACAAGATCCTCAACAACTACGAAGCCGAGATGATAAAGCAGCTGGAGTCCAACTCCGGCCTGGGCATGAACCTGGCCCAGAACGAGCAGATCCTCGGCGACTGGAAGTACGACTGGCGGATAGGCGAGGAGCTGCGCAAGGTGACCCCGGAGCAGATCTCCGCCGCGGCGGCAAAGTATCTCACCCGCGAGAACCGCACTGTAGTTTTCCTTAAAGAGCCGCTCAAATAAAGGGAAAAAACATGAAAAAATCGATAACAGGAGCCGTACTGATGACCCTCTTTAGCGCCGCCTCTTTCGCGCTTCCCCCCGCCCTGCCCAAGCTGGCCGGCGTAGACTTCAAACCGCCGCAAGGCTCGCGCGTCGTGCTGCCCAACGGCATGATCGTCTACCTCATGAAGGACAACACCCTGCCGGTGGTCCACATGACAGCCTTCATCCGCACCGGCAAGCTCAACGACCCCGTGGAGAAGATCGGCCTGGGCGAGATGACCGCCGGCCTGCTCAAGGACGGCGGCACGCTTAAGTACAAGCCGGAAGAGATAGACAAGACCCTGGAATTCCTGGCCGCCTCGGTGGAAACCTCCATGGGCATAGAAGAAGCGCGGGCCAACATGACCACGCTTAAGAAGGACCTGGACGCGGTGCTGGACATCTACGCCGACGTGCTGATGAACCCCGCCTTCGCCACGGACAAGGTAAAGCTCAAGCGCGACGAGACCCTGGAACTCATCCGCCGCCGCAACGACGATCCCGGCCGCGCGGTGGTGCGCGAGGCCCTGCGCGCCTTCTACGGCCCGGCCCACCCCTACGGCTGGCGCAGCGAAGAGGCCACGGTCAACGCCGTCACTATTGAGGACATGAAGGCGTACCACGCCAACTACTACAAGCCCAACAACGTCATCCTCGCGGTAGCCGGCGACTTCGCCTCGGAGGAGGAGATGCTGGCCAAGCTCAAGGCGAAGTTCGGCGCCTGGCCCCGCGGCGAGGTTAAATTCCCCGTTATCCCCCCGGTGGAGATCAAGGCCGGGCGGCAGATCTTCCACGTGGAGAAGGACAGCTCCCAGGCCTATATCGTGATGCTGCAGAAGGGCATAAAGCGGCACGACCCGGTGGAATACCCGCTCAGCGTGACCACCGAGATGCTGGGCGGCGGCCTCTCGTCGCGCCTGGCGGCCGAGATCCGCTCCCGCAAGGGCCTGGCCTACACCGTCTACGCCTATTCCGCCAAGAAGCCGGATTACGGCTACACCCTGGCCTACTGCGGCACCAAGCCGGAGACCTATTCGCAGGCGCTCTCCGAGATGCTGCGCCAGTTCAAGCTGATCACGGAGGAGGCCGCGCCCGCCGAGGAGGTCACCCGCGCGCGCGACTCGATAGTGAATTCCTTCGTCTTCAGGTTCCCCACGCCGTTCGAGCTCCTGAGCGAACGGGCCTCCTTTGAATACTACGGCTACAAGGCGGACTACCTGGACAACTACGTGGAGAACATCGCCAGGACCGACCCCGCGGCCGTGCTGGCGGCCTCCCGGCGGCTGTTCAAGCCCGACGAGGCCATGCTGTTCGTGATCGGCAACTCCAAGAAATTCGACAAGCCGCTCTCCGAGTTCGGCCCGGTGACGGAACTGAAGGAAGACTAAGCCCGCCGCTCAAAAAAAAGAAAGGCCCCGGAAGGGGCCTTTTCTTTTTTACGTGAACGGGGTTCAGGCGGCCTTGTCCTTCTCCAGCGCGACCTTTATCCCGGCCGGCACTTCGATAAGTTTGAGGTCGCGCCCGACGCAGACCAGGTCGGTCTCGGCCTTGATTATCAGCCGGCCGTCCTGGTTGTGCGCCTCGTAGGCGAAAACTATGCGGTAGGGCGTGAACTCCTTCACCCGGGTCTTTATCTCCAGCGTGTCGGCGTAGAGCGCCGGAAACTTGTAGTCCACCTGCAGGCCGCGCACGGCGAACCCCACGCCTTGCTCCAGCAGCCCTTTCACGCTGAAGCCGCGCTCCTCCAGGTATTCCGAGCGGGCCTCCTCGAGGTACTTCAGATAATTGGCGTGGTAGACCGCGCCGCTGGTGTCCGTGTCGTAGTAGTAGATGCGCCGTTTCATCGCTCACCTCATGAATTTAAATTTTCGGCCGCGGGAGCCGGCCGGCCTGTAAACGCTGACTTCCGGCTCCACCTCCGCGTATCCCCTGATCCTGTAGCCGGTGTAGACGGCCTCGGCTCCCCGCGGGTATTCGCGGCCGGCTATCCCCAGCTGGGTCCCGGGAGCGTAGGAGGCAGCGACTTCTCCCTCGGGGGAACCGTTGCAGAAGAGTTTCAGTGCGCTGCCGGAATCCTTTATGGTGTAGCGGTTCAAGGCCCCGGGAGCGTAGGAAGCGGCGGGGCGGGCAAGCTCCCTGCGCTCACCCCCTTCCCGGTCCTCCTGCACCTGGTACTCCTTCGCCTCTCCGCCGGAGAAACCATCGAACGCGGTAACGCTCACGGCCTTTTCGGGGTTGCCGTAGCTGCCGCCCGCCAGGCCGGCCCAGCGGAAAATGAACTGGTGGTACTGGCCGTTGCGCTGCACCGCCGTGGCCCGGGCCTCCAGGTCCACCGTGTAGGGCGGCGGGAAGAACCCCCGCGTGACCAGCAGCGACCGGCTGGTCTCGTGGCCGTAGCCGCAGCCAGGGAAAGCCAGGCGCCCGTGGGACGCCACGACGCCGCATTGCCCCGGCAGGATCCGCCATTTCGCCTGGTCCACGCTTGCGCTCCCGAAATCGTCGAAAAACTTAAACACCTTTTCGCCGCTGCTCTCGCTCGCCGCCGACGGGTTACCGTAGTACAGGTAGATATTCTTGACGGAATTCTTGGCCAGGAAAGGCAGGCGCACCCAGGCCCGAGTTTCGGAAGTGCCGCACCCGCCCTCAAGCCAGTAATACAGGCCGGTCTTTTCGTCGGAATTAGCGAACCGGAGGTCGGAGCAATCCGCCTTCATGCGCCCCCTCTTTATCGGCCCCGCGCTGTCGAACTTTACCAGCACCTGGTAATCCACCAGCGAAACCCGGCTCTTTTCAGCCACGCGCAGGTTCTCCCTGTAGGCCCAGGCCTCCGGGAAGCGCAGGGCCGCGCCGGGGTCCGGGGCCCGGCCGGAGTAAAGCCCCTTCACCTCGGCTTCTCCCAACGCGCGGTCGAACACCATCAGCTCGTCCAGGCTGCCGTCGAAATAGACCGGCGGGTTTTGCCCGTCGCTGTAGATCCCCGCGGATTTGGCCGCCTCGTCCCGGGAGCAGTCCCCCAGGTCCCCGCTGAAATGGCCGGGGGTCTTATCGCCGTCTATGTAGGAGTACAGCCCGTACCGGTCCTTTACCGCGGCCAGATGATGCCAGGCCCCATCGTTCAGCCCGGGGCGCAGGCTCATGGCCCTGGCTTCGCGGCTGCAGCCGGGTCCCGGGTTGGGGCCGCAGCAGAGATAGATTATGCCGGCGTGGCCCTTTTCGTCCAGCCCCACCTGTATCAGTTTTCCGTCGCCAATATAGCCGCGCCCGTACTCGGTAAAGCGGTTGGAATAGATATGCGCGGCGGGCTGCTGGCTGCGGGTCTTGAACCAGAACGCGTAGGAAAAGTCCCCGGTCTCCGCGTCGGGAGACATGCCGAGGTTCAGATAGCCGGAGCGCCCGTCCAGCCTGAGGCCGCCTCCCCTCGCCCCTTCGGGCTCGAGCGAGGCCCCCCCGACCATTACGGCGCCTTTACCCAGTCTGCCCGCGTCAGCCAGCGTGCGGCCGGGGCCTTCCCGCTCCTCGTCGAACTTCAGGTAGAGCAGCGGCGCGTCAGGGGTAGCCGCCTGCGCCTGGAGCGGCACCGGGGCCGGGGCCGGAGCCGGCTCGGTGACCTGGCCGGGCTGCCAGCTTTCCCAGTCCAACGGCGCCTGCGCCGCGGCGGCGGCCAGCACCACCGCCGTTTCGGCCCTGATAAGCCTGGCGTTTATCTCCAGCGAGCCGCCGTTCCTGCGGGTAAGCGTGCCGGTTATCACCGCCTCCACGCCCAAGATCTTGCCGAGGCTTTTCATGGACTTCTCGTCCACGATCCCGGAATACTGTAGCTTCAGTTCGGACATCACCGTCTCGAGCAGGTTGCGCTCTACTACCTCCAGGCGGCCCTCCTGTATGACCCGCGTCAGCAGCCGCTCCGAGACCACCACGCCATCGTCGGACTCCCGCTTGTCCGTGTAGGAAAAAGGCAGCACGGCCACCTTGCGGTTGGCCATCCTGTCATGCGCGGCGGATAACCTTTCGGCCAGAAACTCGTAAGGGTCCCGGTGCAGGGCGTTTTCGATTCTATCTTTGCGCACACCCCCGGAGCAGCCCAAGGAAAGAGCCGCCAGGGCGGCCAAAAAAAGGTTCTTTTTCATTATTCCCCAATAATCTTTACCAGCAGGCGCTTGTCGCGCCGGCCGTCGAATTCCCCGTAGAAGATGCGCTCCCACGGCCCGAAATCCAGCTCGCCTTCGGTAACGGCCACCACCACCTCGCGGCCCATGAGGGTGCGCTTCAGGTGGGCGTCGCCGTTGTCCTCCCCGGAGAGGTTGTGCCTGTAGCCGTGCGCGTCGTAGGGGGCCAGCCGCTCGGTCCACGCCAGGAAGTCCTGGTGCAGGCCGCTCTCGTTGTCGTTAATGAAGACGCTGGAGGTGATGTGCATGGAATTCACCAGGCACAGCCCCTCCCTGATCCCGCTCCTGGCCAGCTCGGCCTCCACCCGGTCGGTGATATTGACTATGGCGCAGCGTTCAGGAGTGTGCATCTTCAGATAGGCGGTATGTGATTTCATTTTTTCCCCATGCGGGCCCGGCCCGCGGCTAAGGACTATTTTACAAACTTTATCCGCGGCGGTATGATTTGCTATAATAAACACATGGCTTATAAATGTGAACTTTGCGGCAAAAAGTCCGTTTCCGGTAACTCTTACAGCCATTCCAATAAGGCTACCAAACGGCTTTTCAAGCCCAACCTTCAGAAACAGAAAGTGGTGCTCAAGGGCAAGACCCAGTCGGTCTATGTCTGCACCATCTGCATAAAGAGCGGCAAAGCGGTACGCCCGGTTAAGTAAGCCGGACGCACTCCCTCCATTCTTGTTTCCAGGTCTGGCCGCCCCCCGCGGGGCGGCCGAACTTATTTGTCCCCGCCAACGCCCCGCCAAAGCCGGAAACAAGAATTTAATAATTTCTAAACAACCCTTTTGTATAATTTTCCTGTATCTTATAAAGGGATTCTATATTTATCCCTTTATATCTTTTATCACGATTTTGGGCGTACCGGTCCCGGAGGACTAAAAAATGGAGCAGGAACCTAAACTGGACCCGTCGACAATTACCGACGTGGAAACCGCCAAGCTGGCGCTGCGCTGGGCCGTGGAGAAGATCCACGGGCAGCAGGAAGAGCTTGGCCGCCTGCGCGACGACAACCGCACCAAGACCTCCATCAACCGCTCCCTGACCGAACAGGTGGAGCAGAAAACCGAGATCCTCAAGAAGTGGCAGGGCACCATAAAGACCTGGGAAGAGAACTGGAAGACCCAGACCGCCATGGAGCTGGACCTCAAATCCAAGCTCCGCGAACAGATCCTCAACGAAGAGAGCACCAACTGGCGCGCCGCCCGGGTGCAGCTGGAAAAAGAGATCGTGGCTCTCAAGAACGAGCTTGCCGCCCGCGAGACCGAGATCGGCCGCGTGAAGATGGCGATGATAGACGAGTCCCGCAAGGCCTCCGAGGTCAAAGAGGCGGAACTCACCTCCCTGCTTTCCAAACACCAGGACAACCTGGCCTCCCGCGAGGCCGCCCTGCGCGAGAAGTACGAGCGGCTGGAGCACGAGCTGATGGCCGCCCAGCGCCTGCGCGCCGAACAGGAAGAACTGTCGCTGCGCGAGCGCTACGAGGTAAAGGCGCAGGAGCTCTCCAAGCTGCACGAACAGAAAGAGGCGCAGCTGGAAGCCTTCCGCACCCGCCTGGAGAACGAACATTTTGAAAAAAGCGGCGCCATAAAGGGCGAAGCCGCCAAGGAACTGGAGGCCCGCCGCCTGGAGCTGGAAGGCTCCTACCGCGCCCTCAAGGATTCCCTCGAGAAGGAGTTGGAGGAAAAGCAGGCCAAGGCCCGCGCCGAAGAAGAGGCCCGCAGCCAGGAGCGCCGCGCCTCCTTCGACAACAGGCTGGCCGCCCTGGAAAGAGATTACGCCGAGCGCCTCACCCGCGCCGAAGAGGAAAAGACCGCCGAGATAGCGGCCTTCAAGAGCGCCGCCCAGCGCGAGCTGGAGACGCTGCGCGTGCGCACGCAGGAGGCCGCCGGCAAGCGCGAGCAGGAATACGTGGACCTGCGCCTCGACATGGAGGGCCAGCTGGTGGAGCTGGTCAAGAAGCGCGAGGAGGAGATCCGCGCCCGCTACGAGCGGGCGGCCGAAGAGACCCGCCTGCGCTGGGAGAAGGCCGCCAACGAAAGCCGCGCCGCGCGCGACGCCGAGGCCGTTAAGGCGGCCGAGCGGGCCGAAGCCGAATTCAAGCGCCGGGAGGAAGAGCTGCGCGCCCGCCTGCAGGAGGAACTGAAGGCCTTCCGAGGGAAGACCGAGGAAGAACTGCGGGGCAGGGAGGAAGCGCTCCGGGCCGCCATGCTGGAGGAACAGAACGCCTGGACGGTGCGCCAGCAGGCCGCCGCCGACGAGACCCGCCGCGCCCTGGAGGCCAGCCACGCCGACAGGCTCGACAGCCTGCGGGCCGGGCTGGAAGAAGCCTACCACATGAAGGAAAAGGCGCTGGAGACCAGGGTGGCCTCCGTGCAGCGCAAGATCAAGGCCGAGTGGCTGGCCCGCGAGGACGAGTGGCGCATAGAGAAGGAAGCCGTCCTGCACGAGGAGAAGGAGAAGCTCAAGGCCGAGTTCGAGGACCACCGCTCCCTCCTGCACAAGAAACTTTCGCAGTTCGAAGACGAGATGAAGCTCAAGTTCGCGCAGAAGGAAGCCGAGGCGGACAACGCCCGCAAGGCCTCCATCGCCGCGGCCGCCGAGGAGCTGAAAAAAGAGCTCGAGGCCGAAAAGTCGCGCCTGCGCGACCAGGTCTCTTTCGCCAAGCGCGAGCTGGAAGCCCGCGAGAACGCAGTCAGGCAGGAAGCCGACGCGACGGTGAAGGCCATGGCGGACAACCTGCGCCGGCAGGAAGAAGAGCTTAAGGACAGGCAGCGCCGCCGGCTGGAGGAGGCGGAAGCCGCCTTCAGCGCGCGCCTGGACGCCGAGCGCGCCAGGCTGACCTCGGAGTTCTCGGTGCGCGCCGCCGCCGCCGAGCAGGAACGCCTCAAGGTGCTGGAGGAAAAATCCGCCCTGGAGGAGGCGCACGCCGCCAAGGTGCGCCAGCTGGAGGCCGCCGCCGAGGACCGCGCCCGCCAGGAGCGCGCCAAGGCCGAGGAAGCCTTCCATTCCCGCGAGCTGCACATGAAGTCCCGCGAGGCCGAGCTGGACAAGCTGCGCATCACGCTGGAACAGCAGCACAACGACCTGAAACTGAAACTTTACGCCGAATTGCAGGAGAAGGAGCACGAGCTGTTCGGCAAGCTGGCCTCCGCCAAGGAGGAGATGTACAAGGCCCTCAACGCCCACCGCGAGGTGCTCGACAAGGAGCACGAGGGCCGGCTCTCCGGCCTGATGCAGAAGGAGGAGGAGATGCAGGGGCGCTTCGACGAGAAGATCAAAGCCGCGGAAGCCGCGCTCAAGCAGCGACTGCAGGACGAGACCGACAAGCTCGCCGTGGAATTCGAGGGCCGCAAGGCCGACCTGGACGCCAAGCTGAAGGCCAGGGAGCAGTCGCTGCTGTCGGCCTTCTCGGAAAAAGAGGCCCGCATGGAGGCCGAAGCCGCCATACGCGAAAAGAACGCCGCCGCGGCCCAGGAAAAAGCCGCCGAGCGCCGCCGCCAGGAGATGGAGAACACGCTGGCCCGCCGCGAAAAAGAGCTGGACAGGAAGTATACGGAATTATCGGAAAAGCTCAACACCCAGTTCAGGTCCGAAAAGGCCTCCTGGGAAGCGCAGAAGCTTTCGGCGCTGAACGCCGACCGCCAGGCCCTCAGGGCCGAGTTCGAAAAGAAAGAGGCCCTCATAGAACAGAAATTCGACGAGGAAATGGCGAAGGACCGCCAGGAAAAAGCCCGCATGGACGAAGAGCTCTCGGCCAAGAAAGAAGCGCTGGAAAAAGCCTATTACGCCGAGCTGGAGCGCAGCCGCGCGGCCGCCGAGAAGGTCAGGCAGGAACAGGACGCGCAGCTGCAGGTCCGCTTCGCCGAGCTGGAAAGCGAGCAGAACCGGCTTACCATGTGGACGATGCAGAAAGAGGAAGAATACGCCAAGCGCTACCAGGCCCGG
Source organism: Elusimicrobia bacterium GWB2_63_22 (assembly GCA_001799735.1). Taxonomy (GTDB): domain Bacteria; phylum Elusimicrobiota; class Elusimicrobia; order Elusimicrobiales; family UBA9959; genus UBA9959. Next base: position 5,442 of record MGUA01000032.1, on the reverse strand, counting down.
GAAAAGGAGCTGATGAAGCTCTGGGAGGACAAGCAGGCGGAACTGGAGAAAGACTACTCGGATAAGATCAGGCACCTGGAGGCCAAGTTCAAGAACAGGTAGGCCGCCCGCGCGGCGCCTTCTATGACTAACGGGATCCCCCCCCACGATTTCGAGGACATCCTCAAGGAGACCGAGCTGGACTCGGCCAAGATGATCCTGCGCCTCACCTCCGAGCTGCACGACAAGGAGTTGGAGGTGGCCTCCACGCGCTCGCGCAGCTTCGAGGAGATCCAGCGCAACAACAAGGCCAAGGAGGCCGAGTTCGAGGCGCTGATGCGGGCCCAGGAGGAGCGCATCGCCAAGCGCGAGCAGGAGCTGGCGCGGCTGCTGGTGGAGAAGGAATCCGCCCTCTGGCAGAAGTACCAGGCCATGCTCGACGACGCGGTCAGCCGGCAGCGCGCGGACTTTGAATCGGAACGCGAACTGCTGAAGGCCGATATCGATAAAAAAGAGACCGAGCTGGCCGCCCAGAAGAAGAACCTGCGGCTGGAGATGGAAGCCCTTTTCAAGAAATGGGAGGCCGAGCGCGAGGCCGATTTCAAGAACGAGCGCGAGACTTTCATAGAAGAGCTCAAGCTGGGCCGCGAGACCGCCAAAAAAGACGCCCTGGAGCGCGCCCGCCAGATGGAAGAGCTCTGGCGCCAGAAGCTGCTGCAGCAGGAAGCCGATTACCAGAACCGCGAGGCCATCTCCGCCGAAGAAATCCGCAGCCATATGCGCCGCGAGAGGGTGGAGGAGCTCAGGGAGCTCAACGACCGCCTCAATTCCGAATTTTCCAAACGCGAGCAGGAACTCTACGCCCATTACGCCGCCTGGCTGGAGGAGAACAAGAAGCTCATCGAGGACAAACACGCCAGGCGCGCGGAGGCCGTGGAGGCCGAGCACCGGGAAAGGACCGCCCGGCTGGAGGACTCGCTGGCCAAGACGCGCCAGGAGCTGGACGCCCGGGAGAAGACCTGGGAGGAAAAGTACGCCGAGCTGCGCCGCGCTTACGCCGAGAAAGAGGCGGCCCTGGAAGCCCACGGGCGCGGCCTGGAGGCGCAGCACCTGACCCGTGACCGGGAACTTTCCGACAAATACGAGGAGCTCGCCCGCGCGCTCCGCGAGGACGCCGCGCGCCGCAAGGACGCGCTCCTCAACAAGGAAAAAAGCCTCGAGGCCCAGTACGCCGCCAACCTCGCGGACTTCGCCGCGGAGAGCGAGCGCCGGCTTAAATCCATAGAGGCCCGGGAGGCCAAGGCCGGGGCCGAGCGCGGCGAGCTGGCCGCGCTGCGCGCCCAGATAGGCTCGCTGCTGGCCCAGAAACAGCAGGAGCTGGAGAAGACTTTCGCCGAGCGCAACTCCCTGGCCATGCAGTCGCTGGAGGAGTCCTACAAGATCAAGGAGGCGAGCCTCGCCAAGAAATACGAGGACATCGACCGCCATTACGCCTCCCTCGCGGCGCAGAAGGACGAAGCCCTGGCCCGGGCCGCCGCCGCCCAGCAGGAGAACGCCAGGCTTAAGGACGCGCTCTCCGCGCTGGACTCCGACGCCAGGGGCGCCGCCGAGGCCGAACGGGCGCGCCTGGCCGCGGAGCGCGACAGGCTGGAGGCCGAGTTCAGCGCTAAAACAGAAAAATTCAAGGCCGAAGCCGCGGAGCGGGAGCGGGCCGTAAAGGCCGCCTACGCCGAAAAGCTAGAGGCCGAGAGCGCCAGGCTGGGCGCCCAGCTGCGGATAAAGGAAGAGGCCCTGGCAAAAGAGCGCGAGGAGCTGGACCGGCGCTCCGCCGAGACGCAGGAGCGCTTCATGCAGGCGCTCAAGGAAAGGGAAGGCGAGATCTCCGGCAACTTCCTCCGCCACTCCGAAAGCCTTAAGACCCAGGCGGAGGCCGCCCGCCGCGCGTGGGAAGAGGAGCGCGCCGCCCTGGCCGCGGCCGCGGACGCCGAGACGGGCAAAGTGCGCGAGCTGGAGCGCGAAGCCGCGGCCCGCCGCGAGGCAGAGCTGAAAGCTTTTTACGAGGCCCGGGAGAAAGAGTACCGCGCCTCCGCCGACCAGGCCGCGCTGGCCGCCGAACGCCACCTGGCGGAGAATTTCGCCATCAAGGAACAGTCCGTCGCCGGCAGGGTAAAAGCCCTGGAGGAAAGCCTGGCCAAGCTGTCGGGAGAGAGCGAAACGACCGCCCGCGAACTCGCGACCGCCAAGAACGAGCTGGAGCTGTTCAGCACCCGCCTGGAAGAGGCCGCCCGCGAGAAACAGAAGCTCATCCAGGAGAACCTCACCAAGGCCCGCGACCTGCGCCAGACCCTGGAGAAGGAGTTCCTCGACAAGCTCAAGGACATAGAGCAGAACTACCTTGGCCAGCTGACCGACCTGTCGAAGCGCTCGGAAGAGGTCCGCCGGGCCGACCAGGACGAATACTTCCGCAAGCTGCAGTTCGTGAAGGACGATTTCAACGCACAGCTGGCCGAACAGGCCAAAGCGATGGAGGCCGCCTACCTGGAGCGCGAGAAGAACCTTTCCGCGGCCATGGAACAGTCCTTCAAGCTCAAGGAGCGGGCGCTCGGCGCGCGCCAGGCGCAGCTGGAGAACAGCTACCAGGCCATGCTCTCGGAAAAATCCTCCCTGATAGACACGGACCGCGAGCTGGCCGAGAGCGTAGGCCGCATGAAGGACGAGCTGGAAGCCAAGAACAGCGAGCTCAAGGAAACCATAAATTCCTACAACACCCGCCTGGCCGAACTGGAAGCCAGGCTGCGCTCCGATTTCGAGGCCCGCCGCAAGGACCTGGAGGACACGCAGCGCATGCGCGCTTCCCAGCTGGAGGCCGAGCGCACCAAACTGAAGGCCGTGCTCGACCAGGAGCAGCAGCTGGTGACGGACCTGCAGAAGCGCGAAGCCGCGCTGCAGGAAGGCTACGCGGCGCGGGAGGCCGAGCTGGCACGCCGCTTCAAAGAGGCCCGCGAGCGCCTGGAAAAAGACTACCAGGACAAGCTGAAAGAACAGGGCGGGAACAGATAATTTCCCCGCTCCGGCCCGCGCAAAAAAACACGTCGGCATTCGCCCGTCGTGTTTTTTTTATTTTCGGAAATATTTGTATATAATTTATCACGCGCTTAAAGCAGAAAAACGCGCGAGAAAACAGCAGGCGTTAATACTACAAGGCGGTGAAACTTAAAATGAAAAAATTCGACAACAAGATACTCTTTATCGGCTACGGTTCCGTGGCGCAGTGCGCCCTGCCGATGCTTTTTAAGCTGCTGAAGGTGCCGGCCAGGAATATCACCGTGATGGATTTCGAGGACAAGCGCGAGGCCCTCAAGCCGATGCTGGCCAAAGGCGTGAAGTACGTGCGCGCGCAGGTCACCAAACAGAACATGGGCACGCTGCTCGGCAAGTACCTGAAGGCCGGAGACATGCTTATCGACCTGGCCTGGAATATAGACGCCTGCGAGATCCTGAAGTGGTGCCACGACAAGGGCATCCTCTACATCAACACCTCCACCGAACTGTGGGACCCCTACAAGGGCGCGGTTGACAAGCACCCCACCGAACGCACCCTGTACGTGCGCCATATGGCCATGCGCAAGATGATCGCCGGCTGGAAGACGGTCGGCCCGACGGCTGTGATAGAGCACGGCGCCAACCCCGGCCTGATCTCCCATTTCGCCAAGAAGGGCCTCATCGACATCGCCAACAAGCTGCTGGCCGACAAGAAAGCCAAAGGCGCCAGGGCCGAGCGGCTGCGCCAGCTGGTGAAGGACCAGACCTTCAACGAGCTCTCCAGAGAGGTCGGCGTGAAGGTTATCCACGTCAGCGAACGCGACACCCAGATCACCAACAAGCCCAAGCAGGTCAACGAATTCGTCAACACCTGGAGCGTGGAAGGCTTCCGCGAGGAAGGCGTGGCGCCGGCCGAGCTGGGCTGGGGCACGCACGAGAAGACCCTGCCGCCTTTCGCCTGCGAGCACAAGTCGGGCCCGAAGAACCAGATCTGCATCGCCCGCATGGGCATGAACACCTGGATCAGCACCTGGGTGCCCGATTACTGCATCCACGGCATGCTGGTGCGCCACGGCGAGGCTTTCACGCTCAGCGACAAGCTGACCGTCTGGAAGAACGGCAAAGCCGTGTACCGCCCCACGGTGCACTACGCCTACTGCCCGTCCGACTCCGCCATCGCCTCGCTCAACGAGCTGCGCGGCTACGACTACGCGCTGCAGCCCAAGGTGCGCATCCTCGGCGACGAGATCACCAGCGGCTACGACACCCTGGGCGCCCTGCTGATGGGCCACGACTATAACGCCTGGTGGACCGGCACCATCCTCGACATCCACGAGAGCCGCAAACTTATCCCGCACCAGAACGCCACCACCATCCAGGTGGCCATCGGCGTGCTCTCCGCGGCCCTGTGGATGATGGAGAACCCGGAGGAGGGCGTCTGCGTGCCCGAGGACCTGCCGCACGACTACGTGCTCGGTATCGCCAAGCCCTGGCTGGGCAAGCTGCATTCGGCTCCGTCGGACTGGACGCCGCTGAAGCACTACACCAACGCCTTCAAAGGCTTCAACAACCCTTACGTGGACAAGAAGGACCCCTGGCAGTTCAAGAACTTCCTGATCACGGACGGGGACTAACAAGGTTTGCGGTAAAAACTAAAAACTCGGGAACGGAGGAACAGTAGACCAGAACTATGATCACAAAGAAACAGATGCAGGACCTCGCCAAGAAGCACGGCACGCCCCTTTTCATCGTAGACCACGATGAAATTCGCAAGAACTACGCGCAGTTCAAAAAATACCTGCCGCGCGTGCAGGCCTACTACGCGGTGAAATGCGAGCCGATGGCGGAGATAGTGAAAACGCTCTACAAGGCGGGCGCCAGTTTCGACGTGGCCTCCATGCCCGAGTTCATGATCGTGCACGAGTACATCAAGAACATGCCGAACAAGAAGCGGCTGGCCTGGATCTGGGACAAGATCATCTACGCTAACCCGATAAAGCCGATCGAGACGCTTAAAGAGCTGGACCAGTACCGGCCCCTCGTCACCTTCGACAACCTGGAAGAGATCCACAAGATCAAGAAGCACGCCCCCCACGCCGGCCTGTGCCTGCGCATCCGCGTGCCCAACACCGGCGCGGTGGTGGAACTGTCCTCCAAGTTCGGCGCTTCCCCCGGCGAGGCCGTGGACCTGATCCTCGAGGCCGTGCGGCAGGGCCTCGGCGTCGAGGGCCTCAGCTTCCACGTGGGCAGCCAGACCACCAACTTCGAGAACTACGTGCAGGCCATCAACCTGGCCGCCGACATCTTCAAGGAAGCCAAGGAACGCGGCTACGACAAGATGAACCTGCTCGACATCGGCGGCGGCTTCCCGGCCCCGTACGACGCCTCCGTGAAGCCGTTCCAGCTGCTGGCCAAGACCAT
>MGUA01000031.1:48936-101915 GCA_001799735.1 Elusimicrobia bacterium GWB2_63_22 | reverse complement strand
GATCGCCGAGAAGGTCATCGAGATCGTGGACGTGGTCCGCGACCCCGGCTTCCGCGCCAAGGTGCTCGTGCGCAGCAACTCGCCCAAGGTGGATCCCGTCGGCGCCTGCGTCGGCATCCGCGGCTCGCGCATCCGCGTCATCATGAGCGAGCTCGCCAACGAGAAGATCGACCTCATCCCCTACATCGAGGACACGCTCACCATGATCGCCAAGTCCTTCTCCCCCGCCACGGTCAGCTCCGTGAAGGTGCTGGATAAGGAGGGCAAGCGCGCCCAGATCATCGTGCCCGACGACCAGCTGGCTATGGCCATAGGCCGCGAGGGCCAGAACATCCGCCTCGCCAGCCGCCTGACCGGCTGGGAGATAGAGGTGAAGTCCGAAGGCCAGCGCAACGAAGAGAACAAGAAAACCACCGACATGGCCATGCAGGACCTGCTCAAGATCGACGGGATCGGCTCCAAGGTGGCCGAGACGCTCATCACCATGAACGTGCTCGACATCCGCACCGTGGCCGGCCTCACCGAGGAAGAGCTCTGCTCCCTGGAGGGCATAGGCGAGAAGACCGCCCAGAAGATACTGGCCGGCGCCAAGAAATTCATTGAAGAAAATCCTAACTACGGACAGCAGGCCGCCCAGGAAGAAGTCCCCGCGACCGAAGAGGTGAAAAATGACAGCCAAGAAGAAGGAAAATGAAGATTTAGAGAAGCAGGCCGCGGCGACCAGCCCTGAAGGCGAACTTAAGGCCGCCCCGAAGAAGAAGGCCGCGCCTAAAAAGAAGGAAGAGGGCGAAGCCTCCGCCGAGAAGAAAACCGCTCCCAAGAAAGCCGCCCCCAAGAAGAAGGCGGAAGGCGAGGACGCGCCCGAAAAGCCCAAGGCCGCGCCCAAGGCCAAGAAAGCGAAGGCCGAAGAGGCCGCGCCCGCGCCGGAGCCCGAACTCCCCAAGAAGCCCGACCTCAAGCGCTTCATGTTCTCCCATTCCACGGCCGAAGGCACCATCGCCGCCGGCCCTACCGGCGCCAAGGAAGAGCCCAAGCCGGTGGAGCCGCCCAAGCCGGCCGCTCCCCCCGCCGCCGCCGCCCCCGCGGCGCCTGCGGCTCCCGCCAAGCCCGCCGTTCCCCCGGCCGCCAAGCCCGCGGTCCCCGGAGTGGTCAAGCCCATTGTCCCCGGCAAAGGGCCGATGATCTCGCCCGTGGTGAGGCCCGTGCTCCCGCAGCAGCCGAGGCCGGCGCCGAGGCTGGTAATTCCCCCGCTCATACGGCCCGCCGTGCCGCCGCTGCGCCCCGGGGCCGTTCCGCCCCGTCCCCCGCAGCAGCCCGCCGCCCGCCCCGGTTACCCGGCGCCCGGCAGGCCCATGCCCCCGAAGCCCGCGGCCAAGCCGGCGTTCAAGCCCGCCGCCCCGGCCCCCAAGCCCGTTGCCAAGCCGGCGGAGGTGTCCGCCGACGGCACGCCGGCCGCGCTGCCTAAGCTGAAGGTCTCCACCACCGTCATCGTCCGCGAGCTGGCCGAGAAGCTCGGCGTCAAGACCACCGACCTCATCAAGAAGCTGATGGGCATGGGCGTCTTCGCCACCATCAACCAGCGCCTCGACGAGGACGCGGCCCAGCTGATAGCCGCCGACTACGGCTTCGAGCTGGAAATGATCCCGATGTACGGCGAGGAGGAGCTCAAGGAGGAGATCGAGCACGAGAAGGCCGAAGACCTCAGGCCCCGCTATCCCATCATCACCATCATGGGCCACGTCGACCACGGTAAAACCACCCTGCTCGACGCCCTGCGCGAGTCCAACGTCGTGGACGGCGAAGCCGGCCAGATAACGCAGCATATCGGCGCCTACATGGTGACGACGCCGCGCGGCAACATCACCGTGCTCGACACCCCCGGCCACGAGGCGTTCACCGCCATGCGCGCCCACGGCGTGAAGATAACGGACATCGTGGTGCTGGTGGTCTCCGCGGTCGACGGCGTCATGCCCCAGACCCTGGAAGCCATCAACCACGCCAAGGCCGCCGACGCCCCGATCATCGTGGCGATCAACAAGATAGACCTGCCCACGGCCAACGCCCAGCAGATAAAGCAGCAGCTGTCCAACCACGGCCTGCTGCCGGAAGACTGGGGCGGCAAGACGCCTATGGTGGAAATTTCCGCCAAAAAGCGCCTTAACCTGGACAAGCTGCTCGAGATCGTCAGCATCCAGGCCGAGCTCATGGAGCTCAAGGCCAACCCGGACAAGCCCGGCCAGGGCATCGTCATCGAGTCCCGCCTGGACTCCAAGAAGGGCATCGTGGCGACCATCATCAACGTGACCGGCACCATCCGCATAGGCGACCCGTTCACCGTGGGTTCCGCGCACGGCAAGGTGCGCGCCATGCTCGACGACAAGGGCAACCGGCTCGAAGAGCTTAAGCCCAGCATGCCGGCCGAGATCCTCGGCATCAGCGGCGAGGTCCCCACCGCCGGCGACGTCATAAAAGTCGCCGAGAACGAGAAAGAGGCGCGCCACGTGGCCGACAAGCGCAAGCTGAACCGCCGCGAGGAAGCCCTTTCCCACCAGCGGCACGTAAGCCTGCTGTCGCTCAAGTCCCAGGTGGACCAGAAGCTGCTCCGCAACCTCAACGTGGTCCTCAAGACGGACATGTTCGGTTCCATGCAGGCCATCAAGGACTCGCTGGAGCGGATGAGCACCAGCGAGGTGGCCATACAGATGCTGCACACCGGTATCGGCAATATCACCGAGTCCGACGTGCTGCTGGCCAAAGCCTCCTCCGCCGTCATCCTCGGCTTCCACGTGGAAGCCGACAGCAAGGTCCGCGAGGCGGCCAAGGACGCCGACGTGGAGATCCGCGACTACAAGATCATCTACGACCTGCTGGAAGACGTGCGCGCCGCGATGAGCGGCCTGCTCGCCCCCGAGATCATAGAGACCGTGACCGGCCGCGCGGAGATCCAGCAGATCTTCGACCTGAGCTCCGGCAAAGTCGCCGGTTCCCTGGTGCGCGAAGGCAAGCTGGTCCGCAACCAGGTCATGCGCGTGATGCGCGGCAAGGACAAGGTCGGCGACGGCAAGATCAGCGGCCTCAAACGCTTCAAGGAAGACGTGAAAGAGGTCGAGAAGGGGCTGGAGTGCGGCATCCTGCTCGACGGCTTCAAGGACTTCCGCGTGGGCGACTTCGTAGAGGTCATAACCAAAGAGGAACGCATCCGGCGCCTGGCGGCGCCGGGCGCGTAACGCCTTATGGGTTCAAAACGCAACGAAAGGCTGAAGGAGCTCTTCCTTCAGGAGATCAGCGCCCAGCTGAGGAACGTCAACGGCATCAACGCCAACGGCATCCTCACGCTGACCGGCGCCGATCTCGCCAGCGACTGCAAGGTGATGTACGTCTATTATTCCGTGCTCGGCACGGAGGACGAACGCCGCCGCAAGGAGCGGGTCCTCATGGCCAACAGCCGCGACATCAGGACGGCGCTCTTCAAGCGCCTGCGCCTGAAGACGGTCCCGGAACTTATCTTCAAGTTCGACGAGACCCCCGAGAAGGCCTCTCACCTCGAGAGTATCTTCAAAAAGCTCCATTCTGAAAATGACAAAACCGATGCGAACCCTTGATCTCGAGGCGGAGTTTAAGCGCCTCGAGGAGCTGATAGTTAATTCGGAGACTTTTTTCCTGGCCGGGCACCTTAACCCGGACGGGGACACCATAGGCTCGATGCTGGCCATCGGCTCGGTGCTCAAGCGCCTCGGCAAGAAGGTGCGCCTGTTCTCCCAGGACCCCGTGCCCGAGAACCTGCGCTTCCTGCCTAACGCCAAGAGCATCCGGTCGCGCCTGCCCGCCGCCAGGTTCGACGCGGCGATACTGCTGGAGTGCTCCACCCCCGCCCGGGGCGGCAACCTGGAGCCGGTGCTCAAGCGCTGCGGCAAAGTGGTCAACATCGACCACCACAAGACTTCCGAGTTCTACGGCGACATCAATATCGTGGAGCCGCATTCCTCCTCCACCGCCGAGATCGTCTACCGGCTCTTCCATAACATGACGGTTAACGTGACCCGGCGCGAGGCCACCTGCCTGTACACCGGCATGGTCACCGATACCGGCCGCTTCCATTTCCCGGCCACCAGCCCCCGGACGCTGGAGATCGCCTCCCGCCTGCTGGAGACCGGCTTCAAGTTCTCCCGCATCAACGACATCCTTTACGCCACCAAGGCCTGCGAGGCCCTGAAGATCCTGGGCCGCGCCCTGGAAAGCCTGGAACTCAAGGCGGGCGGAAAGCTGGCCGTCCTTACGCTGAAGGCCTCGGATTTCAAGGACTTCGACGCGCGTTCCGAGCACAGCGAGAACGTGATAAATTTCGGCATGATGCCCCCCGGCGTGAAAGCCGCGGTGATGTTCCGCGAGGAAGCCGAGCGCGTCAGCGTCACCTTCCGCTCGCGCGGCCACCTGGACGTCAGCCTGGTCGCCAAGTCCTTCGGCGGCGGCGGGCACCGCAACGCCTCCGGCTGCCGCATGAAGGCGGGCCTCGCGGCCGCCCGCGAAAAAGTCCTCTCGGTGCTTACCCGCCTGCTGGCATGATCACTCCGCAGCCGCCCTCCGGCCTGTTCCTCTTCGACAAGCCGAAGGGCATAACCTCCCACGACGCGGTGGCCCTGCTCCGCCGTAAACTTTCGATACGCCGGATAGGCCATACCGGCACGCTGGACCCCATGGCTACCGGCCTGCTCATCCTGCTGGTTGGTTCGGCCACGTCGGCGCAGGCCGCCCTGCAGGGCACGGCCAAGGTGTATGCCGGCACCATCCTGTTCGGGTCCGAGACCGATACCTGGGACGCCGAAGGCAAGGCCGTGGCGGACGCCCCCCCGCCGGCGCTGGACGAAGAATCTTTAAAAAAAATCATCCCGGCTTTCAGCGGCAGGATCATACAGCAGGTCCCGTCTTATTCCGCCGTGCGCCTGGGCGGCCGGCCGATGTATAAAATGGCCCGCCGCAACGAGGCCATGCCCGAAGTGAAGCGCGAGGCCGAGGTGCGGTGGCTCTCCTGGTCGCCCCGGCCCCCGGAGCTGGATTTCGTTATAGAGTGTTCCGGCGGCACGTATATCCGCTCTATCGCCTGCGAGCTCGGGCGCGCCCTGGGGTCCCGCGCCCATCTGAAGGCCCTCCGCCGCGAGAGCATAGGCGCCTACAGCGTGAAGGGCGCCGTGACCGCCGGGGAGCTGGCCGCCATGACCCCGGAAGAGGCCCTGGCGCGTCTCGGCCCGGTGCCCGGGGGGCAGGCGTGACCTTTTTCCTGGCGATGGGGACTTTTGACGGCGTGCACCTGGGGCATCGCCGGATAATCCGCGCGGCGGTGCGCGAGGCCCTGCGCCGGGGTCTTAAAAGCCGCATAGTCTATTTCCCGGTTCCCCCTAAATTCTTTTTTTCCGGAGAAAAGGAAAACTGCCTGATAACCCTGCCCGGCGAGCGCGAGGGCCTGATAAAGGACCTGCGCCCGGACCTGGCCGAGCCGCTGGCTTTTGACCGGCAGCTCGCGTCCATGCAGGCCGGGGAGTTCTTCTCCTCCACGGTCCTGGGCCGGTTTGGCGCCGGCGGGCTGTGCGTGGGCCCGGATTTCGCCGTCGGCCAGGGGCGCGAAGGCCATACGGCTTTTCTGCGAGCCGCCAGCGCGGCCGCAGGTATCGCGTTCAAGGAGGTAGCCTTCTCCCGCCGGGGCGGGCATAAGATCTCCTCCAGTCTGATACGGGCCCACCTGCGCGCCGGGGCGGTAGGCGAGGCCAACCGCTGCCTGGGCTGGGACTACTTCGCTTCGGGGCCGGTGATAAAGGGGGCGGGCATCGGCCGCCAGCTCGGCTTCCGGACGGCCAACGTGGCCGTGGACCCGGCCAAGATCCTGCCGCCAGGCATTTTCGCCGCCCGCGTGCACGTCGGCCATGAGACCTTTGACGGAGTGCTCAACGTTGGCAGCCGCCCCACCGTGGCGTCCCTGGGCGGCCGCCTGATCCTGGAGGCGCATATCCTGGACTTCTCCCGGACCATCTACGGCCGGCAGGTGCGCGTCACGTTCCTCAAGCATATCCGCCCGGAGCGGAAATTCAGCTCCCGCCAATCCCTGGTCAGCCACATCCGCGCCGACATTGCGGCGGCCCGGCGCTATTTCGCCAGGTCGGCCGGTTCCAAAACCTGATTTTTCCTAGATTATGCGGGGCAGGCAGCGGCGCAGGAAGCGTCCGCCGAAAGTTCTTTTAGCCGTGAGTTCCCCCGCCTCGGCTACGACCTCGCCGCGCAGGACGGTGTACTTCGGGAAACCATACAGTTTTCGCCCCTGCCAGGGCGAGAAATCGGTGTTATGCCGGAGCTTGCGCCAGTCGGCTTTTACGCAGGCCCGCGGGTCGAGAATGGCGAAGTCGGCGTCGAAGCCCGGCTTTATGAAGCCTTTCGCGGCCAGGCCCATGATCCTGGCCGGGTTTTCGCACAGCACTTCCACCAGCTTCCCCAGCGATATTTTACCCGCCTTCACGCCGTAGGTGTACGCCGCGGCCAGCAGGGTCTGCGCTCCCGGCAGGCCCATCGGCAGCCGGCGTACGTCCCCGCCCCAAACGCCCTTCTGCGCCCGCGTGAAAGTACAGTTGTCGGTAGCCAGCACCTTCAGGCTGCCGTTCTTCAGCGCCCGCCAGAGGGCGGCGTTGTCCTCCCGGGTCCTGATGGGCGGGCAGCAGGAATACAGGTACCCGTCCCTGCCCCTGAACCGGCTTTCGTCGAGCGCCAGGTACTGCGGGCAGGTCTCGCCTAGAACCTTGAGCCCCGCCTTGCGGGCCGCCGCTATTATGCCGGCTGACCCGCCGGCCGACAGGTGGACGAAATAGACCGGCGCGCCGGCCGCTGCCGCGAGAGCCGCGACGCGGCCCACTGGTTCGGTTTCGGTGAAAGGGGGCCGCGACAGGGGCAAAGAGCTTATCCCGCGCCCGGCGTAAGTTTCGGCCAGCAGGTCTATCACCGGGCCGTTCTCGGCGTGGACGCAGATCAGCGCGCCCAGCCGGGCGGCAGCTTTAAGGGCCGCCGACAGGGCGGCGTCTCCGGCCATAAGGCCGCGGGCTCCGTAGGCTGTGAACATTTTAAAGGTCGGCGCTCCGGCCCGCACGGCCGCGGCCATCTGGCCGGCCGGGTCTTTGATCTTTTCCCAGCCGGTCAGCATGCAGTGGAAGGAGAAGTCGGCGTAGCAGCGGCCTTCGGCTTCTTTTACGCGCGCCAGCAGGCCTTTGAGCGGGCTTTCCCCCGGGCCCTGGCCGGTATAATCTATAAAAGTGGTGGTGCCGCCGCAGACCGCCGCGGCCGAGCCGGAGGTGAAATCGTCCGAGGTGTAGCGCCCCGGGCCCAGTTTAAGGCGGAAATGCGCGTGGGCGTCTATCACGCCGGGCAGGACCAGCAGCCCGCGGGCGTCTATCACCCTGGCGGCTGTGGCGCCGGCGGCCGGCCGGCGAACGGCGGCTATGCGGCCGCCCCTGACCAGCACGTCGCGAACGGCGGCCCGGCCCCCGCCGACCACGGTGCCGCCCTTGATTATCAGGTCGAAAGACATGGCCGGTTTCAGGCGTTATCTGCGAGGTGTTTTTGGTGGTGGGCTTCTTCGGCGCGGTGCGTGTGCCCGAAGACGATATTATAGGCCAGGAACGTGGCGGAGACGAAGGTAAAGCCGCACATCACCAGCCAGGCCCAGAGCGCCCTGGGGTCGCCTTCGGTCTGTATCACTATGTAGGCCAGGAAGCCGATAAAACCGCAGGCGACCAGCCAGAAGAGAGCGAAGACGGCGCGAATTGCGTTTGCCATAGTAATTGAATTTTATAGCTTTACCCGGGTGAAGTCAATAACGTTCGGGTCAGAAAAATGCGGCGTGCAGCTTTTTAAGCAGGGCCTCGCCGGACGGGGCGGGGACGCGTAAAGTTATGGCCCCGGGCGAACAGGCGGGTTTCCCGGCGCACAAGGCGCCAGCGGCGGCCAGCGCTTTTGCCAGCTGGAGAGCGCCCAGCCGGCGGCCTATCACGGAGACCAGCGCCATGCCCCCCTCTTTTTTCAGCGACAGGCACGATACTCCCGCCCGTCCCCCCTCCCGGGTCACCAGGGTCCCGGGTTCGTCGTGGAAGGAGGAGCGCAGGTGCAGGGCTATGCCGTGGCGCGCCGAATACTTTACGGCCCGCAACTGGCGCACCTCCGTGCCGAGCTCGGCCAGGGCTATGACCTCGCCGTAGGAGAGGGCCGGAATCTTGCGCGCGGCGGGGATCAGGGCCGGGTGCGCGGTGTAGATGCCTTTTACGTCGGTGCGGAAGTCGCAGCGCCCGGCTTTAAGGGCCCGCGCCAGGACCACCGCGCTCAGGTCGGAGCCGCCGCGCCCCAGGGTGGTGATGTCGCCCGCGGGCGAGACGCCCTGGAAGCCGGCTACCACCGGGATGCGGCCGGCGGCGAGTTCGCGCCGGAGGCGCCCGGCGTTAACCGAGGTCACGGAGGCCGCGGAGAAAGCGTCGTCGGTCTTTATGCCGGCCTGCGCGCCGGTAAGCGAGACGGCCGGAGCGCCTTCGGCCTGCAGCGCCAGCGCCAGCAGCGCGGCGCTCATCTGTTCGCCGGCGGCCAGGAGCGCGTCCGTCTCCCTCCGGGAAAGCGACGCGCCGCCGGCCAGCGAGGCCAGCTTCAGCAGGTCGTCCGTGCAGTCCGCCGGGGCGGAGACCACGGCTACGGGCCGCAGGCCGCGCCGGCGCTCGCCCAGCACCATGGCCGCGGCCCGGCGTATCCTGCCGGGGTCGGCCAGCGAACTGCCGCCGAATTTTATAATTATGGTTTTCATCTTAAAAAACAAACCCGGCCCCCGTTTCCGGCCGGCCGGGTTTAAGGCTGCCCCCGGCGTTAGACCATTGTCGCGGTGACGCGGATGATCTCCGAGAGGGTGGTGGTGCCAGTGCGGGCCTTAAGGATGCCGTCCATCAGCAGCGTGCGCATCTTGCCGGTCTTGATGGCCGTGCGCTTGATCACGTCGGTCGGCGCATGGTCGAGGATGTGCTTGCGGATCTCCTCGTTCATCAGCATCAGTTCGAAGATGCCGACGCGGCCCATGTAGCCGGTGTTGCGGCATTCCGGGCAGCCCTTCTCCACCTTGTAGGCGGCGCCGGGCTTGAGGATGAGCTCTTTTACGATCTTGCCCTCTTCGGGGTCCATGTTCTTGACGAATTCGTTAACGACGGGCTCGGACGGGGGCGCGGCGCTCTGCGAGCACTTGGGGCAGACCTTGCGCACCAGGCGCTGGCTCATGGCGCCCAGCATGGAGGACCCGATCAGGAAGGGCGGCACACCCATCTCGAAGAGGCGCTCGATGATGCTGGCGGAGTTGATGGTGTGGATGGTGGTGAACAGCAGGTGACCCGTCAGGGCCGAGCGCAGGCTGATCTCCGCCGTGTCGAAGTCGCGGATCTCGCCCACCATGATGACGTCGGGGTCCTGGCGCAGGATGGTGCGCAGGCCTTCGGTCCAGGTGAAGCCGGTCTTGGCGCTGATCTGCGCCTGGTTGATGCCCTCGAGCCGGTACTCCACCGGGTCCTCGAGGGTGATGATGTTGATCATCGGGGTATTGATGTTCTTGAGCATCGCGTAGAGCGACGTGGTCTTGCCGGAGCCCGTGGAGCCGGTGATGAAGAAGATGCCGTAGGGGTTGCGGATGAGCTTCTTGATGAGTGTCAGGGCGTCCTGGTCGAGGCCGATCTGGTCCAGGTCCAGGCCGAGCTGCTGGCGGTCCAGCACGCGCAACACCAGCTTCTCGCCGTTGACGGTCGGGAACGAGGAGACGCGCACCTGTATGGCGCGGCCGGCCAGCATCTTCTGGAAGCGGCCTTCTTCGTTGCGGAAAGAGGTAGGGGGTTCGGGGTCGAAGCCCGCCAGCACCCGGATGCGCTGGGTCAGCGGGATGTCGGCGTTCTTGGGCGAGCTCAGCATGTCCTGCAGGATGCCGTCCACGCGGAAGCGCACGCGCAGGTTGGCGCCCTGGGATTCTATGTGCACGTCGCTGGCGCGCTCCTGCACGGCGTGCTCGAGGATGAGGTCGCTGAGCTTTATGGCGAGGTCGATGCCGGGCGCCCTGCCCTTGGCCTTTACCAGCTCGCTGTAGCCTTCCTCGAGGCTCCCGGTGAATTGCGCGGGCGCCTGCTCTCCCGGCTGGGGGTTTTCTCCTTCCTGTTTGTTTCCCCAAAATGCCATTGTGGTCTCCTAACCTTGCGGTAAAAAAGGGGCGGCGGAACCGCTTGCTGCCGTTTTTTTAATTATAACAATAAAACTATTTGTACTCAACTTTCAGGATGGCCAGCTGTTTTTCCCCGCTCGGGAGGTTTACTTTTACGGACCCCCCCTGCGCGGCGCCCAGCAGGCCCTGGGCCAGCGGCGAGCTGACGGAGATGCGGCCTTCCGACGGGTCGGCCTCGTCGGCGCTGGAAAGGGTGTAGACCAGCGTGTGGCCGGTCTTCTCGTCGCGCATGGTCACGGTGGCCCCGAGGCTGATCTGGTCCTTGTTGACGGCCATGTTGTCCACGATCTTGGCCCCGCGCAGGCGCAGTTCCAGCTCGCTGATGCGGGACATGAGCTGGCTCTGTTTCTGCTTGCCGTAGATGTAGCCCGCGTTCTCCTTGAGGTCCCCCTGTTCGCGGGCCTCGTTGATCTCCACGGAAAGCTCGTTTTTCTGGCGCTTCAGCTCTAAAAGCTCGGCCTGCAGCTTTTCAAAGCCGTCTTTGGTAAGGTATGTTTCGGACATGGCTCCCCCACTTAAGTGTGAACCCCGCACCGGGCCTTTTACAACTGGCGCCCTGCAAAGTGCGGGGGTCTGCAAATTTGTGGCACCGAGAGGGATTGAACCTCTGACCTAGCGCTTATGAAACGCCCGCTCTAACCACTGAGCTACGGTGCCAAAAATCTGTGGCGGGCTGGTTTCATCACCGGGGACCGAAGTCTTCGGGTGAACAAGAAAAGTATATCAAAAAGTTGTTGTAAAGACAAATTTTGTTTACTACAATTCTCACTGTAATCTCCTCTGGATTCAGGGGTAAAGGGGTTCCAAATGTCCGACATAAAAGTATCCAAAGAAGAGCTGCTCCGGAAGGCCAATAAGCCGGCCGAAGACGCCATGAAACTGCACCCTTTTTATAAGGGAAAAGTGGAAGTCTCCCCCAAGTGCTGCATCCGCGACATCAACGATTTCGCCATCTGGTACACCCCCGGCGTGGCCGCGGTCTGCAAGGATATCCAGGCCAACCCGGAAAAGGTGTACGAGCACACCAATAAGGGCAATATGGTCGCGGTGGTCTCGGACGGCACAAGGGTGCTGGGCCTGGGCGACATCGGCCCCGAAGCCGGCCTGCCCGTGATGGAGGGCAAGGGCCTCATCTTCAAGTACCTCGGCGGCGTGGACGCCTTCCCCATCTGTCTGGCCACCAAGGACCCGGCGGAGATCATCCGCACCGTGCAGCTGCTCGCCCCCTCCTTCGGCGGCATCAACCTGGAGGATATAGCCCAGCCCAAGTGCTTCGACATCCTCGACGAACTGCGCCGCACCATGACCATCCCGGTCTGGCACGACGACCAGCAGGGCACCGCCACCGTTTGCCTGGCGGGCCTCATTAACGCCCTCAAGATCGTCAAGAAGAACATCGCGGACGTGAAGATAGTGCTGTTCGGCGCGGGCGCGGCCAATATCCGTATCGGCACGCTCTACATGCATTACGGCGCCAAGCCGGAAAACCTGGTCTACGTGGATTCCAAGGGCACGCTGCATAAAGGCCGCACCGACCTGAAGGACCACCGCGAGAAATGGCATATGTGCCAGGTCACCAACGGCGCCCAGATAGTGGGTAAGCTGCCGGACGCCCTTAAAGGCGCGGACGTGCTGAGCGCCGCCTCCACCCCCGGCCCCGACGTTATCAAGAAGGAATGGGTGGCCACCATGGCCAAAGACGCCATCTGCTTCCTGACGGCCAACCCCATCCCCGAGATGTGGCCCTGGGACGCCAAAGAGGCCGGCGCGCGCGTAGTGGCGACGGGCCGCTCCGACTTCCCGAACCAGGTGAACAACTCCCTGGGCTTCCCCGGCATCTTCCGCGGCGCGCTGGACGTGCAGGCCCGGACCATTACCGACGAGATGTGCGTGGCGGCCGCCGAGGCGCTGGCCGGCTACGCCGTCACCTCCGGCAAGATGGGCGAGGATTACCTCCTGCCGCACATGGACGAACCGCAGGTTTATATCGAGGAAGCCGTGGCCGTGGGCCTGAAGGCCATAGAGCAGGGCATAGCCCGCAAACGGCTCACCGAGGGAGAACTGCGGGCCAGCGCCGAGTTCCTCATAAAGCGCGCCATCAAAGACGTGGAAGTGCGCCAGGCCAGCGGCATAGTAAAACTGCCGTAAGCCTTTCAGGTAAATAAAAAAAGCCCGGGCGTTCCCGGGCTTTTTTTATTGCCGGTCGCTATTTCCCGGCCCGCGCTTTGGCGATCCGGTCCAGCAGGAAAGCCTGCACATCCCCGTGGGGGCGCAGGAGGGCTTCGGTCAGGGCAACGTCAGGGGCTACGGGGCTCCCGTCGGCCCCCGGGGCGGCGCAATAGCGGGAGGCCGCGGCGTACGGGATGCCGCTATTGGAGAGTTTGAATTCTTTAGGGGAGCAGAAATGGCCTGGCATGCCGCCGGTCGCCGCGCCCAGCGTCTCTCCCGCCTTAAGTTCCCTGAATCGGGCCGCGAAGTAGGCCCCCGCGGAGTCCGTTCCCGGCCCTGTCAGCAGCCTGGCCGTGCCGGCAAAAGCGTCGTCGGGCCCGTTCCCCGGGGTGCCGGCCAGATAGGAGAGGAGGAGGTCCGCGGCACGCGGGTCCCCGCCGGAGCTGTCGCGCAGGTCCAGGACCAGGTCTTCTATGCCATGTTCCTTAAGTTCCCTGAAAAATCTGGCGTAGCCTTTTCGCCCGGAGCGGGAATAGGCCAGGTCCGTGACGTTGAGCCAGGCTATCTTCTTCTGGGCGTAGAGCATCCTTTCGGGAGCGGCGGGCCGTGCGGCCAGCCGGCGGAACTCGCCGGCCGTGACGGCGTCCAGCTTCCGGGTGTAGGGCTTCCCGCCCGGGCTTTTGACTTTAACTTCCAGCGCGGGAGCGCCGGCGAACAGCCGGGAGAAGTCCCACCAGAAAGCCTGGTCCCGGCAGAACAGGAATTCACGGCGGCGCTGTGTTTCGCCCGATACCCGCTCCAGTACCGGGCTTATCAAGCGAGGGAACGGCACCCCGTTCACCTCCAGCAGTTCCGCGCCGGCCAGCGAAGGGTTTAAGGCTTTGCCTATCGTGAACTTGCCCTTGACGGCGGCGACGGTAAAAGGCGGGAATTTAAGTTCGGGATCTTTCCATTTACGGGGCGGCTGCCAGAGCAGGCGCGTGGCGCCGTCGCCGAACGAGGCGCCGTAGCGGTAGAGAATGTAGGCCAGGTCCTTAACGGGTATTCGGCCGAACTCGTCGAGCGAGGCTGCGGCCGCGGCCTCCGCCTCCGCCCTCATGGCCGCGTAGCCCGCCGGCGCGGGGCCTTCCGGGCGCGCGGGGCGGGTCTTTTCTATCCTGGCGAAGAATTCCGAGATGTCTTCGGACGCCTCGCGCCGGGTCAGGCGCTCTTTCTGGAAGAACGGGGCGTTCATGACGGCCCTGGCCCCGAAGAAGACCAGGAGGACGAAGATCAGCACCGCCGACAGGTCCCTGACGGCGGCCAGCTTTTTAGCGGCTTTGGGAGAGACGGTCACGCGGGCCTTATCTGCGCCCGCGGTAGCGCCGTATCAGGGCGTTGGTGGAGGAGTCGTGCCTCAGTTCCGGCTCGGCCGCGGCTTCCAGCTCGGGCGCGATGCGGCCGGCCAGGGCCTTGCCCAGTTCCACCCCCCACTGGTCGAAGGGCCCGATCTGCCAGACGGCGCCCTGGGTAAAGACGGAGTGCTCGTAGAGGGCGACGAGCCTGCCCAGCGCCTCCGGGGTCAGCTCGTCGAGAAGCATGGTGGTGGAAGGCCGGTTGCCCTCGAAAGTCTTATGCGGCACCAGCCAGTCTTTTACGCCTTCCTTCTTCAATTCGTCGGCGGTCTTGCCGAAGGCCAGCGCTTCGGCCTGTGCGAAGACGTTGGCCATCAGCAGGTCGTGGTGGCGGCCCAGCGCGTGGGCGGTTTTGGAGAAAGCTATGAAATCGCACGGTATCAGTTTCGTGCCCTGATGGATGAGCTGGTAGAAGGAATGCTGGCCGTTGGTGCCGGGCTCGCCCCAGTAGATCTGGCTGGTCTGGTAGTCCACGGCGCGTCCGTCGAGCGTTACACGCTTGCCGTTGCTCTCCATGGTGAGCTGCTGCAGGTAGGCGGGGAAGCGTTTGAGGTACTGCTCGTAGGGCAGCACGGCTATGGCCTGCGCGCCCAGGAAGTTGTTGTTCCAGATCCCGAGCAGGCCCATCAGCGCGGGGATGTTCTCCTCGAAGGGGGCAGTGCGGTAATGCTCGTCCATCTCATGGGCCCCGGCGAGCATCTCGCGGAAATGCTTCGGGCCTATGGCTATCATGGTCGAGAGCCCGATGGCCGAGAACATGGAGTAGCGGCCGCCTACCCAGTCCCAGAAGCCGAACATGTTGGCCGTGTCTATGCCGAACTCGGAGACCCTGGCGGCGTTGGTGGAGACGGCCACGAAGTGTTTCGCGATGGCGGCCCTGTCCTTGAGGGCCTTGAGCGCCCAGTCGCGCGCAGTCTCGGCATTGGTCATGGTCTCCTGCGTGGTGAAGGTCTTGGAGGCGACGATGACCAGGGTTTCGGCGGGGTCGAGGTCCAGGACGGCCTCGGCGAAGTCGGCGCCGTCGACGTTGGAAACGAAACGGAACGTGAGGCCGCGCTGGCTGTAACTCTTGAGGGCTTCGTAGGCCATGACGGGGCCGAGGTCTGAGCCGCCTATGCCTATGTTGACGATATTGCGGATCGCCTTGCCGGTATGGCCTTTCCACTCGCCGGTCCTTACTTTTTCGGAAAACTTCTCCATCTTTTCCAGCACGGCGTGCACGTGCGGCACTACATTCTCCCCGTCCACCGTGACCGTGGCGCCCTTCGGGGTGCGCAGGGCGGTGTGCAGGACGGCCCTGCCCTCGGTGAGGTTGATCTTCTCGCCGGTGAACATGGCCTCTATCCTGCCGCGCAGGCCGGAGGCTTCGGCGAGGTCGCAGAGATGGTTCACGGTTCCTGAGGTGACGCGGTGCTTGGAGTAGTCGAAATAGATCCCGGCCGCTTCGACCGCGAATTTCTCTCCGCGCTTGGGGTCGGCGGCGAACAGTTCGCGCAAATGCGTCTTGCCGACCTTGGCGTAATGCGCCTCGAGCGCCTTCCATTCAGGGAGATTTGTGAGCGACTTTGAATTGTCTGCCATGATTTCCTTTGCTGAGCTGTATCTAGGCTTGTTCCGGGGACTGACGCGGGGGCCGGGTTAGCAAAACCCTGTCGGAGCCCCGAGCTTGCGTAAGCGCGAGGGGCGAGACGGGGAGTGGCGAGCACGGTGTGCGAGACCACGTTTTTGCGTTCCGGCCCCCGTGGCAGTCCCCTCGCGCAATGTTCTGCTTCAAACTACTTATTCAGCACCCGCTTGAATTCTTTGGTGAGGGCGGGGACCAGTTCGTTGACGTCGCCGACGATGCCGTAGGTGGCTACTTTAAAGATGGGCGCGTCGGGGTCTTTGTTTATGGCTACGATGGTCTTGGACGACTGCATGCCGATCAGGTGCTGGATCTGGCCGGAGATGCCGCAGGCGATGTAGAGCTTGGGGCATACGGTCTTGCCGGTCTGGCCTACCTGGTGGGAGTACCCGATCCAGTCGGCGTCTACGGCGCTGCGGCTGGCGCCGACGGCGCCGCCGAGAACCTTGGCCAGTTCCTCGAGCTGGGCGAAGTTCTCCTTGCCGCCCATGCCGCGGCCGCCGGCCACTATGATGTCGGCTTCGGAAATGTTGACCGTGGCGCCGAGCTCCTCCACGATGTCGAGCAGCCTGGTGCGCGAGGCGAAGGTCTCTTCGGGGTAGACCTTGCTGACGATCTCGGCCGCGCGGCCCGGCTGTACGGGGGCCTCCTTCATTACCTTGTGGCGCACCGTGGCCATCTGGGGCCGGTGGTTCGGGGCGATGATAGTGGCCATGATGTTGCCGCCGAAGGCGGGCCGGGTCTGCAGCAGCAGGCGCTCTTTAACGTCGATGTCGAGGCCGGTGCAGTCGGCGGTAAGGCCGGCGTTGGTCTTTATGGCCACGCGCGAGATGAGGCTGCGGCCGATGGTGCTGGCGCCGCAGAGTATGACCTCGGGCTTGAATTCCTCCACGAGCTTCACCATTACGCCGGTGTACGGGTCGTCCTGGTAGGATTTGAGGGCCGGGTGGTCGACCAGGTAAACCTTGTCGGCGCCGCGCTCGCCTAACTTTTCGGCGGCCTCTTCCATGCCGCTGCCCAGCAGCACCGCGCACAGCTTTACACCCAGCTTGTCGGCCAGCCGGCGGCCTTCGCCGAGGAGTTCGGCTGAGATGGACTGTATGACGCCCTTCTTCTGCTCGCAGAAGACCCAGACGTCCTTGTAGGCGGATAAGTCCTTCTTGGGCCCGGCGGCTTTCTCCAGCTCGATGGCCGAGAACCGGCAGGCGGCCACGCAGGCCCCGCAGAGCGTGCACTTGGCCATGTCGATGACGGCCTTGCGGTCGGCCATGTGGATGGCGCCGAAGGCGCAGGCCTTAACGCAGAGCGTGCAGCCGGTGCATTTTTCCAGGTGAACTTTTATGGAGGCCATTAGACGACCTCCCCTTTGAGCAGTTCCGCCAGCTCTTTTGCCACTTCGGCGGGCGAGCCGGAGATCATTTCCCCGCCCTTGCGGGGCTCGGGCGTAAATATCTTAACGACGCGCGTGGGCGAGCCGTCCAGGCCGAGGGCGGCCGGGTCGGCCTCCAGGTCGGCGGCGGTCCACTTTATGATCTTGGCGGACTTGGCGCGCATCATGCCCTTGAGCGACGGCATGCGCGGGGTGTTTATCTCCTTGACCACGGTGAACAGGCAGGGCAGCGGCGTCTCCACCACGTCGTAGCCTTCCTCGGTCATGCGCTCCACCTTGGCGCTCTTTTCATTTATCTCGGAGATCTTTTTTACGTAGGTGACCTGGGGGATGTCGAGGTGGGTGGAGATGCCGGGGCCCACCTGCGCGGTGTCGCCGTCGGAGGCCTGCTTGCCGCATAGGATGACGTCGTAGGTCTCCAGCTTCTCAATGGCGCAGGCCAGCGTATAGGAAGTGGCCCAGGTGTCGGAGCCGGCGAACTTGCGGTCGCTGACGAGCACGCCTTCGTCGCAGCCGAGGCCGATGGCCTCCTTGAGGGCGTTCTCGGCCTGGGGCGGCCCCATCGTTATAGCCGTCACCTTCCCCCCGCACCTCTCCTTTATCCGTACGGCTTCCTCAATAGCGTAGGCGTCGAAAGGATTAATGACGCTCTCCACCCCGTCGCGGATGAGCGTATTAGTGACGGGATCGATCCTTACGTCGGTGGTGTTGGGTACCTGTTTGATGCAGACGATTATGTTCATGCTATTTCTTGAGAGTTTCCTTGATCATGTTGGCCGCTACGACGTTGCGCTGGATCTGGTTGGTGCCTTCGTAGATCTGGGTTATCTTGGCGTCGCGCATGAACTTCTCGGCGGGGTAGTCGCGCATGTAGCCGTAGCCGCCCATGATCTGCACGGCGTCCACGGCCACCTTCATGGCCACGTCGCTGGCGAACAGCTTGGCCATGGCCGATTCCTTGGAGACGCTCTTGGCGCCCGAGTCCACCATGCGGGCCACCGAGTAGGCCAGCGCGCGGGCGGCCTCGATCTGGGTGCCCATATCGGCGAGCATATGCTGTATCGCCTGGAAGCTGGAGATAGGCTGGCCGAACTGCACGCGGGTGCGGGAGTAGTCGAGGGCGCAGTCGAGCGCGCCCTGCGCTATGCCCACGGCCTGGGCCGCCACGCCGGGGCGGGAGGTGTCGAGGGTCTTCATGGCCACGATAAAGCCCATGCCCTCGCGGGAGATGAGGTTCTCGGCCGGCACTTCGCAGTCGGTGAAGATCACCTCGCGGGTGGCGCTGGCGCGGATGCCCATCTTCTTCTCTTTCTTGCCGAACTCCATGCCCTTCGTGCCCTTCTCTACTATGAAGGCGCTGGCGCCGCGCACGCCCTTGGCCTTGTCGGTCAGGGCGATCACGGTGTAGATTTCGGCCTCGCCGGCGTTGGTGATCCACTGCTTGGTGCCGTTGAGGATATATTTGTTCCCTTCCTTGCGGGCGGTGGTCTTTATGGAACCCGCGTCGGAGCCGGCCTCGGCCTCGGTGATGCAGAAGGCCGCCAGCCGTTTGCCGCTGGCGATAGCGGGCAGGTATTTCTTTTTCTGCTCCTCGGAGCCGTGCAGCAGGATGGGCAGGGTGCCCAGGCCGGTGCCGGCGTAGCCCAGCGCTATGCCGCCGCAGGCGCGGGAAAGTTCTTCGGTCACCAGGCACATGTCCAGGATGCCGCCGCCCAGGCCGCCGTACTGTTCGGGCAGGTAGACGCCGAACAGGTCGCTCTCGGCCAGGATCTTCATTACCGGCCAGGCGAATTCCTCGCTCTCGTCGTAGTGGGCGGCCACCGGCTTTATTTTTTCCTGGGCTATCTTGCGCGCCAGGTCGCGGATCATGACCTGAGACTCGCTGAGTAAATAATCCATTTTGGGCTCCTAGGGGTTAAAAATCCTGGCGCGGCCGCCTTTTGCGGCCGGGCGGTCCGGTTTCGGCATATAAATGGTATCAAAAACTAAAAAGACCGCGCAATTTTATATTATATATATGTAAAAATTCGGTAACATGCCTCCGGTAGAATAGTATACGGAGACTCACGCACGTTTTTGGAGACATCACTTATGGACATAATGACGATAGTAGGTTTCATTCTGGGCGCGGCCGTAATGGTCTGGGGCGCATTCTCCTCCGGGGTCGCGGACAAGATCCTCAATTCTCACGGCATCATAATAGTCCTGGGCGGCACCCTGGCCGCCACGCTGATAAACACCTCGTACGTGCGCTTCGCCGCCGGGCTGAAGGCGCTGATAGATATTTTCTCCACCCCCAAGATCCCCACCGTGGAGGTCGCGGTGCGCACGCTGGTGGGCATGGCCGAGACCGCCCAGAAGCAGGGCGGCATCATGGCGCTGTCCAACACCGACCCGGCCTTCGCCGGCGGCTTCCTTAAGCGCGCCGTGGGCGTGGCGATGACCAGCGCCGAGTCCCGCGAGACCCGCGACATCCTGGAAGAGGAGATCCGCCGCCGCCGCCTGGACGTGCAGGAGGATTCCAACCTGTACCGCACGGCCGGCGTGCTTTCCCCGATGTTCGGCCTGATCGGCACGCTGTTCGGCATCATCCAGACCCTGAGCAATATTTCCGACCCCACGGCCATAGGCCGCTCTATGGCCGTCGCCATCACCTCCGCCCTGTTCGGCATCGGTTTCTCCAACATGTTCTGCGTGCCGGTGGCCAACAAGATCCGCCTGCGCGCCATGGAGGAGACCCTGATCCTGCAGCTCATCCTCGAAGGCGTGATGGACATCATGGCCGGCAAGACCCCCCACCTGGTGGAGATCCACCTGCGCGGCTACCAGGCCGCGGAAGCGGCCAAGGGCTCCGGCGGCAAGGCTTAAGCTATGCGCTACTACGAACGCGAGGACGAACTGGAGAACGAGCTCAACCGCGGCGCGCTGTGGGCCATCACCTACGGCGACATGATGAGCTACCTGATGATCTTCTTCATGATCCTCTTCGCCTTCTACAGCTCCAAGAACATCACCGCGCAGTTCAGCATGAAAGGCCTCGAGGAGACCTTCGGCAAGGATACCGAGATCGCCAGCACCCTGTTCTCCAAGCACGGCATCCAGCAGATAGCGCAGGTCGAGATCTCCGCCAACAAGATCAGCATCAATTTCTCCGACCCCATACTCTTTGCCCCGGGCAGCGACGTGCTCAAGGAGTCCTCCTACCCCCACCTGCGCCGGTTGACGGCCGTTTTCAAGGACCTGCCCAACCCCATACAGATAGAGGGGCATACCGACAACCGCCCCCTGGGCCGCGGGACGCGCTTCCGCTCCAACTGGGAGCTGTCCAGCGCGCGCGCCTTCTCGGTGCTGCAGTTCTTCGTCAAGGAAGGCGTGGCGCCGGAAAAGCTTTCCGCCGTGGGCTACGGCGAGTTCAAGCCGGTACAGACCAACGAGTCGCCCGAAGGCCGCTCCAAGAACCGGCGCATAGAGATCAACATCATCCGCCACGAGATCTAAGACCATGAAACTGACCACGAGGTTCCTGCTGATATTGCTGGCCATAGCGGTGCTCCCGCTGGTGCTGGCCGTCGGCTGGAACGTCTACCAGTACAACTCGTCGGTCAGCAGCTACTTCGAACTCCACCGCGGCCTGTCGCGCCTGTCGGCCTCCAACGTGGACGACTGGTTCCTCAATACCAACCGCAACCTCGCCTTCCTCTACGAGTTCGAGAACCCGCTGCGCGGCCGCAAGGTCAACGAGGCCGAGGTCATAGCGCAGGCCGCCCGCATCAATTCCGACATCATGTCCCTCGGCCTCGTGGACAAGGCCGACAAGGAGCAGTTCTTCCTGCAGAGCGAGAAGGTCAAGGAGAAGAAGTCCCTCGCCTCTTTTCAGAAAGAGCTCATCGACCGCGCCCGCGAGAGCGGCATCGTCACCTCCGGCGAGGTGCTCTGCACCAGGGGCCAGGCCTTCTTCCCCCTCGTCTACCCGCTGGTGGACGGCCGCGTGGTGGTTTTCCATTTCGCCATGGACAAGCTGCTGGAGAAGATAAACTCGCAGCGCGCCGGCCGCAGCGGCCGCGTGTTCATTTCCGACAGCAAGGGCCGGCCGCTGCCCTGCCAGGACATGAAGGGCCTGGATTATAGCCCGGAGGAGATGAAGAAAACCTTCCGCAGCGGCAGCCGCACCGGCACGCTGGCCAAGTTCGTGTTCTCGGGCAAGGAGTATTCCGGCGCCTACGCCGCCATAGACAAGCTGGACTGGGCGGCGGTCTCGGTGCAGTCCGAGGACGAGCTCTACGGCAAGCAGCGCAAGTCCATCCTCATCTTCTCGGTGCTGGCCGTGGTGATCTTCGGCGTGACCATGGTGGTGGTGTTCCTG
Source organism: Elusimicrobia bacterium GWB2_63_22 (assembly GCA_001799735.1). Taxonomy (GTDB): domain Bacteria; phylum Elusimicrobiota; class Elusimicrobia; order Elusimicrobiales; family UBA9959; genus UBA9959. Next base: position 80,714 of record MGUA01000031.1, on the reverse strand, counting down.
ATCTCCAACCGCATCATCGTGCCGATCAACAACATGGTCGGCGGCGTCAAAGGCTTCCTGCGCACCCAGCACCTCGACAAGGTGATCCCGGCGGAAGGCTGGCCGGAGATCAAGTCGCTCGTCGGCGTGCTCAACCGCCTGATGCTGGAGCTGCAGGCCTACCGCGCCTTCCAGCTGAACCAGATCGTGGAGGAGAAGGGCAAGGCCCAGGCGCTGATAGATACCATTTCCGACGGCGTGCTGCTGATAGACGACCGCGGCTCCCTGATCTACTGCAACAACACCGCGCTGAAGCTGCTGGGCATCCCCAAGATCTCCCCGGAGGTCGCCGTCCCCCGCTCGGTCAAGAACGAGGCTTTCTTCAACGCGCTGACCGAGATGCTGGGGCAGAAGGAAAAGTACCTGAAGATCGAGGTGGACGCCCCGCTGGCCGGCGAGACGACCACCGTGCTCAAGAGCTTCCGGATAATCTCCAACCAGTTCCTGCTCGCGACGCTCAAGCGCCCGGGCCGCGTCATCATCATCCGCGACATCACCAGCGAGAAGGAGATCGAGAAGGCCAAGGAAGAGTTCTTCCACATGATCACGCACGACATGAGGGCCCCGCTGTCCACGCTGCAGGGCTACACCGAGCTGCTCATGAAGAAGATCGGCCCCTCGCCGGCCACGGACAAGTATCTGCAGAGCATGCTTTATTCTTCGCGCCGCCTGCGCGGCATGATCGACGACATCCTCAACACCACCAAGCTCGAGCGCGGCACCATGTCGCTGCAGCTCGACGACGTCGACGCCGAGGCGCTGATCACCCGCATCAAGGAGAACCACGAGCCGGTGGCCGGCCCCAAGAACATAAAGCTCTCCGTGGCCCCCTTCCCCTCCAAGATCCGCGTCACCGCGGACCCCATCCTGCTGGAGCGCGTAATCACCAACCTGATGGGCAACTCGCTCAAGTTCACCCCCGGCGGCGGCAGCATCACGCTTTCCGCCTGGGAGGACGACAAACAGGTGTTCTTCGCCGTGCAGGACACCGGCCCCGGCATACCGGAGAACAAGCGCAGGGAGATCTTCGAGAAGTATTCGCAGATGGAAGAGCACAAGAGCCAGGGCTTCGGCCTGGGCCTGGCGATGTGCCAGATGACGGTGCAGCTGCACAAGGGCGATATCTGGGTGGAGTCCGAAGTGGGCAAGGGCAGCAAGTTCATCTTCACGGTTTCCAAGGCCATGGCCGCGCCGCCGCCGGCGGCCCCCCCGCCGCCCCCGGTGCCTACGCCCTCTTGAAACGCGGGCTGATTTGAATTATACTAGAGACCTATGGAGCAAAAAATGAACCTGATGCTGATAATTGACGACAATGTCGAGTTCCGCACCATGGTTTCCGACTACTTCACCGATCTGGGCTTCACCGTGGAAATCGCCGGCGACGGGCGCGAGGGCCTGGCCAAGGCCAAGGCCATACGCCCCGACATCATCCTCTGCGACGTCATGATGCCCGACATGGGCGGCATCGAGGTGGTGCGCGGCCTGCAGGTGGAGGACGAGACCCGCAATATCCCCGTCCTGATCATCACCGGCAGCTTCTTCGACAAGAACATGAGCGACCTCTTCCGCCAGGAGGCCAACTGCCGGGAGTTCATGAGCAAGACCGTGGAGCTTTCCTTCCTCGAGAAGAAGGTGGCGGCCCAGCTGACGAAGAAATGACCTCCCGCCCCAAAGTGCTCGTAGTCGACGACGAGCCGGATTACCTTAAGATAGCGGCCAGGATAGCCGCCAAGGCCGGCTGCGCGGTAGTAACGGCCCCGGCCGCCCTGCCCGGGGTGGCCCTGGCCGAAAAAGAGCTCCCCTCCCTGATCCTTCTCGACGTGGGCCTGCCCGATATCAGCGGCTTCGAGGCCGCGCGCCGGCTGCGCAAGGTGCCCGCGCTGGCTAAAACGCCGATCATCTTTTTCACCGTCCGCTCCGAGCTGGATATGGTCTCCGAAGGCCTTAAGTTGGGCGCGGCCGGCTACGTGCTCAAACCCTTCGACCCCGACGAACTCCTGCGCCGCATCAAGGCCGCCGTCTTTCCCGCATGACCCTCGCCGCAGCCTGCCTCACGTCAGACCCTTCCGCGCGCGCCTTCTACAGGGCGGCCCTTAAAGGTTTCCGTCTTAAATTCTACCCTTCGGCCGCGGCCTTCCTTAACGCCCCGCCCGTCAAGGGGCTGGCCGTCATAGATTCCGCGCTGCCGGACATGAGCGGCAGGGACCTGGCGGCCGTGCTGCGCCGGGAGAAAACCACCGCCGGCCTGCTCCTGGTGCTGACCGGCGGCACCTATTCCCCCGCCGACGCGGCCCTCTGCCTGGAGAACGGGGCCGACGAATATTTCCCTTACCCCCCGGACCCGCGGCTCTTCAGGGCGCGCCTGGTAAACCTCCTGGACCGCGCGGGTGTGCGGGCCTGCCCGCCCCCGGCGCCGGAGGCGTACCGCTTCGGGGCCCTCGTCATCTCCCCTGAGGCAAGGACCGCGGTGATCGGCGGGCGCCGCCTTAAGCTGACGGCGCTCGAGTTCGACATCCTTCTTTATTTCCTGAGGAACCAGGGGCGGGTGGTTTCCCGCACCGTCCTGCTGGAGCAGGTGTGGCGGCAGGGCGAACAGGCCGGCCCCCGCGCCGTGGACAAGCGGATAGAAGCCCTGCGCTCCGGCCTGGGGCGCGCCTTTGGCTCCAAATTGAGGACCGTCTTCGGCCTCGGCTACCTTTTCAAGTTATAGTGCCTCAGGGCTGAGGCGCGTTGGTTCCCAGCGGCAGGCGCACTTCCACCAGCGCCCCGCGCTCCTTCCTGTTGGTCGCTTCCAGCGTGCCGCCGTGCTTCTCCGCTATGCGGCGGGCCACGGCCAGGCCTATTCCCACCCTGCCCTTATCCGTGCTGTTGAACGGGGCGTACAGCTTGTCGAGGGTCTCCCTCGTGAAGCCGGGGCCGTTGTCCTCGAAGCTGATCACGGCCTGGCGGCCGTCCTCCGAGGCTTTCAGGAACACCCGCAGGCTCCCGCCGGAAGGCAGGTGCTCGTAGGCGTTCTTTATCAGGTGGTAAAAAAGCATCTTTATCCTGTCCACGGACAGGCGGGCGCGCAGGCGCGGGTTGGCCACGGCGGCGGAGATGGACATCTTGCGCTGCTTGAAGGCGCGGTCCCACTTGCCGGCCTCGCCGGAGACCAGCGGGGCCAGGTCGGTGTCCGCCAGCTCCGGGGTTTCCGGGTCCATGTACTCCTGCCAGCCCTTGAGCAGGTTCACCGAGGAAAAAAGGTTCTTCATCGCGGGCTCGAGCGCCTTGCGCTCGGCGGCGGGGATGCGCAGGTTGAAGGTCTTGAGGTCCTTCACCGCCTTCTCCATCGCGGCGATAATGCGCGAGTTGAAGTCGGCCTGCTCGTTCTGCAGGTAGCCCGCGAATTTGATGCTCTTGCGGCGCAGCTCCTCGTTCTCCGTCTCTAGGGCGTCTATGCGCTTGAGGTCGCCGTGCCGTTCGGCCTTTATGGCGCCCAGCGTGAGGTCGCGTTCCTCCACGGCCTTCAGCAGGCGCGCGGAATAGTCCCCGGCGGCGGTTATCTTGGACTTGAGCGCGTCTATCTCGCCTTCGAGGGACTTGATCTTTATGGCCGCCCGGCGCGAGGATTCTTTTTCCCCTGCGAGGCCGGCCTTGGCGTCGCGCAGCAGGCCGTTGACCTTCTCTATGTCCTCCTCGCGGCTTTTAAGCGCGGAGGCGAGGGCGGCGGTCTGCTCCTGGGCGCGGGCGAGTTCGGCGCGCAGTTCTTTGGCGCGGTTCTGCAGTTCGAACACCTGGCCTACCGCGCCGGTGAAATTGGAGCGCTGCTCCTGGGTCTTAAGGGCCTGCTCGTCGGCGGCGGCGCGCAGGCGCCCGGTTTCGGTCCTGGAGGCTTCCAGGTCGGCCCGCAGCGCCTCGAGGGCGGCTGCGGACTGCGCCAGCGCCGTTTCTTTTTCGGCCAGGGCGGCTTTCAGCCCGGCGGCGCGGCCTTCCAGCGCCGCCTTCTCTTCCGCGGAGATCTTTTCCCTGGCCGCGGCCTCGGTGAGGGCCGCGTCAAAGCCGGAAAGTTCCTGTTTCTTTAGCGCCAGTTCGGCGCGCAACCCGGAGAGTTCACCCTCCGCGGCGGCCAGGGCCGTCCCGGAGGCCTGGGCCTGCGCGGCGGTCCTGCCCAGTTCGGCGGCGGCCTCGGCGGCGGCGCGCTTGCCCTTCTCCAGTCGTTCGGCTAAATTTGCGTAGACTGAGGCCGGTTTGCCGGAGAGCCGGGAATCCTCCGCCAGCGTTCTGGCGAGTTCCGGCAGGGAGGTCAGGCCGGCGATCTTCTCCTTCAGGGCTTCTATCACCGCCTCGCGGCCGTTGACGGCTTCGCGCAGGGCGGCGGCTTCCGCCTTTAAGGAAGTGATATCGGCTCCCAGCAGGGCTGCCTCGTTGTCTTTCTTCTGTATGACGGCCTTAAGGGCCTGGGCTTCGGCGGCCTCGCGCGCCTGGCGGGCGGCGGAGGCCAGTATCCCGGCGTCGCGCTGCGCTCCGGCCTTCAAGTCTTCGATCTCGCTCCTGAGCTCGCGCTCCTTTTTAGCGGCGAGCTCCAGCGCCTTCTCCAGGCGGCGCAGCCGGGAGGCGTTCTCGTCCAGGCCGGCCTTGGCCTTGGCGCGCTCGGCCTCAGAACGGGCGGAGGTCTCCTGGGCGTCGCCTACGGCGCGCCAGAGATAGTCGAGCTCGGAATGGAAGGCGTCAGCCGGGCTGTTCACACGCCCTCCTTTATGACGATGCGGCCCTTGGCGTTGAGGTCGATGGCGTTGGAAATTATCCGGGCCCTGGCGCCGATTATCTTCTCTTCCTCGGGGCGGGCCAGCATCATGTCCTTGACGATCATGCGCACGTCCTCGGGCAGCAGCCGGGTGACGTTGCCCACAGCGGTCTCGCCGGAGCCGGTGAGGGCGGCGGCCCATTCGGCGTAGGGCGTGGAGACCACCAGCGGGCGCAGGTTCTTTTCGTCCAGGCGGCAGATGTCGTCGAAAGTGACCATCTTGCGGCGCAGCTCTTCGGAACCTTTGGGGTTGGCGCGCGAGAGGTTTTCAAGGATCTCGGTGCGGGCGGCTTCGTCCACCAGGGAGAGCAGGCGGCCCAGCTTGTCTGCGCCTTTAAGGCTTTTCTCCAGCTTCATGCGCAGGTCGTTCTCTATCTCGTAGACCTTCTCGGGGTCGGCCTGCTTGAGGTTGAGCATGCCGGCCGAAACGGACTGGCGCTTGGCAGGGGAGAAGGAGAGCAGGATCTTGGAGGAAATGTGGGGCTTCCGGTCGGAGAGGTTGGCGATGATGATGGCCGCGTCCTCTTCGGGCATGTCGGAGAGCAGTTCCGCGGCTTCCGAGGGCGGCAGCTTCTCCATGAATTCGAAGGCCGAGCCGGCTTCCAGCAGTCCGCCGGAGGCGGCCCGCGATTCCACGTCGATGATCTCCCCCAGCTCTCCGGTTTCTCCCTCGCTCCCGGGGCCGCCGTAACCGCTCCCGCCCGCGGTCAGCGGGGCGGAGGCCTGGGCGTTCACGCGGGCGTAGTCCACAAAGCCGGTCATCAGTTTGGAAGCGAGGATGTAGCCGAGCACCAGCAGCGCGGCCAGGGCCAGCGCGCCGAAGGCCGAGGCGATAAGCACGGGGCGGATCTCGGGGGCCTCCAGGGCGGTCTTCCACCAGGGCATCATCTCGGTGCGCGCGGTGGAAATGCTGTCGCCGCGCTGTTCGCTCAGGCGCAGCATCTCGGCGATGATGAGCTTTATCGCGTTGACGCGGGCCTCGGGGACGGTCCTGTCGAAAACAAGGGAGACGTTGAGCTTTTTGACTTTGAATTCGGTGGTGCGCTGGGACTCCTCGCGCTGCTGCTTCAAGTATTCGCCGGTCTTCTCGAGGATATTGACCGCGGCGTAGCCGGGCATGGTGAGGCTTTCCTCGGCGGTGGGGCCGGACTCGCTCCGGCTCTTGAGCACTATCTCCCCCTCCACGGCGATGAAGGAGCGGGCGCGGCCGCGGCCGACGAGCTGCTCGAGCAGGCGGGAGACGTCCTCCTGCATGCGGGCGGAGAGTTCGGTGGCCTGGGCGCTGGGCGAAGGAGCGGGCGTTTCAGGAGCCGTCTGCGCGGCGGCCGCGCAGGCGAAGGCGAGGAGAAGGGCGAAAGGGCGTAAAAGCTGGTTCATAATTACACTGATATTGTATATAACTCAGGTTACAGAGTTATTACAGCGTGTCCGCTACACCGGGAGGTCGAACCAGAAGAGGGCGCCGCCTCCGGGGGCGGGGGCGCAGCCGATGCTGCCTTTATGCAGCTCTACGATAGATTTTGACAGAGCCAGGCCGAGGCCGGTGCCGCCGTGGCCGGGCGCGGCCGAGCCCTGCGCGTAGGGCTCGAAAAGTTTTTTTTCTTCCCCTGGTTTAAGGCCGGGCCCGCTGTCGCGCACCTCCATGCGGCAGCGTTTGTCGGAAACGGAGACGGTTACCTGCACTTTTCCGCCGGACTTCGAGAACTTTATGGCGTTGGAGACAAGGTTGGTGAGGGCGTGGGTTATGAGCTCGCGGTCCAGGAGGCAGGGCGGGCCCGCAGCGGCCTCCAGGGTAAGTTCTACGCCCTTCTCCGCCGCTTTGGGCCGCAGGAAGTCGGCGGCGTCGGCCGCCAGCGCGGCCGGGTCCTCGTACGAGGGGCGCAGCTCCATCTTGCCGCGCTCTATTTTTGCCAGGTCCAGCATGGCCGTGACGAAATTGGCCAGGCGGCCGGCGTTCTCTTTTATCCGGCCGAAGACTTCCAGGTCCTCGGCGGAAAACTTCTCTTTTTCCTTGAGCAGCATGGCGGCGTAGGTCTCTATGACCCCCAGCGGCGAGCGCAGCTCGTGGGTGACGGAGGCGGTGAAGTTCTTTTTCAGCGTCTCCAGTTCCAGCAGGCGGTCCGACATGCGGTTGAACGCCGCCGCCAGGTCCGCCACCTCGTCGGAGCCGCGGGCGTCGGTCTTGACCCCGAAGCGGCCCTCCCCCAGCTCTCCCGCCTCGGCGGCCAGGCGCTTGAGCCTGCCGGTCAGGCGCCAGGCCAGCAGCACGCCCAGCAGGCCGGCCCCCGCCGTGGCGCCCAGGAAAGCGGCCGCCAGGTTGCGGTAGATGCCGGCCAGGGCGGATTTTATCTCCCGGTCGAGGTGATCGGATGAAAAATTGAGCCGCGCCGAGAATTTCCCTCCGGCGGCGGTCCTGGAGACCAGGGCCCCCGCAGCCGCTGGCGACTTCCTGGCCCTGCGCGGCTTTACCGGCCTGAGGCCGCGGCCGATGTCCAGGTCGCAGGAGACCAGGCCCGGCGAGCCGTAAAGCCCGGACAGGTAGTCCACCGCCATCAGCGGGTCCCCCGCCAGTTCCGCCTCCCGCAGCATGGCCGCGGCCGAGGCCGCCATCGTCCCGAGGCGCTCCTGCTGGGCCGCGCGGATGGTCTCCTTCTGGAAGTTGAAAAAGATAACGGACAGCAGGGCGCCGGCCGCCAGGGCCGCCGCTATCAGCGCCGCGCTGAGCTTGTGGAAGAGGTTCACTTTGCTTTTACCTCGACAGCCGTATTATGCGTTCCAGGGCTTTCTTCGCCTGGGTGTTCTGCGGGTCCAGCGTAAGGATCTTGCGGAACGAGTCGGCCGCTTTGCCGTACTCCCCTTTGGCGTAGGCGTCGGCGCCGGCCTGGTAAAGCCGCTCTATCTCGCGGGCGTCGGGCTTGCCCGCGGTCCCGGGGGCCGTTTCGTCCTCGGGCTCGGAGAGGCGGGTCTGCGCGGCGTTAGGCTCCCACGTGCCCGCCTTGCCGGCCTTCGCCCTGGCTTCCTCCACCATCCTGGCGAGCTTGGCCTTTTCTACGGGGTCGGGCTCGGCCTTGGCGGCGAGGTCCCAGTCGCGGATGGCCCTGGCGTAGCTGCCCAGCATATAGTTGCACGAGCCGCTCTTCTTGAGCGCCATCAGGTTGCCCGGCTCTATCTCCAGCAGCTCCTCCAGCTTGCGCAGGGCCTCGGAGTAGCGCTTCTTGGCGTAGAACTCGTCGGACTCGGTCATCTTGTACTCGGGCCAGCCGCGGCTGAAATCGGCGGGCACCCGGTCGGGGGTTACGCGGGTCAGCTCGCCGGTGCGGTCGAGGAAATTGGAAAGGGCGGAGTCCTGCTGGTTGAGGCTCTGGGCGTAGGCCAGCTCCTTCATGGCGCGCAGGTCCCTGCCGTTGATGAAGTCGCGGGCGCCGGCCGACAGCAGCTCCTCCCAGCGCTGTTTCTGGCGGTCCCCGTCCACGGCGAGCGACGGGTAGAAGGCCGCCACGGTGGAGAGGCGGCGGGTCAGGCTGACCACCGAGGCGTCAGGCAGCAGCTCGTTGGCCTTCTCGAGCAGCAGCTTGTTGGCCGCGTAATAGTTTTCCTTGCGCACCTGCTCCCTGACTTCGGCCAGGCGGGGGTCGTTGAGGCTGGCGGTGTCGCGCGGGCTCTTGTAGTTCTGGGCGTCGCGCAGCTTCTTGTACTGGTCCAGCAGTTCGGTCTCCGCCAGCTCGGTCTGCGTGGCGCTGCCGAAATGGTAGCTGAGCGCTATCTTGTGGTTGCCGGAGGTTTCCTTGATGGTGCCGAGCGGCAGGGCGAAGCCGTAATCCACCTGGATCTTCTGTATCTTATAGGAGAAGCCGAGCGTGGCCTGCTTGAATTCCCTGTCGCCGGCCGCCAGCGAGCCGCGCACGCCCAGGTCGCCCCGGTCGAGGCTGGGGAAGACCTTCTCGGCGGCCACCGTGAACTGCTTGTCCATCTTGCCGTCGGGGCCCTTGGAGAACCTGGCGTCGGCGGCCATCAGCATCCAGAGGCTTTTGTAGGAGGCGCCCACGCGGGTCTTCATGGGGATCTTGTCCTGGTCGGCCTCGCTGAAGGCCACGTCGGCCTGCATGGCGTTCATTACGGAGGCGCCCAGGGTCCAGCGCTTGGAATACCGGTACAGCGCGCCCACGTCGGCGTCCAGGGCGGAGCGGGTCTTGGCCCCGGCCAGCACCGGGTCCGTATCCCCCTGCTGCAGAATGTCGTCCCTGACGGCGTTGTAAGTCTCCTCCAGGCGGGTGAACCCGTGGCTTAAATACTTGACGGAGGCGCCGAGCGAGAACTTCTCGTAGGCCGACTCCTTGGCGAAGCGGTAGCCCCAGGAGACCTGCCCCGTCTGCTCGGAGTAGACGCCGGAAAGGGAGAACTGCTGCCACAGGACGCCCACCGTCCCGTTGCGGCCGTTGGAGATAGGGGTGGCGAAGGCCAGGCCGCTCATGCCCAGGCTGGAGCCGTCGCTCAGGCCGGTGTGGAAGAGGGCGTGGGAGGCCAGGACCTTGGGGCGCTCCACGTTGGAAAGGCCGGCCGGGTTATAGTAGGCCGCGGAGACGTCGTCCGCCACGGCGGTGAAGGCGTCTCCCATGCCGGGCCCCCTGGCCCCGAAGCCGAGGTCCTCGAAAGCCGCGCGGGCCGGCCGCGCGCAGGCCAGCAGGCAGAAAATCACGGCGGCCAGCCCCGTCACTGACGGGCCGGGCCTGGAACCGCGCATTTTTTCGACCTTGGTCATCATAGTCGTGCCTACTTATCTTATTACTGCTACTGTTCCCTTATACACCGCCGTCTCCAGCCTGATCTGGTAGACGTACACCCCGCCCGGGGCTTTTCCGGCCGTGTTGGGGTTCCACTCCAGGTCGTAGTATTCGCCGTAGGCGTAAGGCGTGAGCGAGGCCGCGGTGGAGCGCTGCTTGAGCGTCATTTTTCCCACCTCGGCTCCGGCCGCGTTGAAGATCCTGGCCTCTATCGCGGAATCCTTGGGGTTGTAGCATCTGAAAATAAAGGTGTCGTTGAGGTGGTCGCCGTTCGGCGTCACCAGCCGGTTGAGCGGGACGGAGCGCCCGAGCGACGAGGCCGCGCAGAAAGCCGCGGCCGGTGCAAGTGCCAGCACGGCCAGGAGGCGGAAGATCTGCGCGTTAAGGTTCATATCTGTGTTAATTCTACTTTTCAATTGTGACTGTTTTGTTTCCGATTTATAAATTCTACGCCGGGATATTGCAACCTCTTTGTAATATTTTGGTCGCACGGGGCCGGTATAATAATATTGCATGAAGACCGCAGGCGTTTTATCCCTGTTCGCGGCGCTCCTTCTGGGCTCCGCCCCCCGCCTCTCGGCAGAGAGGATGTATTCCTCTAATTTCGCGGACGTCGGCGGCATTTCCGCCCTGGGCTCGGCGGCCATGGTCTCGGCGAATTTCTCGGGCAGCGCCTCCCTGCAGGAGCTGGCCGTCTCCTCGCAGGAGATCTCCGGGTTCTCCCAGCGGACCGGCCGGCTGGCCTTCTACCCCTTCCCCGCCACCGTCGCCGACCTCTCCGTGGTGATCGTGACCAGCTACTCCATCCGCGTCAACTGGACCGCCCCTTCGGCCGACATCGCCCGCGCCGCCGAAGCCGCGGACGCGTACGTGCTGAAATACACCACTACGGCGCCGATAGCCGACGACAGGGCCTTCGCCGCGGCCGATCCTTACGCGCAGGGCTGGGTCCCCCTCGCTCCCGGCGCCGAGGAGGTCCAGGTCGTGGAGGGATTCAACCCCGGCACCACCTACTACTTCTCGCTCGAGAGCGTGAATTCGCACCGCCTGCTTTCCGAGTTTTCCAACAGCGCCGCCGCCATCGCCCTGGTGCCGCTGCCGCCTATGAATTTCAAGCTGGTAAAGTCGGGGCCTTCGGTCAATATAACCTGGATCCCGCCGGCCGGCTACATGAACCGCATCCCGTTCAACGACCGGTTCAACCCCACCTACCCCTACGAGATCCGCGCGTACCAGGTTTACCGCGCCACCGCGCCGGCCGACGCGGAGTGGGATTTCCTCGGCGAGGTGTCCTCCGACACCTTCAACTGGACGGACACGGTGGGCGTGGACGACAACTATTACTATCACGCCAAGGCCATCAACAAGGCCGGCGCCTCCCTCCCCTCCTACGCCCGCGACAGCAGTTCAGGCGACCTTTACTTCCTGGCGCCCGACAACCTGAGCATACTGCAGGTGCCGGCCGACGGCACCGGCGCTTTCTTCACGGAGTCGGCGGACCCGATGGATTCCTACAACGTGGAGATCTCCACGCACCCGGAAGACCTCGGCGGCAGGGTGGTGAAATCCGTGGAGTTCTCCGCCTACCGCGGCGGCCTGCAGGCCGCCCCCTCCTTCAAGCTTTCCCGCAACGCCGTGCTGAAGCTCTACTACAGCAAGTCCGGAGGCGCGATAGTCCCCTCCGCCCTGAACGACGCCAAGCAGCTCAGCATGTATTTCAACAACGGCGCCCGCTGGCTGCAGATGTACGGCGTGGTGAACGCCCAGGACCAGAGCGTCCGGCTGGAGACCACGCTGCTCGGCCGCTACCAGCTGCGGACCACCGAGCGCAGCGGCAGCTTCTCCGCCGACAGGTCCGGCCTGACCAACCGCCTGATCACTCCTAATAACGACGGGAAAAATGATACCATGGTCTTTATCTTTGATAACCCGCAGGAGAAGGCGGTGAAGGGCCGCATCTTCGACATGCGCGGGGGCCTGGTGGCGACGATGGCGGCCGGGCCGATAGCGAACTCCCTTAAGTGGGACGCCAAGGCCGGCGGCCAGGCCGTGCCGGGCGGCGTCTATATCTACCAGATAGAGGCGGACGGTACCGTCTACAACGGGACGGTGGCGGTGATACGTTAACTTTCGGCGGAGGATATATGCTTTCAACGGTTAAGACAGGAAAATTGAAGGGAGCCGCGCCGCGCCGCGCCCTGCTCTGCCTTGTTCCCCTCTTTGCCCTCATGGCCTTAAGTCTTCCCGCCCTGGCGGCCATAAACCAGTCTTTCAACTACCAGGGTTTCCTGCTGAGCAAGGCCACCAACCTGCCTGTGGAGATCCCGCAGGACATCAAGTTCATAATCTATAACGCCGCTTCCGGCGGTTCCGCCCTCTTCACGGAGAGCCGCTGCAACGTGGGCGTCAGCAAGGGGCGCTACGACGTGGAAATAGGTTCCATGACCACCGGCGGCGTCCCGGATTCGCTCTTCCTGACCAACCAGAACCTCTGGCTGGAGATCCAGGTGGACGCCGACGGCAGCTGCTCCGGCCCCTACGAGGCCATGTCGCCCCGCATCCGCCTGCAGGCGTCTCCCTTCGCCTTCAACTCCCTGTACGCCTCTACCGCTTCCGCCGCTACGACCGTGTTCAGGGCGGACATCCTGGAGGCGCTGCCGCAGACTACCTACGGCGCCATAACCATTTCCACCAACCTGTTCGTGCAGGGCGGCATCTCGGTGGGCAGCATCTCCCCCGGCCAGAAGCTGGCCGTGGCGGGCGTGGTGGAGAGCACCGGCAACTGGCCTTCCTGCGGAGCGGATCCCTTCAACTATACCTGCGGGTTCCGGTTCCCCGACGGCTCGGTGCAGCTTAAGGCGGCCGCGATCACCATGTGGGAGGGCAGCGGCAACAACGTCTACAGCATAAACCCCGGCAACGTCGGTATCGGGGAGTCCCTCACTATGCCGCTGGCCAGGCTGCACGTCTCCACGGCGGCGGGCGACACCGGGGACATTTTCCTGGTGACCGCGGGGGCGGTGGAGAAATTCAAGATCAACGGCCTCGGCGAGATCTACGGCAACGGCGCCAAGCTCAGCGGGCTGGTGCGCCAGGCCGGCGACACCATGACGGGCCACCTGCGCCTGGAAGGCTCCAGCCTTACGGCGACCTCGCCTTTCGGCGTAGAGGCCCCGAAGCTCAAGCTGGCTGGCAACGTTGAACTCTCTTCGGCCAGCGCGGCCCAGCGGGGCGGCATCTATATCAGCTCCAACGTCTATCTGCCCGCCGGGGCGGTCTATTACGGCGATGGCGGCGGCCTGACCAACCTTTTTACCTATGACAATACCAAGGTCTGGCGCACCGGGGACACCATGGCCGGCCCGCTGACGCTCGGCTTCAGCACTACCACTCTCACCGGCAGCACGCTGACCGTCACAGGCAGCGCTTTCTCCGTCACCGGTTCCACCTTCGCCATTGCCGGCGGCAGCGTGGCGGTGGGCAGCCTTACCTCTTTCCCCGCCAAACTCTCCGTAGTAGGCGGCATCATCGCCACTTCCAGCATTACGGCCCAGCAAGGCCTGTACAGCAGTACCCTCGTGAACGCGCCCTACGGCAACTTTACGCAGAGCGTTACGGCCTCCACGGCCACCTTCTGGGGCTTCGTAGGGCCGGACCCGGACAACAGCTACAGCGTCACCACGGCCAGCGGCATCAAAGTCAACGCCGGCAAGGTGGTTGCGCCTTTTTTTGTAGGCAGCGGCGCCCTGCTGGACGGCGTGCTTAAGAGCACCGACACTTCCAAGGTAAGCAAGGCGGGCGACACCATGACCGGCAACCTGGTGGTGCTGGGGTCCAGCCTTACCGTTAATTCCTACGGGGAGCACCAGTACGCCGTCACCGTCGGGACTCTTGTGAACGTGAACGATTATTACGGCCTCGTGGTGACTACCGCAGGCAACGTGGGCGTGCAGGTGAACTCCCCGGCCGCGCCGCTGGAGGTGCGCAAGACGGCCCGCATTTCCTATACCTCGGACACGGACACCGACGTCTCGCTGGACCTTTCCTCGTACTACTCCGGCTATATAAGCTGGAAGAACGCCATTATTGCCGGCGACGGCGACGGCCCGCAGCAGGGCGCGCTGGGTTTCCTGCCTATCAGCAGGACCCTGGTCTACCGGGCGCTGGGAGAGGACCCCTCCACCAACAATTTCGCCAGCCGGGGGGCCGAAGTGTTCCGCATCGCGTCCGACAGGTACGCCAATTGGAAATTCGGCATAGGGACCGAAGATCCGCAGGAGCGGTTCCATGTCGGGGCCAATGTCCTGGTCAGCACCCGCACTACCGGTTTTTCGGACACGGTGCCGGTGTTCTTCGCCAGTACCACCACCAGCCGGGTCTCCATAAGCACCACCACGCAGACCCACTCCCTGACGGTAGGGCAGGGCATCGTCGCCGGGTCTTCCATAACGGCCCAGGGCGGCTTTGTCGGCGCGGACCTGCAGGTCTCCAGCATTTCCTACATCCCGGACAGCGGTTACGACGCGATATACGTAAATTCCAGGGTCGCTGTCGGCGGAATGGCTTTTCTTCCGACCAGTGATGTGCATGTCCGCGGCACCCTCAGGGTGGACCAGCCGGATGGCACATTCAATGACGTCGTGCTGTCCATGTTCCCAGAAACCGGCGGCAACAGTTATATCAGATGGCAGGCGGGCGGCATCGCCGCCCCCGGCGCCCTTGGCGTAAGGACCAGCGAGAGGGACCTGATCTACGTCGGCGGCGATGCGTCTATCGCCTCCGCCAGCCTTCTCCCCCCGCTCGGCACCGGCAACGGCACGCAGGCCTTCCGCATTAAGCCGGACGGCAAGTTCCTGATAGGCGACGCGCTCTCCTCTTTTATCGCCACTGAACGCTTCCAGGTGATGACCAACCTGATGGTCAGCAATGCCGACGCCGGAGCTTCGATAATCTACGTCTCCACCGGGCTCGCCTCGGTGGGGTTCAGCACCGGCACGCCTAAAGAACGGGTGCACGTAGCCTCCAGCTTTCTGGTGGGCGGAGACCGCGCCTCCGCGGCGCTGTTCGTCAGTACCGCCACCGGCTTCACCGGCGTCGGTACCGGCAATCCCGCCGTACTGCTGGACGTGAACGGGGCCATGCGGGTGCAGGGCACGCTGGACGCAAAAGCGGCTATCCTGGGGTCCGGCAGCCATACCGGCGCGCAGGCCCTGCCGGCTACCGGCAACGGGACGCGCTTCATGTGGGTGCCGACCATGTCGGCTATAAGGGCAGGCAACGTGACCGGCACACAGTGGGACGGCGTCGGCGCCTATTCGGCCGCCTTCGGGCAGAACAACATCGCTTCCGGCACGTATTCGGCGGCCCTGGGCGGCTACTCCCATACCGTGCATGCCAATAGCGGCGTGGTGGCCGGCGGCGCCGAGAACTATGTTTCCGGGGAAAAGTCGTCCATTCCCGGGGGCATGTACAATATCGTCATGAGCTCCTACGCTTTTGCCGGCGGCCGCAAGACCTACGTGTCCGACCTGGCCGAGGGCACTTTTGCCTGGGGGTTCAGCGACACGGCGGGCAACGGCTTTTTCAACAACACTCCGGTGACGCAGCCTTATTCCTTCATAATCGACCCCTCCGACGTTAAGCACTACACGGTAGGCATACGCACCCCCGCCCCGCAGGCCGCGCTGGACGTAAACGGCGACGCGCAGTTCGGCGCCGGGGTGACCAAGTCCACGTTCACCGCCGAGGGCTATTGGCTCCCGCGTTCTATGACACAGGCACAGTTCCTGGCGGCTCCGAACCCCGCGGAGGGCGCGATGGCCTATAGCATCACCCTGCACAAGCTCTGTTTCTTCAACGGGACCACCTGGGTGACCGTCAAGGAAGAGACGACCTGCGAATAGTCCGTAAAGTTGTATAATATCCCTGTAGTTCTTCAGGGCGGGGCGCAATTCCCCACCGGCGGTAAAGCCCGCAAGCTCTTACGAGCAGATCCGGTGTAACTCCGGGGCCGACGGTGTAGTCCGGATGAAAGAAGAACTAAACGCATTGCAGCCGGCTTCGCCGTTTGCCGCGTATTAAAGCCCTGAAGACAGCTTCAGGGCTTTTTTATGGCAAAAAAACTTTTCTCCCCCATCGAAGACGTGATAGCGGACATCAAGCGCGGCCGCATGGTGGTCATCACCGACGACGAGGGCCGCGAGAACGAGGGCGACCTGCTGATGGCGGGCTCCTTCGCCACTCCCGAAAAAATAAATTTCATGGCCAGGCACGGGCGCGGCCTCATCTGCGCGCCGCTCACGGCCGACCGCGCCGCCGCGCTGGACCTGTTCCAGATGGAGCGCGAGAACAAGGACCCCTTCAAGACCAACTGGCTCATCTCCGTGGACGCTGCGAAAGGCGTCACCACCGGCATCTCCGCCGCCGACCGCGCGCGCACCATAAAGATACTCGCCGCTCCCGGCTCCCTGCCGGGCGACCTTACCCGCCCGGGCCACGTCTTCCCCCTGAAGGCGCGCCCCGGCGGCGTGCTGGCGCGAGCCGGCCACACCGAGGCCTGCACCGACCTGGTGCGCCTGGCGGGCCTGACGGGCGCCGGCGTCATCTGCGAGATCATGAACCCGGACGGCACCATGTCCCGCCTGCCGCAACTGGTTCGCTTCGCCGCTAAGCACAAGCTTAAGATGGCCACCATAGCCGACCTGATAGCCTACCGCCGCCGCAAAGAGTCGCTGGTGGAGCGGGTATCGTCCTCCACCCTCCCGACGGAATTCGGCACTTTCAATATTTCGGTCTACCGCGAGCGCCTGACCGGCCTGGAGCACGCCGCGCTGACCTTCGGCAAAATAGGGAACACGGCGCTGGTGCGCGTGCATTCCGAATGCCTCACCGGCGACGTGTTCGGCTCGCGCCGCTGCGACTGCGGCCCGCAGCTGCACGCCGCCATGCGCCTGATAGCCAGGGAGGGCGCCGGCGCCATTCTCTACATGCGGCAGGAAGGCCGCGGCATAGGCCTGGGCAACAAAATAAAGGCCTACAGCCTGCAGGACAAGGGCTACGATACCGTCACCGCCAACGAGGCGCTGGGCTTCCCCGCCGACCTGCGTGACTACGGCATAGGCGCGCAGATACTCTGCGACCTGGGCCTGCACTCCCTGCGCCTGATCACCAATAACCCCAAGAAGCTGGCCGGCCTCTCCGGCTACGGCCTGAAGATCGCCGGCCGGGTGCCGCTGGTCATCCACCCCAACCAGCACAACGCGCGCTATTTGAAGACCAAGAGCGACAAGATGGGACATATGCTCGGGGGTAGACCCGGGCTCGAAGGTTAAGGAGAATAAAATGAAAACCATAGAAGGCGGTTTCAAAGCCGACAAACTGAAGTTCGCGATCATAGTTTCCCGGTTCAACGATTTCATCACCGGGCGCCTGCTCGACGGGGCAGTGGACTCGCTTAAGCGCCACGGCGCTGACGAGAAGGACATTACCGTGGTTAAGACCCCGGGCGCCTACGAGATCCCGGTGGTCTGCGAAAAGCTCGCCTCCGGCCCCTACGACGCCATCATCTGCCTGGGCGCGGTCATTAAGGGCGACACCCCCCACTTCGACTTCGTCGCGCAGGAGACCGCCAAGGGCATAGCGGCCGTCTCCATGAAGCATAAGGTTCCGGTGGCTTTCGGCGTGATCACGGCCGATAACCTGGAGCAGGCCATAGAACGCGCCGGCGTGAAGCACGGCAACAAGGGTGCCGAGGCCGCGGTTTCGGCCATAGAGATGGCGAATCTCTTCAAGCACCTGTAATGAACCGGCACGAGGGCTACATGGCCCGCGCCATTGAGCTGGCCAGGCGCGGGCGCTATACCACCCATCCCAACCCGATGGTGGGCGCCGTGCTGGTGAAGGGCGGCAAGGTCATAGCTGAAGGGGCCCACCTGCGCTACGGGGGGCCGCACGCCGAAGTGAATACCCTGCGCTCCTGCCGGGTAGATCCCGCCGGCGCGGCCATCTATGTGACCCTCGAGCCCTGCTCTACCTACGGCAAGACGCCGCCCTGCACCGAACTCCTAATCAAGTCCGGCATCAGGGAAGTCTATTATGGCGCCCGGGACGTTAACCCGGCGCACAGCGGCCGCGGCGCGGGCATACTGCGCCGGGCCGGCATCAAGGTGACGGCGGGCGTGCTGGCTAAAGAGTGCGAGGCGCTCAACCCCGCTTTCAATAAGTATATGCGTACCGGTATCCCGTATGTCACGGTAAAAATAGCGCAGAGTCTCGACGGGCGCATAGCGGACGCCGCCGGCCGCTCGCGCTGGATCTCCAGCCCGCAGTCGCGGCTGGAAGCCCATCGGTTGCGCGCCGAGGCCGATGCGGTGCTGGCCGGCATCGGCACGGTGCTGGCCGACGACCCGCTGCTTAACGTGCGCGGCGTGCGGGTGCGGCAGCAACCGTGGATAGTGGCGCTGGATTCCTCGTTCCGCGTGCCGCGCAAGGCGCAGATCTTCCGGAACGAGCGCGTGATCATAGCCACCACCCGCAAGGCTTCGGTCACGGCCATGAAGAAGTTTTCCCGCAACGCTAAAATAATGGTCCTCCCGTCGGAGAAAGGCCGCGTTTCGCTTAAGGCGCTGCTTAAAGAGTTGGGTAAACTGGGCATTGCCCATGTGCTGGTGGAAGGCGGCGGCCGGGTGGCCGGCTCCTTCATAAGCGAGGGCCTGGCCGACAGGTTCATCTGTTTTGTGGCGCCGATGATCATCGGCGGCACGGAGTCTAAAAATTCCATGGTCTGGCCCGACGAGCTTAACGCGGCCAAGGCGCAGCTTGGCATACGGCCGCGGCTGGCCTCCATCGGCAAAGCGGGCCCCGACCTGATGCTGGACTTGAGGTTCGACTGATGTTTACAGGCATTATAGAGGCGGTAGAGAAGGTTAGATCGGTTTCCACAGGGCGACTGGAAGTTTCCGTGCCTGCGGACTGGGCGCTTGCCGACGGCGAGAGCGTGGCCGTAAACGGCGCCTGCCTGACCGTCGTTTCCCATAAGGCCGGCGTGGCCGGCTTCGCCGTCAGCCCTGAAAGCTTCTCCCGCACCACCCTGGGCAGATTAAAAGCTGGTTCTATCGTGAATTTGGAGCGGGCGCTGGCCGTGGGCGCCAGGTTAGGCGGCCACTTCGTAACCGGCCATATAGACGGTACGGTTCAGCTGCTCTCGGTGCGCGACGACGGGAACAGCAGGATCATGGAGGTGGAACGATCCGCGGCTGCTCTTCTGGTCGAGAAGGGGTCCGTCGCCCTGGACGGCATAAGCCTTACCGTTTACGACATTGCCCCCGCCTCCTTCAAAGCGGCTGTGATTCCCCATACCTGGGCCAATACCGCCCTCAAGGGGCTCAGGCCGGGCGCCCTGCTCAATATCGAATACGACATCCTCGGTAAATACGCCGCCCCCCGCTCCTCCGGCGTCACCAAAGACTTCCTGAAAGAGAACGGTTTTCTTTAACAGCCGTATAAAGTGAAAACCGCCGGGGTGTCCCGGCGGTTTTTATTTGTGCGCTGATGGGACTTATTTCTGGTTTTTGGCGGTCACCAGCTTGGCTTCGTCCAGGGCCTGCTTCAGGTCGGAGATCTCGGCGTCCTTCTCTCGCAGCGCGGCGGCCGCGGATTTGTTGTAGACGTTGAGTTCCATCAGTTCTATCGAGGCCGAGGAAGCTTTTGTCTCGGCCGCTTCCTGCCTCTCGCGGGCGGTGGAGAGTTCCATGCTCATCCGCTCATATTCCAGGGAACGCTTGGTATCGGCTTCCTTCATGGCCCGGATCTCGTCCATGAGCTCTTTTTCCCTGTCCTCGAACTCCTTCTCGAGGGCCGCGTAATGCGCGTTGAATTCTTTCCGCTCCTTCTCCAGCAGCTCATGCGCGTGTTCGGGCTTCCCGTTGAGGCCCAGGTCCGCCCTGACCCCCTCCGCCAGTCTGGCGCGGAGGTCGTTCTGCGCTGAGAGTACCGCCTGTTCCTTTACCTTGAGCTCGGTGTGCAGCGTTTCGATATAGGCCTTGGCGTTGTCCAGCTCTTTCTTCATCTCGGCCCATTCCCGCTCCTTCAGGACGGCTCTGCCGAAGTTCGCCTCGGATTCTTCCTTCATGGTCATCAGGAGGTGGCGCATGTCGCCCATCTCTTTTTCCCTGAGGTTTACTTCGTCCTTAAGGGCGCGGGCTTTTTCATTGAATTCTTTTTCCTTTGCGGAGGTTTCCTTTTCGCTCTGGGCGCAGCGGGTCTCAAGCTCCGTGCGTTTTATCTCCAGCCGGGCCTTCATTTCGGTCTCTTTCCGGGAAAATTCCTCGTCCAGGCGGTTTCTCTCCGCCTGGCATTCCCGGATCTCCTCTTTCAGGGGCGCCAGGATGCGCTCCTGGTTCTTCACCTCGTCCTCCAGCACCTCCAGGTCGTGCCGCTCTTCCTGCTCCTCCTGCTTAAGCTTGAGGAGCATCCTGTTCTCTTCCGCCAACCGCGTTTCAGCCTGCTCGATCTGGCTGAACGCCTTGTCGAATGTTTTCTTGCTGTCCATATTCCCCCCTGTGTTCCTGTAAGGCCCGCCGGTCAGCAGGCTTCGTACCCCAGGCGCCTGCAGAGCGCCATGGTCATTGCCGTGCCGAAGTGGCGCAAAACCATGCGCAGAAGTTTGGCGTTCGGGTCCTTGGCGGAGCCTGTCGCCGCGGTCTTTCGCCTGCGGGCGCCGGAACCGGCGCGTTTTCTTGTGGTTTTCATTTTTCCCCCTGCCGCGCGGCGGCAACAAACTTACAAAGCGCGGCGCGCTTAACATGCAGCCTTAATTTGTGTTTGCCCCTAACCCCTTAGGAGTGATCCTAGGGTAAATGTAATATAAATATTACCCAAAGTCAATATGACTTATTATACTTTTGCGATTTTTGCGATTATGTGAAAAGGCCTGTAAAAGGCCTAGAACCAGCGGGCTGCCCCGACGGCGGCGGCCAGCAGGGGCCGCGAAAAAATACCGGCCAGTATGACCCCGGCGGCCATCAGGGCGATGACCGCCCCGGCCAGGCCGGCCGGCTCTGCGTGGGTGTCCGCGGCGGGCGGCTTCATGTACATCGCCACGGTTACCCGGAGGTAGTAATAGATGGAGACCGCGCTCATGATAACGGCTATGACCACCAGCCCGGTATAGCCGGCGGTGACCGCCCCGGCGAAGGCGTAGAACTTGGCGAAGAAGCCCGCCAGCGGCGGCACGCCGGCCAGCGAGAACATGAAAGCCGCCATCGCGGCGGCCAGCCAGGGCCGCGTTCTGGCCAGGCCGGCCAGGTCCTCTATCTGCGGCCCCCTCTCGTCCTTCTCCAGGACCAGCGCCACGGCGAAGGCGCCTATGGTGGCCATGGCGTAGACCGGCAGGTAGAAGAGCACGGCTTCAAAGCCCTGGCGCCCGCCGAAGAAGGCTACGGCCAGGTAGCCGGCGTGGGCCACGCTGGAGTAGGCCAGCAGGCGCTTGAGGCCGGTCTGGGCCAGCGCCGCCAGGTTGGCCCCCACCGCGGTGATAGCGGCCAGCCACCAGAAGATCTCCCGGACGGGGCCGCCGTCGAAAAGCGAGAAGAGCCGCCACAGCAGCACCACGCCGCCGGCCTTTACCGCGGCGCCCATGAACGCCGAGATCTGCGTCGGGGCGCCCTCGTAGGCGTCCGGCACCCACATGTGGAAGGGCACCAGCGCGGTCTTGAAGGCGAAGCCGGAGATGACCAGCAGGAAGCCGGCCAGCGCCAGCGGGCCCGGGGTGCCCTGCCCGAGGGCGTCGAAGGTGAGGGCGGGGTAGAGGGCGTTGAGCACGGCGATGCCGAGCACCGTGAAAGCCGAGCCCAGCGCGCCCAGCATGAAATACTTGTAGGCGGCCTCGAGGCCCGGCTTGCTGCGGCGGATGCCGGCCAGCGCGTAGAGGGGCAGGCTGAGCAGTTCGAGCGCGATGAAAGCCGTGAACAGGTCCCCGGCGGCTATCAGGGCCATGAGGCCCAGCGCGGACAGCAGCAGCAGGAAATAGTATTCCCCCGCGTTCTCCTCGCCGGCCGGCGGCCGGTAGACCGAGAGGGCGAGCACGGCCGCGAGCACCCCGAGGGTGAAAAGCCAGAGGTACGCGGAAGCCGGGTTCAGCGCGATAGCGCCGTTAAAGAGGGAGATCTCTACCTGCGGCGCGAGGCGGAAGAACGTGAGGGCCGCCAGCGCCGCGCCCAGGGCCATCAGCCCCTGCGTCCCGCGCAGCGCCCGGATAAAGAGCGGCAGCAGCAGGGCTGCTAAAGCGGCCAGCAGAAGGAGCAGCGGCACGGAGAAGGCCGAGGCGGCGTAGTTCATGTGTTCCATCTATTTCCTCACCACCACTGCGGGCAGCGTGTCCGGCGGGGCCGGGTACGGCTGCGCCAGCTGTATGTAGCTGTCTACTGCGGCCTGGGCCCGGCGCAGGAAAGGATTGGGCCAGACGCCTATCAGCACGATAAAAAAGAGCAGCGGCAGCAGGTAGAGCCATTCCCGGGGGCTAAGGTCCTTGAGGATCTTGTTCTCGGTGTGGCGCAGCGGCCCGAACATAACGGCCTGGTACATGCCCAGCATGTAGACGGCCGACAGCACCACTCCGGAAACGGCCAGCGAAGCCAGCCAGGGATACGCCAGGAAGGAGCCGAACAGGATGAGCGCCTCGCCCACGAAGCCGTTGAGGCCGGGCAGGCCGATGGAGGACAGCGTCACGATCATGAAGACCGCGGCGAAGCCGGGCATCACCTTTGCGAGGCCGCCGTAGTCCTCTATCATGCGGGTATGGCGCCGCTCGTAGAGCACGCCTACCAGCAGGAACAGCGCGCCTGTGGACAGGCCGTGGTTGACCATCTGCAGCACCGCGCCGGCCACCGCGGCCGGCTCGAAAGCCATGACGCCGAGCATCACCACGCCGAGGTGGGCCACCGAAGAGTAGGCCACCATTTTCTTCATGTCGCGCTGCGTCCAGGCCACCAGCGAGCCGTAGATCACGCCGGTCACGCCCAGCGCGGCCAGCCAGGGCGCGAACTCCGCCGCCCCGCGGGGGAACATCGGCACGGCCAGCCTTATGTAGCCGTAGACGCCCATCTTAAGCAGTACGCCCGCCAGCAGCACCGAGCCCGCCGTGGGCGCCTCTACGTGGGCGTCCGGCAGCCAGGTGTGGAACGGGAACAGCGGCACTTTTACGGCGAAAGCCAGGGCGAAGGCGGCGAACAGCCAGAACTGCGCCTCCGGGGTCAGCGCGGCGCCGTAGAGGGCCGGTATGGAGAAGGTCCAGACCCCGGTAGCTGCGTGTTGGGCCGCTACCACCCACAGTATAGCGGCCAGCATGAGCACCGAGCCGGCCATGGTGTAGATGAAGAACTTCAGCGCGGCGTAGATGCGCCGCGGCCCGCCCCAGACGCCTATCAGGAAGTACATCGGTATCAGCATGCCTTCCCAGAACAGATAGAAAACGAACAGGTCCAGCGCGGCGAAAACGCCTATCATCGCGGCTTCCAGCAGCAGCAGGCACACGTAGTAGCCGCGCTGCGCCTCCTTTATATAGCTGAAGGAGGCGAGCACGGAGACCGGCATGAGCAGGGCGGTCAGGGCGATGAGCAGCAGGCTGATGCCGTCTATGCCGAGGGCGTAGCTGATGCCGTAGGCAGGGATCCACGCCAGGTCCAGGCGGAACTGCATGGCGGCCAGGGCCGGGTCGAAGCCGGCGTAGAGTTTAAGGGTTACCAGCAGCGTGGCCAGCGTGGCGGCCAGCGCGGCGCCCTTGAGAAGGGGCTCGTTATCGCGCGGCACGGCCAGCAGGGCCAGGCCCGCCGCCGCCGGCAGGATGATGGAGAGAGAGAGGGGGTTGGTCAGCAGTTCCGTCATATTATCCAGAAAAGCATGGCTGTTACGCCCAGGGCGAAGACCAGCGCGTAGATGTCCAGGCGCCCGCTCTGCGCGCGCTTGAGCGCCCGGCCCGCGGCGTAGCAGGCCCTGGCCGAGCCGTTCACCAGCACGCCGTCTATCAGTCCGGCGTCCACCAGTGAGAACAGCACCCTGTCGGAGAAAAGCTTCAGGGGCCTGATAACCAGCAGGCCGTAGATCTCGTCGACGTAGAATTTGCGGAAGACGATGCCGTGCAGCCGGGAGAGAGAATTCTTAAGGAACGCCGCGGCGTCGGGCAGGGTCAGCGGGAAGGCCAGCAGTATGCCGGCCAGGCCCGCGCCTACCGAGGCCATCATCAGCCGCGCGGCGAGCGGGCTGTGTTCCCCCCCGTGCGCGGCCAGCGGCTCCAGGAAAATAAAAAGCCTGTCCTTGAGCAGGAACCCGCCGGCCACAGCCAGCACCGCCAGCGCCGCCATCGGCAGGGTCATGGTCAGCGGGGACTCGTGGGCGTGGCCCTGGCCCCGGCGGGCGCGCAGGAAGGTGAGGATGAAAAGGCGGGTGGTGTAGAAGGCGGTGAGGCCCGCCGTGAGCACGCCTACGGCCCAGACGGCCGGCCCGCCGTGCTCGAAGACTTTTTCCAGGATGAGGTCCTTCGAATAAAAACCGGAAAGGCCGGGCACGCCGGCGATGGCCAGCCAGCCGGCCGCCATCAGCAGGAAGGTGAAAGGCATTTCCTTTTTAAGGCCGCCCATCTTGAACATGTCCTGCTCGCCGCTCATGCCGTGGATCACGGAGCCGGCGGCGAGGAACAGCAGGGCTTTGAAGAAAGCGTGCGTGGCCAGGTGAAAAATAGAGGCGGAGAAAGCGCCGGCGCCGGCGGCCATGAACATGTAGCCCAGCTGGCTGACCGTGGAATAGGCCAGCACCTTCTTGATGTCCTTCTGCAGCAGGCCGATCACGGCGGCGAAGAAAGCGGTAAAGCAGCCGACGAGCATCACCACTTCCAGGGCCCTCGGGGCGAGCTCGTAGAGGAAATGCAGGCGGGCCAGCATATACACGCCGGCCGTCACCATGGTGGCCGCGTGGATCAGGGCCGAGACCGGCGTGGGGCCGGCCATGGCGTCCGGCAGCCAGACGTACAGCGGGAACTGGGCGGACTTGCCGGTGGCGCCGAAGAAAAGGAGCAGGCAGATGAGCGTGGGGGCGCCTATGCCCAGGGCCGTAGCCGAGGTCAGCAGCGGCGCGTTCTTCTCCAGGGAGGCGAAGTCCATGGCCGCAAAGCCCTGCGAGGCCAGCAGGCCGAACAGCAGCATCAGGCCTATCAGGAAGCCGGCGTCGCCGACCCGGTTGGTGATAAAGGCTTTCTTGCCGGCGGAGGCCTTCTCCGGATCCTCATACCAGAAGCCGATGAGGAGGTAGGAGCAAAGCCCGACGCCTTCCCAGCCCACGAACATCAGCAGCGGGTTGTCCGCCAGGACGAGGATCAGCATGAAGAAGACGAAAAGGTTGAGGTAGGCGAAATAGCGGTTGTAGCCGGCGTCGCCCTTCATGTAGCCGATGGAATAGACGTGGATCAGGAAGCTGACGCCGGTGACGATGAGCGCCATGACGGCAGAGAGCGGGTCGAAGCGGAAGGCCGCTTCCACGACGAAGCTGCCGGCGGAGATCCAGGTGTAGAGCGTGTCGCGCAGCAGGCGGTATTCCGGCGGCAGGTTGAGCAGGTCCGAGAAGGTCAGGGCCGCGAAGATAAAGGAGACGAGGATGGCGAGGCTCCCCACGAGCCCGCCGAACTTCTCGCCGAGGAACTTCCTGCCGAAGAGGCCGTTGACGGCGAAGCCGGCCAGCGGGGCCAGCAGGATCCATTTAAGGAGCGGGTAGTAGTTGCCTTCCATCAGCCTTTCAGCTCCTTTATATTCTCCGCCTCCAGGGTCTTGAACGCGCCGGCCAGGGCGATGATCAGCGCCAGGCCCACGCCGGCCTCGGCCGCGGCGATGACCAGCAGCATGGCCGCGTAGGCCTGCGAGGCCGCGCTCCCGCCCAGCGCCACCAGGGCGATATTGGCGGCGTTGAGCATGAGCTCCAGGAACATCAGCATGCGCACCAGGCTGCCGCAGGTGAGAAAGCCCGCCGTCGCCAGGGCGAAAAGGGTGAAGGCTATGGCCGCGAGGTTGTAGGCGGTCATGGCGCGGTCCTCCGGGAGGCCAGGGCTACCGCGCCCACGATGGAGGCGAGGATCACCAGCGACAGCAGCTCGAACTGGAAAGCGAAGCGGCCGAAAAGGTTCATGGCGATGGCCAGCGTGCCGGTTTCCGAGAACCCGGGGGCGGCCGACGCCGCCCGCAGGACCGTCGAGACCTGGAGGAGCTCGGTCAGCAGCACCGCCGCGGCGGCCAGGCCCAGCACCCGCACGGCCCGGCCGGGGACGGGCTTGTCCTTCCACGCCTGCGGCGTTACGGAGAGGGCCACGATAAAGAGGGTCATGATGGCCCCGCCGTAGATAATGACCTGCAGCACGGCCAGCAGCTGGGCGCTGAAGGCGAGATACATCCCGGCGGTGGCCAGCAGGGCGGTGAGCATCAGCATGGCGGCCTTCACCGGGTTCTTCTGGAAGATCATCAGCAGGGTGGCCAGGGCGGCCACTCCCGCGGAGAGGTAGACTGCCGCGTCGAGGATCATTCTTTCCCCTCCAGGTACTCGTTGGCCAGGCGGTTGGCGGCGCCCTTGACCGAAGGTTCGCCGGGGAGGTTGCGCAGCAGGTCTCCCCTGGTCATCAGCAGCTCTCCGCGGTCCCCGGCGCCGCCCGGGATCTCCCCCGTGTCCATGGAGATGGCGTCTTCGGGGCAGGCCTCCACGCACATGCCGCACATCACGCAGCGCGAGAGGTCTATGTCGAAGACGGCCGGATATTTTTCCACCGTGTTGTCGGGATATTCGGCGGCCTCTATCCGTATGCAGTACGCCGGGCAGGCGGTCTGGCACATGAAGCAGGCCACGCATTTGGGCGAGCCGTCGGCGCGCACCTTGAGGCGGTGGCGGGTGCGCTGGCCGGCGGCGCCGGGGAGCGGCAGGCGCTGCTCGGGATAGCTGACGGTCACGATCTTTTTAGGATTGAAGAGGTTGACGAAGAAATGGCGGCTGGTGACCAGCAGGCCGCGGCCTATTTCCCAGAGGTAGATCCTCTCCAGGAAATTCAGCGGCCGGTTGTTTACTTTCTTTACGCTTATCATAGTTTGCCCAGGGCCACCAGCGCGGCGCCGGTTAGAAGGATGTTGAGCAGCGCCAGCGGCAGCAGCGCCTTCCAGCACAGGCCCATCAGCTGGTCGAAGCGGAAGCGCGGCAGGGTCCAGCGCACCACCAGCAGGAACCAGGAGAAGAAGACGGTCTTGACCGAGAAGGAGCCTACCTGCAGCGCCGAGACCAGGTAGTGGTCCAGCGGCAGCGCGCTCCCGCCGGGGAATATGAAGCCGGTCTCGTAGAGGTAAGGCACCTGCCAGCCGCCGAAGAACAGCGTGGCGGCGAGCATGGAGACCAGGATGATCTCCACGAACTCGGCGAACATGAAGGCCGCGAAGCGCATGGAGCTGTACTCCATGAAGTAGCCGATAATCTCCGATTCCCCCTCCACCAGGTCGAAAGGCGTGCGCTTGTTCTCGGCGATGGCGGCGATCAGGAAAAGTATGAAGGCGAAAGGCTGCAGCACCACGCCCCAGGCCGGCACGGCGCCGAACAGCAGCCGGCCCTGCGCCCTCACCATGTCCTGCAGGTTCGCCGAGCCGTAGATCATCAGCAGCCCCACCAGAGTCAGGCCGAGCACTACTTCGTAGGACACCATCTGCGCCGCGCCGCGCATGGCGCCCAGCAGCGCGAAGTTATTCTTGGAAGCCCAGCCGGCCAGGAAGACGCCGTAGATGGCCATGCCCGACAGGGCCAGCACCAGGAACAGACCGAGCGGCAGGTCGGCGATCTGCAGGTCCAGCTGGTAGCCGAACACCATCACGTAGTCGCCGAAAGGGATCACCGCGAACAGGGCCAGCACCGGGACCAGGGCGAAGAAAGGCGCCAGGGTGAAAAGCAGTTTCTCCGCCCGGCCGGGGACGAAGTCCTCTTTCATGATCATCTTGATCGCGTCGGCGATGGGGTGGAAAAGGCCGTTGAAGGCGAAGCCGAACACCGAGGCGCGGTTGGGGCCGACGCGGTCCTGCATCAGCGCGCTGACCTTGCGCTCGGCCAGCGTCAGCAGCGCCGCGAAGCCCATGATCCCGCCCATGAACACCAGCACCTTCAGGCCGGCGGCCAGGGTGAAGAGGAGGATGTCCTTGTTGGCTTCGAAGAATTCGATCATCAGAGTTTAACGCCCTTCAGCGCGTCCTCGGAAGAGTTCAGGTGCAGGGAATCTCCGCTGTAGGCCGCCAGTTTGTTCACCAGGCCCCAGAGCGGTTTTACCCCTTCCGGCGGCGTCACCGCCGGCTCGGTGCGGCGTTTAAGGCCCTGGTAGTTCACAAAAGTCCCGGGGGTCTCGAAGTAGGAGGCGTAAGGCAGGGTGGCGTAGGCGCCCTGAGGGATCTCGCCCCTGTTGGTGGCGAAGGTTATCAGCCGGGGGGCGGCGGCCTTCAGCGCTTCCTTTATAAAGCCGGCGGCGCGGGCCTCGGTGATCACCACTTTTATCTGCCCCGCCAGGAGGCGCCGGGAAAGCTCCTCGAGGGAAATGCCGCCGCGGGCAGCCTTGACCAGTTTAACGCCGGCGGTGTTAGGGGCCGCGTCCTTGTTTATAAGGATGCCGTCCTTTATGCCCTGTTCGGCGGGGAAGTCGAAGCAGAAATTCTCCGTCTTGACCGCCTCTATGGCCAGCGCGGCCAGGGCGGCGTTATCCTCGATGGAAAGCCACGGGGAGCCCAGCACCGCGACGGCGCCCTTGGCCTCGTCTATGCGGGTGGCTGCCTCGCGCAGGGCGGGTTCCAGGTCGATCAGGCCGTTCTTTATAAAACCCTTGGCCAGCCTGTCGCCGGCGGTCACGGCCTTGTAGGCAAGGCGGCCGCGGTCGCAGAGCCAGGTGTTGGTCTCGGCGTTGGGGCGCGGCATCACCCTGTAGATGACGTTCTCGTTATGCTGCGCCTCAGCCAGGCAGCCGGTGGCGCAGCCGAGGCAGACCGTCGGGGTCTTCTTGAGGAACCAGACGCGCTGCTTAAAGCGGAAATCCCTGGACGTCCAGGCGCCGACGGGGCAGAGGTCGGCTATGTTCATCGAATAATCGTTATCGAGGGCCTTGCCCTCTTTCAGGTCTATGAAGGAATGGTCGGCGCGCTCCATGACTTCCAGCTCGGAGGTTTTAGTGACCTCGGAGCAGAACCTGACGCAGCGGGTGCAGAGGATGCAGCGCTCGTTGTCGAGCACCAGGTGCGGGCCCAGGGCGCGCCGCTTCTGGCGGGTCACCTTGTCGGCGGCGGCGAAGCGGCTCTTCTTGAGGCTGTACTCCATGTAGTAGTCCTGCAGGCCGCATTCCCCCGCCTGGTCGCAGATGGGGCAGTCGAGCGGGTGGTTGATGAGCAGGTACTCCAGCACGTCACGCCGGGCCGCTTTTACTTTTTCGGAATCCGTGCGCACGACCATGCCTTCGGCGGCCTCGGTGGAGCAGGCGGTCAGCAGCTTGGGCGCTTTCTCCACTTCCACCAGGCACATGCGGCAGTTGCCGGAGATGGAAAGGCTGGGGTGGTAGCAGTAGCGCGGGATATAGACGCCCAACTTGGCGGCGGCCTCGAGGACCGTGGTGCCTTTGGCGACCTCTATGCTTTTGCCGTCGATCGTTAGTTTGGGCATCAATGACCCCCGCCCGCTTCGGGTGCGCAGCAGCGCCCGGCCGCGTGGGCTTCGAATTCGGACCGGAACTTCTTGACGAAACTCATCACCGGCATGGCCATCGCGTCGGCGAGCGGGCAGATGGTGCGGCCCTGCATGCCGTCGGCCACGGAGTAAAGCAGGTCGATATCCTTCACTGAGGCCTTCCCCTCCTCGAACCGGTTCAGGATCTTCTCTATCCAGCCGCAGCCCTCGCGGCAAGGGGTGCACTGGCCGCAGGATTCGTGGTGGTAGAAGCGGGCCAGTACCTGCAGCAGCTTCACCATGCACTGGCTCTCGTCTATCACGATCACGCCGCCCGAGCCCAGCATGGAGCCGGCGGTGGCGAGGGATTCGTAATCCAGTTTGACGGCCCAGGCCTCTTCGGCCGTGAGCACGGGGACCGAGGAGCCGCCCGGGATGACGGCCTTTATCTTTTTCCCTTCCTGCATGCCGCCGCAGCTTTTTTCCAGCAGGTCCCTGAAAGTGACGCCCAGCGGCAGCTCGTACACGCCGGGCTTGTTGACCGGGCCGCTGACGCAGAAAAGTTTTGTGCCCGTGCTTTTGGGCGTGCCGATGGAGGCGTACCACTCGCCGCCTTTCTCTATTATGGCCGGGACGGCGGCCAGCGTCTCTACGTTATTGATAACGGTAGGCGAAGCGAACAGGCCCTTTACCGCCGGAAAAGGCGGCTTGAGGCGCGGCTGGCCCTTGAAGCCTTCCAGGGATTCCAGCAGGGCCGTCTCCTCGCCGCAGATATAGGCGCCGGCCCCGGAGTGCATGAACAGCTCGAAATCAAAACCGGACCCGAGTATGTTCTTTCCTATGAAGCCCTTGGTCCTGGCTTCGGCGATGGCCTTCTCCAGCAGCCGGGCTTCGGCGGCAAACTCGCCGCGGATGTAGATGTAGCCGTGGGCCGCGCCTATGGCGTAGGCGGCGATGGCCATGCCCTCTATCAGCGCGTGCGGGTTCCTGAGGAGGAGCTCGCGGTCTTTGAAGGTGCCGGGCTCGCCCTCGTCGGCGTTGCAGACCAGGTAACGGGGCCCGGGGGCGTCTTTAGGGATGAAGGACCATTTCAGGCCGGTAGGAAAGCCCGCGCCGCCGCGGCCGCGCAGGCCCGACTTCTTGACTTCCTCTATCACGTCGGCGGGCTTCAGGGCGAGCGCCTTCTTCAGCGGCCGGTAGCCGCCGCAGGCGAAATAGCCCTCGAGGCCGGCGACGTTATCTTTAAGGAGGATATTTTCCATTGCAGTCTCAGCGGCCGCCGGCCCGCAGGCGGCCGTGTTTAATGTCCTCCAGCAGCGCGTCCAGTTTCTCCCCGTTAAGGTTCTCGAAATAGTCCTCGTTGACCTGCATCACCGGGGCCGCGCCGCAGGCGCCCAGGCATTCTACCGCGGACAGCGTGAAGAGGCCGTCCTTGGTGGTCTCCCCCTCGCCGATGCCCAGCTTCGCCCGTAGACGGGCCAGCAGCCCGGGGGCGCCGGCCATATGGCAGGAGATGTTCCGGCAGACCTGCAGGTGGTACTTGCCGGCCGGCTCGCGGTTGAACATGGTGTAAAAAGTGACTACGGCCTTTACGCGCGCGTACGGCAGCGCCAGGAATTTGGCCAGCTCGTCCATGGCCTCCTCGGCCACATAGCCGGCTTCCTTCTGCAGTTCCAGCAGGACGGGGATAAGCGCCGCGTCGCGCCTGGGGTACCGGGCGCAGAGCTTTTCCGCCCTGGCCTTGAAGTCTTCGGTGAGTTTAAAAGCCATTATCTTTCCAGCTCCCCGCCTATCATGTTCACCTGGCCGAAAGTGGAAACTATGTCGGCGATGTAGCCGCCCTTGATCATCTTGGAGAGGCCGGCCGTCAGCGTAAAGCAGGGCGGACGCACCCGCAGGCGCCAGGGCCGGCCGGTGCCGTCGGAGACCAGGTAGAAGCCTACCTCGCCGTTGCCGCCTTCCACCGCCTGGTACACCTCGCCGGCCGGCGGCTTGACGCCTTCGAAGGTCAGCTTGAAATGGGCCATCAGCGCCTCGATGTTGCCGTACACCTCTTCCTTGGGCGGCAGGATCACGCTGAAATCGGGGTGGTTCACCGGCCCGTCGGGCAGCTGGGCCAGGGCCTGCTCCACTATACGCATGCTCTGGTGCATCTCTTCGAGGCGCACCAGGTAACGGTCGTAGTTGTCGCCGTTGGAGCCTACCGGAATGTCGAAATCGAAGCGGTCGTAGACCAGGTAAGGGGTGGCCTTGCGGACGTCGAGCGGCACGCCGGTGGAGCGCAGCACGGGGCCGGTGAAGGACAGCGCCACCGCGTCCTCCTTGGATATATGGCCGGTGTTGTGCAGCCGGTCATAGAAAATGCGGTTGCGGGTCAGCATCTTGTCCGCGTCGGCGAGGTTCTTGCGCACGATCTTGAAAGCTTCCGCCGTGTCCTTTTTGAAATCGGCCGGCAGGTCGCGGGTCAGCCCCCCCAC
>MGUA01000031.1:11141-48877 GCA_001799735.1 Elusimicrobia bacterium GWB2_63_22 | reverse complement strand
CTTCGCGGGCGTTGATCAGGTAGAAATAGACGGTGAAGGCGGAGAGCTCCATGGCGTTGGCGCCTATGCAGGTCAGGTGGTCGGTGATGCGGGAGATCTCGCTCATGATCACCCGGATATACTGGGCCCGGGCCGGGGTCTCTATGCCCATCAGCTTTTCCACGGCCAGGGCGTAGCCGACGTTGTTTATGAAGGGCGAGACGTAGTTCAGGCGGTCGGTGTAGGGCACGCACTGGTTGTAGGTCACGTTCTCGCAGGTCTTTTCAAAGCCGCGGTGCAGGTAGCCGATCTCGATGTCGGAGTCTACTACGC
The DNA here is from genome assembly GCA_001799735.1 of Elusimicrobia bacterium GWB2_63_22. Lineage (GTDB taxonomy): Bacteria > Elusimicrobiota > Elusimicrobia > Elusimicrobiales > UBA9959 > UBA9959. The sequence continues at coordinate 48,565 of MGUA01000031.1, read as the reverse complement.
GTTCCCCGTCCACGGTGAGGAGCATCCGCACTATGCCGTGCATGGCCGGGTGCGAGGGCCCCATGTTGAGCACCAGGCGGCCGTCGGCGAGCTTTTCCAGCTCCCAGTTCTTGGGGATGTCGGGCTTGGCGTGTTGCGTCATGCTAATCCCTGTGGGGTATCCTCGGCTGGCGCTTCTTGAGCGGGTAATCCTTGCGCAGCGGGTGGCCTTCGAAGCCGTCGTACATCAGGATGCGCCTGAGGTCCGGGTGGCCGTCGAACTTTATGCCGAACATGTCGTAAACTTCGCGCTCGAACCAGTTGGCCCCGGGCCAGAGCTGCGTCAGCGAGGCCACGACGGCGTCGTCGGCGTAGACCGGGCATTTGAGCCGCAGGCGGTAATTGTGGGCCGAGGAATAAAAATGGCAGACCAGTTCGAAGCGCGGGTCCCGCGGCAGGTAGTCGGCGGCGGTCAGGTCCATCAGGAAGTCGAAGCCCAGCCCGTCGCGCAGGAAAGCCGCGGCCTTGAGCAGCGCCTCCTTCCTTATGACGGCGGTCTCGTCGCCGCGGAAAGCGTGGGTTTCCAGCAGGTCGTCGGGGAATTTGGCCCTCAGCGCGTCGAGCAGGTAGCTGTTCATCTGTACTTCCTGTCCAGCACGGATTCTTTGGCGATCTTTTCCTGGAGCTTTATCAGGGCGTCCAGCACGGCCTCGGGCCGCGGCGGGCAGCCGGGGATGTAGATGTCCACAGGGATGATCTTGTCGATGCCCTGCACGGTGGCGTAATTGTCGTAGAAGCCGCCGGAGGTGGCGCACACGCCGAAGGAGACCACCCACTTGGGCTCGCACATCTGGTCGTAGACGCGCTTAAGCACCGGGGCCAGCTTCTCGTTGACGGTCCCCACCACGAACAGCACGTCGGCCTGGCGCGGCGAGAAGCGCGGGTATTCCGCGCCGAAGCGGGCTATGTCGTAGGTGGAGGCGAAGGTGGCCATGAACTCCATGCCGCAGCAGGCCGTGACGAAAGGGTAGTTGAACAGGGAATACTTGCGCGCCCAGTTGACCGCCTCGTCCAGGCGGGTAGTAAGGTAGGAGTGGCCGAAGGCGGTTTCTAATCCCATTCGAGGGCTCCTTTCTTTACGGCGTAGACCAGGCCCGCCAGCAGCACCGCGAGGAAAGCCCCCATGGCGTAGAAGGCGCCCGCCCCGAGCTCCCGGAAAGAGACGGCCCAGGGATAGAGGAACACTATTTCTATGTCGAACATCACGAACAGGACCGCCACGAGGTAGAAATTGACCTTGGCCATGCCGCGCGGCTCCATCGCCGGGGGCATGCCGCATTCGAAAGGCTCCTGCTTAACGGCGGTCTTCTTCTTGGGCCCGAAAAGGATGGAAAAGGCCGTCATGCCCGCCGCCACGGCAAGCCCGAACCCCGCTGTCAGTATAACCGCCAGGTATTGGCGCATCGGTTAAATTTTACTAAATATAATCCCGCTTTCGGCCTGCCCGGAGAATTCTCTCCGGACTGCCGGGGTTAGATGCGCGGCAGGTCCGAAAAGTTTCACCGCATATTATATAATCGGCTTAATGCGCATACTCATAACAGGGGCGGGCGGTTTTGTGGGCGGGGCCGTGGCCAGGGCGCTGGCCGGGCATGAGCTCGTGCTGCCGTCGCGCGATCCGGACAGGCTGAGGGCGGCCGGGCTGACGGGCGCTTTCCCCCCTTTTACCGGGGAGCTCGAGGCGCAGGTTACGGCGGCGGCGCCCGAGGTCGTAATTAACCTGCTCGGCATAATCAGGGAAACTCCGGGGGCCTCTTTCGCCCTGGTCCACGAAGAGTATACCAGGCGGCTGCTGGCAGGCGCCCGGGCGGCCGGGGCTAAAAAATTCATCCAGATGTCCGCGCTGGGGGCCGCCCCGGACGCGCCCTCGGCCTATCACCGCAGCAAGTATGCCGGCGAGAGGCTGGTGGGAGCGGCCGGCCTCCCCTACGTTATTTTCCGGCCTTCGTTCATAGACGGCCCGGGGCAGAAGCTGCGGGCGGAACTGGCGGCCCTGGCCCGCTGCCTTCCGGTCTTCGCCGCGCCGGGCGACGCCCTGGCCGCGCCGGTGCCCGTGGCGGACGTGGCGGCCTGCTTTGTGCGCGCCGCGGAGGACGCTCTGGTGAGGGATGAGATCTTCGAGCTGGGCGGTGACAGGACTGTTAGTTTCCGGGAAATAATAGCCGCTTCACTGGCGTCGTCGGGCTTGCGCCGCCCGGTGGTCGGGCTGCCCAGGAGCTTCTTCCGGCCGCTGCTGCCGCTGCTCGCCCTTTTCCCGGTCCCGCCCATGACGCGCGAGCAATACCTTATGATGGCCTCCCCCAACGTGCCTTCCGGCAGGTTCCGGGGCGTGCGGGAACTGCTGGGGCGGACGGGCACCTGATCCGTTCCGGATCATCTTGAATATTATTTGCGGCAAAAACACGAGACCAGGTGGTCGTTCACCAGGCCGGTGGCCTGCATGTGGGCGTAGACTATAGTGCTGCCGACGAATTTGAAACCGCGGGCTTTCAGGTCCGCGCTCAGGGCGTCGGACTCCTTGGTGGAAGCCGGCAGTTGGGAGAGCCGGGTCCAGCGGTTGACCTTGGGCTTTCCGCCGACGAACCCCCAGATATAGCGGCAGAAGGTGCCGAACTCGGCCTGCACCTCCAGGAAACGGCGGGCGTTGTTGACCGCGGCCAGGACTTTCAGCCTGTTGCGGATTATGCCGGGGTCCTTTAAAATCTTTTCTATCCGCGCCGGGGTGAAGCGGGCCACTTTTACCGGGTCGAAGCCGGCGAAGGCGCGGCGGTAGCCCTCGCGCTTGTTGAGCACCGTGGCCCAGCTCAGCCCCGCCTGCGCGCTCTCCAGCGTCAGGAACTCGAACTGCGTCCTGTCGTCGCGCACGGGGCGCCCCCACTCCTTGTCATGGTACGGGATGTACAGGGGGCTGGCGCCGTAGGCCCAGGGACAGCGCTCTTTATTTTTCATCTTGTTCCTCATTCCCCTTCAGCAGGGTCTTGAGGGCGAACATGGCTCCCTTCGTAAGGCGCGCGTCCGTCAGGCTCTGCCTGATGGCCCGCAGCTGGGCCGCCCCGGCCCAGTGCCGTCCTTTCTTGCGCGTGAGCAGGCGCGAGATCTCCCCGGCCACGCGGTCCAGCTCCGCCGTGGACGCCGCCGGCGCCCGCCGCCGGCCCGCAGGGGGCTGCGCGCGTACCAGCCCGGACAGCTCGTAGCAGGCCACGGCTACCGCCTGGCCCAGGTTCATGGAGGGCTGGGCGGGCAGGGTGGGTATGTTGATGATGGCGCTGCAGAGGGAGAGGTCATCATGGGTCAGGCCGGTCTTCTCCGGGCCGAAAAGGATAGCCGTCTTTGAAACTCCCCGTGAGGCGGCGTAGGCCGCGGCCCCGGAGAGCGGGATCACGTCGCGCTCCGGCTTCAGGCGGTGCAGCGAGGCGGTGCCCAGCAGCAGGCCGCAGCCTTGGGCGGCTTCCGGAATTGAATCGTAAAGTTTCGCGGACTCGATGATGTCCATGGAGCCGATCGCCGAGACCGAGGCCTCGCGCCGCCAGACCGCCGCGGCCTCCTTCCAGTCGGAGTCGAAAGCGTTCACCAGGGCCAGCTCCCTGATGCCGAAATTGGCCATCGCGCGGGCGGCGGCCCCGATGTTGTCCGGGTTCCTGGGGCCGGCCAGTATTATCCTGTACTCCATGTCAGCGGCCGGTGCGCCGGCCCGCCGGGCGGAAGTCCTTTATGCGGGCGATGCCGGGGTTGAGGCGCGGCGCGCCGGGGCGGTGCTGCGTCTCGACGAAGAAGGACGCGGCGCCGGGAAAGCGCGCCTGCAGGATGTTGGAGTTGGCCGGCTCGTTCTCGAACACGGCCACTACTTCCCCGAGGCGGTCGATGTACTCGCTCACTTCCCGCTTGAAGATCTCGTCGTCCTGCTCGAATTCCTTCTTAACGATCGTCATGGTGCCGGCCACCCCGACGGGAAAGCCGTACAGCCGGAGCACTTCCGTGGTGCCGACCAGCATGCGGCCGACGTCGCGCCCGGTGAGATAGATCACGGTGGCGCCGGCCTTGTGGATGCGCTCCACGCAGGCCTTGGCCCCGGGCAGCGGCATGTCGTATTTCTGGTATTCGTCGGAGAAGAAGCGTTTCGCCCATTCCTGTTTTATGAAGTGGACCTCGGCGGGGGCCCTTACCTTCAGGCGCCGGAGCGTTACATCCAGGCTGTAGTCCACCACCGAGAGGTCCCGGAAGCTGTTGAAAGCCGCGGAAAGCTGCGGCAGGCGGCTGTCGAACTTCTCGGAGATCTCCCGCAGGATGAACATCGTGCGCGTGCGGTTGTCGAACAGCGTGCCGTCGAGATCGAAGATGGCCAGGGTGGAGCGCCGGTTATCCGTCCGCTCCTTTACCAGGTCCGCGACCTGGTCGATGGTCCTAAGGTTCTTTAAGGGCGAGGTTTGTTTTTTCACGGTTTACTCCTACTGGTGGATCGGCGTCTTGCTGCCCGGGCCCAGGTACCTGCCCGTATGGCCGTCCACTATATGCCGTTTAGAGCCGCAGTCTATGGTCCAGACCAGGCTGTGCCCGGCGAACGGGGAATAGCGGGGCTTGAAGTTCTGCAGCTTCATTGAGAGCGTGGCGTAGCCTTTAACGCAGTCCTTCGGGACCTGGGAGAGCGCGAAATCGCTGTCCTTGAAGGGCGGGGCGATGGGGTCGAGCTTGTCGATATCGCCGGCGTTGGCGCCGTCGAAAAGCACATAGTCGGAAGTGGTCTTGCCCCTGCAGCCGGCGAAAGCGGACGAGGCTTTCTTGCCAGGGAGGGCGAAGACGTAGCTCCAGCCGTCCTTCGGCTCTATGCATTTGGCGCTCCCGTTGCGGTCCACGAGCGACTCTATGAGCATCAGGCGCGCGCCGAGAGCCTTCCTGGGGATGGTGTCCAGCGCCCGCTGCACGTACCTGCCGGCGGTGTCGATGCCCTTGGCCGCCGGGCCCTGCAGTTTGCCGGCTTTGGGGGCGGGCGCGCCCCCTAGTTTCCAGGCTTTGGCGGCGTCGCAGTCGGTCAGGGCCTTGGCCCTGCCCTGCGCGACGTACCAGTAGCACCCCTCGGGGCGCCCGTCCTTGGCCGGGAGCAGGCGGATGCGCATCAGCACGTCCCGGTCGTACGGGTTGGGCGCCGGGGTGAAGATCTTGTCCGCCGCCAGTTTTTTCAGCACTTCGGCCGGCGGGGCGAAAGAGGCCGGGAGGCGCCTGTCCGGCTCGTTGGCCCTGCTGTACGGCCTGTGCCTGGCGGAGTTAAGGACGTTCGGGCCGCAGGCGTTCACCTGCAGCCAGTCGCCCGCGGCGTAGAATTTATAGTGCCAGGAATTGGAGTAGGAGCCGCGCGAGCAGGGAATGTTCCCGTCGGGTCCCGCGAACCCCTCTATCTCTACCAGGTCCCCGCCGCCGTCGCGCAGCAGCGCCTCCTCCGCGGCCGCGGCGATCCCGTCGGCCGGGCCGGCCGCGGCGGCAGGGAAGGCCAGGAAAAGGAGGCCGGCCAGGGCGGAAAGGGTTTTCATTTTTTGCCTTGTCCCGGCACGCAGGCGGCGGTGAAGGCGGCCAGGCTTTCGGCGCTGAGCCCGCGCCCCAGTTTGCCGTCCAGGCGTTTGGAGAGCTTGCCGCCCTCGAAGAAAAGGATGGTGGGGACCACTTCCACGGCGAATAGGTCTTCCAGCTCTTCGCTCCCGTCCGTGCAGGCCTTGATGCAGAGGTCCGGGTGCGCGGCGGCCTGTTTCTCGAAAGCGGGCATGAAGCCGAGGCAGAACGGACAGTAGGCGGAATAGAAAAGGACCAGCCTGTTCCCCCCGCCGGCAAGGGCCTGTTCCAGCTGGCCGCGGTTCTCTACGGTAAGAAGTTTCATAGGTGTCCCCCCTTCTTCTTCTCTCTACTGCAGCTTGATGTCCATGCAGTAGAGCAGGGCCATCGCCTCCGGCATGGAGAAGACGGCGTTTTTCAGCTTGTTGTCGTCGGGGCGTATGGCGTAATTGCGGGCCAGGCTGAGGTCCGCCCCCGACAGGTCGGTGCCGCCGAAAAGCGCCCCGGAAAAATCGGTGCCGCGCAGGGCGGCGCCGGAGAGGTCGGCCTCGCGGAAGTCGGCGCCCTTCGCCAGGCAGTTGAGGAACGACGCGCCGCGCAGGTAGAGGCCCAGGAACACGGCGTCGCTCAGGACGCAGTCCTCGAAGCTCAGCTGCCCGGGCAGTTTTATCCTGGGCCAGGCGGCCTCGGTCCAGTTAACCCCGGCCAGCTTGGAGCTGCGGAAAACTACGGAGCTGAAGGACGACCCCGGCAGTTTTGCCAGGCTCAGGTTGCAGCTTTCGAAGCGGCAATCGGTGAAGCGCGAGCGGACCAGGGACGCGCGGGTCAGGTCGCAGCCCTTGAAGACGCAGGAGTGGAATTCGCGGGAGGTTACGGCTTTGTCCCTGAGGTCGAGGCGCTCGAACAGGGCGTCGGAGAATTCCTTTTCCCCGTCAGCGTAGGTAAGGTCTTCGTTTCTCATCGGTCGGGAGGGCAGCCCGCGCGGCTCACAGTTCGTGTTTGTGGACTTCGTGGGTGGCCAGGTAGTCCAGGGCGTTCTTGGCGGCGGCCTGCTGGGCTTCTTTCTTGTTCTTGCCGGAGCCGAGCCCCAGCGTCTTTTTCCCCAGGCAGACGCGTATGGTGAACAGCTTGGCGTGCTCCGGGCCGGCTTCGCTCATGAGCTCGTAATCCGGGGGGCGCTTGTGGCGCTTCTGTATCAGCTCCTGCAGGGAGCTCTTATAGTCGGGGTCCAGGCTTTCCGGGGCCTGGCCCTCCAGCCACGGGATGACCAGCTTTTCAACCGGCGGCAGCCCGCCGTCGAGATACACCGCCCCGAGCACGGCTTCAAGGGCGTTGGCCAGGATGCTGTGGCGCTTGGAGCCGCCGCTCAGGTGCTCGCCGGCGCCCAGGTACAGGTGGTGCCCCAGGCCGATCGCCTCGGCCCAGCGCGCCAGGTTGGCCCTGGAGACCAGCGCCGACTTGGTCTTTGAAAGGAACCCCTCGTTCTCCGAGGGGTTCTTCAGGAAAAGGTAATAGGATACGATCAGGCCAAGGACGCTGTCGCCCAGAAATTCCAGGCGCTCGTTGTGCCGGATGGCGGCGTGCTCTGTCGCGTGCGACTTGTGCGTGAGCGCCTCGGCCAGCAGTTCCTTGTCCCTGAATCTGTATCCTATTACTTCTTCAAGGGAAGACATCTCCGTAAGGGTCAGTCTTTCTTGCCGGCTTTTTCCTTGATGTAGCTGACGGCTTCGCCGACAGTTTTGATCTTTTCGGCGTCTTCGTCGGGGATCTCCACGTCGAATTCCTCTTCGAGCGCCATCACCAGTTCCACGGTGTCGAGCGAGTCGGCGCCGAGGTCCTGAACGAACTGGGCCTGCGGGGTGACTTCGGCCGAATCGACGGCCAGCTGCTCGACTATTATTTTCTTCACTCTTTCTTCCAGGTTTTCGGTTACTGCCATTGCGTTACCCTCCTGCTTATTTTAGATCCGCTTAAATCACATGTACAGCCCGCCGTTCACGGCCAGCACCTGGCCCGTGATGTAGGCTGAGTCGTCTCCGGCCAGGAACAGCGCCGCTTTCGCCACTTCGCCGGGCTCGCCCATGCGGCCCAGCGGTATCATCTCATAGATCTTCGTTTTCGCCTCGTCCTTCAGCCCTTCGGTCATGCGGGTCCGGATGAAGCCGGGGGCCACCGCGTTGACCAGCACCTGCCTGGGGGCGAACTCGCGGGCCAGGGATTTGGTGAGGCCGATAAGGCCGGCCTTGGAGGCCGAGTAGTTGGCCTGCCCCGCCTGGCCGCTCTGGCCCACCACCGAGGAAATGTTTATGATGCGTCCCGCCCTCGCCTTCAGCATCGGTTTGGCCGCCGCCTTGGCCATCAGGAACGCGCCTTTCAGGTTCACGTCCATCACGGCGTCGAAATCCGCTTCCTTCATGCGCAGCACCAGACCGTCCCGGGTGATGCCGGCGTTGTTGACGAGGATATCCACTTTACCGAAAGCCGCGATCGTCTCTTCTATGGCCCGCTCGCAGTCCGCCTCTTTCGAGACGTCCAGGCCCAGGCCGATCGCCTTGGCCCCGGTCTTGCCCGCGATCTCCGCGGCCGCGGCGGCGCAGTCCTGCTGGGAGAGGTCGGCGACCGCTACGGCGGCGCCCTCGGCGGCGAAGGCCATGGCTATCTCCAGGCCGATGCCGCGGGCGGCGCCGGTGACGAGGGCGGTTTTCCCCTCCAGGCGCTTCACTCTTGCGTCTCCCTGGCGGCCGAGATCTTGTCCTTGACCTGCTCCATCTGCTTCTTTATATTGGTCACCATGCCCGAGGCGGCCAGTTCGCCGCCGACCCGGATGGCGTTGAAAATTGCGTTGGAGGTCACTTTGCCGTGGCAGACCAGCACCACGCCGTTGACGCCGAGCAGCGGGGCCCCGCCGTAAATATCCACGCTCATCTTGGTCTTCATGTCCGTAAAAAGTTTGCGCATCAGCATGGCGCCTATCTTGTAGGTGAACTTGCCCATGATCTGCTCTTTGAGCATCTTGAAGACGACCTTGGCCGTGCCTTCGTAGAGCTTGAGCACCACGTTGCCGGTGAAGCCGTCCGCCACCGCCACGTCCGTCAGGCCCTCCGGGATGTCGCGGCCTTCCACGGGCCCGTAGAAGTTTACGCCGACGTTCTTTATCAGCGGCAGGGTTTCCTGCACCAGCGTATTGCCCTTGGTCTCCTCCTCGCCGATGGAGAGGAGCCCCACCGTCGGGTTCTCGATCTTGAAAAGGGACTGCATGTAGATGGAGCCCATCACCGCGAACTGCGCGAGATGCCACGGCTTGCAGTCCATGTTGGCGCCGGCGTCCAGCAGCACCGTGGTGCCTTTGAGGGTCGGCAGCGGCGCGGCTATGGCCGGGCGTATCACGCCGGGGATGCGCTTGAGATTGAGCAGGGCCGCCACCATGATGGCGCCGGAGTTGCCGGCCGAGATGAAAGCGTCGGCCTTGCCTTCCTTCACGAGGGCCGCGCCCACCATCAGCGAGGAGTCGGGCTTGGAGCGGCACTCCTCCACCGGCTCGGCGGCCATCTCCACCAGCTGCGGGGCGTGAACGATGGAGATGTGCTCGGGGTCTTCCGCGCCGTGGCGGCGCAGCTCTTCCCGTATCTCGGGGTCCCTGCCCACGAGGATGACCTCGTGGTGCAGCTTTTTAGCCGCAAGCAGGGCGCCTTCGATGTTGGGCTTAAGGCCGAAGTCGCCCCCGTGAGCGTCGAGCGCTATTCGCATGTTCGCGCGCCGGGGGAGTTACTTCTGGTCCTTGCCTTCTTCGCCCTTGGCGGCCTTCGGGGCCACCTCGATCTTTCCGTTATAGGAGCCGCAGGAAGGGCAGACGCGGTGGGGCAGGCGGAGCCCGCCGCACTGGCTGCAGGAGGAAAGGGATTTCACTTCCAGCTTCCAGTTCTGTGCGCGGCGCTTGTCCCTGCGCATCGGTGTATGTTTACGTTTAGGATTCGGCATAGTTGTAGCACCTCTTTTTTTACTTAAAGCTTCTTTTTCCGGGGCTTGCCCGGCTTCTCCACTTTCAGGTCTCTCAGCGCCTCGAAAGGGCTGGCTTTGTCCGTCCGGCAGGAGCAGGTTGCCTTGTTGCGGTCGATGCCGCAGACCAGGCAGCGCCCTTTGCAGTTATCCGAACAGAGCACCTTCAGCGGCGCGAGCAGGGCGGCTGTTTCCCTTACTGCCTCGCGCGTATCTATATATTCTACCGTATCCGGATATACCTCGTCAAAAGAGTCCTCGAAAACCCTGGTCAGCGGTTCTCCGCAGCGGGAGCATTCCATCTCCAGTTCCCCGCGCACCCGGCCCTCCAGAAGTATCGAATCCCCCCCGACGGAAAAATCCATCTCCAGATCGAGCTTTTTCAGCTTCACCTGCGGCTCGAAAGCGTCAGCGTAGAGGGCCGGCTCCAGCGAAAGTTCTTCGCGGTGGCCGCCTGCCTCCCTGATTTCGGCGTACTTGAATACCAGCGGGGTGTGCTCCATAAGAACAATAAGATATCAACTATGCGCCTAATAGTCAAACGGGAAAGGGCCCGGGCTGGCTATCTGCCCTCCCCCGCCTCTTCGGCCACGGTGTAGGGCGGCTTGCGGTTGGCGCTGTGATAGGTGCGGATCAGGACCTCCGCCATCAGGCCCATGAAGGCGAGCTGCACCGCCACCAGGGCGAAGAAGATGGCCAGCAGGAAGAGCGGCTGGTCCTTGACGAAGACGCCGTTGGCGAATTTGTTGTAGAGCGTGTAGCCGGCCATCAGCATGGAGGAGGCCATCAGCGCGAAACTCAGGCCCCCGAAGAGGTAGATCGGTTTTGTGATGAAGTCGCCCATGAACTTGACGGTGAGCAGGTCCAGCGCCACCTTGAAGGTCCGGGCGATGCCGTACTTGGACCGGCCCGTCCTGCGGGGCCTGTGGTTGACCTCCAGCTCCGTCACCGAGGCGCCGGCGTAGCCGAGGATGGCCGGCAGGAAGCGGTGCATCTCGCCGTACAGGTCGGCGGCCTTGAGCAGGCGCGCGCGGTACACTTTTAGCGTGCAGCCGAAGTCGTGCAGGCGCACGCCCGTGACGGCGGAGATGAGCGCGTTGGCCGCGCGGGACGGCAGGATGCGGGAGAAATAGGCGTCCTGGCGGTTCTTGCGCCAGCCGCTCACCACGTCGGACCCGGCGGCCGCCGCGGCCAGGAGGCGGCTGATGTCGGCCGGATCGTTCTGCCCGTCGGCGTCCAGCGTCACTATCCATTCCCCGCGCGCCGCGGCGATCCCGGCGGCCAGCGCCGCGGTCTGGCCGAAATTCGCCGCCAGGCGGATGGCGCGCTGGCCGGGGAGCGAGGCGAACCGTTTCAGCTCCGAGAAGGAGCCGTCCGTGCTGCCGTCGTCCACCCAGATGATCTCGTGGGGCGTGCGCAGGGCGGCGAGTTCGGCGGACAGCTCCTTTTCAAAATCAGCGAGGCTGTCCTTTTCATTGAATACGGGGATCACGGCGGATATCGTAGGGTTCATTCTCTCCGTCCTCCGGCCCCGAGCAGGGCCGAGTATAGTTCTTCCTGCTGCCTGACCATATAGTCTATGTCGAATTCCGCCAGGTCCGTGGCCGCGGCTCCTGCCGCCAGTTTTTCCCTCAACGCTTTGTCGTCGAGCACCCCGGCGAGCGCCGAGCAGAAGGCGTCCAGGTCGCCCTGCGCCACAGGGAAGCCGTTGATCCCTTCCTTAAGTATGTCCGTAACGCCGTCCGTGGCGTAGCAGACGGCGGGCAGTCCCGTCCGGAGGGCTTCCACCAGCGCGCGCGGCAGCCCTTCCCAGAGCGAGGTCAGCGCGAAAATATCGGCGGCGGCCAGCAGTTCGGCCGAGTCTTCCCGCCAGCCGGTGAAGAGGCAGGTCCGCTCCAGACCCCTTTCCCGCGCCTGGGCGCGCAGCTCTTCCAGCTGCTCCCCCCCGCCTACGAAAACAAAACGGGCCGCCGGCCGGGCGGCGGCCAGGCGGGCGGCTGCCGCCAGGAAATGGCCGGGGTTCTTCTGCGGCTTGGCGTTGCCGATGCTGAGCACCACCAGGCTGTCAGGGGCGAGGCCCAGCGCGGCGCGCACGGCGTTCCTGTCAATCTTGGCCGGGTAGGACGAAAGTTTGACCCCGCTGCGGATCAGGCGGTACTTGGCCGGATCGCCTATGCCGGCGGCGCGGGCGGTCTCCATGTTGGAGCGGGACACGAAGACCAGGGCGTCGCTCAGCCCGGCGCAGACTTTCTCCAGCAGTATGTAGAGGCCGCGCTTCAGAAAATTCTGGCGCGGGTGGAAGCCGAACCCGTGGAACGTATGCACCACCGCCGGCACTCCCGCGGCGGCGGCCGCCAGGCGGCCGAGTATCCCGGCCTTGGAGGAATGGGTGTGCACGACGTCCGGGGCCTCCCGCTTCAGGAGCCGGCGCAGCTCGAAGAACGCGGCGAGATCCTTCACCGGGTTTATCTCCCGGCACAGCCGGGCGGCGGTGATGAGGCGGCTCTTGTCGGCCCTGGGGGCCAGCAGGCCGCCGGGGCCCGCGATTATCGTCGGGTCGAAGCGGGAGCGGTCCAGCCGGGCGGCGGTGTAGAGGGTGTTGCCCTGCGCCCCGCCGAAGTCCAGCCGCGTGATTATGTGCGCTACCTTTATCATCGTCAGCGGTTGTTCTTTACCTTATATAAAGGAAAGTAGTGGTTCAGGATGTCGCGGTACTTGGCCCCGCGCGCCTTGGCCATGCCCCGCGCCCCGAGGAGGCACAGGCCCTTGCCATCCCCGGTGCCGATGCCGCGCAGCAGGAAGAAGGCCGGGGCTTTGCCCTTGTAAAGCGGGCGGATGCTGAAGGCGGCGGAGCGCAGCGCGCCGGCGCCGAGGGCGGCGGCTATGGCGTCCTGCCCCTCCACCACGGCGCTGCCGGCCGTGCCTTCGAAGCGGAGCGACTTGATCCTGCCATGGGCATCCCGGGCCAGCGGGATGATGGCGCGCAGATAGCCCACCTTGGCCTTGCGGTTCAGGCGGGACTCGATCCATTTGGGGTTCAGCAGGAGGGTCCAGTAGACGTCGGAGGCGGTGGTCTTGTCCTCGGGCAGGCAGAGCAGGCCGTCCGGCGGGCTTTTTACAGTATGGACGTAGAAGTTGAAAGGGGTCATCCTCGGCAGGGGGCGTCCGCCGTCGCTGGTCCCGCCCTCGGTAATGCCGCCGCAGGCGCGGTGGATGTCGGCGGGCGCGAGGGCGTCGCCGGTCTGCAGCGTTTCCCCTTTGGTCTCCCGCGCCGCGTTGCCGGCGACGGCGCTTTCGGCCTGCAGGCCGTTGAACGGCAGGCAGTGCTGGGAGTCGCAAAGATGGTATTCCCGGCTCTCGTGGGTGGTCAGGCGGGACAGGCGGGTCAGCCTGGTGCGCACGGTGACCGCCACGGCCTTAATGTGCTCGAGCAGCTTGGACCCGTCGGAGAGGGACGAAGCGACCGGCGCCACCAGGTTCTCCAGCGGCGTCTCGTTGATCAGCCAGAAGCCGCCCTTTTCGCGCGCCAGGGCCAGAAGTTCCCCCGCGACCTCCTTGTCCCCGCGGTTCACGCCGGAAGCGGTCAGCAGTTCTGGGTTCTTTATGAGGATGATGCCGCCCGGGCGGGCGACTATGCGGACGCTGTTGCTGGTCGTATGCGCGGCGGAATCCATGCTGTCGCGTATCTGGTAGACGCGGTTCATCGCGTCGTAGGCCACGGTCCACTGCATGCCCGCCTTGCCGGAGAGGATCTTGCCCAGGCGGGTGTCCACCAGGTCGAAGTCCGAGGTGGCGATGAAGCTGAAGCTGTTGACCAGGGACGGGACGCCCGCCCTGTCGGCATAAAGCCCCACCTTCACGCGCGGGCCGGAGTCGGCCGGCAGCAGGTCTTTGTGCGCGGGCCAGGCCATGCGCGGCCAGTAGAGCAGGTTGTCAATCTTTCCCTTCACGTATTTGCGCAGCTTCTTCTCCTTCCCGGTGAAGAACGGCTCCTCCGGGTCCAGGTCGGAGAGGGTGTAATACGTCTGCCAGGCCGGCACGAAGAAGTCCGCCTCGTCGTAGAGCCGCGCTAGGTCGATCTCGGCCTGGATGTTGCGCGGGTCGTAGGAGAGGGCGTCCTTGGTGAAGTTGACGGCGTGAAGCCTTTTTTTAAGCTTTTCAAAGTTCGCGCTGATGAGCTGCGCGGCGGGCGAGAGGAGGTACGGATAGCGGCTGTAGATCGAGCGGAGGTGTTCTATCGAGGCGGCCGGGCCGGAGAGTTCGGCGTCCGCGATGGCCAGGCCGAAACGCGCCTGGTTGGACAGGTCCTGGTCCGCGGTCAGGGTGAGGGCCTTTTCAAAGGCTGTCCTCGCGTCCTGGTGCTTCTCCAGGCTGAGCAGGTTCCAGCCTTTCTCGAACTGCATGAAAAAATCTTCGGGGCTGAGAATCTCCGCCTTCAGCAGGTAGGCCAGCGCCTCCCCGTTCTTGCCGGCCTCGGCCAGCAGCGCGGCCAGGTCGCGCAGCGCGGCGGCGTTGAGGGCCTGGTCGGAAGAGCGGTAGACCACGTATTTAAGCGAGCCGGCGGCGTCCTCCGGCCTGCCGTCGAGCCACTGCGCGGCGGCGTCCGAATAAATCTTCGAGAGGTCTTCCTGGGCCGCCGAGGGGGCCGGGAGCAGGGCGGCGGTCAGGGCGAACACGGCGGTTTTCAACGTTGTCATAGTGACAAATTTAGCAATTCTGCGGGACAAAAGGAAGTGCGCTCCGCCCCGCCGCGCCCCGGGGTTGAGGAAATATATTTTGATTTTTTTTCAGGTTTATGTATAATTTATAGCGACGGGCCATTAGCTCAACGGTAGAGCAGGCGCCTCTTAAGCGCAAGGTTACAGGTTCGAATCCCGTATGGCCCATTCAGATTTTAACGCGGCGGAGTAATGAGTAGTCGGCGAGTAAAGGGAGAAGGCGAGACCTTCCCGGAATACTCAGAACTCATTACTCCTTATTTATTTCAGGCTCTTTAGAAGGCGGTCCGGCCGGCGGACTATCTTGTCGGGATGGCGGAATCGGCAGACGCGCATGGCTTAGGACCATGTGGGGTAACACCCGTCGGGGTTCAAGTCCCCGTCCCGACATAGTTGCGCGCCCCGGGGGTAACGGCGCCCAGGCTTTTAAACAACAGCGGCGGAGGAAACAATGAACATTACTTTAGGTTTCGGCGACAAGATAAAGAAGATCAAGCAGGAAGGCTGCGTGCACGTCTTCTCTGTTAACGTGGACGCCAATGCCCTCGGCGAAGCTTCCCAGGAGGCCCTGGTCCACCTGCAGAGCGTGGTCAGCCTCCCCGGCTTCCGCGTTGGCAAGGTGCCGCTCGGGATGATCAAGGATCAGTTCCCGTCGATGGTCAAGGACGAGGTCCTCGACATCGCCGCCAAGGCCGCCCTGCCCGAGATCCTCAAAGGCGCGCAGCTCAACCCCGTGGTTGCCCCGCTTCTCAAGGACGTGAAGTACGAACCCGCCAAGTCCCTCTACTTCGAGATCCAGTTCGAATGTTCCCCCTCCCTGGAGCCGAAAGGCTACGAGAAGATCGCCGCGACCCGCAAGGCGCACAAGGTCACCGACGCCGAGGTTGAGAAGTACATCAACCAGGTCCGCGAATACAACGCCTACCTCAAGCCCGCCGCCGAGGGCGAGGCCGCGGGCAAGAACCATTTCGTCATCGTCGACTACGACACGTTCGAGGACGGCAAGCCGGTGGCCGGCGGCGAGGTGAAAGGCGAGATCGTGGACCTGTCCAGCCCCCAGACCATAGCCGGCCTGGCCGAAGCCGTGATCGGCGCCAAGAAGGGCGAGAGCCGCGAGTTCGACGCGCCGTTCGGCGACAAGAAGATGCATTTCAAGGTGACCGTGGCCGAGATCAAGCAGAAGGTCGTGCCGGAAATAGACGAGAATTTCCTCAAGGAAGCCGGCGTGAAGACCGCCGAAGAGCTGAAGGCCAACGTCCGCAAGCTCCTGGAGCAGGGCTCCCTGGAGAAGACCGAGAAGGACCTGCTCGGCCAGATAGAGGACGCGCTGATAAAGAACAACCCGCTCTCGCTGCCCCCCACCCTGGTCAGGGAAGAGGCGCAGGAACTGCTGGAGCTCTTCAAGAAGCGCGCTCCGATGGAGCAGCATCTGCCGGACGACTCCCTGCTCGAGCGCCTCAAGCCCGTGGCCGAGCGCAACCTCTCCCTTACCTATATATTGCACCACATCGCCAAGAAAGAGAAGATAGAGGCCACCGACGCCGAACTGGACGCGGAGCTGGAGAAGGTGATGGCGCGGCTGAACACTGAAGATGAAAAGACCAAGGGCCGCGAGCTCTTCGCCAAGCGCAAGGAGTATATCAGGGCCTCGATGGTGGAGAACAAGACGATGACCCTGGTGAAGGAACGCGCCACTATAAAGGAAGAGCAGAATTAATCTCGGAACCGGAGGATTATGATAATACCGACAATTATTGAAACCTGGAAAGGCGCCGGCTCGGCGATGGGGTACGACATCTACTCCCGCCTGCTGCGCGACCGCATCGTCTTCATCGGCGATCCCGAGGGCGCGGTTTCCACCGCCTCGGCCAACACCGTCATCGCCCAGCTGCTGTACCTCGACGCCGACGACTCCGAGAAGGAGATCAACCTCTACATCAACTCCCCCGGCGGCATGGTGACGGCGGGCCTGGCGGTCTATGACACGATGCAGTTCATCAAGGCCCCCATCTCCACCATCTGCATGGGCATGGCCATGAGCTTCGGCGCGGTGCTGCTGGCCGCCGGCTCCAAGGGCAAGCGCTACGCGCTGCCTAACTCCCGCATCATGATCCACCAGCCCCTCATCTGGGGCGGCGGCATCTCCGGCCAGGCCACCGATATCGAGATCGAGAGCAAGGAAATGCAGGAGAGCAAGACCCGCCTCATCGAGATCATGGCCAAGCATACGGGCCAGACGGCCGAAAAGATCCGCGCCGACATGGAAAGGAATTTCTACCTCTCCGCGGCCGAGGCCAAGGATTACGGCATAATCGACTCGGTGCTCGAGCACCGCAAGAAGTAATCGGACCCGGTTCCGGCGGTCCCGTCCGCGCCCGCGGACGGGCGCCGGCGGGACCTTTTTTTGGGGACGCGGTTTTTTGCGCCATGGCGCGCCCGGGACAATAATAGATATGGACGAAAAGGCGATAAAACAACAAGAGTACCCTGCCCAGCTTCCTACGATAGCCATACGGGACGTGGTCATGTTCCCGTACATGGCCCTCCCCCTTTCCGTGGACCGGCCCAAATCCGTTGCCGCCATCGAAGCCGCGCTCGCTTCCGGCAAGCACCTGCTGGCGCTGGCGCAGAAGAAGGCCGCGGTCAACGACCCCGGCCCCGAAGACCTTTACGCCTACGGCGTGGTCAGTTCCGTTTCCCAGTCGCTCAAGATGCCCGACGGCACCATGCGCGTCTTCCTGGAAGGCCGCCGCCGCGCCCGCGTTAAAAAGCTGGCGCTGGACAAGGACAAGACCTACCTGGCCGCCGAAGTGGAATACATGGACGAGCCGGTGGAGAGGACCCCCGAAGTGATAGCGCTGATGCGCCACGCCGTGGAGATCTTCGAGGCCTATGTGAAGCTGGGCACCCGCATCACGCTCGACTCCACCTCCTTCCTGCAGCAGATGGAAGACCCGGCCAAGCTCGCCGACACCATCGCCGCCAACGCCATGTTCGGCCTGCCGGAAAAGCAGGACGTGCTGGAGACCGAGAGCCCCCGCGACCGCCTGGAAAAGCTCGTCAAGCTCCTGGCCAAGGAAGTGGAGATCCTCGACATCGAGCAGAAGATCCACACCCGCGTCAAGACGCAGATCGAGAAGTCCCAGAAAGAGTATTACCTCAACGAGCAGATGAAGGCGATCCAGAAAGAGCTGCACCAGAAAGACGATTTCTCCAAGGAGATCGACGAGCTCAAGAAGCGCGTCAAGGCCGCCAGGATGCCCAAAGAGGCCGAAGCCGCCGCCGAGAAGGAGCTGGCCCGCCTGGCCAAGATGATGCCGTTCTCGCCCGAGACCACCGTGAGCCGCACCTACCTGGACTGGCTGGTCTCCCTGCCGTGGAAGGACGAGACGAAAGACGAGATCGACCTCGCCAAGGCCAAGAAGATCCTCGACGAGGACCATTTCGGCCTGAAGAAGCCCAAGGACCGCGTGCTCGAATACCTGGCCGTCTGCAAGCTGACCGAGAAGCTGCGCGGCCCGATCCTCTGCTTCGTCGGCCCCCCCGGCGTAGGCAAGACTTCCATCGCCCGCTCTATCGCCCGCTCCATGGGCCGCAACTTCGTGCGCATGTCCCTCGGCGGGGTGCGCGACGAGTCCGAGATCCGCGGCCACCGGCGCACCTACGTGGCGTCCATGCCCGGCCGCATCATCCAGAGCATGAAGAAAGCCAAGAGCCGCAACCCGGTCTTCCTGATGGACGAGATCGACAAGATGGGCACCGACTGGCGCGGCGACCCCGCCGCGGCGCTGCTCGAGGTGCTCGACCCCGAGCAGAACTCGGAGTTCAACGACCATTTCCTGGACGTGCCGTTCGACATCTCCAACGTCATGTTCGTGGCCACCGCCAATACGCTGTGGGGCATCCCGGTCAGCCTGCGCGACCGCATGGAGATCATCGACTTCAGCGGCTATACCCACGACGAGAAGATAGAAATAGCCAGGAAATTCCTCATCCCCCGCCAGCTCAAGGACCACGGCCTCAAGGAAGGCTCGCTCAAGATAGACGACAAAGGCATCGACGCCGTCATCCGCGGCTATACCCGCGAGGCCGGCGTCCGCAACCTTAACCGCGAACTGGCGGCGATGTGCCGCCGCGCGGCCCGCAGGATAGTTGAGGAAAAGCTCAGCGTCGTCAAAGTCACGCCCGACAACCTCGGCGACTACCTGGGCGTCCCCAAGTTCCTGGAGACCAAAAATTCCTACAACGCCGTCGGCATCGCCACCGGCCTGGCCTGGACCGAGAACGGCGGCGAGGTGCTGGCGGTGGAAGCCCTGGCCGTGCCCGGCAAGGGCGGCCTGACGCTGACCGGCAAGCTCGGCGAGGTCATGAAGGAATCCGCCCAGGCGGCCTTCACCTACGTCCGCTCCAGGGAACTGGCCCCCAAGGCCTACGTGAGCTCCCATAACTTCCACCTGCATATCCCGGAGGGCGCCATCCCCAAGGACGGCCCTTCCGCCGGGGTGACCCTGGCCACCGCGCTGGCCAGCCTGTTCTCCGGCCGCCCGGTAAAACCGGGCCTGTCCATGACCGGCGAGCTTACCCTCACCGGCCGCGTGCTGGCCATCGGCGGCCTCAAGGAAAAAGTGATCGCCTCTTTCCGCGACGAGATCTACACCGTGCTCTTTCCCAAGGCCAACCTTAAGGAGCTGGAAGAGATCCCCTCCGAGATCCGCGCGAAAATGAAGCTCCACCCGGTGGAGACTATGGACGAAGTGCTGGCCCTGGCCCTGGCCCCGGCCGCCGCCCGGGGGAAGGCGCGCCCGGCCAGGAAGGCCGTTCTGAAAAAGTGAGGCAAAAAATGCGTCTCTTGATACCGCTGCTCCTCGCCTGCGCCCTGCTGCCGGCCTCGCCGGCGCGCGCCTACGAGGACACCCTTACCACCGAAGAAATGCAGGGAACCCTGGAGAACACCAAGCTTAACGAGGTGTTCTCCCAGTTCCTCGCCACCGTGCAGATGTACGACCCGGAGCGCGCGACGCGCATGGGCCTGCACGGCTCCGACAGCCAGCTCACCGAGCGGTCTTCCGAAAGGGTGGCCAAGCAGCTCGCGGCCATCAAGCGCCTCCGCGCCAAGCTCCACGATATCGATAAGAACACGATGTACTCCCGGCTGAAGGTGGACTACGAGACGCTGGACCACATGCTGGAAGTCGACATCTACGAGATGGAGAACCTGGCGCTGCTGGCCAAGCGCCCGCAGCATTACCTCGAGCCGCTCTTCCTCGTCTACCAGATGATGAGCAAGGACTACGAGGACTACAACACCCGCTCCGGCAACGCCATCGCCCGCCTCAAGGCCTTCCCGGGCGTCCTGGAACAGGCCGAGCGCAACCTTTCCCGCCCGCCGGAGATCTGGACCCGCCAGGCCATCCGCCAGGCTAACGACGCGCTGAACTACGTTTCCGACTTCGTGCCGGTCTTCCGCGGCTATACCCGCTACGACCCCGTGCTCAAGACCCAGGTCGACGAGACCATGGAGAAGGTCAAGTCCGCGCTCACCCGCTACGCGGCCTACCTGGAGAAGGACATCCTTCCCAACTCCGACGGGGATTTCAGGGCCGGCGACTACGCCTACGGCTTCTACCTGGAGCGGCTGCACGCCCTGGACATGACTCCTGGCTCTGCCGCCAGCTACGCTAAAAGCGCTTTTAAGAAAGCCATGAAAGATTTGGAAAAAGAGGCTTTCAACGTGGACGCCATGGCGGCCAAGGAAAAGGGCTGGAAAGGCGTGCTCGACAAGCTCCCCAAGGAGCACCCCCAGGCCGGCGACGTGCTGAAAGTGTTCCAGGACGAGATGGACCGCGCCTACCAGCATTTCGACGAGCACAAAGTCGTGGAATTCCCCCGCCAGCGCCTGCTGATCAAGCGCATGCCCGGGTTCATGGCCTCGGTGCTGCCCTATGTCTATTACGCTCCCGCCTTCGCGCTGGACGACACCAGGATCTCGGAACTTTTCGTCCTGCTCCCCCCGGACAAGACTTCCGAGGCCGCCCGGGAGAGGACGCTGGGCGCCGGCTTTAACTACGCGCAGATGGAACTCCTGACGGCGTACTCCATCATGCCCGGCATGCACCTGCGCAGCTTCGAGGCCTCCAACAACCGCTCGCGCATACGCCGGGCCTCCCGCCAGCCGGTGGTGACCAACGGCTGGGCCTGCTACGCCGAGCTGCTGGCCGAGGAGATGGGCTACTATTCTTCCTACTGGTCCCGCTTCCTGCGCTGCTACGTGCGGGCGCTGCGCGCGACCCGGGCCTATGTCGACGCCGCCCTGCACCAGAAGCGGATGACCGCGGCCGAGGCCTCCCTGTTCTTCCAGGAGAAGCTGTCTATGTCCAAACCGGCGGCGGACGCGGAGGTCCTCAAGATCTCCCTGGCTCCCACCGACGGCGTGACGTATATCATAGGCATGGACCGCATCCTGCAGATGCGCCGCTACTACCAGAGGACGGAGGCCAAGTATTTCGACCTCCGGCGCTTCCATACCCTTTTCCTGCAGATGGGCGAGATCCCGATAGACCGCATAGAGGAAGAGATGAAGCGCCAGAAGAGAGAGGAGAAGAAAATCATAAGATGAGCCAGCACGCCGTATCTTTCGCCGGGGTAGAGAAGACGTACCGCCGACCGCGCCTTTTAGGGGCGTCCTACCACACGGCCATAAAGGACCTTTCTTTCGAGATCCCCGCCGGAGAAGTGACCGGCCTGCTCGGCCTTAACGGCGCGGGCAAGACGACCATCATGAAGCTGATCTGCGGCCTGCTGTTCCCGGACGCCGGGCGCGTGAAGGTTTTCGGCCATTCCCCCTCCGGTTCCGAGGCCAAGTCCAAGGTGGGGTTCCTGCCGGAACTTCCCTATTTCCCGCCCCAGGTCAGGCCCTCGCAGGCCCTCGAGTACTACGGGCGCCTCTCGGGCCTCTCCGGAGCGGGCCTGGGCGCCGCGGTGGAGGCCGCCATGCGCAAGACCGGCCTGGAGCCCCACGCCGGCAAGCGCGTTTCGGAATTTTCCAAAGGCATGCTGCAGAGGCTCGGCCTGGCCCAGGCCCTGCTGCACAGCCCCGACCTGCTTATCCTCGACGAGCCGGTCAGCGGCCTGGACCCGCTGGCCATCCACGATATCCGCCAGCTGCTGGCCGCCATCAGCGCCGAGGGCCGCACCATTTTCCTGTCCTCCCACAGCATTTCGGAAGTGGAGAAGCTAGCCGGCCGCGTCCTGATAATGGTGCGCGGCAGGCTGGAGCGCACGGTCCGCAGGGCCGAATGGGAAGCCGCGCCCGGCGGCCTGGAAGCCATCTTCGTGGAGGCGGTGCGATGAGAAAAACTCTCCCTGTAGTCTGGGCCGTCGCCGCCAATTCCTTCATGGAGAACGTGCGCAACCGTTTCTTCACCCTCTTCGCCGTCTTCGCCTTCGCGGCTATCTACGCCTCGGTGCTGGCCGGCGTGATGGCCGTGGACCAGGAGGCCCGGGTCCTGTCGGATTTCGGCCTGGCCCTGATGGAGCTGACGGCGCTGGCCTACGCCCTCTTCAACGCCTCGTCCGTGCTGCTCAGGGAGGCCGAGACCAAGACCATCTACCTGGTCTTCTCCCGGCCCGTGCCGCGCTGGGCTTACCTGGCCGGCAAGCTGGCGGGCTCGTTGCTGACGTCGGCCCTTATGCTGGCGGTCATGGGCCTCATGCACCTGCTGCTGTTAAAGCTGCGCGGCTTCGGCGTGCCGCCCGCCTACGCTTGGGCGCTGGTCGGGTCCCTGCTCAAGCTGGGAGTCATAACCTCCTTCGCTTACTTCGTCTCCCTGTTCTCCACCTCGGCCGTTTCCACGCTGGTCATCTCCGGGATCTTCTGGACCGCCGGGCATTTCGCGGCGGAGACCCGCTTCCTGGCCGAGCAGTCGGCCGGGGCCAAGTCGCTGGCGCTTAAGGCGGCCATCTGGCTTATTCCCAACCTGCAGCTCTTCAACGCCAGGGACGCCGCCGGCGCCGCCGCCGCCCTGGCTCCCGCGGCTTTCCTGTCGGCCGCGGCCTGGACCGCGGGTTCCTACCTGGGCGCGCTATGGCTGATCTCGAGGAAGGAGTTCTGATGCGCCGCCTGGCGCTGCCAGCCGCCGCGCTGCTGGCCTGGGCTGCCGGTTCGGCGCTTTCGGCCGCCGCCTACCGCAGCCCTTTCCCTCCCCCTTCAGAGATACGCACCCCCGCCGCCGGCGCGGCGGCCGACATGTTCGCCCTGGCCCTGGGCGCCCGCCGCCTTTTCGCGGACGTCTGGTTCATACGGCTGATGCAGTATTACGGCTCCCCG
Source organism: Elusimicrobia bacterium GWB2_63_22 (assembly GCA_001799735.1). Classification (GTDB taxonomy): domain Bacteria; phylum Elusimicrobiota; class Elusimicrobia; order Elusimicrobiales; family UBA9959; genus UBA9959. Next base: position 25,948 of record MGUA01000031.1, on the reverse strand, counting down.
GAATTTCACGACGAGGACGACGCGGAAGGCGGCCTGGACTGGCTTAAGCCGAAGGCTCCCGGCGAACATCGCCACCACGACCACCGCGGCCTCAACGGGGAGGGCCGGTACCCGGAGTTCCTGACCAGGGCCAGGCACGTGCTGGAGATAGACCCGAATTTTACCGTGGCGGCGCTGTACGGGGCCGGCTCCCTGGCCTTCAACATGGGCCGCACGGAAGAGGCGCAGGACCTGCTGCGCTACGCGCTCGAATATTCCCCCCGCGAATGGAAATACCTTAACGTCCTGGCGGCTATCGGCTACAGCAAGGCCAACGACCCGGCGGCGGTAGCGGCGGCCATAGCCCCGATGCTCAAGGACCCGGACTGCCCCGTAATGCTGAAGCAGCAGGCGGCTTTCCTCAATAAGAAGATCGGCAGCTACGCCGCCGCGGCGGCTATTTACGCCGATATCGCCGCCACTTCCCGCGACATGGCCTATGTGCGCAACGCCGAGCGGGAACTGCAGAAACTGGCGGCTGCGCTTTCGGCCGGCGCCCCCGGCCCACGGAAAACAAAGTGAACATACTTAACGTCTGCGACAGCGCGGAATGGGACATAGTCGCCTACCAGGCGCTCCATACCGCAGCCAAGTTCCTCAAGCTCGGGCATAACGCCGCCGTGGTCTGCCCGCGCGGGTCCCGCCTTTACGCGGAATGCCAGAAGCTCAAGGTCGAGGCCAAGCCTTTTACCCTGGGGGCGAAGTTCGGCTTCTTTGAGACGGCCGGCTGGGACGTGGTCCATTTCTACAACCCCGATTCGCTCAATCCCCTCCTCCTTAAAAAGGCGCGCGCCTCGTCCAAAGTTTTCGTCACGCAGCTCAAGCTCGGCAGCCCCAGGGCTTTCGAGCGGCTGGCGGCGGCGCAGCCCTACGTCCACAAGTACGTGGCCGCCTGCAATTCCGTGCAGGAGGACCTGCTGGGCGCCGGCGTGGACAGCGCCAGGACCTTCGTGGTCCCGCCCTGCATCAGCATCGGCCGCTGGGAGAGCGCCATGCTGATAAAGCCGGCGATGTTCCAGAAGCGCCCGTACAAGGTCGGCACCATCACTATGGACAAGACCCTCCGGGAGCAGGAACTCTTCCTGCTGATGGCCAAGGAGGTGCTCGAGGTCCTGCCTGAAACCAATTTCATGGTGGTAGGTCTGAAGGACGAACGCATCCGCCAGCTCGCCCGGAACCTGGGCATCAGCCATAAGGTGGACGTGCTCTGGGAGCGCAACGACATCCCCGAGGTCATGGCCATGATGCACATCTACGCCAAGACCTCCCGCCGGGAAGGCCTGTCCATGTCGCTGATAGAGGCCCAGGCCTCCGGCGTGGCCTGCGTGGTCCCCCGCCTGCGCGGCCTTAGCGACTTCACTGTTCACGAACGCAACGGGATGATAGTGGAGCCGAACGACATCCTCGACTGCACCCGCGCCGTGGCGCGGCTTATCGCCAGCCCGCAGGTCTGTCACAGCATGTCCAAGATGGCTTTCGACTACGTCAACAACAATATGTCCGTGCCCGTGGTGGCCAACCTCCTGATCCGCCTGTACGAGGAAGCCCAGGCCTGAAGCCGGCGCCCGGAATGAAAAAATCCCCGCCGCCGGGGATTTTTTTTGTCCTTGCGCGGATGCCTAGAACTCGCTCCAGAACCTGCCTTTTTCGTCCTTGTGAGCGCAGTCTATGAAGATGGTCCCGAAATCCGGGGAGGCCGGGGCGTTTACGTAGGCCCAGCCCCCGGTGTCGGAGATGGCGAAGGCGGGCGCGTTCCTGACCGAAGAGGTGGCGGAGTGGCCCGGCAGCTTGAGGGACGGGGCGGCCTCCAGCTGCCCCTCCTTTATAATATCCTCGAAAGAGGCGGGCTTTCTGCGGCGTTCCATGGAGTACAGCTCCAGGGAGACGCGCAGGCCGGACAGTTTCCTGAGCACTTCCGGCGAGCCCATGCCGCCCCGCAGGTAGACATAGCCTCCGCCGGCCAGCAGCAGGGCCGCCGCGGGGGCCAGGATGCGCATTAGCTTGTTGCTCATAAAAAAATGAATCCTCCGAAAAACGGGCGTCCGTTTATTTTAGTAGAATAAGATTATAGAAAAACGGCAGGACCTGGCGTAACCTGCGGCCTGCACAAAGGGGAACCTCAATGAAAATACTCTGTCTCAACTGCGGCAGCTCTTCCGTGAAGTACCTGCTTTTCGACTGGCAGGCCAAGATGACGGTGGCCTCCGGCCTGGTCGAGCGCGTCGGCATCGGCGCCTCGTTCATCAACATCGAGGCCCCCGGCCGCGAGAAGGTGACCGTCAACCAGGATTGCCCCACCCATAAGGACGCTATCCAGCTGGTCATCAACACCCTGACCCACAAAGAGCACGGCGTCATAGACAGCCTCGACGGCATAGCCGCCGTAGGCCACCGCGTGGTGCACGGCGGCGAGAAATTCGTCAAATCCGCCATCATCGACGACAAGATCGTAGAGACTTTCCGCGAACTCTCCTCCCTGGCCCCGCTGCACAACCCGCCGAACATCCAGGGCATAGAGGCCGCCCGCGCGCTGATGCCCAAGATCCCGCACATGGCCATCATGGACACCGCCTGGCACCAGACCATGCCGGAGTCCTCCTACATGTACGCCCTCCCCCGCGCCTGGTACGAGAAGTACGCCATCCGCCGCTACGGCTTCCACGGCACCTCGTTCCTCTATACCGCCAAGCGCGCCGCCGTGCTGCTGGGCAAGGACCCCTTCAAGACCAACCTCGTCATCTGCCACATCGGCAACGGCGCGTCGGTCAACGCGGTCAAGAACGGCCTCTCCTACGACACCAGCATGGGCTTCACCCCCCTCGAGGGCCTGGTGATGGGCACCCGCGCCGGCGACCATGACCCGGCCATCCCGCTCTACGTGATGGCCCGCGAGAGCCTCAACCCCGGCGAGATGGACGGCATCCTCAATAAGAAGTCCGGCAAGCTGGCCATCACCGGCAAGTACTCGGATGCCCGCGACGTGGAACTGGCTGCCGAACAGGGCGACGCCCGCTCCCAGCTGGCGCTGGACATGGAAGCCAACCGCATAAAGAAATACATCGGCGCCTACGCGGCCGAAGTGGGCGGCATAGACGCGGTGGTGTTCACCGCCGGCGTCGGCGAGATGGGCCCCCTGACCCGCGCCGGGGCCCTCGGCGGCCTGGAGTTCATGGGCATTAAAATGGACCCGGAGAAGAACGACATCTCCAAGACGCGCAACGCCGAGACCGAGATCTCGTGCAAGACCTCCAAGGTCAAGGTGTTCGTGATCCCCACCGACGAGGAACGCGTGTTCGTGGAGGATGTGGTGGGCCTGATGAACGGCTCCTACGACATCCATACCCGCTTCGACTATACCTTCCAGCACCCGGACTACCGCAACAAGCTGCGCGACGACGCTTTCGCCAAGCAGTGCGTCAAGAAGCCCGCGCTGCTGAAGGTCGCCGCCGATACGCAGCACGCGGCCCAGCGCTGAGCCCGACAGTGTAAAAAAGGCCGGCCGCGCTTTTAAAGCGCGGCCGGCCTTTTTTGCGGGCAAATCTCAGGACGGGCGGAGCCAGGTGATCAGGGCTTTGCGCATGCTGGTGCGCTGGCGCACCTTCCCCCCCCGGGTTTTTTTTTTGAGCAGGGCCGCCGTCCAGTCCTTCTGCAGTTTCACGCCGTTGACTTTCATGCTGACGCCGATCTCCCGGAGGGTTTCCTCCGGGGAGGCGCTCTTGCTCCAGCTGTCTGTTATGTAAACGGTCCTGGGTTTCCTGCCCAGGGTCTTGAGTATCCCCAGCACGCGCTGCGCGCCTTCCGGCGCCTTGTATTCCAGGCCATGAGCCGCGTAAACTTCTTCCAGCAGGGCGTTGTGCCTGACGCCGGCCCAGCCTATATAGACGCAGCGCGGGGCCGCGGCTTCCATCTTCAGCAAGTCCCGTTCGGTCTTTATCGCCGCCGTCATTGAGGCCAGGGCGACGTCGAACCGGCCGGCCACCCGTTTCCGGGGCAGCGTGCCCCAGGCCGCGACGGCGCAGCCGGAGTTCTTAATGCCGCGCAAGCGCCGTTCCCGCCTGAAGACCCGGAGCATGGCGGAGGAGGAATCTATGCCGAAGGTTCGGGCCGCCCGCCCCGCCAACTGCAGGGCGTAGACGCCCGTGCCGCAGCCGATGTCGAGCACCCTGCGGCCGCTGAACTCCGCGCCCAGGCCCTCGAGCCGACGCAGGATCCGGCGTGTTTTGGCGGCCGTGCCCGCGTCGAAGGGCAACGGGTAGCTGCGCGCCCGGCTGTTCCAGAAAAGTTTTTCGTCGGCTTTGGTTCCCCGCATATATATATTTAACAATATTATGGGTTTTATTCAGGATTATTTGTTAGAATTTCTTTAATGAAGCTCCGCAACCTGCTCTTCCTCGGTATGCCGGCCATAGTGCTGTGGCTGGCCGGGATCTTCGTGCTCGGCATCTTCCTGATAAAGTGGTTCTGGATGTGGACCATTCCCGCGCTTTTCCCGGGCGCGGTAGCCTCCGGGGCTGTAGCCGGGGTGATCTCCTGGTGGACGGCGCTGAAACTTTCCGTGCTGGTGGCGCTGCTGGCCGCCATAACCAATATTTCCAAAAGCTGATAAAAAGGGGGCAGGGGTGAAACTAACTCGACTTTTCCCGGTTCTGCTGGCGGCCCTGGCCGCCTGCGCCCGCCCCGCCGCCGACGATTCCCGAACCATCGTGCTCTGGGAGCAGGAAGACGCCCAGGTCGCCCCCTACATAGATTCCGTCCTTGAAGCCTTCAAGCGCCTGCCCGAGAACGCCGGGGTAGAGATAACCCGCACCCATTACCAGCCCGAGGACCTGCGCCAGCAGTTCCAGGCCGCCTCTCTCGCCGGCGTTCCCCCCGACCTGCTGCTCGGCCCCTCCGACACCGCCGGGCTCTACGCCGTTTCCGGCTTCATAGTCCCGCTGGAAGGGATGTTCGATTTCAGCAGGTTCAATGCCCCCGTGGTGGACGCCATCTCGCTCGACGGGCATATCTGGGGCGTGCCGGTTTCCAACGGCAACCACCTGATAATGTTCTACAACAAGAAATTCATCAAGACGGCCCCCAGGACCACCGACGAACTCTTCGCTTTCTGCGCCGGGGCGGCGAAAAAATACAAGCTGGACCGCTGCATCGCCTTTGACATGGGCGAGCCTTTCTGGATGATGCCGTGGCTGGGCGCCTTCGGCGGCTGGCCGATGGAAGGCAAGAAGCCCACGCTCGACACGCAGGCGATGCGTGACACGGTGAATTTCTACCTGGACCTGAAGTACGAGAAGAAATACGTGCCGATGGAATGCGACTATAACTGCATGGATTCCCTGTTCAAGGAGAACAAGGCCGCCTTCATTATCAACGGCGACTGGGCCATCTCCGGCTACCAGAAGCATTTCGGGAAAGATTTCGGGATCGCGGTGATCCCTATGCTTTCCAAAACCGGCCGCTGGCCCTCCCCTATGGTGAGCGGAAAATACTTCATGCTCAGCACCGGGGTTAAACCCGAAAAGATCGCGCTGTTGAAGCGCTTGATAGAGTTTTACACCTCGAAGGAGAACCAGGTGCGCCAGTATCGCGAGCTGACCCGCCTGCCTGCCCTTAAGGAGGCCGGCTCCGCCAAGGAGATCACTTCCGACGAGATATCAAGGGTCTCGCTGGAGCAGATCCTGAAAGGCCGGCCCATGCCGATGGTCACCGAGATGCGCGCCGTCTGGGATTCCGCCCGCAACTACCTGGGCCTGGCCGCCACCAAAAAAATGGACGTGGATACCGCGGTGCGGCGCATGCAGGAAAACACCGACAAGAAGATCGCCGAGATGAACAGGTAAAGGCATGGAAATCCTTAAATCCATATACGAGGTAGCCGGCTTCATCGTGCTGATCGCCCTCGGCGTGGCCGCGCTCGAGGGCTACTTCTACTACCACTTCAAATGCCACGACCGCGCCTGGTTCTTCCCGGTGGCTCTGGCCGCCTTCCCCGCCGCCGCCGTAGTGGCCGCCGCCGCCATCCTGGGCGACTACCAGTTCCGCCTGTGGTTCTATTTCCTGGCCGCCGAGGCGCTGATCGCGGCCGCGTTCCGCTACGCGGTGAAGGGCCGGCATACCGTGCCGTACCTGCTGCTGGCCCCGGCCTTCATCGGCCTGGCCCTGCTGCTGGTGTACCCTTTCGTCTTCGAAGTGTACCTCTCCTTCCACGACCTGAAGCTGACCACGATAATGATGTGGAAGAACACCGGCAGCCTGCCCTTCGTGGGGTTGCGCCAGTACTTCGACGTGTTCACCACCTCCCCGCTCTCCGAGGTCACGTTCTGGGCGCTGCTGGGCCGGACCCTGGTGTGGACCTTCACCAACGTCTTCTTCCACGTGGCGGGCGGCTTCGCGCTGGCGCTGCTGCTCAACAACGCCATCCGCTTCAAGGGGATCTACCGCACGCTGCTGGTGGTGCCGTGGGCCATGCCGCAGGTGGTGGCGGTGCTGGCCATGCGCGGCGAGTTCCACTCCCAGAACGGTTTCGTCAACATCATCCTGGCCAAGCTGACGGAGGTGTTCCCTTTCCTGGTCTCGCTCGGCGTGGGGCCGGTGCAGTGGCTCTCCGACTACCCGCTGCTGACCTGTACTATCATCAACGTCTGGCTGGGCATCCCCTTCATGATGGTGGTCATCCTCGGCGGCCTGCAGAGCATCTCCAGCTCCTATTACGACGCGGCCGACATAGACGGCGCCTCCTACTTCCAGAAGCTGCGCTTCATCACCATGCCGCTGATCAAGCCGGTACTCATGCCGGCGGTCACGCTGGGCACGGTGTGGACCTTCAATAATATCAACGTGATCTACCTGGTTACCGGCCAGGCGGGCGGCACCGAGCAGGCCGACATCCTGGTGTCGGCGCTGTACAAGGCGGCCTTCACCTACAACCGCTACAGCTACTCCGCCGCTTTCGCCATAGTGGTGTTCGCGCTGCTGTTCTTCATCTCGGTCACCTACCTGCACGGTTTCGACGCGGCCAAGGAGGAGCGCTGATATGCTCCGTATAAAAAAATATTTCTCCGGCCTGCGCGCCTCCGGCGCCGAAGTGCTGCGCGACCCGATACAGCGCCGCAAGTTCCTGAAGTACCTGCTGATCCACCTGGTGATGCTGGCCGTGTCGCTCGTCTTCATCTACCCGCTGCTGCGCATCTTCTCCATTTCGCTGCGCCCCGGCGACAAGCTGTTCTCCACCGACCTGTCGCTGATCCCGGACAACGCCACCTTCGTCGCCTACGCCAGCCTGCTCAAGGACACCATGTTCCTGCGCTGGCTGTGGAACTCGCTGCTCATCACCCTGGCCACGTCGTTCATCGGCGTGTCGCTGGCCAGCACGGCGGCCTACGCCTTCTCCCGTTTCCGCTTCCCCGGCAAGAAGGCCGGCCTCATCCTGCTGCTGTCGAGCCAGATGATCCCCGCCGGCATGCTCATCCTGCCGCTGTTCCTGATGATCATGAAGCTCAAGCTCATGAACACCTACCTCGGCATGATCATCGCCTACTCGGTAAGCTCGCTGCCTTTCAGCATCTGGATCCTGAAGGGCTACTACGACACCATCCCCCGCTCGCTCGAGGAGGCGGCTCTCGTGGACGGCACCAGCCAGGTGGGCGCCTTCTGGCGCATCATCCTGCCGCTGTCCACGCCGGCGCTCAGCATCGCCTTCCTGTTCAATTTCACCACCGCCTGGAACGAGTACCTGGTGGCGCGCGTAGTGCTGTTCAGCTCCAAGCAGTATACCTGGACGCTGGGCCTGTTCGAGCTGCAGGGCCAGTACATCACGCAATGGGGCATGTTCGCCGCCGGCTCGATGCTCGTCACCATCCCGGTGCTGGCAGTCTTCCTGTACTCTTCTAAATGGCTTATTTCCGGCCTCACCCTCGGCAGCGTGAAAGGATAACCTATGGCTTCGGTGCAATTCAACAAGATCGTCAAGAAATTCAACGACAACCTGGTCCTCAACGGCGTCGACGTGGACATCAAGGACCACGAATTCGTGGTGATCGTCGGCCCCTCCGGCTGCGGCAAGACCACGCTGCTCCGGATGCTGGCCGGCCTGGAGGAGATCACCGGCGGCGACATCCTGATAGACGGCCTGCGCGTAAACGAGCTGCACCCCTCCAAGCGGCAGATCGCCATGGTGTTCCAGGATTACGCCCTCTACCCCCACATGACCGTGGAGGAGAACATGAGCTTCGCGCTGCGCCTGCGCAAGACCGACAAGGCCGAGATCGCCGCGCGGGTGGAGGAGGCGGCCAATATCCTGCAGCTCCAGAAGTTCCTCAAGCGCATGCCCAAACAGCTTTCCGGCGGCCAGCGTCAGCGCGTGGCCATCGGCCGCGCCATCGTGCGCAAGCCCAAGGTGTTCCTGTTCGACGAGCCCCTCTCCAACCTGGACGCCAAGCTGCGCGAGGAGATGCGCGTGGAGATAGCCAAACTCTACCAGCGCCTCAACGCCACCATCATCTACGTCACCCACGACCAGGTGGAGGCCATGACGCTGGCCGGCCGCATCGTCATCATGAACCACGGCATAGTGCAGCAGGTCGGCTCCCCCATCGAGGTGTACCGCAAGCCCGCCAACCTGTTCGTGGCCGGCTTTATAGGCAGCCCCACCATGAATTTCATGCACGGCCGGCTGGTGCTGGAAGGCGAGCATCTGCGCTTCTCCAGCGGCGACATAAAGCTCACCATCCCCCCCTACCTGCTGCACGACCCGAAGAAACACGACGGGCGCGAGGTAACGGTCGGTGTCAGGCCGGACGACGTGCTGGTGGGCCGCACCGCCGAGGGCTGTTCCGACAAGGTGGACGGCGTGCTGGAGGTCTGCGAACTGCTGGGCCACCGCGAGAACCTTTATATCAAGGTGGGCGAGCAGCGCCTGTTGGCCACCGTCGAGGCCTTCTTCGACCGCAGCCCCGGCAGCGGCGTCTCCTTGTGCTTCAACTACAAGAATATGCACGTCTTCGACAAGGCCACGGAAAAGCGCATAAGCGAATAGCTCCCGCTTTTAGTATAATTTAGTGGACGGATTTTCAGTAAATACACGGAGGTATAACATGAAAGCTACTGTAGACCAGGCTGCCTGCATCGGCTGCGGACTCTGCGCCAATGATTGCCCCGAGGTTTTCGAAATGAACGCCGACAAGGCCATCGTGAAGGGCGACGTGCCCGCCGGCAAGGAAGACGCCGCCAAGACCGCTGCCGCCAACTGCCCCGTGCAGTGCATCGCGGTCGCCTAAGACATAAGCCTTAAAAAGAAACAGCCCGCTGAGAAGCGGGCTGTTTTTTTTACGCCTCGAAGGCTTTTATGCCGCTTTCTCCTTGTCCTTCAGCTTCAGGAAGGGTATCAGCAGCATGCCCGGGATAGTGGCGAGACACACTATGATGAAGAACTTGGGGTAGCCGACCAGGTCCTGCAGCTTGCCGCTGATGAAGCCGGGCACCATCATGCCCAGCGCCATGATGCCGGTGGAGATGGCGAAATGCGCGGTCTTGTATTTTTCCCCGGTAAGCGTGATCATGTAGAACATGAAGGCCGTGGTCCCCATGCCGTAGCCGAACTGCTCTACTCCCACCAGCCCGTAGACGAAGTTGATGGACAGGGCTGTGTGGTAGGACATGTATACATATACCAGGTCCGGGGCGTTGAGCAGGAAGGCCAGCGGCCAGATGGTGCGCCTCAGGCCGTACTTCGAGATTATCCAGCCGCCCAGCAGGCCGCCGACTATCAGCGAGGCCAGGCCCACGGTGCCGTAGGCTATACCCACCTGGGAGGTGGTCAGCGCCATGCCGCCGGCCTCCGCGGCGTCGAGCAGGAACGGCGCGGTCAGCTTTAGCAGCATCGCCTCACCGAAGCGGTAGGTCAGGATGAAAGCCAGGCCCAGGCCCACGTTCTCCAGTTTGAAATAAGCCCGGAAGATCTCGCCGAACTCGGCCAGTTGGCTGGCCTTGGCCTCGTCGGGCTTGTCGGCCGCCGGCGCCGGCAGCCAGACCTTATGGTAGACGAAGAGCAGGCCCATGATGGCCGCCGCCAGCAGCAGCACGCTGGTCCAGCTGTTCTGTATATTGCCGGTATTGGTCTCTATGCGGCCCGCCAGCATCACCAGCACGCCGGAGCTGAACAGCATGGCCACGCGGTAGAAGAAGGACCTGATGCCTATGAAGAAGGCCTGCCGCTTGTCGTCCATCGACAGCATGTAGAAGCCGTCCACGGCGATGTCGTGCGTGGCCGACAGGAAGGCTATGCCCATAAAGCAGGCCATCGAGACATACAGGAACTGCGGGGTCTTGAGGGAGAGGGCCGCGGTAGCTATGGCCACGGCCATCAGAGCCTGGGTCCAGGCTATCCAGTTGCGCTTGGTGGAGTACATGTCTATCAGCGGGCCCCACAGCATCTTTATGACCCACGGCAGGTACAGCCAGCTGGTCCAGAAGGCGATGAGGGTATTGGAGACGCCCATCTTCTTGTAGATGATAACGGCCAGCGAATTGACTATCATGTACGGCAGGCCTTCGGCGAAGTAGGTGGTCGGTACGTAGGACCAGGGGCTGCGGCTTTCTGCTTTGGCTGTCATTTTTGTCTCCGTGGCTGAAGTTAGTTAAATAATATGAAATTAGCGGCGCAAATGAAACCGCGGCACGGCGGGAAGCCCCCCGATTTGATAAAATTATCCTATGGACCTGTTCTCCCTGCTTTTCTCCCCTCAGTCGGTGGCCTGGTCGGTGTTCGTCATCATGCTGGTGGCGGCCGGCGGGCTGGCTATCGGGAATATCAGCGTCGCCGGCATAAACCTCGGCATAGCCGGCGTCCTGTTCTCCGGCATCCTCTTCGGCCATTTCGGGCTGGATATCAACCACGACACGCTGGAATTCCTGCGGGACTTCGGCCTGATCCTCTTCGTGTACTCCATCGGCACCCAGGTCGGGCCCGGTTTTTTCTCCTCCTTTAAAAAGCAGGGCCTGCAGCTTAACCTGCTGGCCGCCGCCGTGGTGCTGGGCGGCGTCGCCGCTGCCCTGGCCGCGGCCAGGCTGGCCGGTTTCGACATCGCCACCGCGGTGGGCATGTACGCCGGCGCCGTCACCAATACCCCTTCCCTGGCCGCGGCCCAGCAGACCCTGGGCGCGGTAAGCCCCGAGGCCGTCAACAGCGCCTCCGTCGGCTACGCGCTGGCCTACCCGGGCGCCATATTGGGCATAATCCTTACGATGATCCTGATCCGCCGGCTTTTTAAGGCCCAGGCCGAGCAGGACCTGCTGACCGTGCACGCCGAAAAAGCCGCCTCGGCCCTCATCAACGCGAGCATAACGGTGGAGAACAAGAACCTTGAGGGCCTCAAGATCAAGGACATCCCGGCCATAGACCAGCTGGGCGTGGTGGTTTCCCGCTTCTACCACGGCGGGCAGCTGGGCGTGGCGCACGACGACACCGTTATCCACACGGGCGACGTGCTGCTGGCGGTGGGGCTGGAGGAGAGCGTAAAGAAGTTCACCCTGGTGGTCGGCTCCCGGAGCGAGATGGACCTGAAGAAGCTCCCCAGCCAGATCATCCATTCGCGCGTTATCGTAACGCATAAAGAAGTCATCGGCAAAACTCTCGACGAGATCGGCCTGGAAGCGCAGTACGACGTGGCGGCCACGCGCGTGGCCCGCGCCGACGTGGAGTTCCTGGTGTCCGATTCCTACGTGCTGCAGTTCGCCGACAACCTGGTGATCGTGGGTTCTGAGGCCGCCGTGGCCCGGGCCGCGGCCCTGCTGGGCAATTCCCCCAAGGACCTCAACCATCCGCAGCTGATCCCGGCCTTCATCGGCATCGCGGCGGGCGTGCTGCTGGGCTCTATCCCGATCTCCATTCCCGGCCTGGGCGCCCCGGTGAAGCTGGGTCTGGCCGGCGGGCCGCTGATCATGGCCATCGTCCTCAGCTACGTGCAGCACATCGGCCCGCTGAACTGGTACCTCCCCCCCGCCGGCAACCTGATGCTGCGCGAGTTAGGCATCGTTCTTTTCCTGGCCTGCGTCGGCCTGAAGGCCGGCGGGCGGTTCTTCGAGACGCTGCTCAACGGCAACGGCCTGCAGATCGTGCTGTTCTCGTTCCTGATAACGGTGCTGCCGATAGTGATCATCGGGATCTTCGCCAAGGCCCGGCTGAAGCTTAACTATATGTCCCTCTGCGGGGCCCTGGCCGGTTCCATGACGGACCCGCCGGCGCTGGCTTTCGCCAACTCCATGAGCCCGTCCAACCTGTCGGCCATGAGCTACGCCACGGTGTACCCGCTGGTGATGATCCTGCGGGTGATCTCCGCGCAGGTCATGGTGCTGCTTTTTCTCTGATGACTATAATAATCGCAAACCTCGCCCTCGTCCTGGCCGCCGGCTGGCTGTTCCGCAAATACGGTATCGTGCGGGAAGGGGCCGAGCACGCCTTCAACCAGTACCTGTATTACCTGGCGCTTCCCGCCCTGATCATCCTCAAGATCGCCGATACGCCGCTGTCCGGGCTGGACTGGCGCTTCCTGGCGGCCAATACGCTGCCGCTGGCCGCGGTGATGGGCGCGGCCTGGGGGCTGTGGAAGGCCGGCCGGATAGACTGGCGGCTGGCGCGGCTGCTGATCATCGTCTCGGTGCTGGGTAACACAGTCTACCTCGGTTTCCCGGTGGCGGCTATGCGCCTGGGCGAGGAGGCCATCGGCTACGCGGCTATCGTCTCGTCGGTGCACAATATTTTCATCTTTACGTTCGGCTTCCTGCTGATGACGCTGGTCTGCGAGCGGGACTGTCCGCCGGCCCGCTTTGCGCGGCTGGTGGGCCGCAGCGTGGTGCTGTGGGCTTCGGTGGCGGGCCTGCTGATGGCCGGCTTCGGGCTGCGCATTCCGGAGCTGCTGCACCGGGTGCTGTCGGATATAGGCCGGACTACGCTGCCGCTGTCTCTGTTCACGCTGGGCGTGGGGCTGTACGGCAAGCAGATAGCGCATAACCTGTCCCGCATCGCGCTGGTGAGCGGGCTGAAGCTGCTGCTGCTGCCGCTGTGCTACCTGCTGGCGGCGAGGGTTTTTGGTTTTACGGGGCTGGTCTCCCGGGTGTCTTTTATCGAGATGGTGATGCCGGTGGCGGTGCTGAATTATGTGGTGGCCAGGGAGTTCGATTTCGACCAGGACCTGGTGGGCCAGAGCATCCTGGTCTCTACGCTGGCCTTCTTCCCCCTCCTCTACCTCTACGACTGGGCCATGTTGAAGTTCCTGTAGCCTGCTCCCTGCGCCGTGCCCCAAAATAAGAAGAGCCGCTTTGCAGCGGCTCTTATTATTTGCATGCCTGGGGTCAGGCTGCGGTTTGGGGGCCGAGTTCTTCTGAGAGTTTCTGGCGCTCGTAGATCTGTTTGTAGATGCCGCCCTGGGCCATGAGTTCGGCGTGGGTGCCTTTTTCGGCCAGGGCCCCGTTCTCGAGGACCAGGATGAGGTCGGAGGTCTCGATGGTCTTGAGGCGGTGGGTGACGGCGAGGCACAAGGCGTCCGGATGCTCCTTGCGGTAAGCTTTCCAGAAGTGGTCCTCGGTCTGGGCGTCCATGGCGCTGGTGGCGTCGTCGAGCAGCAGCACATCGGGGCCGGTCAGGAGGGCCCGGGCGATGGCTACGCGCTGTTTCTGGCCGCCGGAGAGGGCGAAGCCGCGCGTGCCCACCACGGTGTCCAGGCCTTTGGGGAATTTGTGGAGTTCCTTGGCCAGCTGTGCGGTCTCCAGGGCCTTTTCCAGCATCCCCGGCGCCACGCCGAAAGTGCGGTCCATCAGGATATTGTCGCGCAGCGTCCCGCTGAATATGGACGCCTCTTGCGAGGTATAGCCTACGCGCTCCCTGAAAAGATGGAGGTTCCATTCGCGGATGTCAGTGCCGTTGACCAGCATCTCTCCAGCGTCGTGCTCGGCCAGGCGCAGCGCCAGCGACAGCAGGGTGGACTTGCCGCAACCGATCCGGCCTACCACCGCCACGCGCTGGCCGCGGACGGCCGTAAACGTTATATCCCGGATAAGCAGGGCGTCGCCCTTGGGGTTCTTCAGGCCGGCCCCGCGGAATTCCAGCGAGGTGATGTGGTCGGGCGTGGTCTTGTCCCCCAGCCCCGACTTAAGCGAGGAGCGGGCCGTCAGCAGCTCGTTGACGCGCCCTATGGAGACGCCGGCGCGGTTGCCGGCCACCACGAACTGGCTGATGTCCATCAGGGGCTGCACCACCATGCCCGCGTAGAACTGGAAGGCGATCAGTTCGCCGAGCGTCGCACGGCCGTTTATCACCATCAGCCCGCCCGCGGTGTAGAGCAGCGCGATAGAGAGGAAGCCGGCCTCGTGCCAGAAGTAGGAGAAGATGATCTGGAGCTTGGCGGTGGAGATCTCGGCGGAGCTCTGGGCGGCGGTCCGGGTTTTGAAGAACTCCAGCTGGGAGGGTTCCTTGGCGTTGGCCTTGATCACGCGGATGCCGGTAAAGCAGGTCTCCAGGAAGTCGAAGAGGTTGGTGATCGAATCCTGCAGCTCCTTGTAGCGGCCGGTGAGCAGCCGCCCGGTCTTTATGGAGAAGACCAGCACGAACGGCAGCGGCAGCAGCACGCAGAGGGAGAAGGCCGGATTCACGTAGAACATCATGCCCACGGCCGCCGTCAGCGTGAAGACTGCCTGCACGAAGCGGAAGACGCCCGAGCAGCCGAACCAGGAGATCTTCTCGGAGATGTCGTCTGAGAGGCGGGCCACCAGGTCGCCGG
>MGUA01000031.1:0-11129 GCA_001799735.1 Elusimicrobia bacterium GWB2_63_22 | reverse complement strand
GGAAGAAGTTGCGGTCCATCGTGACCACGTGGTTGAACGCGTCGCGGCGGATCTCCCATTCCAGGCGGACGTTCATCCACGCCCGGTTGCGCTGCGCGATCAGGTTGGTCACGAACAGCCCGAAGCCGACCCCGAGGATCAACATCACGTTCTGGCGGAGGTACTCCGGGTCGGGGCGGCCGCTGAGGCCGTTGACGATGTTCTTTATGAGCAGCGGGTTGTAGGCGTGCAGCGCCGCGCTGATCATGCCGAAAACCACGATGACGGTCATGCGCACGGAGTGCCGGCGCCAGTAGGGCAGCAGCCATTTCAGGGTGAAGATCATTCGCCCTCCCCGAACTGCAGGCGGTAGTACTTGGCGTAGAGCCCGCCTTTGGCGAGCAGCTCGTCGTGCGTGCCGAGCTCTTTAACCTCGCCGCCGGAGATCATCATGACCCGGTCGGCGTTGCGGACGGTGGAGAGGCGGTGGGCGATGATTATGACCGTCTTATGTTTGAGCAAATTCTTTATGGCCGTGGTGATCAGGCGCTCGGTATGCGGGTCCATGTTGGAGGTAGCCTCGTCTAGCACCAGCACCTCCTGGTCCAGCACCATGGCGCGGGCCAGCGAGATCACCTGCTTTTCGCCGATGGAGAGGTTCGCGCCCTTCTCCTTGACCACTTTGTCGAGCGGGTGCTTTTTGAAGAAAGCTTCTATCCCCATAAGCCGGATGGCGTCGTGCACGCGGCTGTCGGGGATGGACGTGTCCATCAGTTTCAGGTTGTCCATCACCGTGCCGGGGAACAGGTAGATGTCCTGCTGCACCAGACCGATGGCCGCGCGCAGCGAGCCCAGGCTGAGGCTGCGGATATCCGTGCCGTCTATCTCGATATGGCCTTTCTGGAAGTCGTAGAAGCGGAACAGCAGGCTGGTCACCGTGGTCTTGCCGCCGCCGGTCTCGCCGAGGATGGCCAGGCTTTTGCCGCGCGGCAGCTTGAAGGAGACGTCCTTGAGCACCCAGCCCGCGTCCTCCTTGTAGCGCATCCAGACATTGCGGAAATCTATGGACTCCCGGACGCTGTTGATGTAATGTGGCCGGGCCGGCTCGGTCAGGGCCGGCTTGAGTTCCAGTATCTTGGCTATCCTGTGCCCGGCCGAGAAGGAGCGCTGTATGATGCTCAAATGCTCGGAGAAGCGGAAGATGGGTTCGAAGAGGTTGCCCAGGTACATGACGAACAGCAGGATGACGCCTACCGTCATCTTGTTGTCCAGCACCATTATGCCGCCGTAGTGGAAGACGGCCGCGGTGGCCGCCGGGTGCAGGAACACGATGCTGAGGAAGAAGATCACCGTGTAGAGCTCGACGTTGATGTCTGCGGTGAATCTCTTCTGGTTGAGCGCCTCCATCTTGGCCGAGGCGTCGGCCTCGCGGCTGAAAGCCTGCAGTACGCCGATGCCGTTGAACTGCTCCGTCAGGAACCCGGGGATCTCCGCGGCGATCTTGCGGACCTTGACGAACATGGGCGAGGTGACCTTCACGAAGACCCAGCCGAGGAGGATCAGCACCGGGAACATCGGGATCAGCATCAGCGTCAGCTTCAGGTTGAAGAAGGCCATCACGCAGAAGACCACCGCGAACATCAGGATATCGTTTACGATGGTGATGACGGTGTTGGTGAAGAGGGCGTAAAGCGTGCTGGTGTCGGACTGCACGCGCGCGTTAAGGCGGCCGACGGGCATGGAGGAGTAGAACTCCAGGTCCAGCGACAGGATGTGGGCGAGGATGCGCTGCTTCAGGTCCACGATAAGACCCTGCCCGGCCTTGGCCAGCTGCAGCACCTGGAGATAGTTGAAGTACAGGAAAAGCAGGGTGGTAATGATATAGACCGCGGCGGCCAACAGCAGCGCCTTAGGGTCCCTGGCCGGGAGCGCGGTGTCGATGATGTACTTCACTATCATCGGGATGAACAGGCTCAGCAGGGTGGCCGAGGTCATGTAGACGAAAGCGATGAGGAACGGCCCTTTGCGCGGTTTTATCAGGCCGTAGAGGAGGCGGAAGGTCGCCTTGTAGTTTATTTTTTCTTTCGGGTCCTGCCCGTCGTCGTCTCCGCCGTGGTGCATAAGAGTATTCTATAACTTTCGCGGGCGCTCCGGAAAGAAGAAGGGCCCGGGTAACCGGGCCCTTCGCTCTGGTATGCGCCGGGTTTTACTTCGCCTCGGCGCCGCGCCGGAGGGCCTTTACGTTGAGCTCTATAACTTCGGGCTTGAGCTTCTTGTAGACCTTGGGCATGGCGCGGGCGATGGCGTCTATGGTCATCGCGCCGGTGGCGGCGGCGAAAGCGCCGAGCGCCACCATGTTCATGGCCTTGGGGTTGCCTATCTCGCCGGCTATCTCATTGCAGGGCACGTACAGCACCTTTATATCTGTGCGGGTGGCCTTGGAGTTGACCAGCGAGCTGTTGATGATCAGCAGGCCGCCGGGCTTCACCGCAGGCTCGAACTTCGCGAGCGACGGCTCGTTGAGCACTATGGCCGTGTCGGGGCTGGTGACTATAGGGGTGGTGACCTCGTCGGAGGCCACTACCACGGAGCAGTTGGCCGTGCCGCCGCGCATCTCCGCGCCGTAGGCCGGGAAGAAGCTGACTTCTTTCCCCTCCATCATGCCGGCCTGGGCCAGCAGGTAGCCGGCGGAGATCACTCCCTGCCCGCCGAAACCGGATATCTTTATGCCTTGGTACATTTTAAAGTCCTCCGTTATTTCTTGTCGGCCGCGCAGGCGTCCTTGTAAACGCCGAGCGGGAACACGGGCAGCATGCCTTCCGCCACGAACTTGGTGGCTTCGGACGGGTTGTCCAGGCGCGTGCCCCAGTTGGTCGGGCACATGGAAAGGATCTCCACCAGCGAGAAGCCCTTGCCGTCTATCTGGTTCTGGAAGGCTTTCTTTATGGCGGCCTTGGTCTTCATCACGCCGGGGTTGGTGTGCACGGTGGTGCGCTCAATGTAGGTCGCCCCGTCTATGGTGGCCAGCATCTCGGACATCTTTATCGGGTAGCCGGCCTGCTTGGCGGTGCGGCCGTCCACGCAGGTGGTGGCCTTCTGGCCTATCAGCGTGGTCGGGGCCATCTGGCCGCCGGTCATGCCGTAGATGGCGTTATTCACGAAGATCACCGTGATGTTCTCCGAGCGGATGGCGGTGTGTACGATCTCGGCCATGCCGATGGAGGCCAGGTCGCCGTCGCCCTGGTAGGAGAAGACTATGGTCTCGGGCTTCGCGCGTTTGATGCCGGTGGCTTCCGCGGGGCCGCGGCCGTGCGGGCCCTGGATCATGTCGCAGTTGAAGTAGGTGTCGGCGAACACGGCGCAGCCCACGGGCGCCACGCCTATGGTGCGGCTCCGGATGCCCAGCTCGTCCATCACTTCGGCGACGAGGCGGTGTATGATGCCATGGCCGCAGCCGGGGCAGTAATGCATCTTCACGTCGAGAAGCGATTCGGGTTTCTTATTTAACAGCTGCATATTCTTTGGCCCCCTTTTTTACGATGGCGTCCATCGTCTTGTACACTTCTTCGGCGGTCATCACGGAAGCGCCGGGTTTGCCGTAGAAGTGGACTTCCGCGCGGCCGTTGAGCGACAGCTGTACGTCCTCCACCATCTGGCCCAGGCTCATCTCCACCACCAGGAATTTCTTTATGCGCTTGGAGAGCTCTACGATGCGGGCCTTAGGGAAGGGCCACAGGGTGATGGGGCGGAACAGGCCGACCTTCAGGCCCCGCTCGCGGGCCAGCTTCATGGCCGCCACGGAGACGCGGGCCGAGGTGCCGTAAGCCACTATGGCTATCTCGGCGTCTTCCATCATTTTTTCCTCGTACATCGTCTCTTCGGCCTCGATCTGCTTGTAGCGCTTCACCCTTTCGTTGACCATCACTTCCAGGTAGCCTTCGCGCAGGTCGTAGGATTTGACGATGCGCTTGGCGCGGTTCTTGTTCACGCCCAGGGCCCAGTCGGGCTCTACCAGGGCCTTTACGTCCACTTCGGGGTGCTTGAATTCCACGGGTTCCATCATCTGGCCTATAATGCCGTCGGCCAGCACCATGGACGGGATGCGGTACTTGAAGGCGACTTCGTAGCATTTGTGCGGGAAGTTGGCCATCTCGGTGACGGAGTTGGGCGCCATCACGAAGGTGCGGTAGTCGCCGTGGCCGCCGCCGCGGGTGGCCTGCCAGTAGTCGCCCTGGGCGCCGGCTATGTTGCCCAGGCCCGGGCCGCCGCGCATCACGTTGCCTATGAAGATAGGCAGGTCCGCGCCGGCCGCGTAGGAGATGCCTTCCTGCTTGAGGCTCATGCCGGGGCTGGAGGAGGAGGTCATGCAGCGCACGCCGGTGGCGCCCGCGCCGTAAACCATGTTTATCGCCGAGACTTCGCTCTCGGACTGGATGAACGCGCCGCCCACCTGCGGCAGGCGCCAGCTCATGTATTCGGGGATCTCGTTCTGGGGGGTGATCGGGTAACCGGCGAAGAAGCGGCAGCCGGCGCGTATGGCGCCTTCGGCCAGGGCCTCGTTGCCTTTCATCAGTTTTTTATCAGCCATAGTCATGCCTCCTTATTTATAGACCTTTATCGCGAGGTCGGGGCAGATGTGAGCGCAAGCCAGGCACGCTATGCAGCAGCCTTCCTTGGAGTCCTTGGCCGGGAAATAACCGGTCTTGGAGAATTTATCGGATTTTTCGATGCACTTCTTAGGGCAGACCTGTATGCACAGGTAGCAGCCCTTGCACTTGTCCACGTCTACTTCCATCTTCGGCATAGAACCTCCGGGGGTGAAATCGCGCGGCGGGCGGCGCTGAGGGCTACTGCTTGCTGGTTCCGGGGTCGCGCGTGGTGCGTAGCTATATAAAAAGTATATCAAAAAAAACCGGGCATTTATACCCGGTTCCCCGTTACGTTGTAACGGGCCCTGTTAAGCGATTTTAAGAAGTCTTTTCGCCTCGGAGACCAGCTCCCCGGCGTTAACGGGTTTCTTGAGCACTACTACATTAGCGAGCTTGGCGAGGTTCTGCACGGCTTCCGGCAGGCCGGTGGAGAAGATGATCGGCGTGGCGGT
This sequence comes from Elusimicrobia bacterium GWB2_63_22, assembly GCA_001799735.1. Classification (GTDB taxonomy): domain Bacteria; phylum Elusimicrobiota; class Elusimicrobia; order Elusimicrobiales; family UBA9959; genus UBA9959. Next base: position 6,049 of record MGUA01000031.1, on the reverse strand, counting down.
CTGGAAAAGGTTGCGCAGGCGGTCGAAGACTTTCTGGCCCCCGCCGGCGGGCATGTCCACGTCCAGCACCAGCAGGTCCGGCTGGAACTGCTGGTACAGGGTCACGGCCGCTACCGCGTCCTCAGCGGTGCGCACTTCGAAACCCGCGTTGGAGAAGATTTCCTTGTAGATCTCCAGTATGCTGAGATCGTCGTCCACAGCGAGAATTTTATGCATTTACGGTAGTCCCCCCACCCGATGGTTCCCCAGGATTTCATTATAGAACTTTTTCAGCCGTATGTTCATGCTTTCGGCGCCGAAGCGCGCAAAGCCGGTTTCATCCTTGGCTAAAGCCCATTCCCTGGCGGCGGCGCCCATGCTCGCGCGCAGTTCCGGCGAGGCCAGCAGTTTGGCTAAGGCTTCCGCTAGCGCGGCCGGGTCGGCGGGCGGTACGGCGTAGCCGGTCTCCCCCTCCCTGATGACGGCGGGCAGGCCGCAGACGGAGCTCACCACGGCCGGTATGCCGAGGGCCTGGGCTTCGAGAGGCGCGCGGCCCATGGCCTCGTTGAGCGAGGGCTGCACGTAAATGTCGAGGGCGGGCAGCAGGGCGGCGGCGTCATGCCGGAAGCCCGTGAACAACACCCGGTCGGCTATGCCCAGGTCCTCCGCCAGGCGGCGCAAGCTTTCCTCCAGCGCGCCTCCGCCGATGATGACGGTCCTGAACGGGGCAGCTGGGAACTGTTCTTTCAGCAGGGCGGCCGCGCGCAGCAGGTACTCCACGCCTTTTACCGGTTCCAGTCGCGCGATGGTGCCGATGGTGATCTCGCCTTCCGGGATGCCGAGGTCTTTTTTGCCGGCCGGCGCCGCTGGCGGGGCAAAATCCACGCCGCTGTGTATGACCCGCCATTGCCCCGGCGTGCCTATGCCCGCCGCCGAGGATTCGTCCATCTCGCCGGGGGTAAGCGCTATGAAATAATCGGTGAACCGGGCCAGGAAGCGTTCTGCGAGCTTGAATACCAGGGTTCTTAGCGCGCCGTAATAGCCGTAGAGCAGGTGGCCGTGCGGGGTATGCACCACCAGCGTCCGGCGTTCGGCCTTCAGATTGTAGAGGGCCGCGGCCAGGCGGCCCAGGGCCCCGGCTTTGGAGGTGTGCGTATGAACCAGGTCAGGCCGCAGGGCGTCTAGCTCCCGCTTAATGGCCCTCATGGCCCTGCGGTCCTTGGCGGCGCAGATCTCTCTCTGGAGATCAGGTATTTCTATATGTTTAACTTCGGGAGGCAGCAGCCCGAGCAGGGAGGCGGCGTCCGGGTGCGGCCCGGAGATAAGCGTGACGTCGTAATCCCCCGCCTGCGCGGCGCACGAATCCACGGTATTGCGGCTGGACCCGCCCGGCTCCAGCCTGGTTATGATGTGCACTATGTGAGGTTTGACTGACACAAGATGTCCGTAGACTTAAAACTTCTTCTTCAGCGTAATCCGCTGCACGCTGCCAAGCCCCGTCTCCGGGGAAACGGCGTAGTCTAACTGCGCGCCCAACGCCATCACGCCCGCGCCTACGCAAAGGCCGCTCTTCTCATTGCTCTGGGTTAGCCCGGTCAGACCGTAGCCGCCGCGCAGCGCGAAGCCCAGGTTATTGCCGGTAAGCATAGCATACTCAGTGCCGGCGGAAAAGACCGTCTGTTTGTCATAGATCAGCCTTTTCACGTCGACCGACAGCCCCATTCCCGGCAGCACCATAAACGTGAATCCCGCATTGACACTCAGCGGCAGGTTGTCACGCTGGGACAGATACTTTATCCCAGTGCCCAGGTTCTGCACACCCACGCCAACAGTGACAGGCAGCCTGCTTAACTTTTGTTTTGCGCCAAGGTCCACCGCAAAGGCCTGCGCCTTTACGCCCGCTATGCTGCTTTGAATGTATTTTACAGCGCCACCTACATTCTTGAACCCGAAACCCAGGCTTACTGCCTGGTCATAGGCGCTGTAGCCGCCGCTGGCCGTTCCGTCGTCGGCGCGGCCTTCCATTTTGCCGTTGGACAGCCGCGTCACGCCAAGGGCCAGCGCCATCTTCTTTACAGGCATACCAAAGCCTATAAAGTCATGGGTAGCATCCATCAGCCACTGGCTGTGGCTGAAGGCAGCCTCCGGCCCGGTCATAGCGGCAAGCCCGGCCGGGTTATAGTTCAGCGCGCTAACGCCCAGTGCCGAAGCCACCCCCGCCGAGGCCATGCCGCTCAGGCGCGCGTCCGTGTCGATCTTTAAGAACTGCGCGCCCGTCTGCGCGGCATTGGCCGTGGTGGAAACCAGCAGGCTCAGGGAAAATATTTTGATTATGTTTTTCATATTTTCCTTTTACCTCACCACCGCGAACTTGCCTTTGGCTTTTAGTTTCTTGCCGGCACGCTCGGCCTCGACGGTGAAATAGTAGACGCCGCTGGCTATGCGGCCAGTCCAGGCGTATTCGTAGGCGTAGACCGAGCCCACGGCCTGCGGGCTGCCCATAAGGGTCTGCTCGTGGGCAAGCTGACCGGCCACGGTGAAGACTTTTATCTTCACGCTGTCGGCCGTGCCTACCTCTATATGGAAGGTGGGCACCTTGCCGCCCTTGGCCGGGTCAGGGTAGACGTAGACCTCGCCCAGCTTGAACTCCAGGGCGGACGGGCTAAGGCCGGGCCGCATCATCGACGGGCTGTAGGTGCCGGGGATGTAGAACTCAAGCCCGTTAGAGACCGCCTGCCCGCGCATGGCCACCACCGTGTGGGTGCCGTAAGTCAGGCCGGAAGGCACGGTGCCGGTTATCCTGGTATCCGTCCAGAGACTCAAGGCGCATTGCGTGCCGCCCAAGAAGACCTTGGCTATGGTAGCGTCATAAGGCCCGAAGCCGGTGCCGTAGAGGTTGAAGACAGTCCCAACCGCGCCGCTGGTCGGCGTCATGCTGGATATGACCGGCTCCTCCACGTTAATGTAGGCCGTGGCGCTTTCTGCCAGACCGCCATTAAGATAACGCTGTACCTGCACCGGGTAAGTGCCCGCCAGCAGGAACGGCAGCTTGCCCTGTATCTTGGTGTCGGTCCACAGGGTCAGCGGGGCGGTAGTCCCGTTGATGAGCACCTTGGTGTAGTTGGCCACGTAGTTGCCGAAGTTGTAGCCCGTTATGGTGAACGGCGCTATGATCGAGGCGGTGGATGGGCTAACCGTGTCCATGTAGGGCGTTCCGACGGTGAAGGTGAACGTAGAAGTGCGAACCACGCCACCGTTCAGGGCACGCTCGACGACAACCTCATGGTCGCCATCAGCGAGGCTGCCGGGGATGGTGCCCTGGAGCTTGGTGTCGGTCCACAAGGTCAGCGGGGCCGCGGCACCGCCGATGAGCACCTTGGTGTAGTTGGCCACGTAGTTGCCGAAGTTGGAACCCATTATGGTGAACGGCAGGCCTATCGGTCCCGACGAGGGTGCAAGCGTATAGGCGACAGGCGCGGTCACGCCGAAGGCCAGCGGCAGCGACTGCACCTGGCCGCCGTTGAGACTGCGCTCCACCAGAACCTGGTAGTCGCCAGCGGCAAGACTACCCGGAACGGTGCCCTGTAGCTTGGTATCGGTCCACAGTGTAAGCGGGCAGGTAGTGCCGCCTATGAGCACCTTGGTATAGCCTGCCGAGTAATTGCCAAAGCCTGTGCCGTAGATGGTGAACGGCATGGCAATAGGGCCCGACACCGGGGTCATACTGGCCACATTGACGCCTACTACCTCGAAGGTTAAAGGATTGCTTCCAACCATCCCACCGTCGGCTGTCATGCGGCCCACCATAACCGGGTACTGGCCGGGGGCCAGGTTGCCGGGGATGGTGCCTTGTATTTTTGTGTCGGTCCACAACGTAAGCGGCACGGTGGCCCCGTTTATCAGCACGCCCGTATAGGCGGCAGAATAATTACCGAAGCTTTCGCCGTTGATGGTGAAAGGCACGCCTATAGGGCCCGAGGCCGGACTTATATTATAAGCCGTAGGCGTACTTACCGTGAATGCCAGCGCCGAAGACTGCACAATGCCGCCGTTGAGCTCGCGCTCGACGATGACGGGGTACTCGCCGGGACCAAGGGCGCCGGGGATGGTGCCCTGTATCTTGTCGGCTGTCCACAAGGTGAGCGGGCAGGTAGTACCGCCTATCAGCACCCTGGTGTAATTGGCCACGTAGTTTCCGAAGTTTCCGCCGTAGATGGTGAACGGCATACCTATAGGCCCGGCTACTGGCGTCATGCTGGCCACGTCCACAGTGACCACTTCAAAGGTCATGGGCGAGGTCTGCATTGCGCCCCCGTCCGACGTGCGGCGCTCCACCAGCACAGGGTACTGGCCCGAGGCCAGGCTGCCAGGGACGGTCCCTTGGATCTTAGTATCGGTCCAAAGCGTTAAAGGTGCCGTGGCATCACCTATCAGCACATGGGTGTAGACAGAGGAATAATTGCCAAACCCAACGCCGGTGATGGTGAAGGGCATACCGATGGGCCCCGACGACGGCGCCAGCCAGTAGGCTTCCATATTGCGCAGACTGAACGTAGTGGTGGAAGTGCGAACCACGCCGCCGTTAAGGGCGCGTTCCACTACCAGTTCGTAGTCACCAACCGGCAGGGTGCCGGGGATGGTGCCCTGGATCTTGGTATCGGTCCAGAGGGTTAGCGGCATGGTCGCCCCGCCCAGCAGCACCCGCGTGAAGCCCGCCACGTAGTTGCCGAAGCTTTCACCTGTGATAGTGAAAGGCAGCCCTATAGCCCCGGACGACGGGGTAAGCGAGTAAAGCGCGGGCTGGGTAATAGTGAAAGGCGAAACCTCAGTCAGCACTTCAGTCCCCCGCTTCACAACAACAGGATGCTGCCCCGCAGCCAAAGCGCCGGGGATGGTGCCCTGTATCTTGGTATCGGTCCACAGCGTGAGCGGGGCGGTGGTGCCGCCCAACAACACCACGGTGGTCCCGGCGGAATAAGTACCGAAGCCGGCGCCCTCTATGGTGAAGGGGACCCCTATAGGCCCCGAGGACGGAGTTATGGGCAGATATGTTTGCACAGGCTCGGAGACAACAAAATACGCCGTCTTCGTGGCTTCCTGATTCCCTACATTATCCTGGGCCCGGATAGAGATAAAATGCTCGCCGGGAGACAAGGTGAACGGCCCCGAATAATACGGGTTCTCGCAGGTCCCCGTATCATTAACTCCGCCGAACCAGTCCATGAAACCGCAATTATCGGTGGAGACGTCCACCAGGAAGTAAGTGGTCGCCCAGCCACTGGCCAGGCCATTGGACATAATATCCTCGGCCGTAAGCGTTATAGTGTCGGCGGTGGTGGCGTAGACCGTGGCCCCGGCCGTTATTGGCGCGCCGTTTATGGCCAGCGTGGCTGCCGGCGTGGTTCCGTCCGAATGAAGGGCCATGTTAACCACGGGCCCGACGTTGCCTATCTCGTCCACGGCCCAGCGGTACAGCGAGCGTACGCCCTCAGGCACGTTAAAAGCACCAGTATACAATGGATTTTCGCAGGTGCCGGGCGCCGCCGCCGGGTTATAGGCGGTCGAGAGGCATTCCGCGGTGGGCTCCGCGCCCAGCAGGTAATACGTGCTTGCCACGCCGGCAAGCACGTCGGTATTAGAGGAAAGGTCCACGGAAGTCAGCGACAGCTGTGAGGTGGAACTCACATAAACCGTCTCATCCTGCACAAAAACGCGGCTGGCCGAGAAATACACCTCGGGACCGCTCTGGTCGTAGATGCTTATAGGCGCGGCCACCGCGAATATGGAATTGCTCCCCGTCTCGGCAGTAACGCAGCCCTCTACACGGGTAGTATCCAACCCGCTAACCGTCCCGTCGTCCTTATATTGGTAGATCTCGAAGCGGTCCAGGTCCGCTTCGGAAAGACCGGAGGGCAACCCGCAGATACGTATGGTGATGCCGCTGTAATAAACCCCAGTATAAGTTAGCCTCCAACCAAGTCCCGTTCCGAACGGATACAGGGCGTAGCCTTTGGGGGCGGGGGCGGCGGCCTTAACGACCGTTAGCTCCGGCGTAGCTCCCTCGAGAGTA
>MGUA01000030.1:93996-119958 GCA_001799735.1 Elusimicrobia bacterium GWB2_63_22 | reverse complement strand
GACGACCAGATCCTGCTCAAGCGCGACGGCTTCCCGACGTATAATTTCGCCAACGTGGTGGACGACCACCTGATGGGCATTACCCACGTGATGCGCGGTTGCGAGTATATCTCCTCCACGCCCAAGTACCTGCTGCTCTACGGCGCCTTCGGCTGGACCGCCCCGGAGCATATCCACCTGCCGCATATCATGGGCGCCAACGGCAAGAAGCTCTCCAAGCGGGAGGGCAGCGCGGCGCTGTCGGACCTGCTGAACAAGGGCTTCCTGCCGGAGGCGATACTCAATTACATCGCGCTGCTGGGCTGGAACCCGGGCACCGAGCAGGAGTTCTTCACCAAGGCCGACCTGATAGCGAAGTTCGACATCGCCCGTATAGGCAAGGCGCCGGCCATGTTCGACGAGACCAAGCTGGCCTGGCTCAACGCCCAGCACGTGAAGGCCCTGCCGCCGGAGACGGCCCACGAGTTGTTCCTGAAGTTCTACCCCGAAAATATCGTTAAGGGCTTTGACTCCAAAAAGCTCACCGGCTATATACAGGGCAAGGTGGAGCGGCTCGCCGACCTGCCGGCTATGACGGCTTTCCTGGGAGCGCTCGACGAGAAGTATTCGCCGGAGCTGTTCGTCCACGCCAAGAACAAGACTACGCTCGAAAGCAGCAAGGCTGTGCTGATCGACTTGCAGGCCGTCCTTAATGGGCTGCCCGGCTGGGACTACGCCGGCATCCTGGCCGCCGTGAAAGCCTATGCCGAAGCCAAGGGCGCCAAGCTGGGCCCCGTCATGTGGCCCCTGCGCATCGCCATCTCCGGCCAGGCCGTCACCCCGACCGGCGCCGTGGAAATAGCCGAGCTCCTCGGCAAACCCGAAACCCTCCGCCGCCTCTCCGTAGCCCTGGGGAAACTGTAACTGCCAAGTTGTTGACGTTGGGCGGCATACCGTGGGGACGGGGTCATCAAAACCGCGGTCTCGCACACCGTGCTCGCCGCTGCCCGTCTCGGCCTCGGCGCTGCGCAAGCCTCGGCCTCCGACAGGCTTTTGCTGCCCCCATCCCCACGGTCTCCGCCAGTATTCACAATATTTCAGCAAAATCTGAAGACTAGGATATATTTGGGAGGGGGAGACCGCAGGGGCAGGATAAGAAAAACCGTCGTTGAGCCCGCCGCTTGCGTAAGCGCGGCGGGCGAATACCGAGCGAGGGCACGGTGTGCCCGAGCGTGTTTTTCGTTCCTGCCCCTGCGGTAGGCCCCCGACTGCGCTTCTCGCGGCACGGGTTCCAAGGCTGGGCGGCGTAACAAAATCGTTACATCTTTGCATCAAATCCTAAATAGCATAGTTGTAGAATTATCATAGCAAGACCTATGAAATACTGGTTCTACTCTGAAGGCAATATCCTTGGCCCCTACGAGCCGGCAGAAATGCTGGCCCTGCCCGCTTTCGCCGAGGAAAGCCTCGTCTGCCCCGAGACCTGCACCGGCGACAGCGCCGGCGACTGGCGCCCCGCCTCGCAGCTTCCCGAGATCGCCTCCGCCATGAGCGTGGGCGTGGGCCGCACCGTGGCCACCGGCGTCATGTCCGGCTCCTACGAGTCCGAAACCGGCTTCAGCTCCACCGTCCGCTATTTCGAGGACAGGGACCCTTCCGCCGGCTCCTCCTACGGCGAACTGCTCGACAGCATCGACAATATCCTCGGCGCCTACAAGGACGGCGGCCAGGCCCCCGCCCAGCCCCAGGAAACCGATTACGACCTGGCCGAAAAATTCGACATCCGCCTTTCCCGCATACAGGAAGAGCTGGAAGCCGCCCGTTGGGAAAAGAACCTCCTTCTCGAAAAGATCCGCATGAAGGAGTCCGAGGAGCGCAAGAACCGCGAGCGCATCCAGGAGCTGGAGGCCCGCCTGAAGGGGGAACTCGGCAAGGCCGATGTCAGCGCCAAAGAGCTGGAGCAGGTGCGCCACCTGGCCGACCTCAAGGCGAAGGCCGAGACCTTAAAGCAGATAGAGGAGATCAGGAAAGAAGAACTCTCTCTTAAAGAGGATATTAAAGCGGACGCCGCCGCGCCCGTTAAGGCTATCCCCGCGCCCCAGCCCCTGTCCGCGGCCGAACCGCTGGCAGCGAAGGCCCAGGCCGAGCCCGCCCCGGCACCCGCCGTAGCGCCCGAACAGGCGGCGGCGGAGATGATAGCGCAGGCCGAAGAGCCCGAGATAAAGTCTTTCAAGAGCATGAAGCGCTCCAGCGAGATGAAATTGGAAAGCTCCCTGCACCGCGAGATGAAAGAGCCGGAGGACGACGCCGGCCTCACCAGCCGCAAGTTCAAGAGCCTCGGGCCTACCCAGGCCCCGGCCTACGTGTACGGGTCCCATTACGACAAGCCGCTCCCCGGCCCCGAAGCCGCGCCCCCCGGCGCCTTCAAGCCCGAGGCCCTCGAGCCCCTGCCCCAGCAGGCCGGCGGCGTGATCTACGATTTCACCGTGGTCACCTCCAAGCCGGATGTGCAGCAGTTCCAGATAGAGACCCGCTACGAAGCCCCGGCGCAGGCTCAGCAGGCGCCCGCTGCCCAGCCCCAGCCGGTGAAGCCGCCCACTTACGATTTCGGCGTGCCGGCCCAGGCCGCGCCCGCTCCCCAGCCGCAGCCCGCCCCGGCCCCGGCGCAGGTTCCCGCGCAAGCCCCCGCTTTCGGCGCGACGGTGCAGCACGGCTTCCAGTTCCAGCCCCAGGCCGCGACGCCCGCGCAGAAAGTGGACGCAACGGCCACCCCCGCGGCTGCGGCTCCCCTCCAGGCTCCCGAGGCGCAGACTTTCCAGCCTTCCGCCCAGCCGGCCCCCGCGGCCGACAAGAAAGGCCCCGAAGCCCCTGCCGAATCCCCGGACAAGACCCTGCGCATCCCGGTGGCGGCGGTAAAAGCCGCGGCTCCGGCGAAAGCCCCGGAAAAGAAGCCCCGCCGCGGCGGGAAGATGGCTTTCCTCACTATCCTGGTGGTCTTCGGCTCCATGGCGGCCGGCGGCCTCGGCTATTTCTTCCTCGGCGAAGGCGTAAGCCTCTCCGAGCTGACCATGCTGAACCTGGGCGGCAAGAAAAAAGCCCAGGAACTGGCCAGCCAGCTGGAAGACAAGGGCGAGGCCTCACAGCCGGTTCTGAAAGCCGAGCCCGCGGGCGTGGACGAAGATGCGCTCCAGCCTGCCGCCACGCAGCCCGCGGCGCAGCCGGCCGGGCAGGAAACGCCCCCGGCGGCCCCCGAGAAGCCGGCCAACGAGAACATCCGCAAATCCCTTGAGATAGTGAAGGACTACAAGCTTTCAGGCGGGCGCGGCACCATTAAATCCTGGTTCGCCAACGCCTTCCTGTCCGGCGCGGCCGGCGGCACCAACGAAGAATGGACCGCCACCCCGCTGCACGGCGACATCCTGGTGGTGCAGTACCGGCTGCTGCGCCCCAAGCAGGAACCGATGGTCTACCAGTTCGAAGTGGACGCCGCCAAGCAGGATATCGTGCGCGGCATCAACAACAACGCCATCGAGCTGCTGGATTTCTCCGGGGGGGAGAAGAGCGTGAGCGCCGCCCCCGTCAGGAAACCCGCCAGGGCCAAGGCTAAAAAACCGGCCAGGAAGTCCGGCGAGATCGCCCAGCTCCCGCTGCCCGACGCCCCCGCCGCCGGCCCCGCCGCCGAAGAGGCGCCGACGGGCTTCGAGGACGGCCAGGCCGAAGGTTCCGAAGAGGTTAAATACCTGAAAGCCCAGGAATCGGATGAGGAACTTTTTTAGCGCGGGGGCCCGGAAAAGCCGGCCCTGCCCGCTTAAGACGCCCGGCCGCGGATATTGTATTATGTAGGTGACGACCCTGCCAGCCGAATCGTAAGGCAGTCGCGCACCACATTTAAAGTATGGCTGAGAAAGGCTTATCGATAAATATTTCCAGGCGCCTCGGGGAGATGCTCGTCTCCTCGGGCCTGATCACGGCCGTCCAGCTGGACGAAGTGCTTACCATGCAGCGCTCCAGCGGCGGCAAACTGGGCCAGCTGCTCATCCATAAAAAATACATCGACGAACGCAAGCTGCTGGAATTCCTCAGCAAGCAGTTCGGCATAGAGTTCGTGGACCTGCGCGGCCGCGAGATCAAGGAGGACATCCTCAAGATCATCCCCGAAAACATCGCCCGCCGCTACGGCCTGATCGCCGTGGAGAAAGAGGCGAACAAGCTGAAGGTCGCCATGGAGGACCCGCTCAACATCGTGGTCCTCGACGACCTGAAGATGATGACCGGCTACGATATCAAGCCCGTCTTCGGTTCGGAATCCGACATCAGCGCGGCGATAGACAAGAATTACGGCTCCAAGACCTCGAAAGAGGCCCTGGACGAGATCCTCCGCAAGACCGCCGGCGGCACCACCGAGGTCTCGCTGGTCACGGAGGACGAGCGCAAGGGCGGGGGCGACGACATCATCTCGATGGACGAGAAAGGCGAGGCCGCGCCGATAGTGCAGATGGTCAACCTCATCATTTCCTCTGCCATCAAGGCCCACGCCTCGGACATCCACATCGAGCCCAGCTACAAGGAAACCAAGGTGCGCTTCCGCATAGACGGCGTGCTGCACGCCCAGCCCTCGCCGCCCAAAAAATTCCACAACGCCATAGTCAGCCGCCTCAAGATCATGTCCACGCTCGACATCTCGGAGCGCCGCCTGCCGCAGGACGGGCGCACCAAGCTCAAGATCGAGGACCACGAGATAGACCTGCGCGTGTCCATCCTGCCCTGCGGCCCGGGGGAAAAGGTGGTTATGCGTATCCTGGACTCCTCCGGCCTGAAGCTCAGGCTCGAGGACCTGGGCATGGAGCCCGAGAACCTGGCCATTTTCTCCAAGTGCCTCAAAGCCCCGCACGGCATCAACCTGATCACCGGCCCCACCGGGTCCGGCAAGTCCACCACCCTTTACTCCGCCCTGGCCACGCTCAACGCCCCGGACGTGAACATCGTCACCATAGAGGACCCCATCGAGTACAACCTGGAGGGGATAAACCAGGTGATGGTCAACACGGACGTGGGGCTCACCTTCGCCTCGGGCCTGCGCTCCTTCCTGCGCCAGGACCCGGACATCATCATGGTGGGCGAGATCCGCGATTTCGAGACCATGGCCACCGCCATCAACGCGGCCATGACCGGCCATCTGGTCTTCTCCACCCTGCACACCAACGACGCCCCGGGCGCCATAACCCGCATAGGCATGATGGGCGTGGAGCCCTTCCTGACCTCCTCCACCCTGCTGATGGTGGTGGCCCAGCGCCTGGTGCGCGGCATCTGCAAGAATTGCAAGGAGACCTACGAGGTAAAACCGGAGCTGCTGGTCAGCCTGGGCGTCTCCAAAGCCATCCTTGATAATAATATTAAAAATGGTAAAATAATTTTATCGAGGGGCCGCGGCTGCGAAATCTGCGCCAAGACCGGCTACAAGGGCCGCATGGGTATCCATGAGATACTGGAAGTGAACGACGTTATCAGGGGCCTTATCATTGAGAAGGTCCACGTCTCCAAGATAAAAGAGGCGGCCCGCAAGAACGGCATGATCACCCTGCGGGAATCGGCGCTGCGCAAGCTTTTCGCGGGCATGACCACCGTAGAGGAAGTCATAAGGGTGACAGGGTCGGACGTAGACTAGACCGATTCCAGGAGCATAAACACATGGTAACAATGAGCGAGCTGTTCATAATGATGCACGAGAAGAACGCCTCGGACATCCATATCACCGCCGGCGCCACCCCGATGCTCCGCATAGACGGCGACCTGATCCAGACCCCTTTCGAGAAGCTCACCCCCGAGATGTGCCAGACGCTCATCTTCTCGCTGATGACCGACGCGCAGCGCCAGCGCTTCGAGGCCACCAACGAGCTGGACTTCGCCTTCGGCATCAAGGGCATGGGCCGCCTGCGCATGAACGCCTACCGCCAGCGCGGCGTGGTGGGCGCGGCCATCCGCTCCATCCCCAGCAAATACAAGACTTTCGACGAGCTGAACCTCCCGCCGGTGGTCTATGAACTGATGAAGATGACCAAGGGCCTGCTGCTTATCACCGGCCCCACCGGTTCCGGTAAATCCACCACGCTGGCCTCGATGATAGACTACTTAAACGAGCACCGCAACTACCATATTATCACGGTCGAAGACCCTATCGAGTACGTCCACACGCACAAAAAGAGCATCGTCAACCAGCGCGAAGTCGGCGCCGACACCGAGACCTTCGGCTCCGCCCTGCGCCATGTGCTGCGCCAGGACCCAGACGTCATCCTCATCGGCGAGTTGCGCGACCTGGAGACCATCGGCGCCGCGCTGAACATCGCCGAAACCGGCCACCTGGTGTTCGCCACGCTGCATACCTCGGACGCCTCCCAGACCATCAACCGCATCATTGACGTGTTCCCGCCGCACCAGCAGGAACAGATCCGCGTGCAGCTCTCCTTCGTGCTCCAGGGCGTGTTCGCGCAGCAGCTGCTGCCCATGGCCAGCGGCACCGGCCGCACCCTCGCCTGCGAAGTGCTCATCGCCAATTCCGCCGTGCGCAACCTCATCCGCGAGCAGAAGATCGAGCAGATCCCGACCATCATCCAGACAGGCGGCAAGTTCGGCATGGTCACGATGAACCAGTCGCTCGTGGACCTCTACAAGAAGCAGAAGATCAGCTACCAGGAAGCCGTGACCCGCTCCGCGGACCCGGAAGACCTCAAGAAGCTGCTGCAGAAATCGCTTTCGGTCACCAGCTGAGCCGGGGGGCGCGGGGGAACGGATAAAGCATGCAATTCGCCTATAAAGCAAAAGAATCCGGCGGCAAGGTCACCGAAGGTGTGATCGAGGCGGCGGACCAGAAGGCCGCCATGGCCCGCCTGCGCGACCAGAAGCTTTCCGTCCTGGAGATCAAGCCGGGCGGGGCCAAAAAGAAGGTCAAGGGCAAGGTCGCCAGCAAGGACATAGTAATTTTCTCCCGGCAGCTTTCCACGCTGGTCAACGCCGGCGTGCCCATAGTGCAGGGCCTCTCCATCCTGGGCGAGCAGGCGGAAAGCCCCGCCTTCCAGGCGGTGATCGCCGCCATCCGCACCGATATCGAAGCCGGCCTCTCCATCGCCGACGCCATGAAGAAGCACCCGGCCGTCTTCACCGAGCTGTACGTGGCCATGGTCAGGGCCGGCGAGGTAGGCGGTATCCTCGACACCATCCTCGAGCGGCTGTCCGGCTTTCTCGAATCCTCCGAGGCCCTGAAGGGCAAGGTGCAGAGCGCCCTGATGTACCCGACCGTGGTGTTCAGCGCCGCCGGTTTCATTACCGTCTTCCTGATCGTGTTCGTCATCCCGATCTTCAAGGACATCTTCGGCAGCTTCGGCGCGGAGTTGCCGATCCTGACCCGCTTTATCATCTTTCTCTCGGACTTCCTGCGCGCCTATATCCTCTTCGTCATTCCCCCGGTCGTCCTGGGCGGCTGGCTGCTCAAGAAATGGATGAAGACGGAGAAGGGCCAGGAGAAGGTGGACGCGCTCGCCCTCAAGCTGCCTATCGTAGGCATCCTGCTCAAGAAAGTGGCTATCGCCCGCTTCTCCCGCACCCTCGGCACCCTGATCAAGTCCGGCGTGCCGATCCTGCAGGGCCTCGAGACCGTGGCCAAGACCGCCGGCAACAAGGTCATAGAGAAGGCCATCGCCAGCAGCCGCGATTCCATCAAGGAAGGCGGGCGCATCTCCGACCCGCTCAAGAAGGCCAACATCTTCCCGCCCATGGTCATCCAGATGATCAGCGTAGGCGAGGAGACCGGCGGCCTGGACAACATGTTGAACAAGATCGCCGACTTCTACGACACCGAGGTCGACACCGCCGTGAAGGGCCTCACGTCCATGATCGAGCCGCTCATTATGATCGTCCTGGGCGTCGTCATCGGCACCATCGTCATCGCCATGTTCATGCCCATGTTCAGCATGGGCGAAATGGTCGGTTGAAGAATCTCCCAAAACAAGAAAAAGCCCGGATCTCCCGGGCTTTTTTTATCGCCACCCCATGCATTTAGGCTTAGCTATCGCGACACTACGCTGTCGAGATATCCTGTTGTACTATTTCCACATTACGGGGCGTTGGCGCCGCGTTCACCGTTGCGGGCACATCTCGCGGCAAAGGCGGAGAAGGAAATAAAAAATATTTTACGCGAGGAAAAAACTGAAAAACTCAAAAACAAGGCCCGCTCCTGGGCCGCCTGCCTGGCCAGGGTTTTTGAGGTGTCCCCTCTTATCTGCCCAAAATGTAAACTGGAATTGAAGCCGGTGGCGCTTATATTTGAAGATAAAGAACTTGTACGGCTCTTAACCCATTTGGGCTTGCCATCTGAATTCCCAACCTACAAGCCGGCGGCGAACACGCAGTTATATGCCGCAAAACGCGCTCCGCCGGATGAAGACTGCCAGCTGGACCCGCGGGTAGATCAATACGACGCAATAGACCCGCCCGCCCCTGAAGACTAACAATCACTCCCTGACCGCCGGACGCCCGCCCGGCGGAAAACCCGCGCCAAAAACCACGAACATACGGCTGTTTTTGATATTATAAACAAAACGAGCGGCGCTCAACCGAAATTTTCAGGAAACAGCGCCAGGGTAATGAAAAAAAGCGGGGGGGAACCGGAGATAACTGCTCTTATGTTTCCTACAACAGTTATTGTTATAATATCGGGGCTGAAAGCAGGCAGTTCCCCCCCTCTAAAAAGGAAAAGGTAAAGCATGAAAACAATGTTTTTTACGCTGTGGTTGATGCTGGCAGTAAGCGGCCTATATGCCGGTGAGGCAGCGGTGACGGGATACACAAAGGTTGGGCCAGATGATTCCCCTATGGAAACCGTTTACTACAAAAACGGAGAACAGATAGCTGTGGGGAAATACGATAAAACCGGCCTGGAAAAGATAAAGGGGGCAGAACTGCCTGAAGGCCGGATAATAAAATATTATCCTAACGGCAATGTGCAGGCCGAGCAATACAAGATAAAGGGCAAAGAGATCGGTACTCAAAAACTGTACCGCATGAACGGGCAAAAATTTTATATCACGAACTACGATAAAACCGGCATAAGAGCGGGGAAGACATCACTCTATAGCAAGACAGGAGTTCTTCGTGCCGAACGGAATTACAAAAATGGCAAACTGAGCGGCATATCAAAGATTTACGACGAAGAAGGCGTGCTGACAATTAAAACCAACTATTTGGACGGTAAAAAGGACGGGGTCGAAGAAATTTACACGCACAAAAGCGGTCTCATCGTCAGAAAGACATACAAACTGGGGAAATTGGTAAAAGAAGAAACCGCCCGTTCCGTCCAACCCTGAAGAAAGAAAAAGCCCCTTGCGGGGCCTTCTCCTAATGACCTGGCCGTCTTCTACAGCTGACGGCGCTGGATGGCGATGTTGAAGAGCTTTATATAGGCCTCGGCCGATTTGTGCCAGGCGAAGTCGCCGCGCATGGCGTTGCGCACCATCATGTTCCAGTTCTCGCGCCAGCCGAACAGCGACACTATATGCCCCAGCACCGAGTGCAGCTGCGCCGGGTCCGCGTTGTCAATGGCGAAATAGACCCGCCCGCCCCTGAAGACTAACAATCACTCCCTGACCGCCGGACGCCCGCCCGGCGGAAAACCCGCGCGAAAAACCACGAAAATACGGTTGTTTTTGATATTATAAATAAAACGAGCGGCGCTCAACCGAAATTTTCAGGAAACAGCGCCAGGGGAATGAAAAAAAGCGGGGGGGAACCGGAGATAACTGCTCTTATGTTTCCTACAACAGTTATCGTGTTCTTTCTTTTTTGAGGAGTTTTAGTTTGGCTTTAAGGCCGCCGGGGGCGGAGAAACCGCCGAGAGTGCCGTCGGACTTGATGACCCTGTGGCAGGGCACCATAGGCGCGAAAGGGTTCTTCCCCAGGGCCGAGCCCACCGCCCTGACGGCGCCCGGTCTGCCGATCTGCTGCGCTATCCACTTATAACTACGCGTCTCACCCTCGGGGATGCTCATGCAGGCCCGCCACACCGCCTGCTGAAACGGCGTATATTTCTTCATTCCGGTCAGGACTTCTTTTTTTGTCATATTAGCCCTCTAGTTCGGATTTTCCTCTTAACTTTCTATGGTACGTGATGCCGAAGCGGTGGGCCTCGTCGCGCAGGGCCTGCAGCAGGCGCAGGCCCGGGTGTGCGCGGTCCAGCAGCAGCGGCCGGGCGCGCAGGGGGGAATAGATCTCTTCGAGCCGCTTGGCCAGGCTTATCAGCGGCAGTTTCACTTTAGCCGCCGCCAGGGCCTTCATCGCCGCCGCCAGTTGGCCCGGCCCGCCGTCTATCACCAGCAGGTCCGGCAGCGCCTCGCCCGTCTTCTTCAACTGCGCCAGCCGCCGTCCCACGATCTCCTCGATCATCGCGAAATCGTCCGAGCCGCCAGGCGTGTTCTCGAATTTTATCCGGTAGCGCCGGTAATGCGGGGTATTCTTCTCGCCGTTTACGAAACAGACCGAAGAACCTACCGCCTGCCGGCCGAAGAGGCTGGAGGTGTCGAAGCACTCTATATGCGCCGGCGGGCGCGCCAGGCCCAGCGCCTCTTTCAGCGCGGTCACCGCCCCGGTGCGTCCCACGGCCCGCTCCAGGAAGTCCGGCTCCAGTTTTCCCACCAGCACCCGTTCCGCCATGTGGTCGAAGGCGTTGAGGAAATCCCGGTACATGGCGGCCTGCTCGTAGGCCAGGCCGGCCGCCGCTTTCTCCATCTTCCTGTTGAAAGACTGGCGGAGCTTGGTGAAGTCGCCTTTGAGGAAATCGGCCACGCGCGCGGCCAGCGCCTTATAGCCGGCGCGCGAGATCCTGCCGGCGCAGGGCGCGGTGCACTGCCCGGTGTGGAAGTAGAGGCAGGCCTTTATCTTTTTCTCGTCCAGCGGTTTCTCCAGGGAAAAATCCCAGCGGCAGCGCCGCAGGTTCACGAATTTTATCCGCCACAGGTGGGCTATAAGTTTCTTGAGCGGCTCCACCTTGGGGTAGGGGCCGAAATACAGCCCGCCGTCGCGCGTTTTGCGCCGGGTGAACAGCAGGCGGGGAAAATCCTCCCTCGTTATTTCCAGGTACGGGTAGGACTTGGAGTCCTTCCACATGGCGTTGAAGAAGGGCTGCAATTTCTGTATCAGCTGGCGTTCGGTCAGCAGGGCCTCGCGCTCGCTGGCGGAGGCGATATAATCTATGCGCCGGATCAGCGCCACCAGGTTGGGGATCTTGCCGCGCGTGTCGGAGGGATTCTTCTGGAAATACTGGCCTACCCGCGCGCGCAGGCTCTTGGCCTTGCCGACGTAGAGCACGGCGCCGGCGGCGTCGCGCATCAGGTAGACGCCGGGGCCGTCGGGCAGATGCGACAGGTCCATCAGAACCTCCCGCCCGTCAGCACCGCCCGCTCCTCCACTTTCAGCAGCCTCAGCGCGATAAAATAAACGAGCACGGCCCCGGGCACGCCCGCCGCAGTCACCGCTATCGGCCCCGCCCCGGCCAGGGCCTCCCGGACCAGCAGGGCCGCCAGGGCGGCCGCCAGGGCGGCCAGCGCCGGGCGGAATACGGGGGTGCCGGCCAGCGGGTTGGCGCCGGAGCGCGCGCGCAGGGCCAGCGCGAAAGCGATAGCGGCTGCCCAGGAACTTATGGACGTGGCCAGCATCAGGCCGCCGGCCCCCAGCCTGCCCATCAGCGGCAGGCACAAGGCGGCGTTAAGCGCCAACTGGGCGGTGACTATGGCCAGCGGCTCGCCCTGCCGCCCCAGCGCGTAGAGGGAGGAGGCCGCCACCTTATTGAAGCCGTAGGCCGGCAGGCCGAGGGCCAGCCAGAACAGGGCGGCGGCGGTGAGCCGGCTCTGCTCCGGAGAGAAGAGCCCGTGTTCGAACAGGGCCCGGCAGATGGGCAGCGCCATGACGGCGATGCCGGCCGCGGCCGGCAGCATGATGAGCCACGAGGAGGCCAGCGCCGGTTTAAGCTGCGCCCTGAACCCTTCGCTGTCTCCGGCCGCGCTCCTGGCCGCCAGCTCCGGCAGCGAAACGGCGGCCGCCGTCGCCGCGAAAAGAGAGACCGGGAACTGCACCAGGCGGGCCGAGTTGTAGATGGCGGTTATGGAGCCGGGGGGGAGGAAGCTGGCGAAGAGGGTGTTTATCAGCATCGAGACCTGGTCCTGCGCCAGGGTAAGGGCGGCGGGGGCGGCGGCCAGCAGCGCCGGGGCGGCGGAAAGGTCCTTGAACGGGTTGGAGAAAGTGAGCGCGTAGCCTTCCTTCTTAAGGAAAGGCAGCAGCGCGAAGGCCTGCAGCAGCCCGGAGGCCGAGGCCACGGCCGCCAGCAGGATTATCTTGCCCCTGGCGTCCAGGGAAGAGAAAAAGCCGGAATAGAAGGTGAACAGCAGGGCTATGACCGCCAGGGAGAAGGCCGCGGGGGCCAGGGCCGGCATGAAAAAACGACGGGCGGAATTGAGCGCGGCCGTGAAGAACGCCGAGACGTTCACGAAGAGCAGGTGGGGCATCAGCACGGCCGTCAGCAGGGCCGTCAGCTCCAGCTGGCCCGGGTCGGAGCGGAACCCCCAGGCGGCCAGCGTCACCAGCTCCCGCCTGAAGAGGATCCCGGCCGCGGCCGCCAGCGCCGAAAGGCAGAAGATCACGGTCCAGGCCGAGGCAAAAAAGCGCCGCGCCGCAGGCTCCGGCTTGGCCTTCTCCCTTTCGAACATGGGGATGAAGACCGCGTTGAGCGCCCCTTCCCCTACGGTGCGCCTGAAAACGTTCATTAGCCGGAAGGCCGCGTAATAGGCGTCGGCCAGGGCCCCGCCGCCGAAGAAAGCCACCAGCATGGCGTCCCGCAGATAGCCCAGGGCCTTGGTTATCAGCCCGGCCCCGGCCATGCCCGCCATGCCGCGGGTAAACGCCCCTCCGCCTGCGGCCGAGGGGGAATTTGCTTTTTCTGCCGCAGAATGATAAACTATGTCCATTATGGCAAAACTCAAGACCGGAAGGCATACCAGCGCTATCAAAGCCTGGCGCAAATCAGAAAAACTGGCCTCTAAGAACAGGGGCGTAAAGACCCGTATTCACGACGCTTCCAAGGAATTCGGCGCGCTCGTCGCCAAGAAGGACATGGAAAACGCTCAGAAGATGCTGCCGAAAGCTTACGCGCTGCTCGACAAAGCCGCTAAGTCCGGTACTATTCACTGGAAGAACGCGGCGAGGAAGAAGTCCCGCCTGTCCGCGCGCATCAAGTCGATCGCGCAGAATCCTTCCGTAAAATAACTTTCCTTAAAACGAAAGCGCGGACCCCGGAGCTGTAAGCCGGGGTTCCGCTATTTTGTTCCGGTGATCTCGTAGATCAGCTGCCGCACCACCAGGGCCGGGTCGCGCTTGGAGGAGGATTTGAGCAGCTCCTCGGCCTCCAGGCAGCGGCGCAGGCTCCTGAGCAGTTTCTCCTCGGTATAGGAGGAGGCGTCCTTCAGGAGGGCGTGGTACTGGCCGGGTGACAGCCCTGCCTGGTAGCAGGCTCCGGGGCCTTCCCCGGCCGCCGACAGGCGCTTCACCTTCAATAATCTTTCTACCGCCCTCGAGGCCTGCGACAGCAGGGCCAGCGGCTCCGCGCCAGAGGCCAGCATCCGCGCGGCGGCCTGCGCGGCCTGGGCCGGCTGGCGCGCGCAGACGGCGTTGGAGAGTTCAAAAGGGTTTCCCGCCCTGGAGAAGCCGGCCAGGGCCAGCGCGTCCTCGGGAGAGAACACCCTGTTGGCGCCGTGCATGAAGAGGATGATCTTTTCCGCTTCGCCGTCGAGCGTCACGGAGTCGGTGCCCAGCAGTTCCACCAGCAGCTCCAGGGCCTGGCCGTCGGTCTTCACCCCTTTGGCCAGCAGCACCGTGTTGAGGTGTTCTATGGCCTGCCGGTCCGACATCGGTGCGAAGTCCGCCAGGGCGGCGTCGGTGCCCAGGGCGCCGGGGATAGGGTCCTGCTTCTCGCGGGGCCAGTCCGCCAGCAGCAGCAGGCATGCGCTGGGGCAAGGGTCGGCCAGGTAGGCCAGCAGGGCCTTCATAGGCTCCTTCTTGAGCTTCTCCACGTGCTTAAGCGCCACAAAGCGCACCTCGGCCAGCATGGGCGCGGTGCGCGCTTCGTCGAGCGCCTGCTCTATGTCGCCGGTCTCGGCGTCGCGCACTGAAAAGTTAAAGGACTCCGGCTTGAAGATGCCCTCGAGCCGCTTCAGGGCGGCCTCCTTGAGCGCGGCCTCCTCGCCGGCCAGGTAGTACACCGGGCGGGTTTTCTTTTTGGCCCATTCGTCGGCCAGCGCTTTGGGGGTCAGGGTCTGCATAGGTCAAGGGTTGGGGTTCGTCGTGCCTTCGGGCTGCTTGTCCTGGTTGCCGGGCAGCCTCTTCTGCGAGGTGCTTGAGACCGAGCCGAAGCCCTCCACGGTGCGCAGCACCACGTCCTTGGCCAGGATCTCCCACAGGCTTTCTCTGGCCTGCTCTTCGGTAAAGCCGCCGGGCAGGTTGGCGGCGGAGTACATCTTGGTCACCTGCAGCGCCGGCTCCTCCCAGAGGTAGCGGTTCTGCTCCTTGTCGAGCAGGCGCACGGCGGCTATGACGTTGAGCTTGTAGACCGTGGGGACCAGGTTCACGTCGTACTGGATCGGGGTCAGGATATAATGGTTGATCTCGCCCACCAGCACGCCCTGCGCGGCGCTTTCCGGCGAGACCGTGTATTCCCCGTTCTTAAGGAACTCGTCTATCACCTTCAGCGTCAGCTTCTCCTCGAGGCCGAACTGCTGGGTCTTGTTGGAGAAGGGCCTCACGGCTATCTTCTTGATGTGCTGCGGCAGCTTCTGGGCCGCCGGCTTGTAGATGATGTCCGAAGACCCGCCGCAGGCCGCGAGCCCCAGCGCGGCCGCGAGTAATGCCAGTTTTTTCATAGTTCCCCCGTTCTATTTGACCACAATGCTTACCAGCCGGCCGGGCACTACTATCGTTTTAATGATGGTTTTGCCCGCCGTATGCGGCGCCGCGGCCTCCAGGGCCAGGCGCTTGATCTCGTCCTGCGGCGTAGTTTCCTTCACGCTCAGGCGTTCCTTGACCTTGCCGTTCACCTGCACCGGTATCTCTATGTCGCGCGAGGCGATGACGGATTTGTCCGCCTCGGGCCAGGGCCGCGCCATCAGCGTGCCCGTGCCGCCGGCCGTTTCCCACAGCTCGTCGGCAATATGCGGCGCGAAGGGGTGCAGCAGGGTGATAAAGGTCTCGAAGTCCTCCCGCGAGGTCTCTTTCTGTTCCGTCAGGCGGTTCAGGTAGACCATCAGCGCGGAGATGGCGGTGTTGAACTTGAGCGCCTCTATATCCGTGCCCACCTTGTCTATGGTCTGGTGGCGCAGGATCAGGTCCGGCCCGGAGGCTTTAGCGTCGGTCAGGGACGCGTGGCGCTCCAGGCCCCAGGCGTAGGCGCGGCGGAGGAAGCGGTACACGCCCTCTATGCCGCGCAGGTTCCAGGGTTTGGAATCTTCGAGCGGGCCCAGGAACATCTCGTACAGGCGGAAAGCGTCGGCCCCGTAGCGTTCCACTACCTCATCCGGGTTTACTACGTTCTTTTTGGACTTGGACATCTTCTCCACCATCGGCTTGAGCTTCTCGCCGTCGGAGGTGGTCGCGGAGCCGTCCTCTGCTATCTCGAGTTCCTTGTATCCGCGGTAGGCGCCCTTGGCGTCGCGGTAGGCGTAGGCGAGTATCATGCCGGGGTGGACCAGCTTTTTAAAAGGCTCGTTGGTGGAGACGTGGCCCAGGTCGAAGAGCACCTTGTGCCAGAAGCGGGCGTAGAGCAGGTGCAGCACGGCGTGCTCGGCGCCGCCGATATACAGGTCCACCGGCATCCAGGCCTTCTCCAGTTCCTTATCCACAAAAACGTCCGGGTTCTTCGGGTCTATGAAACGCAGGTAGTACCAGCAGGAGCCGGCCCACTGCGGCATGGTATTTGTCTCGCGCTTTCCGGGGCCGCCGCAGGCGGGACATTTTGTGTTAACCCAGGAATCGATAGCCGCGAGGGGGGATTCCCCGGTGCCGGTGGGTTCGTATTTCTCTACTTCCGGCAGCCGCACGGGCAGGTCCTTCTCCGGCACCGGCACTATGCCGCATTTAGGGCAATGTACCAGCGGTATGGGCTCGCCCCAGTAGCGCTGCCTGGCGAAGAGCCAGTCGCGCAGCTTGAAATTAACCTTGGCGCGGCCTATGCCTTTTTCGCCCAGCCAGGCGGTTATCTTCTTCTTGGCCTCGGGCGTGGGCAGGCCGTCTATGATGCCGGAGTTTATCGCGGTGCCGTCGCCGCAGAAGGCGCCTTCGCCCTTCCAGTCGGCGGGCGCCTTGAGCACCTCTATTATCTTCAGGCCGAACTTTACCGCGAACTCGTGGTCGCGGTCGTCGTGGGCGGGCACGGCCATGATGGCGCCGGTGCCATAGGTGGTGAGCACATAGTCGGCCGTCCAGATGGGGAGCTTCTCTCCGTTCACGGGGTTCACGGCGTAGGCGCCGGTGAACACGCCGGTCTTGTCCTTGGCCAGCTCCGTGCGCTCCAGGTCGCTCTTGTTGCCGGCGGCGGCCACGTAGGCCTGCACGGCGGCCTTCTGCTCCGGCGAAGCCAGTTTCAGCGTCAGCGGGTGTTCGGGGGCCAGCACCATGTAGGTGGCGCCGTAAAGGGTGTCGGGGCGGGTGGTGAAGACCGTCAGTTTGCTCCCGTCGGGCAGGGCGAAGTCCACCTCGGCGCCTTCGGAGCGGCCTATCCAGTTCTCCTGCATCAGCCGGGTGGAATGGGGCCAGTCCGTGCCGGCGAGGTCCGCCAGCAGGCGGTCGCCGTAGGCGGTGATCCTGAGCATCCACTGCCTGAGGTTCTTTTTTTCTATCGGGGTCTCGCAGCGGTCGCACTTGCCTTGGAAGACCTCCTCGTTGGCGAGGCCGGTCTGGCACTTGGGGCACCAGTTTATCGGGCTGGTGGTCTCGTAGGCCAGGCCTTTCTTGAAGAGCTGCAGGAAGATCCACTGGGTCCAGCGGTAATAGGCCGGGTCTACGGTGGTTATCTCCCGCTCCCAGTCGTAGGAAAAACCCAGCGAGTTTATCTGCCGCTTAAAAGTGGCGCAGTTCTTTTCGGTGGTGATGCGCGGGTGCACGCCGGTGGAGATGGCGTAGTTCTCGGCGGGCAGGCCGAAGGCGTCCCAGCCCATGGGGTGCAGCACCTCGAAACCTTTCATGCGTTTGTAGCGGCAGAGTATATCGGTGGCGGTATAGCCCTCCGGGTGGCCTACGTGCAGGCCGTCGCCGGAAGGGTACGGGTACATGTCGAGGCAGTAGAACTTGGGCTTGCCGGGCAGCCGGGCCGTCTTAAAGGCGTTCATCTCCTTCCAGCGCGCCTGCTGGCGGGCGTCTATCTCCTGGAAAGTGCGGGCGGTAGTTTCGATGTTCACTTGGAAGCCTCCGTGCGTTTCTTGCCCTTCTTAAGCCTGTCGAAAATTATGCTGACCCCGCCCTTGTAGGAGCTGACCTTGTACCGGGCCGGGTTGGCGCCTTTGGGCACCGCCAGCACGCGGGAGCGCCGGCGGGTGAAGGAGGAAGCCTCCACCGTGCCGTCGGACTTCAACTCGCGGCGGGTCTCCACCTGGGCGTAGTTGAGCTTGATGCGGCTGTCGGCGATGTTAATTTTCATCGAGTCTTCCGTGTTCTCCGGGGTCTTGAGGTTCACGGTGATATGCTCGTCGTCCGGCACCACCTCGGGCTTGAGGTCGGCGGCGGAGAGCTTCTTCTCCATCCATTTGCCGTACTTGTCGTTGACCTGCCGGTGCGCGCCCAGCTTGTCGTTGATGCGCTTCTGGGCCAGCTCCAGCCCCTGGATCGGGTCCTGCGCGCCGGAGAAGAAAGATTCCCCGAAGATAGAATCGAAATCCTGGTCGGTCACCGGCTTGTCGGACTGGAGCTTGCCGTTCACCTGCCCGATCCAGCTGTCGATGTTCTTTATCATGTCCTGGCTGAGCTGTTCGGCGTCCACGGCAGGGCCTGCCTGCCCCTCGGCGCGGATGGGGGAGACGGAGGCCAGGAGCAGGGGAATTATCAATAAATGGCGCATATTTATATCTATTTTATCAAATAAGGGCCGGGGCCCGCTTCAGGGGAGCAGCCGCTTGAGCAGGCGGGCGGTCCGCTCGTTCATACGGCGCCGCAGGGCCGGGGTGGCGTCGTCCATGCCGGCCAGGTGCAGCGCCCCGTGGACGGTCAGCACCAGCAGCTCGGTGAGCAGGGAGTGCCCCATGGCCCGGGCCTGCCTGGCCGCCACCGGCGCGCAGATATAGATCTCGCCCCAGGGCGAACCGGGCACGGGCGCGGGGGGGAGGTTGAAAGCTATCACGTCGGTGAGGCGGTCCTTCCCGAGGAAGCGGCGGTTGAGCGCCTTTATGCCGGGCCCGCCGGTGTAGACCAGGTTGACGGGCTTGGCCGCGTGGCGGCCCAGGCCCAGCGCTGCCGCCCTGGCCAGCAGGCGGCCGGCGGCCCTGGCCTCGGAACCGGCGGCGGGTTCGAAGAAAACGGAGACGGCCATCAGCCGTTCTCCTTTTCCCAGGCCTCGTAGGCGCTTAGGATGTCCTTTACCAGCGGGTGGCGCACCACGTCCTTGGCCGAGAAAGAGACGAATTTCACGCCGCTCGTTTTTTTCAGGATATCCTTGATCAGCACCAGGCCGGAACGGTCCTTCTCCTTGATGTCTATCTGGGTCACGTCGCCGGTGACCACCATCTTGGAATACATGCCCATGCGGGTCAGGAACATCTTCATCTGTTCGGGCAGCGTGTTCTGCGCTTCGTCCAGGATGATAAAGGCGTTCTCCAAGGTCCGGCCGCGCATGTAGGCCAGCGGCACGGTCTCTATCACCTCGTCGGCGCGCAGGGCCCTGAACCTATCCGGGCCGAGCAGCGCGTGAAAGGCGTCATAAAGGGGGCGCAGGTAGGGGTGCACTTTCTCGGAGATGTCGCCGGGCAGGTAGCCCAGCTTCTCGCCGGCCTCGACTATGGGGCGGGTGAGGATGATGCGTTGCACTTCCCCGGCGCGCAGGGCGCGCAGGGCGCAGACCGCGGCCAGGTAGGTTTTGCCGGTGCCGGCCGGGCCGATGCCCACGGTGAGGTCGCGGGAAAGGATGGCCTCCACGTATTTTTTCTGGTTCTCGCCCCGCGGGCGCAGGATCTCGCCGGAATGGGTCTTGTACAGCGCGCCTTCGGGCAGGGCGGGGGTCTCCTCCGGCTTGGCTTCGGCGGGGGACAGGCGCGCGGCATAGAACTCTTCCAGGATCTGCCGCAGGCGCAGCAGGGCCTTGTCCACGGCCACCGGCTTGCCGGTCACCGTCAGCTCCGCGCTTTCCGTCTCCGGGTTGTGGCGCACGAAGACCTGCACCTTCAGGGCCCGCTCCAGCGCCTTGAGGTCTTCGTCCTGCGCGCCGAGGATAACGAGGATCTCCTCGCGGTTCTTCAGGCGGAACTTCTTTCCATTCATCTTTTTCTCCGTCATCCCGGCGAAAGCCGGGATCCAGTTCTTACCGCGGGCTGGGCCCCGGCTTTCGCCGGGGCGACTACTGGGCTACTGCCACTTGGAAATACCGCGCGGTATGACTATCAGGCCGTCCGGGTCGATGTAATAGTGCTGCGCGTCCTGGTCGGGGTTGTAGCCGATGGTGGTACGCGCCTCTATGGTGTTATAGCGGTCCATGATCACTTTCTTGAGGCGGCAGCCGGCCTTGATCTCGCAGGCGTCCATGATGATGCAGTCCTCGAGCTGGCATTTCTCGTGCACGATCACGTCGTGGGCGAGGATGCAGCGCTTGAGCGAAGACTGGGTTATCATGCAGCCGTCGGACAGCATGCAGTCCTGCAGGTTGGATTCTATCACCTTGGAGGGCCCGGCGGTGTGCTTGGAGTCCTGTATGGGCCAGAGCTTGTTGTTGAGGTCCATCTTGGGCTTGGCGCCCAGCAGGTCCATGTTGGCCTGCCAGAAGGCCTCGAGTGTGCCCACGTCGCGCCAGTAGTTCTTTTCCTCGAAGGGCTTGCTGCCCGGCAGCACCTGTTCGGCGTAGTTGTAGCCGAACACGCGGTAGCGCTTGAGGATGTTGGGCAGGATGGTCTTGCCGAAGTCCAGCGCGGCGGCCTCGCCGGATTCCTCGTGGAGCACCTTCACCAGGGCGTCGTAGCTGAAGATGTAGTTGCCCATCGAGGCCAGCACGGCGTTGGGGTTGCCCGGCATGGGCTTGGGGTTCTTCGGCTTCTCCTCGAAGGCGGTGATGCGGTTCTTCGCGTCCACCACTATGGTGCCGAAACGCGAGGCCTGCTTGATGGGAACGGTCAGGGCGGAGACGGTCACGTCGGCCTTGCTGGCTACGTGGAAATCTATCATCTGCCTGATGTCCATCCGGTAGATGTGGTCGGCGCCGAAGATGGCCACGAGGTCCGGCTTGTAGTCGTTGATCAGGTTCAGGTTCTGCTTCACCGCGTCGGCGGTGCCGCGGTACCACATTTCGCCCAGGCGCATCTGCGGGGGCACCACGGTGATGAAGTGCTCCTTGGTGATGCCGCCCAGGTTCCACGTCGAGCGCAGGTACTCGATGAGCGACTGGGACATGTACTGCACCAGCACGTAGTTGGAGTAGATGCCCGAGTTGATGAAGTTGGAGAGCACGAAGTCGATGATGCGGTACTTGCCGCCGAACGGCACGGCCGGCTTGGACCGCTCCTTGGTGAGCGGGTAGAGCCGCTCGCCCTTGCCGCCCGCCATGATGATGCCTATAGTTTTCATGTTAAACCCCTTTTAAAGTACGGCTTGGTTCAGCTGATGGCGTCCATTATCTCGCGCAGGTCCCGGCCGAGGCACAGGAACACGGGCTTGTCGTCGAAGGTGTAATGCTTGATGCGCTGCAGGCGCAGCTCGTGCGTGGCCGCCGTCAGGTCTTCCAGGGCCTTGGCCTCGCGGCAGACTATCATATCCGGCTCGTCCAGGCCGCAGGAGGTGAAGATGTTCTCCTGGATGCCGCCGTAGCGGGAGACCACCTGCGCCCTCTCGTCGGTAAGCTTGGCCCGCTCGGTCTCGGACAGCTCGTACCAGTTGTGCGACTTCACCACCGGGTGCAGCAGCATGAAGCGGTGTCTGCCAAAGGTGTCCTTGGGCAGGAAGCCGAATTCCAGGTCCTTCTTCTGCAGCGCCGGGTCCGCGCCCGGGTGCACGCCGAGGTAGCAGTAGGTCGGCGTGAAGTAGCGGCCCGCGCCCGCGGAGAAGGTGCGCGCGCCTATCTCCTGCAGGTAGGCGATGTCGTCGGACATGCGCCAGATCAGGATGTCAGCGTCGGAGCGCAGACCGGAGACCAGGTAGGTGCGCAGGAACAGCTTCTCCTGCGCGGCGCCCACCATGTTCTCGAACTCCTGCTTGGCGGCGATCTTCTCGTTGGAGATGAGCCGCCGGAATTCGGGCTGCAGCTTCATGAACATGAAGCTGGAATAAATGTTAGCGGACTTTTTTGGTTTTTCCATCTTTGGCCTCCGCCGCGGGGTATTCGGGTTCAAGGTAGACCGAGGTGTGCCCCAGGATCTCCGTCTCTTCGGCCGTCTCCAGGCCGGTGGTGATCTCCGTTATCAGGAACCGCTTGCCGCCTGAATTTACGATATGCGCGCGGGGGGCGATCATGGCTCCCGAGCTTTTGCCTATGGTCAGCACGCCGTTGAACTGCTCGCCGATCTTTATCCCGCTCTTAAGGTCCAGGACTTCGAGCCACACGCGGTTGAGCAGCGGGGAATCTTTAAGGCGGATGAACCCGGTCAGCCTGGTCTGGAAGGTGTCGTCCGGGTTGCGCACGTGGACGACCTCCGCCGTCATTCCCGTAGTGAGGGCGGAGTACAGGGGCTCGGTGTTCCGGCCGATGATGAAAACTTTCCTGGCCACGGTGAACAGCCTGTCGCCCTTGGTGACCGTGGTCTTGGGCTGGATGTAGATATTGGTGATGACGCCCTGGGTTTCGGGGGTTATGTCGGTGTAGCTGTAGACGTCCTGCCAGCGCCGCTCCGTCTGCTTGCGCGACTCCGGGGTGGAGGAGTCCAGCAGCGCGGCCATCTCGGTGGAGACCATGCGGGCCAGCACGCTTTTGACCGTTACAAACTCGAACAGCTCGGCCTGCAGGGTCTCTACCCGGCCGTCGAACGGGGCGAACACGTCGTAGGTGTCCTGCGCCGTGGAGATGCCGGTGACCGGGGTGTAGACCGCGATGTCGCCTATCTTTATGCTGTGCTGCACGGGGCCGGCCAGCGGGCGGGCCTCCTGCGCGGCGGGCCTGGCGCCCTGGGGGCCGGCCTTGGTCTTTGCCGGCGCGGCCGGGCCGGCGGCCCCGGCCGGGACTGAGAGCAGCAGCGCGGCGGCGGCGTTAAGAAGTCTTTTTTTCATTGAGTTTGGCGTAGGCTTCCCAGGTCCAGGGCATCTTTTCCTTGAACATCCCCTGGATGGCGGCGGCGTACTGGCGGATCTCGTACTGGGCGTGCGCGTCGGCGCGCAGGGCGATGAAGTTCAGCAGGCTCCTGGCGTTGATGGTCCAGTGGAACTGCGTGTACTGGGCCACCGGCAGCACCAGGCGCGCCATCTCCCTGGCCGCGCCCGCGTCGATGAGTTCCTTGTAGGCGGCGTAGGAGGACTTTATGGCTTTTTCGTAGATGGCTTTAAGTTTCGGCTGGTCCAGGGCCGCCGAGGGCAGCGAGCCCTGGCGGTTGCTCCTGTCCTGCGCCCGGAACTCGGCCGGGTAGTAGAACTCGTCGTGCACTTCGGTGTAGCGCGCGGAGATCTCGTTGTAGGAGGCGATGCGGTGGCGCATCCACTGCCGCGCCACGAAGATGGGGCACTTAACGTGGAACTGGAACACCGAGTGCTCGAACGGGCTGAAATGGCCGTGCTCGAGCAGGTACTCGATGAGCTTCCTGTCGGCGGCCTCGCCCTTGGAGACCGAGCCGAAGGAGACCCTGGCGGAGTCCACGGCGTTCTGGTCGCCGCCCATGAAATCGATGAGTTTGATAAAACCGTTATCCAGGACCTTGTTGAGGCCCTGTCCAGGCTGAGTTGATGTTTCCGGCATGCGCCCTCCGCGGATTTTTGGAATATCTGTACAAAATTATATACTTTTAAAAGTATTATTAAAAGCGGCGAACGGGAACTTATGAAAAAAATGAAAAGAAAGGGCGCCCGGCTGGCCCGCAGCTCAAGCCTGGCGTCCCTCGCGGAGATCATGAAAATACTGCTTTCGCCCGGCGGCTGCCCCTGGGACCGCCGGCAGACCCACTCCACGCTGCTTAAATACCTGCGCGAGGAGGCGGGGGAGGTTTCCCGCGCCGTCCGCAAGAAGGATTGGGCCAACCTCAAGGAGGAGCTCGGCGACGTGCTGCTGCAGGTGGTGTTCCACAGCGCCCTCGCGCAGCGGGACGGCCGCTTCCGGCTGGCCGACGTCATCCGGACCGTGAACGCCAAGCTGGTGCGGCGCCACCCGCACGTTTTCGGAGGTGAAAAGCTGGCGGGAAAGCTTAAGACGCCCGCGCAGGTGCTGCGCGAGTGGAAAAAGATAAAGAAGGCGGAGAAGGCCCGGGCGCGGGGGAAGAAGGCTTGAACCCACGGAAGCTGGCCCGGCTGATCTATCCTGAATACAGGTTCGGCGTCACCGACCCGGACTATGCCCTGAAGCTGGTGGAGCTCGGAGTGGGCGGTTTCTGTTTTTACGGCGGGAAGGCCGGGGAGGTGCTCGAGGCCTCCCGCGCGCTGAAGGCCGCCTCCGAAACTCCGCTGCTGATAGCCTCCGATTACGAGAACGGGCCCGGCCAGTGGGTGGCCGGCGCCACCGAACTGCCGTCCAACATGGCCATCGGCGCCTCCGGCTCCGAGGCGCTGGCCCGCCGCAAAGGCGAGATCACCGCCCTCGAGGCCAAGGCCCTGGGCGTGGACTGGGTTTTCGCCCCTGTGGTGGACCTGGCCTCCCGTCCCGATAACCCCATAGTCAACGTGCGCGCTTTCGGCGCGGACCCGGCGCTGGTCTCGCGCCTGGCCGGGGCTTACCTTTCCGGCATGCGCTCCCAGGGCGCGCTGGCCTGCCTTAAACATTTTCCCGGCCACGGGGGCACCTCCGCCGATTCCCACCTTGAACTGCCGGTGCTGGCGGGCAGCCTGCACGACCTGGAAGAGCGGGACCTGCGCCCGTTCGCCGCGCTGGCGGCGCAGGCCGATTCCATAATGGTGGGACACCTTTCTATCCCCGGGCTGGACGAGGCCGCGCCCGCCTCGTTCTCGAAAGAGATCATAGGGAACCTGCTGCGCAGGCGGCTGCGCTACGCCGGGCTGGTGCTGACGGACGCGCTCAACATGAAGGCCATCTCCGACGAGGGACGCGCAGGGGTTAAAGCTTTTCTCGCCGGGGCGGACGTGCTGCTCTACCCGGAGGACCCCTTTGCCCTGCACGAGGCGCTGACCAGGGGAGCCAACGACGGACTGATCACAGGGCCCGCCGTGGAGCTGGCGCTGGCCAGGCAGGACCTGCTGGTCCGCAAACTCTCTCCTTTCCGCGCCTCGCCGCCGCCGCCGGAGACGGCCGGCTGCCGCGAGCACCGCGTCTTCAGCGCCGAGGCCGCGCCGGCCTGCCTGGCCTGGGCCTGGGGCGAGGGGAATTTCAAGGTAAAGGCCGGGGATACCGTGGGCTATTTCGAGCCGCTTACCAGGCCGGAGGCCTGGCGGGGCCGCGCCTTTGCCGAAGAGCTGCTGCGCCTCGGCGTCAGGGTGGAGCCTTACCGGCCCGGCTGCGGCATGCGCCTGGCCGCGGGGGTTTTCTCCCGCCCGCGGGCGGGCAGCGGGGCCATAAACCTTTCGCCGGAGGAGCGCTACGCCCTGGAGGCGGCGGTGGCCGGTGCGGCCGGTTCCGTGATCGCGGCTTTCGGCAGCCCTTTCGTCCTGTCCGGGCTTTCCCCCGCGCCCGCGGCCGGGCTCTGCGCTTTCTGCGCCCTCAAGGAATTCCAGGCCGCGGCGGCGCGGGTCCTGGCCGGTGCCGGCGAGGCTAAGGGGCGGCTGCCTGTGGAACTTTCAGCTACGGAGAAACAATGAACGAGATCGCATCCTTACAGCAGATAACCGGGCTGGCCCCGCTGGATTACGGCATACTCGGGACCGCCGTCCTCGCCCTGTTCGTCATCGCCTTCGTGAAGGGGCGGGGGGAAAAGGACACCAAGGACTATTTCCTCGGCAACCGCAAGACGCCGGTCTGGGTAGGGACTCTGTCCTTTGTGGCTACCGAGATCAGCGCCATGACCATCGTGGGCATACCGCCCATCGGTTACACCGAGAACTGGCAGTACCTGCAGTTCTTCATCGGCTCGGCGTCGGCCCGCGTGCTGATCGCCTTCTTCTTCATCCCGGCCTTCTACAAGTTCAACTGCACCACCATCTACGAGTTTCTCAAGCACCGTTTCGGCCCGCAGACGCAGTACGCGGGCTCGGCCTTTTTCTTCGTCACGCGGCTGTTCGCCTCCGGCGTGCGGCTGTACGCGGCGTCGCTGGCGGTGTCGGTGATCATGGGCTGGCAGCTCGGCTATACCATAGCGTTCTTCACGCTGGTCAGCATCGTCTTCATCGGCTTCGGCGGCATCAAGGCCGTGATGTGGACCGGCGCTTTCGAGACGGTGATCTTCTACGTGGCCGGCGCCGCGGTGGCCGGCTACCTGGTGCTGCATATCGACGGCGGGCTGGCCGGGGCCTGGCAACTGGCGTCGGAGGCGGGCAAGCTGTCCGTGTTCAACATCGGCTGGGGCATGAAGGACCCGAACCTGCTGTGGGCGGCGGTGCTTAACGGCGTGTTCGGCTCGATGGCGGCCTTCGGCACGGACCAGGAGCTGATGCAGCGCCTGCTGACGCTGGAGACGCGCCGCGAGAGCC
>MGUA01000030.1:73818-93978 GCA_001799735.1 Elusimicrobia bacterium GWB2_63_22 | reverse complement strand
GAGCTGATGCAGCGCCTGCTGACGCTGGAGACGCGCCGCGAGAGCCAGAAGACGCTGATCCTCACCATCTTCACCAGCTTCCCGGTGACTTGGCTGTACCTGGCCCTTGGCACGCTGCTGTTCGCCTTCTACGGGCAGAACCCGGCGCTGCCGCTGCCGGAGAACGCCGACAAGATCCTGTCGCATTTCACCGTGCACGTGCTGCCGGCCGGCCTGAAGGGGCTGGTGCTGGCGGCGGTGGTGCTGGCGAGCATAGACTCGCCGCTCTCCTCGCTGTCGTCGTCTTTTATAACGGACATCTACCGGCCGCTGATAAAACAGGAGGGCAGCGAGCGGCATTACCTGCTGGCCTCCAGGCTGAGCGTGGCCTGCTTCGGGCTGCTGCTGGCCGGTATAGCCTGGCTGTGCGCGGCGGGCTCGGGGCGCATGCTGTGGCTGGCTTTCAAGATCAACGGCGTGACCGCCGGCAGCCTGCTGGGCGTGTTCCTGCTGGGGCTGATGACCCGGCGCGTGGCCAACCGCTCCAACGTGGTGGCCATGCTGTTCAGCGCGGCGCTGGCCGGGCTGGTGCTCTATCTCTCCGAGAAGGGCATGGCGCCCATCGGCTGGAGCTGGGTCATAGTGATCGGCACCGTCTCCACCTTCACCCTCGGCTGGCTCCTCGCCCCCCTGGAGGCCAGGTTTAAGAAGTAAAGGCGCCTTCACTTCGGGCGGCATACCGTGCAGCCAGGAACGCAAAACACGCAAGAAAGTGTCGCTCCGCTCCACGCGGGCACACCGTGCCCTCGCTCGGTATTCGCCCGCCGCGCTTATGCAAGCGGCGGGCTCAACGACGGTTTTGCGTTCTGGCCCCTGCGGTAGGCCCCCGACTGGGCATCTCGCGGCTCTTCGGATAAAATAAAAACCCCGCGTTTTTGGCGCGGGGTTTTTAGTTGGAGCGGGGGCTGCTTAGTTGGTTTTGAGCAGGTGCTCTTTGCGGCGCTTTATCTCTTCTTCGAGCTTCTCGAGCTTTTCCTTGGCTTTTTCCTTGGTCTCGTCCATCCAGGTGTTGAGCTGCTCGCGGGTTTCCTTGCCGGCCTTGGGGGCGAACAGGATGCCGAGGGCCGCGCCGATAAGGCCGCCCAGAACGAACGCGCCGATTATTTCTCCGCCTCTGTTTTCTGACATGGTATCCTCCAGATAAATTCGGTAAGTCTTCACTAATATTATACATTGCCGCGGCCTTTGTCAAACAATATAATAACCACATATGAAGCGGTTCATTACGTCGCTGTCGCTGCTGCTGCTGCCGGCCCTGGCCGGGGCCTACCCGCACGACGCCGCGCTGAGCGCCCGGCTTAAAAAGGAGTTCGCCGTGCAGCTCAGCTCCACCGCCGCCGGCCGCGAGCTGTACTCCCGGCTGGAGAAGACCGGGCGGTACAAGTCGCTCCAGGTGCTGGTGCGGCGGGACAAGGGAGACGCCTTCGCCTGGTTCGAGCCCGACGCCAACGCCGTCTATTTCAATTCCAAATTCATACTTAAGTTCTTCGACGCCAAAGGGTTCAGCGGGGCGCAGGTGGTGGAGGTGCTCTGGAGCAATAAAAAGGTGCGCGCCGAGCTGGTAAAATACGCGCACCCCATCTACCTGCACGAGCTCGTGCACGCCGTGCAGTGTTATCTTTATCCGGAGTACAGGCAGGACGCGGGCGGCAACCCGCTGGAGTTCGAGTACGAGGCCTACCTCACCGAGGATATGTACGTGCACGAGCGCATGAAGGCCGACCCGGCGCTGCTGCGCGACTTTATCCGCGGCAGCTATACCGACATCTACACGGCTACCACCTTCGGCAGCTATTTCACCCTGTCCCTGGACCCCGAAAAGTACAAGGAAAAAATACGCCGTTACTACGAGGAGCAGCTGGGCGGCTACGTCAGCATGGAGGATGCCGCCGAGCGGCGCCAGGCGGGCATGGCCGACTCCAGGATCCTGGCCTACGCCTCCGGCCGGGTGGGGGAGTACGCCAGGGACAACACCTCCCTGGCCAGGCTGCAGCGGGAGAAGGCGGAGTACGCCGAATTCCTGGAGAATTTTTACGGGACCCACTGGCCGGCCTTCAGCTCCGACGCCCTGCTGTTCATCGGCACCGCGGCCCTGGAGGAGAAGAACTATCCCATGGCGCTGGACTGCCTGGCGGTGGCCGACGCCAACGCCGGGCGCTACGGGCTGGCGCTCGAGGTGCTGGGCTCCCTTAAGACCAAGGGGGCGCTGGCCATCCTGGAGGCGGCCTCTTTTGTGCGCGACACCCATAAAAAAATGAGCGTGGAGATACTGGCCCAGCACCTTAAAGCGCTGGAGAAAGCCTGCGCCGCCACCGGGCGCCCTTTCCCGGAGGATCTGGGGCCGCTGCGCGCGGAAAACTACCCGAAAGCCATGTCTTTTTACGCCGCGAAATATTCGGAGGAGCGGGACCCGGCCCGGAAGGACTACTATAAAGAGAACCTGGATTTCTTCGCCGCCGCCGCCGGCTCACCGCAGGACTGACCGGCCTTCATCTTTTCTTCTTGAAACCGTATCGTTAATTAAGTAGATTAGTTAAAGGCGCAGTAGCAAAAACTTCAGCGGAGGAACTTATGATCGACATCGCCAAGAATATCGCCACCACCCCGCGGCGCACCAAAGCTTCCGTCATCCGTGAGCTGCTCAAGACCACCAACGTGCCCGGCATCATCTCCTTCGCCGGCGGCCTGCCCGCCCCCGACCATTTTCCGTACGATTTCGTGGCCGACACCGTCAAGGAGATCATGGCCAAGAAAGGCCGCGTCGCCCTGCAGTACGGCCCCACCGACGGCCTGCCGGAGCTCAAGGAAGAGTTCATCAAGTTCCTCAAGAAGTACGAGAACATAGACGCCAAGCCGGAGAACCTCATTATCACCACCGCCAGCCAGCAGGCGCTGGACATGGTGGGCCGCCTCTTTATAGACGCCTCCGACCCGGTGATCGTGGAGAAGCCCAGCTATATGGGCGCGCTGCAGGTGTTCCGCTCCTACGGGGCCGAGTTCATCGGCGTTAAGCTGGAGGACGACGGCATCAGCACCGACGAGCTGCAGGAAAAGCTCGAATGGCTGCACGCCCAGGACGAGCACTATAAGTTCCTCTACCTGGTGCCGGATTTCCAGAACCCCAGCGGCGTCACCCTGTCCGAGGAGAAGCGCCGCAAGGTCATCGAGCTGTCCGAGAAATACAACGTCGCCGTGATCGAGGATTCTCCCTACCGCCAGATCCGCTTCGAGGGCACGGAGCCCAAGATGCTGTACCGCCTGGACAAGGAGACCCATAAGACCGACAATATCATCTCGCTGTTCACCTTCTCCAAGACCTTCGCCCCCGGCCTGCGCCTGGGCATCATCCTCGGCCACCCGCAGATCATCAAGAAGATGGAGATCCTCAAGCAGTCCCTTGACCTCTGCACGTCGAGCCTCAACCAGCTGATAGCGGCCGAGTTCCTGCGCAGCGGCTTCTTTGAGAAGCACATCGAGGTGATCAAGAAAGATTACCGCATCAAGAAGAACACCATGGTGAGCGCGCTGGAGAAGTACATGCCGGAAGGCGTCACCTGGACCAACCCCGAGGGCGGCCTGTTCCTGTGGGTGCGCCTGCCCGAGGGCATGAGCGCCGACGACATGTTCCAGGACGCGCTCAAGGAGAACGTGGCCTATGTGATAGGCTCGGCTTTCCACTCCGACGGTTCCGGCAAGAATACGATGCGCCTGAACTTCTCTTTTGCCTCGCCCGACCAGATCGACGAGGGCGTAAAGCGCCTTGCCGCCGCGGTCAAGAAGCGCCTGGTGACCTCAAAATAAACAAGCACTGAATGTCCGAAACCTCAGCTGAATTCAGCAGAAACCTTCGTGCCGCCGGCGTAGTTGGAGCTGGCGGCGCGGGCTTTCCCTCCTACGTGAAAGCGCAGGGGAAGGCGGAGTTCGCCCTGGTCAACGCCGCCGAATGCGAGCCCCTGCTCAAGAAGGACCAGAAGATCCTGGAATATTTCCCGGAGCAGGTCTTCGACGGGCTGGAACTGCTGATGGCGGCAGTGGGCGCTTCCATGGGGATCGTCGGCATCAAGAAGAAGCACGAAAAGATCATCCCGCGCCTGAAAGAGATAGCGAAATCCCGCAAAAACATTTCCGTCCTCGAGATGGGCGACTATTATCCCGCCGGCGACGAGCAGTGCCTGGTGTACGAGGCCACCGGCCGGATAGTGCCGCCCGGCGGCATCCCGCTGGAAGTCGGCTGCGTGGTGGCCAATGTGGAGACCCTCTATAACGCCGCCCTCGCGCCGCGCCCCGTCACCGAAACTTTCATCACCGTCAACGGCGGCGTAAAGAAACCCGCCACCTTCCGCGTGCCCGTCGGCATCACCTGGCGCGAGGCCGTGGAACTCTGCGGGGGCTTCACCGTGAAAGACCCCGCCTATATCGACGGCGGCCCGATGATGGGCAAGGTACAGACCGATTTCGACCTGCCGGTGGTGAAAGCCTCCGCCGGCATCATCGTGCTGCCCAAAACGCACCCGCTGATAGTCAAGAAGGCGCAGAGTCGCCCCGTCTTCACCCGCGTCGGCCGCTCGGCCTGCGACCAGTGCTCTTTCTGCACCGAGTTCTGCCCGCGCTACCTGCTGGGCCATAACGTGCAGCCGCACCGCGTGATGCGCACCATGCTTTTCGCCGGCGGTCCCGAGCACAAGCTGCACAGCCAGTACGGCCTGCTCTGCTGCGAGTGCTCCCTGTGCTCGCTCTACTCCTGCCCCGAGGGCCTGCACCCGCGCGAGGCCTGCGTCTCCGCCAAGGGCGACCTGCGGGAACAGAAGGTCGGCTTCAAGAATTCTCAGCTCAATACAGGTAAAAAACCGGAAGTGCACCCGGTGCGGGACTTCCGCAAGGTGCCGGTTTCAAAACTGGTGCGGCGCCTGGGCCTGGACGAGTACAACAAGGCCGCGCCATGGAACGACGCCGTCTATAAGCCGGGCAAGGTAAAAATTTTAATGAGCCAGCATATCGGCGCGCCCTGCGTCCCGGCGGTGAAAGAGGGGCAGCGCGTGGAGAAGGGCGCGGTGGTGGGGGATCTCCCCGCCGACAAACTGGGCTGCCCGGTGCACGCGAGCATCGCCGGCACCGTGCGCAAAGTCAACGACAGGTACGTGGAGATCTATGCTTAACGCTATAGGCGGAGTGGAACTTTCCAGCGTGGCCAAGGGCATGGAAGCGGCCGACGCCATGCTGAAAACCGCGGATATCAAATTGCTGCTTTCTCGGTCCATCTGCGCGGGCAAGTATATCGCGCTGATAGCTGGCGATGTGGGCGCCGTTAACGCCGCCGTGGAAGCCGGCTCCGCAAAGGCGGCGCATTCCCTGGTGGACAGCTTTGTCATCCCCAACATACATCCGGAGGTCTTCCCGGCCATAGAGGGCACCACCGTGGTGGACGGGCTTGAGGCCCTGGGCATTATAGAAGCTTTCTCGGTCGCGGCCCTGATAGAGGCCGCCGACGCGGCGGTAAAAGCCGGCAATGTGAAACTCCTCGAGATCCGCCTGGCCATGGCGCTGGGCGGCAAGGCTTTCGTCACCATGACCGGCTCCATAGCCGCCGTTGAAACCGCCGTGGCCGCCGGCGCCGCTGTGGCCGGCAAAAAAGGCCTGCTGGTGGAGAAGGTGGTCATTCCCCAGCCCAGGCAGGAACTGCTGCGGGAAATAATTTAGCCCATTATTTGTATAATCTTTTTGATTAATTATAAGGAGATCCGAACATGGCTTCCCACAAAAGAATCCCGATGATAGCCGGCAACTGGAAGATGCACCTCACTTCCAAGGAGGCCGCCGACCTGGCCGCCGCCATGAAGAAAGGCCTGGACCCGGACCTGAAGCACGAAGTGCTGCTCGCTCCCTCTTTCACCAACCTGCACGCGGTAAAAGCCGCCATCGCGGGTTCCAGGATCCTCCTCGCCTCCCAGGACGTGGCCTGGGAGGAAAAAGGCGCCTTCACCGGCGCGGTCTCCCCGGCCCAGATCATAGACGCGGGCTGCACCCACGCCCTTATCGGCCACTCCGAGCGCCGCAAGATCTTCCTCGAGACCGACGAGGTCGTCAACAAAAAGATGAAGGCCGCCATAAAGGCGGGTATCGTCCCCGTGCTCTGCATAGGCGAAACCCTGGAAGAGCGCGAGAGCCAGAAAACCTACCGCGTGCTCGAGACCCAGTTGACCGGCGCCTTCGCCGGCATCACTCCCGCCGAGGCCAACAGAGTTGTCATCGCCTACGAGCCCGTCTGGGCCATCGGCACCGGCAAGACCGCCACTCCCGACCAGGCCCAGGACGCCCATGTTTTTGTGCGCAAACAGATGGAGCGCATCTACGGCAAGGACTACGCCGAAGCGGTCCGCATCCTTTACGGCGGCTCGGTGAAGGCCGACAATATCGACGAGCTTATGGCCCAGGGCGACATAGACGGCGCGCTGGTGGGCGGGGAAAGCCTCAAGGCCGACAAGTTCCTGCGCGTGATACATTTTCAGGCGGTGCTCAGCCGGTGACGGCGTCATCCCGGCGCAAGCCGGGATCCAGGTGAAGAAAGTCGGATGAACGAGAAATTGCTCAAAGAAATACTCGAGGACCTGAAGCTCCGCCAGGAGCGTTCGGCCCTGCCTGTCCCCGTGGGCGTTTCCAATCGGCACGTGCACCTGACGAAGGAAGATTTTAAAACCCTCTTCGGCGCGGACGCCGAGGATACGCAGCTTAAGGCCGTAAAGCAGCCGGGCCAGTACGCCTGCAACGAGCGGGTGACGGTAGAGGGCCCCAAGGGCGCCCTCAAGGATGTCCGGATGATAGGGCCGTACCGGAAGTACAGCCAGGTGGAGGTCTCGCTCGGCGACGCGCGGCGCCTGGGAGTGGAACCGCCTATCCGCGACTCCGGCAAGCTGGCCAATTCCCCGGGCATACGGCTGGTCGGGCCTAAAGGTTCCGTCACCATAAAGCAGGGCCTGATCCTGTCCAAACGGCATATCCATTTCAACGTGAAGGAAGGCGCGGCCTGCAAGGTGCGTGACGGCCAGGAAGTGCGCGTGCTCTGCGGCCGCGGCACCGACCGGGAGACCATTTACGAGCGAGTGCTCTGCCGCGTCTCCGACGCCTACTCGCTGGAGCTGCACCTGGACGTGGAAGAGGCAAACGCCGCGG
Organism: Elusimicrobia bacterium GWB2_63_22; assembly: GCA_001799735.1. Lineage (GTDB taxonomy): Bacteria > Elusimicrobiota > Elusimicrobia > Elusimicrobiales > UBA9959 > UBA9959. The sequence goes on along the minus strand of MGUA01000030.1, from coordinate 86,772 downwards.
GCTTAAAGAACGGCGACCCCGCGTTCATCGTCTGATTTTCGGTAATTTAGCTTAGTTAGATTGGAGGACAAAATGGAAGCACTCGGAATGATTGAGACCAAGGGCCTGGTGGCCTGTGTGGAAGCGGCCGACGCCGCGGTGAAAGCCGCCAACGTCAAGATCGTCGGCTACGAGAAGATCGGCTCCGGCCTCGTGACCATCCTTTTCCGCGGCGAAGTGGCCGCCTGCCGCGCCGCCTGCGACTCCGGCGCCGCCGCCGCCCAGAAAGTGGGCGAGCTGGTGAGCGTGCACGTGATCCCGCAGCCCCACGGCGACCTGGAAGGCAAACTGCCGATCAGCGATGTAAAGAAAAAGTAAAAATAGGGACAGCGCCCTATTTTGATATCGTCCGCGAACATCACATTATTGATATCAATAGGGCGCGTGATCCCCTAAATCGCCGAAAATAGGGCGCTGTCCCTATTTTCCAGCGGAGGGAATATGCTATTTGCACGAGTAGTGGGGAATGTGGTCTGCACACGCAAGGACGACAAGCTTGTCGGCACCAAGCTGCTGATGGTGCAGCCGGTGGGCCTGGACGACAAGCCCCGCGGCAACACGCTGGTCGCCATAGACGCCGTCGGCGCCGGCACCGGCGAACTGGTGCTGCTGGTGCAGGGCTCGAGCGCCCGCCAGACTTCCAAGACCGAGAATACGCCGGTGGACTGCACCGTCTTCGCGATAGTCGACACCATAGAGAAGGACGGCAAGGTAGTGTTCAAGAAGTCGGCCGATAAATTCCAGGACTAGGCTCTTTTATGCCCATAAGCGAAGAAGACCTTAAGAAGATAGTCACCGAAGTGGTGCGCAACCTCGGCGGGGGGGCGGCCCCTTCGGCGTCCGCCGCCGGCGGCCCCGTGTTCGACACCGTCGACCAGGCGGTAGCCGCCGCCAACGCCGCGCAGCCCGGCTTCCAGGACCTGGGCCTGGCGGCGCGCGAAAAGATCATCGCCGCCATGCGCGAAGTCTCCCGCGCCAACGCCCGCCGCTGGGCGGAACTGGCCGTGGCAGAGACCGGCATGGGCCGGGTTGAAGACAAGGTGCTCAAGAACATGGTCTGCATAGACGGGACCCCGGGCGTGGAAGACCTGCGCGCGGTCTCCTATACCGGCGACAAAGGCCTTACCCTGGTGGAATACGCCCCTTTCGGCGTGGTGGCGGCCATTACGCCGTCTACTAACGCCGTGGCTACCATCATCTCTAACGCCATCGGCATCCTCGCCGCCGGCAACGCCGTGGTTTTCTCGCCCCATCCCGCAGCCAAGGGCTGCGTGGCCGACGCGGTGCGTGTGCTTAATTCCGCGATAGTCGCCGCCGGCGGGCCCGCCAACCTGGTGAGCACTATCGCCAAGCCCACGCAGGAAGCGACCAAACAGCTGCTGTCCCATCCAGATACCCATATGAACATCGTCACCGGCGGCCCGGCCATCGTTAAAGTGGCCATGACCTCCGGCAAGCCCTGCAAGACCATCGCCGCCGGCCCGGGCAACCCGCCGATAGTGGTGGATGAGACCGCCGTATTTCCCGATTGCGCCAAAGAAATAATTTACGGCTGCGGCTTCGACAACAACGTGCTCTGCATAGCCGAGAAAGAGGTCATCGTGACCGAGGCCGCGCGCGTCCGCTTCCTGGAAGCCATGCGCTCGGACCCCCGCGCCTACGAACTCTCCGGCTCGCAGATGGACGGGCTCACCAAGCTCATTATCCTGGAGCCCGGTCCGGAGCCCAAGATCAACCGGGACTTTATAGGCAAGAACCCGTCGGTAATAGCCAAGGCCATCGGCCTCAGCCTGTCAGACGACATCCGCGTGCTGTGGGCCGAGGTGCCCAACGACCACCCGTTGGTCCACGCCGAACAGCTGATGCCGGTGCTGCCGGTCACCGTGGCGCGCGACATAGACGCCGCCATAGAGCTGGCCCGCCGCGCCGAGGGGAGCAACCACCACTCGGCCGGGATGTATTCCACCAATATCAGGAACATGACCAAGATGGGCCGCCGCATGGCCTGCTCCATCTTCGTCAAGAACGGCTGCACTCTGCACGGGCTGGGCCTGGGCGAGGGCTACGCCTCGATGTCCATCGGCACCCCGACGGGCGACGGCATCACCAAGACCAGCCATTTCGTGCGCCCGCTGCAGTGCAGCGTAGTCGGCGATCTGAGAATTGCTTAAGGAGAGATTATGCAGGCTAACATAGCCGTGGGTTTGATGGAATACTCCTCGATAGCCAGGGGCATAGAGTCTCTGGACGCCATGTGCAAGGCCGCGGGCGTAAAGCCCGAGGTGCATCAGGCGATCTCGAAGGGGAAGTATATAATCGTGATCTCCGGCCCTGTCGGCGAGGTGGAATCCGCGCTCGGCAAAGGCGCCGAGATCGCCGGCGACACGCTCATAGCGCGCCACATCATCCGCAACGTGCACGCCGGCGCGCTGGCCGCCCTCAATAAAAAAGTCAAGCCCGCCAGCATAGAGGCCGTGGGCATAGTGGAGACCAAGGAGGCCCTGCCGGCGCTGTTCGCGGCCGACGCGGCCGCCAAGGCCGCCTTCGTGCACGTGGCCGAAGTGAACACCGGCAAGGGCATAGGCGGCAAAGGCTACTTCACCGTGGTGGGCGAGCCCGGCGCCGTGCGCACCGCGGTGGCCGCCGGCGTTAAAGCCATAGGCGAGGACGCGGTGGTCAGCCGCATAGTCATTCCCAACGCGCACGAGCATATCGGCGCGGCCATATAGGAGAATTTATGAGGATAGTTATAGGCGCAGATCACGCTGGTTTCGACTCTAAGGAGCGGCTAAAGAAGTTCCTGCAGAAGCTCGGCCACGACGTTACCGACTTCGGCTGTTATTCCACGGAGCCGGTGGACTTCCCGGACGTCGCCCTGCTCGTCAGCGAGGCCGTGCGCCGCAAGGAATTCGACAAGGCCGTGCTGGTGGATGGTTTCAACGGGGCCATGCCGCTGGCCGCCAACAAGGTGCACGGCATCCGCGCCGTGGCCGCCTACGACACTATCTCGGCCCGCTTCGCCGCGGCGCACGAGGACTGCAACGTGCTGTGCCTGGGCGGCAAGACCCACGGCGAGCTGGCCCTCGAGGAGATGATCCGGGTCTGGCTGAACACCCCTTTCGAAGGCGGCAAGTACCAGAAACGCCTCGACAAAATTACTGCGATAGAACAGAAGTGCTATTGAAATGAAACAGGCCGGGAGGGGACGCTGATTCCTAATTCCTAATTTAAAGGGTTGGAAAATCAATGTTTGCCCCGTTTTTTGCGGGAATATGTGGAGATTCTGGAATATGGCGCACAAATTAGGAATTAGGAATCAGCGTCCCCTATGAAACAGGCCAAGGTCATAGGAAGGGTCTTCTGCTCCCGCCAGTGCTGCGGCATGGAGAGCAAAACCCTGCTTTTGATACAGCCCCTCGACTGGGAGACTGACAAACCGTCGGGCGACCCGCTGGTAGCCGGCGACACCGTGGGCGCCGGGGCGGGAGAGACGGTTTTCTTCGTAGCGTCCCGAGAGGCTATACTGGCCTTCGAGGGCTGGGAAGGCGAGACGGCCGCCAAGGCGGCGCCTCCGCCGGTGGACGCGGCGATAGTAGGAATAATAGACGGGAAGAAGTTTAACTAAATATTTATGTTCGTAGCTAAAGTAATAGGAAACGTCTGGGCGACGCGCCGGCACCCGGGGCTGAAGAACGCCACCATGCTGCTGGCCAAGCCCCTCGACGCGGACGGCAAACCCGCAGGCGAGGCGCAGCTCGTGATAGACAACCAGGGCGCCGGCGTGGGCGACACCGTGCTGATAGTGGACGAGGGCGGTTCCGCCAGGAAAATTTTAAAGAACTCCAAAGCGCCGGTGCGCGCCGTGATAGCCGGTATAGTGGACAAAGTGCACATTACCGGGAAGGACTAAAATTATGAACGACGAAGACATCAAGAAGATAGCGGCCGAGGTGGCCAGGATCATGAAGGCCGGCGGGGCTCCCGCCCCGAGGCAGACCCTCGGCGACAACGTGAGCATCGGCTCGTCCGGCAAAGTGTTTCAGCACCCGCTGGTCAACAAACCCGGCGCCGCCGAGAAGAAGTCGTGTTCCGGCCAGGGCGACTGCCGGCTGGAAGAAAATACCTGCTCCTCCTCCTGCCAGAGCTGCAACCCGCTCAATAAATATACTCCGCAACAGATAAAGGCTACCGCCGACCGCGTGACTTTCTGCAACCCCAACGAATCCAGCTCTTCCATCGCCGGTATGATCGACCATACCCTGCTCAAGGCCAACGCCACGCAGGAGGAGATAGGCAAGCTCTGCGAGGAGGCCCGCAAGTACCGCTTCGCCTCCGTGTGCGTTAACCCCGGCTATGTCGCGCTGGCGAGCCGCCTGCTGCGCGGCTCCAATGTGATGGTCTGCACCGTCATCGGTTTCCCGCTGGGCTCGACGACCCCGACGGTAAAGGCTATAGAGGCCCGCGATGCCATAGCCAACGGCGCTGACGAGATAGACATGGTCATCAATATCGGCGCGCTCAAAAGCGGCAACGACCAGCTGGTGCAGGACGACATAAAGGCGGTGCGCGACGCCACGCGCGGCAAAACGCTCAAGGTGATCCTGGAGACTTCTTATCTTACCAAGGACGAGAAGGTGCGCGCCTGCAAGATGAGCAAGATAGCGCAGGCCGACTTCGTGAAGACCTCCACCGGCTTCGGCTCCGGCGGCGCCACTCCCGAAGACATCGCGCTGATGCGCGAGACCGTGGGCCCCGAGATGGGCGTGAAGGCCTCCGGCGGCATAAAGAACGCCGAGGTGGCCGCGGCCATGATAAAGGCCGGCGCCACCCGCCTGGGCACGAGCGCCAGCATAGCCATAGTTTCCGGCGGCGAGGCCGCCAAAGGGCAGTACTAATTTAGCGATAACAAGGAGCTACTATGTCCGAACCGAAAGAAGCGCTGGGAATGATAGAGACTAAGGGTTTCATCGGCATGATCGAAGCCTCCGACGCCATGAGCAAGGCCGCCAAGGTGCGCCTGCTCGGCTACGAGAAGATAGGTTCCGGCTACGTGACCACGCTGTGCGTGGGCGAGGTCGGCGCCGTGCGCGCCGCCGTGGAAGCCGGCGCCGCCGCCGCCCAGAAGGTCGGGGAGCTGTGCGGGATGCACGTGATACCGCGCCCCGCCGACGACCTGGACAAGTACCTGGCCAAGATCTCCGTAAAGGTTTCCTAAAGACCCTCGCGACAGGCCGGGCGGCCCGGGGCCTGCCCGGACTTAGCATATGCTTACCAAGGGCGCGGTGGAAGACCTCATCATGGAGCACCTCTCCCGCAGTAACGGGGGGAGCGGAGCGACCGCGCGGCAAAAAACCGTCCCGCCGGCGAGAAGGGTCTTCCTGAGCGATTGGGAGCTGCGCAAGTTGTGCCGGCCGGGCGATAGGACGGTGACGGTCCCGCCCAACGCCATCCTCAGCCCGCTTTCGCTGGATTGGATAGAGTACAACGGCGTGAAAATAGTCAGGCAGTGAACCGGGACGGCCCGGCAGCATTATTTCAGGAGAACTACCAGAGCTATGAATAAGTCCATATCGATGTTGGTCGTATCCGGGCTGTTGCTGGCCGCGCCCGCCGCCGCGCAGGGCGAGGCCGCCGCGGCCCCGGAGGAAACGCTTTCCGCTGCCGCCCCGTCCGCCAGCCCCGAGGACGCCTCCGCCCTGCCGGGCATGGCTCCCGCTCCCAGGGAGACCAAAGAGGTTAAGGCCGAGCCTCCGTCCGTGATCTCCGCCGAGTGGCAGTTCCTGACGTCGCGGGCCGGCTCCGTGGACGAAGACGTGCTGGAGATGCTGCTGGAAGGCCTGGGAGACTGGGTGGCCACCAATCCCGAAAATTCCGGGGCCGCAGAAGCGCAATACCTGAAAGCCGCCCTGCGCGCCAAGTTGGGCGACCCGAAAGGGGCGATGACCGACCTGCTCCGGCATTTTTACGAATATCCCGGCGCGTCCTCGGCCGAACTGGCCCAAAAACTTTTCCAGGAGACGGTGGAGAAAAAAGGCGACAAAAAACTCAAGCCCGCCCTGCTGGAACTGGGCGCCTCCTCCGAGACCGGCGATACCCCGGCCAGGCTGGCCATGATGCTGCAGCGGGTCTCCGCCCAGGCCGGGCAGTTCCTTTACGCGCCGCTGCTGCGGGAATACCGGGATTTCTTCAGGCGGTACCCCGGCTTTGCGGGCGGGGACATGCTCAACCTCGCCCTGGCCGACCTGCACCGCGCCAACGGCGAATACCTGGCGGCCCGGCTGGCCTACGAGAAGACGATAGAACTTTACCCCGCGAGCCCGCTGATAGCCAGGACCAAGGTCTCCCTGGCCGCCACGCTGGCCGACAACCTGAAAGATTACGACGGGGCGATCGCCGCCTACCAGGACATTGCCGCCGCTTTCCCCGGCACCGAAGAGGCCTGGACCGCCTACTCCCGGCTGCCGGCCCTGACCGAGCGCCGGGACAAGTTCGCGCTGGCCGTGGAGATCCATGAGAAGATAATCGCGCTCTACCCGGACCGCGAGGAGGCATACGCTTCCTTCAAGGCCGAGGCCCGCGTGCTGCGCGAGGAACTTAAAAACCCCGCCGCCGCCATCGCCGTGCTGGGCCGCCTGGCCGACAAGTACAAGGGCGAACGGGCGATAGAGGCCCTCTTCCTCGCCGCCGAGATAGCGCGCAAGGACCTCAAGGATATGGCGGCCGAAGTCCCGCTTTACGACCGGATCGTGGCCGAATACCCGGCCGACCCGCAGGCCCCCAGGGCGCTCTTCTCCGCCGGCGAGGCCTACGAGAAGGCCAAGAGTTACGAAAAGGCCCGCGACTATTACTCCGCAGTGGCGGGAAAATACTCCGACGACCCGCTGGCTAAGAAAGCACAGAAGCGCATGGACGGCCTGCTGGCTAAATAATGATGAATACAACTACCGGAATAATAGAGGGTTTTTACGGCGAGCCCTGGAGCTGGGGCGAGCGCGCGGATTACGCCAATTTCCTGCGCAAGCACGGCTTCTCTTTCTATATCTACGCCCCCAAGGGCGACCCCTACCTGCGCAAGAAGTGGCGCGAACCTTTCCCGAAGGTGCAGGAGGAGAAGCTCGCCAAGCTGGCCGGGCAGTGCCATTCCGCCGGCATAGAGTTCGGCGTCGGCTTCAGCCCGTACGAGATCTACCTCACGCCGTTCGACGCCGAGGCCAAGAAGCTGCTGCAGCATAAGATCGACGCCTTTAACCGCATAGGCGTGGACAAGCTGGGCATCCTGATGGACGACATGAAGGGCGACCTGCCGGGCCTGGCCGAGCGCCAGATAGAGATAGTCAACTGGATAGCCGAGCGCTCCAAGGCCCGGCAGTTCGTCTTCTGCCCCACTTACTATTCCCTGGACCCGGCGCTGGAGAAGCTTTTCGGCAAAATGCCCGACGGCTACTTTGAAAAACTGGGGAAGGCCCTGGACCCCAGGGTAAGCATGTTCTGGACGGGGGACCTGGTCTGTTCCAAGTCCTACACCGCCGACAGCCTCGCCGCCGCAGCGCAGCGGCTGGGCCGCAAGCCCTTCCTCTGGGACAATTACCCGGTCAACGACGGGCCCCGCATGTGCAAGTTCCTCCACCTGCGGCCCGTTACCGGCCGTCCCGCCGACATGGCCGGGCAGCTGGCCGCCCACGCGGTGAACCCGATGAACCAGGCCGCGCTTTCCAAGATAGTGCTGCTGACCCTGAAGGCCTCGTACGAGAAGGGGGCCGCCTACGACCCGGTTAAAGCGTTCCGCAAGGCCGCCGGCATGGTGACCTGCCATGACATGGCCGAACTTCTGGAGCGGGACCTGCCGGCGTTCATGGACAAGGGGCTGGACGTCCTGACGGGCACGGAGAAGGAGTCGCTCAAGAACGACTACTCTGAATTCCTGGAAGCCCGCGAGAACGACACGGCGGCCGCCGCCCGCGAGATAACGGACTGGCTTTCTGGCCGGTATACGGTCACGAAAGACCTGTTCATCCTGCAGTAGTTTAAAAGTCGCCAGCGCCGCGCCGGTCCTTCTTTACGTCGGACCGGCGCTTTTTGCTTTCCAGGCGGCGCTGTTTGGAGCCGCGGGTGGGCCTGGTGGCGTGCCGCGGGCGGGGGGGGCGGAAGGCGCGGGCCAGGAGTTCCTGCAGCCGGGCGCGAGCCGCCTGGCGGTTCTGCTCCTGGGTGCGGTATTCGCTGGCGACTATCAGGATGTCGCCTTCGTCTGTAAGCTTGGAGCCGGCCAGGGTCCTGAGCCGGGACAGCACGGCGTAAGGCAGCCCGGCGAGAGCAGGGGAAAAGCGCAGCTGCACGGTGGTGGCCACCTTGTTGACGTTCTGTCCTCCGTGCCCGCCGCTCCTCACGAACTTCTCTTCGAGGGAGCCGGGGGGGAGGTAAAAATCCCGCTTCTCAGGGTCCATGGCTGAAATGTTAGCAAAACGGCGCGGCCCGCGTATACGCGGCGGGCCGGGCTTTTTATCGCCCCTGCCTTTTAGTAAGATTGAAATATGAATAAAACCGTACTGGTCACCGGCGCCTCCGCCGGCATAGGTTACGCGACGGCCGAGCTGCTGCTGAGGAGCGGCTACAAGGTTTTCGCCGGGGCCCGGCGCGTGGAGAAGATGCGCGGCCTGGAGGCCCTGGGGGGCCGCACGTTCCGCCTTGACGTGACCGAGGAGCTTTCCCTGAAGTCCGCGCTGGACGAGGTGCTTAAGGACGGCGGGCGCCTGGACGTGCTGATAAATAACGCCGGTTACGGCGCCCACGGGGCGGTGGAGGACGTGCCGCTGGACGAGGCCCGCCGGCAGTTCGAGGTCAACCTGTTCAGCCTGGCGCGCCTGACCCAGCTGGCGCTGCCGCATATGCGGGGCGCGGGCGGGGGGACCATTATTAATATTTCCTCTATAGCCGGCAAGGTCACCATGCCTACCGGCGGCTGGTACCATGCCAGCAAGCACGCCCTGGAGGCCTACTCCGACGCGCTGCGGCTGGAGACGGCCCAGTTCGGGATAAAGGTGGTGCTGATAGAGCCCGGGCCCATACGGACGGAATGGGATAACACGGCCCTGGTGAACCTGGAGAAATATTCCGGCTCCGGCGTTTACGCCCCGCTGGTCAAGCGCATCACGGAAAAATTCCGCGCCGGCTACCGCGCCGGCGCCCCCGGCCCGGAGGCGGTGGCCGCCGTCATCCTTAAGGCCCTGCGCTCGTCCAGCCCGGCCGCGCGCTACCCGGTGCCGTTCTCGGCCCGGGGCATCTTGCTGCTGAAGTGGCTGTTGCCGGACGCCTTGCTGGACTGGGGCATCAGGCGCGTCCTTAAGGCCTGAAATAAAAAACCCCGGCTAGCCGGGGTTTTTTGCGGGGCGCCGCCGCCCTAGTTCATGCCGTAGACGTAGGCGGCTTTTTCTCCGGAGCGGTCCACGACGGCCCAGTAGTAGGCGCCTTCCAGGCGCAGGAAGAAGATCCAGTTCTTTTCCACCGTCTCTCCGTTCAGGGGCTGGTATTGCTTGTAGGGGCGGACGAGGGAGACCAGCGACCCGGCCCGGTTGAGCGTGTCCAGCAGTTTCTGGCGGGCCGTCTTAAGCTGCGACTTGGTGGGTTTTTCCAGGGCGCCCATCGCTGCCAGCTCCCTGGCCAGCGGGCTGGTGCGGTCGGAATAATTTTCGAGGAGGTCGTTGAGGGCGAGGCGCAGCGCGTGCTCGAAGCAGAAGGCGTTGGCGTAGTACGCGGTCTGGCGCATCACTTCCGACTCTGGGACATCCATGCCGATCTCGGTGATGGCGAATTCCTTTATCAGCAGTTCCTCGGCGCCGGAATAGTTCTGCCCGTCGCGGGGGCCGGCTTTTGCGGCCATAGCCGGCGCGGGGATCTCTATGGCGGAAAGTGTTTCAAGGCTTACTTCGGGCGCCCAGCCCCCCGCGAAGACCGGGGCTGAGAAAAAAAGTGCGGCTAACGCTGCGGCTGAAATTTTCATTCTGAATCCCTCCAATCCCTTACCTCCCATAGTCTATCATAGAGTCCCTCCCGGGTCCTTTGACGATAGTCATGGTGTTGGCTGCGCTATTTTTAGCAGTCTATGGGTAGTATTGACAATTATTCCGGCAAGGTGTATAATATTTCTGGCAGACAGGCAATCCGAGTGCTAATTAAAAAGGTAAGGCTATGAGGGTTTTAAAACCGGAAGTCGCGCAGGACAGGAAAGAGAAGATCCTTAATTGGGTTATCTACAACTATGTCAGCACCGGCCGCCCGGTGAGCTCCGAGCTGATCGCCGAGGAAGGCCGCTTCAACGTTTCCAGCGCCACCATCAGGAACATCCTCAAGGAGCTGGAGAGCGAGGGCTACCTTTTCCAGCCCCACACTTCCGGCGGCCGCATTCCTTCCGACAAGGGCTACCGGGCGTACGTGGATAATATCCAGCGGCTGCAGCACATGGCGGCCTCGGAGAAGGAGCGCCTGGAGAACGAGTACGACCGCCGCGTGGAGCAGCTCGACGGCTTCCTGAAGCACACCTCCCGGATGCTCGCCGACATGTCCAAGTGGGCGGGCTTCGTGATGAGCGCCGACATGGACCTCGACAGCGTCAAGCGCCTGGACCTGCTCTCCATGGGCCCCAAGAGCGTGCTCTCCGTGATGTTCGCGCATTCCGGCCTGATCAAGCACGCCGCCTTCTCGCTGGAGCACGCCACAGACAAGGCTTCGGTCAAATCCCTTTCGGTGCGCCTCAACAAGCGGCTCAAGGACCTGCCCATCGCCGACCTGCCGCAGGTGATCTTCCGGGAGTTCCTGGCCCGCGAAAAGGACAAGGGCCTGGAAGAGCTGCTTAAGAAGCTGGTGGATTATTTTAAGGGCCTTTCGAAGAGCGAGGACGCCCTTTACCTCGAGGGCCTCAGCCGCATCTTCTCCAACCTGGAGGGGGGGAGCGTGGAGGATATGCGCAGCATCGCCCGCCTGCTCGAGGAGAAGGAGCGTTTCTCCGGCCTGCTGCGCGAGCGCCTGCGCGATTGCGCGCTCAAAACCAAAGCCCTCGGAGAGCCGGGCAAGCGCCACATCGTGGACGTGACCATCGGCTCCGAGAACAGCATAAAGGAATTCAAGAATTTCAGCCTGGTGTCGAGCTCCTACTGCATGAACGACAAGGCGGTGGGGCTGGTGGGGATCCTGGGCTACAAGCGCATGGAGTACCCCCGCATGATCTCGCTGGTGGATACCGTCAGCTCGATGATGGAAGATATGCTGGGCGAGTGGGAAAAAGTTGATTTCGAAGAGTAAGACCATGAAAAACCATAAGTCCGAAGAAAAAAAGGTAAAGAAAGCCGAGGAACTGGATTGCGTCTGCGGCGCCGAGGCCCAGGCCATGGAGTCGGCGGCGGGCGAGCTGGAGAAGCAGAAAAAACAGGCCGAAGATTACTACGGCCAGCTGCTGCGCTTGCAGGCCGACTTCGAGAATTACCGCAAGCGCGTGGAGAAGGAGAAGCCGGAGCTTATAAAGTACGGCAAGGCCGACATTCTCATCCGCCTGCTGCCCCTCTACGACCTGCTGCTCTCGGCCCACAACCACATCAACAGCGCCAGGGACGGCGGCGGCAGCGACGACGTGCTGAAGGGCCTGGAGATGATCTTCAAGGAATTTTCCAAGGTGTTCGAGGCAGAGGGGCTGCGCCCGATGGAGCCGGTGGGCAAGCCCTACGACCCGATGGCTTCGGAGATACTGGGGGTAGTGGAAGGCACGGACGAGAACGACGGCCTGGTGACGGAGGAGCTGCAGAAGGGCTTCTACTACGGCGAGAAGATCCTGAGGCCGGCCAGGGTGAAGATAGCCAGGAAGAAGGCGGAGCCGGCGCCGCAGCCGGAACAGGAACCGGAGCCGGAGCAGGCGGAAGACCAGCAGGGTGAGTAAATTTTCAGTAACTTAATTTGGAGGAAACACATATGGCAAAGATAATAGGTATAGACCTCGGTACATCTAACACCGCCGCGGCGGTGATGGAAGGCGGCAAAGTCACCATCATCCCGTCGGCCGAAGGCACCAGCCTGGGCGGGAAGGCTTTCCCGTCCTACGTGGCGTTCGCCAAGGACGGCCAGATGCTCGTGGGCGAGCCCGCCCGCAGGCAGGCCGTAGCCAACCCGGAAGGCACCGTCTCCGCTTTCAAGCGCAAGATGGGTACCGACCATAAATACAAGATAGCCGGCAAGGAATTCACGCCCCCGCAGCTGGCGGCGTTCCTGCTGCAGAAGGTCAAGCGCGACGCCGAGGCTTTCCTCGGCGAGAAGGTGGAGAAGGCCGTCATCACCGTGCCCGCCTACTTCAACGACAACCAGCGCCAGGCCACCAAGGACGCCGGCACCATCGCCGGCCTCGAGGTAGTGCGCCTCGTCAACGAGCCCACCGCCGCGGCGCTGGCCTACGGCATAGACAAGGAAGGCCGCGACCAGAAGATCATGGTGTTCGACCTGGGCGGCGGCACGCTCGACGTGACCATCATGGAGCTGGGCAAGGAAGGCACGTTCGACGTGATCTCCACCTCCGGCGACACCCAGCTGGGCGGCACCGACATGGACCGCGCCCTGGTGGACTTCATTGCCGGCGAGTTCCGCAAGGACACCGGCATCGACCTGATGGGCGACGCCACCGCGACCCAGCGCATCAAGGAAGCCGCCGAGAAGGCCAAGATCGAGCTCTCCACCACCATGGAGACCGAGATCAACCTGCCGTTCATCTCGGCCGACGCCTCGGGCCCCAAGCACATGGCGCTCAAACTCTCCCGCGCCCGCCTGGAATCCCTGGTGGAAGGCATCGTGAAGCGCTGCCAGAAGTCCATCGACACCGCGCTCACCGACGCCAAGCTTAAGACCTCGGACATCAGCCGCATCATCCTCGTCGGCGGCCCCACC
>MGUA01000030.1:66711-73803 GCA_001799735.1 Elusimicrobia bacterium GWB2_63_22 | reverse complement strand
TGGCCTCGGGTGCTGCCGTGCAGGCCGCCGTGCTGACGGGCGACGTGAAGGACGTGCTGCTGCTCGACGTTACCCCGCTGTCCCTGGGCATCGAGACCCTGGGCTCGGTGATGACGCGACTCATAGACAAGAACACCACCATCCCGGCCAAGAAGTCGCAGGTGTTCTCCACCGCGGCCGACAACCAGCCAGCCGTCACCATCCACGTGCTCCAGGGCGAGCGCGCCATGGCCGGCGACAACGTGTCGCTGGGCAAGTTCGACCTCGACGGCATACCCCCGGCGCCCCGCGGCACGCCCCAGATAGAAGTGACCTTCGACATCGACGCTAACGGCATCCTGCAGGTGCACGCCAAGGACCTGGGCACCGGCAAGGCGCAGCATATCACCATCAGCGCCCCGAACAAGCTGTCCAAAGAGGACATCGACAAGTTCGTTAAGCAGGCCGAGCAGTTCTCCGACGCCGACAAGAAATACAAAGAGAAGGTGGAGGCCAAGAACGAGGCCGACGCCGTTCTCTACACCACCGAGAAGGCCCTGAAGGAACACGGGGACAAGATCGGCCAGGACGAGCGCCTGGCGGTGGAGCGCTCCATCGGCGAGCTGAAGGAAGCCCTGAAAGGCGACGACCTGGACAAGGTGAAAAAGGCCAAGGACAGCCTGATACAGGTCTCCCAGAAACTCGGCGAAGCCGTGTACAAGGCGGCCCAGGCCAAGGCCGGTCCCGGCGCCGCCCCCGGCGCGGGCCCGCAGCCCGAAGGCGCCAAAGCCCACGCCGGCGGCAAGGACGACGTGGTGGACGCCGAAGTGGTGGACGAAAACAAGAAATAAGCTGTTAGCGGCCGTCTGGCGGATAGCGGAAGATAAACCTTCCGTTATCCGCCGTCGGCTTATATGCCCGGCCTTCTCTTTTGGTAGAATTTACTTAATATTATATGGCATCCAACGATTATTACCGAACCCTGGGCGTGGCCCGCAATGCCGGCCCCGACGAGATCAAGTCCGCTTACCGCAAGCTGGCCATGAAGCATCACCCCGACCGCAACCAGGGCAATACCGAGTCGGAATCCGTTTTCAAGGAAATAAACGAGGCGTACGAAGTGCTCTCCACCCCGGAGAAACGCCAGATCTACGACCAGTACGGCGCGGAAGGCCTCAAGGCCGGCGCCGGCGGGCGCGGCGGCTTCGGCGGCTTCCAGGGCGCGGACCTGGGCGACATGTTCGGCGACCTGTTCGAGAACCTCTTCGCGCAGGGCCAGGGGGGAGGCCGCGGCCGGCCGCGCTCCCGGCGCGGCGCCGACCTGAAGTATGAGGCCGAGATAACGCTGGAGGAAGCTTTCACCGGCGTCAAAGTGCCCATCAATTTCGAGCGCACCGAGGTCTGCCAGGAATGCGACGGCACCGGCGCGCGCGGCAAGACCGGCATAAAAAAATGCCCCACCTGCCACGGCGCGGGGCGCGTGCAGTACTCGCAGGGCTTCTTCGCCTTCAGCCAGGCCTGCCCCGACTGCGGCGGCCAGGGCGAGGTGATCTCCAGCCCGTGCAAGGCCTGCAACGGCGCCGGCCGCCAGAAGAAGGGCGCCAACATCAATATCAAGATCCCCGCCGGAGTGGAAGAGGGCGCGGTGCTGCGCGTTTCCGGCGGCGGCGACGCCGGCCTGAAGGGCGGCGACTCCGGGGACCTCTATATCCAGGTCTCCCTGAAGCACCACTCCCATTTCGAGCGGCAGGGCCGGGACCTGGTCTACGAGTGCCCGGTCCAGGTCTGGCAGGCGGCGCTCGGCGGCGAGACCGAGGTGCCCGTGATAGAGGGCGGCCGCATGAAGATAAAGATCCCGCAGGGCACCCAGCACGGCAAGGTGTTCCGCGTGCACGAGAAGGGCATGCCCATCAACGCCGGGAAGAACCGCGGCGACCTGCTGGTAAAGGTGAAGATAGAGGTGCCGCACGACCTTAATCCCCGGCAGCGCGAGCTGTTCGAGGAGCTTTCCCGGCTGGCCGGCCACGAACCGCCGGCGGTTGAGGAAAAGGACGGCTTCTTTAAGAAGATCCTGGGCTGATGCCTCAATATTTCATCCCGTCCGAGAATATCAGGAACGGCGAGTTCTTCGCCGGGCCGGACGAATCCAACCATATAGCCAGGGCCGCGCGGGCCAGGGCCGGCGACGAGATAGAGATCTTCGACGGCAAAGGCGCGCGCTACAAGGCCGTGATAAAGTCCCTCGCGGGGGACCTGGTGTCCGGCACGCTGGGAGAGCGGCTGCCCAGCCCGGCGTACAAGACCCGGCTGACGCTGTGCTTTGCGGTGGTGGCCCGGCCCGCGCTGGAAGCCATACTGGAGCACTGCACCGAGGCGGGGGTGGACGTGTTCCAGCCCGTGATGGCCTCCAGGGTGCAGTTCGACCTCTTCAGCGACTGGGAGCGCAGGGCCGGCCGGCTGCACCAGGTGGTGATCTCCGCCGCCAAGCAGTGCGGCCGCGGCGTGCTGCCCGAGGTGCGCAAGCCGGAGAAGCTCGACGACCTGCTCGCCGCGGGCGGGGCGGCCGTGTTCGCGGCGGCCGGCGGGCTCGCCGCGGACGAGGCTGTAAAAGGCCTGGCCGGAGTTTCGGAGATAAAACTTTTTGTGGGACCGGAGGGGGGCTTTACGAAAGGGGAAATGGAGTTCGCGCGCGACAGGGGCGCCGCCTTCATGAACCTGGGCCTGTATACTTTAAGGGCGGAGTCCGCCTGCCTGGCGGCCGCGTCCGCCCTCCTTACGCGGCTCGGCTGACCTGTCGCCTAGTCCAGCCGCGCCTTGAAGGAATTCCTCAGCAGCAGTTTCTTCTTCTCCGATTTTTCCAATATCGCCGCCACGGCCTTGCGCAGGTCGGCTATCTCTATCGGCTTGTTCAGGAACAGCTCCGCGTTGGCGCAGGAGTTGCCCTTTATCCTGGCGTCGTTGGAGGTGTTGCCGGTGAGGATTATTATCGGCGTGGCGCGGGTCTTGGGATCTTCCTTGATAAATTCGCAGACCTGCAGCCCGCTGATGTCCGGCAGGCCCAGGTCCACTATCGCCAGGTCCAGCTTGACCTCTTTTACCCAGTTCTTGGCCATCTCGCCGGTCTCGGCGGTCAGCACCATATAGCCCTCGTGCTCGAGGCAATACTTGAGCATCTCCAGGATAGATTTTTCGTCGTCTACCACCAATATCTTGTGCATACGTTAATCCCCTAATAACCCTAAAACTCGAATATATCATAATTCATACATGTTTCAAATTGATTTCCGTTAAGAAGTATCTATGTTTCGCGGGCCAGCGGGCTTGCCGGGGGGGGGCGGCAAATGGTAGAAGATAGTATGGCGCCCGCTAGGAGAAAACCCATGATAGACCTTAAACCTGCGTACCTCAAGAAAGTCAAAAAGATCCTTTCCGGCAACGTGCCGGAATACGACGTGCTGGTGTACGGCTCGCGCGCCGACGGCACCGCCAAAACCTATTCCTACCTCGACATCGTGGTGATGTCCGACAAGCCGCTGGTGCCGGCGCGGCTGGAGAAACTGGCGACCGAATTCAAGGCCGCCGGCTTTCCCTTCCGCGTAGAGACCATAGACTGGGGCGCCACCGGCGTCAGCTTCCGCAAAGAGATAAAAAAGACCGGCGTCCTGATACAGCAGTCCCCGAAGAAATAACCGCCCGCGGCCCTGCCCCGGGAACCGGCCGTAAACCCGCCCCGACACTGTTGTGCCGGGGCGGGTTGCTTTGTCCTGGCGGGAAAAGGCGGATTCCCGGGCCGCGGGGATAAAATGTAAAATATGGGGGTGAAAGTATATTTTAAAACCGTCGGGTGCCGGGTCAACCAGGTGGAGACCGAGAGCCTGCGCGAGAAATTCCTGGCCCTCGGCCATTGCGTAGCCGCCGATCCCGAAACCGCGGACCTGGTGGTGGTCAACACCTGTTCCGTCACCGCCAAGGCCGACCGCGACTGCGTCGCCTTCCTGCGCCGGACGGCCGCCGCCAACCCCGGGGCCGCCATAGCGGTGACCGGCTGCCTCGCCACCCTGGAACCTGAAAAAATACTGGCGGCCGCCCCCGGCGCCACCCTGTTCTCCAACAAGGACAAGGAGTCTATCCCCGCCCTGCTCTGCGGCGCGCCGCCGTCGGACGACTTCTTCTCCGTCGCTAAATTTCACGGCAAGGCGCGGGCCTTCATAAAAGTGCAGGACGGCTGTAACCTTAAATGCGCCTACTGCCTGGTCAACCTGGCCCGCAGCGAGCTGAAATCCAAACCGCTCGCCGCCGCCGTCGCGGAAGTAAAAAAGCTGGCGGAGGCCGGCTTCGCGGAGATAGTGCTCTGCGGCACCCGCCTCGGCATCTACAGGTGCCCGGAGACCGGGGCCGACCTCGCCGCGCTGATGGAGCGCCTGTTCGCGCTGGAGGGCAGGTTCCGCCTGCGGTTCTCTTCCGTGGAATCGCAGGAGCTTACCCCTGAACTTTTAAAGGTCCTCGAAGCCGGCGGCGACAGGTTCTGCCGTTATTTCCACTTGCCGCTGCAGGCCGGCGCCGACCCGGTGCTGAAGGCCATGGGCCGCCTTTACGATACCGCGCAGTACAAGGCCAAGGTGGAGGAGCTGCGCTCCGTCTTCCCCGGCGTAGGGATCTACGCGGATATCATCGCCGGCTACCCGGCGGAGACCGAAGAGGATTTCGCGGCGGCGCTGGCCTATGTCCGGGAGCTCGGCCTCGCCGGGCTGCACGTGTTCAGCTTCTCCGCCCGGCCGGGCACCCGCGCCGCGGCGCTGACAGCGCTGCCGCCCCGGACCGTCGCCGCCCGCTCCGCCGCCCTGCGCTCCCTGGATAAGGAACTGCGGGCCGCTTTCGCCGCCTCCATGCTGGGCCAGAAGGTCACCGTGCTGGTGCTCAAGAACAAGGAGGGCCGCGCACTGGCCCTGGCCCCTAATTTCGTCAACGTAACCCTCCCCGGCCAGCATCCCCCTGGCGCGCTTGTGGACTGCGTGGTCACGGCCGCGCGGGACGGAGAGTGTTCGGGGTCGGCATGAGGGTCTGCCCCTCCTGCGGCTACGGCAACGGCGCCGCCGTCCTTAGCTGCGCCATCTGCGGACGCGATCTCGCCGGGGTCCCCGTCCTGGCGGCCCCTCCGCCGGAGAAAACAGAAGCCTGGCTTATGACCGCCGCCGGCCTGCTGGTGCTGCTCTGCGGGCTTTTCTTCTTCCTTTACCAGAATTTCCCGCGTACCGCCGGCCAGGCCGCCGAAACCGTGGACGCCGCTCCCGGCGGGGACTCCTTTAATAATTACGACGGGGTGGTCTATTCCCTGAAAAAAATGCGGGGGCTGCGCTTCCTGCCCGCGGCCGACAAGCTGCGCGTTCCCCCGCTGCTGCTCAGCCGCGAGGAGCGGGTGGCGCTGGCCGCCGGCTACGCCGCGGGCTACGGCCTCGACCCGGCCCCGTACGCCGGGGAGATCCGCGAGGTTTCCGCGGGCCTCATCTCCGCCGGCGACGCGGCGCTGGTCAACGCCGGGTATTTCCTGGCCGCCATGGGCGGCCTGGAAGACTTCAGCGGGGCGATGGAGAAGACCCTGCTGTACGATCCCGCCCGCGAGGATAAATTTTACGCCGCCTGCGCGCTGGCCCGCCTGCACCGGCCGGAGGGCCACAGCCACCTGGCGGGGCTGATAGCCGGGGCCGACCCGGAGTTCCGCTCCAGGGCTTTCGACTGCCTGGCCTATTCTTCGGCTGCCGAGACGCCCGCCTACCTGGCCGCCCTTGCCGGGAAGGGGGGAGGGGAACTGGCGGAGGGCGCAAAAAGGACGTTAATGTTGCGCAAACAACTTGCTATAATTAAAAAGTAACACGCGTTTATATAATTATAGGCACGGGGGCGGCATTATATGGACAGCAGAGACGGAAAAAAGAAAAAAGAATCAATAGACGACATACTCTCGGATCTCAACGGCCTGCTCAACAAGATGCCGTCCATCCTCGACGGCATACGGATGCCCGAGCCGCAGCCGGCGGAGCGCGCGCCCGAGCCGGCCAGGGACGAGGTTAAAATTCAGCCGCCCGCAGCGGACGCGGAGAAGACCGTAGTCCTGCCTCCCTTTACCGGCCTTCCGGAAGGCGCTCCCGCTCCCGAACCCGCCACTCCCGCTTTTGACGCTGAAAAGACAGTAGTGCTGCAATCCTTCTCCGGCCTGCCCGAAGGCGCAGACGTTCCGGAAGTTAAAGCCGAAGAGCAGGCTGCTCCCCCCGCGGAGGGGAAACTCGAGCTGCAGAGCCTCGGCGACTTTATGTTCGGGGCCGGGGCCGATCAAAACACCCAGGCTCCCCAGGCCGAGGTCCCGGCCGTCCCGCAGGCGGCGGAACTTCCTGCCGAAACCGTCTCCCCGGCTCCTGCCGAAGCCGGGCTTAACCCCGCTGAAGAAATGAAGCCGGAATTCACCCCGGAGGCCGAGCCGCAGAGGCCAGGTCCTGAATCTTTTTTTTCCGGCCTTCCCGCCGAATCGGCCGATCCCATCAAATTGGCCCCGCTCGGCCTGCCGGAGGCGGAGCCTTCTTCGAGGCAGTATGACACCACCAGGGATTTCGGCATACCGGATATAGACGCCCTCATGCAGCTTTCCGACGCCGGTTCCGGGCAGCCTGCCGCCGAGAGCGCGCCGCAGGCCGAAGCGCCGGCGCAGGAGCAGCCGGCGGAGGTCCAGGCGACGGAGCAGGAGGAGGCGCCCCTGGCGCAGGCCTCGCTGTCTCCGGCGGCGGACCCGGGCGAGCCGGTGCCTACCGGCGACGAACTTGCGGAATTTGAAGAACAGCTTAAAGCGGCGGCGCCGCAGGGGGATATCGTGGAGAACAATAACCAGGAAGAAGAAAAAAAAGAGATTCCTCTCCAGGACGAGGCGCAGCAGGCGCCGGCGGCCGGTCCCGAGGCGTTTATCATAGAGCCGGCGGCCTCCAAACCCACCGGCTTTGAGGCTTTTACCATAGAACCGTCTTCCGAGGAAGACGCCCCGGCCCAGGACGCCGGGGAGACGCTGCGGCTGGAGCCGGCTCCGGAAGCCGTACAGGCCGAAACCCCTCAGCCGGAACCGGCCATAGC
>MGUA01000030.1:63620-66694 GCA_001799735.1 Elusimicrobia bacterium GWB2_63_22 | reverse complement strand
GCCATAGCCGGGATAGAAGAGCTTTCGCTCGGCGTCCAGCCTGACCAGGCCGGGGAGACGCTGCAGGCGCAGCCCGCGGCCGAGCCGGTTATAACCGGGATAGAAGAACTTTCTCTCGGCGTCCAGCCCGACCAGGCCGGGGAAACCCTCCAGGTGCAGCCCGCGGCCGAGCCGGCCATCGAGACCGGCGCCGGGATCTCACTGAATTCCGCGGCTGAGCCCGCTCTCCAGGACGGGAGCGTGGAGCTTACCGTCGGCAGCCAGGGCGAAGGCACGCAGCAGTTCCAGGCGCCCGCCGCCGGGCCTTCCTCGCCGCAGGGCATAGAGCTTGAGCCCGCCAGCGCCATGTTCTCGGGCCAGCCGGCCTCCGGGCCTTCCGGCGACGAAACCCTGGTGATCGCCCCGCCTTCCGGCGCTTCCGGCGACGACGAGAAAACCGTGATCTTCCAGGCCGGGCAGATCCCCGGCGTAACCTCCCGCTCCCAGGCGGGAGACCTGGCCGGCCTTTCCGAAAGGCCCGTCCCGGAGGGCATCCCCGCCGAGCGCGTCAAGGGGCTGGTCTTCCTTTACTCTCCCGACGATAAAGCCCTGTGCGCCACCGTCATGGCGGAGCTGGACGCCATCTGCCTTAAGTCCGCTTCCAAGCCGATGTTCGTAAAGCGCTCCTCCGTGCGCGAGTGCGACCTGGACCTGAACGCCAACGTGGCGCTGCAGATGGTGACCGATACCGGCGCCACCGGCCTGATCTGCGTCGGCGCCGTGCCGCAGGAAAAGGTCTACGAGCTGGAGAACACCTTCTCCGGCGCCAACGGCTTCTTCCGATATTACGATTCGTCCAGCTTCAACCATACGGCCGCGCTGGACCTGGTGTCTGACCTGATACTCCGCTAAACAACTATGATAAAAAAGTGGGACGTCGCCCCGGCCCCGAACGAAAAGAACCCCGGCCGCCACAAGCTCCAGATCAAGGGGGAGATGAAAGACATCTTCCTGATCGTCAAGAAGCTGGGCAGCGTCTGCTCGCGCCCCGAAAAGACCGCGGGCGATTTCGACTTTATCATCTACCTCTCCAAGCTGGAGATGGATACGATGGTAAAACTGAAGGCCGTCACCGCCGAGCTCAGCACCGCGGCCCCCGAGCCCGAGGAGGCTTTCGGGGAACCGGCGCCTTTCGAGGTGCCGAAGCCCAAACTGAAGCTAGCGCCGGAGCCGGCGCCCAAACCCGCCGAGCAGCCGAAACCGGCCCCGGCGGCACAGCCCGCTCCCGCGCCAGCGCCCAAACCCGCCGAACAGCCTAAGCCCGCCCCTGCCCCCGAGCCCGCCCCGAAACCGGCCGAGCAGCCGGCGCCGGCGCAGCCCCCGGCAGGCAGGCCCGGCATGGGCGTGCCGTCCATTTCCAACCGCATGAGGCGGGAGGAGCCCGCGGCGGCTCCCGCGGCCGCCGCGCCCGTGCCCTCGGTGGCCTCGCCCGCGCCTACCGTTTCCTCGCGCATAAAGACCCGCTGGTCCATGGAGCTGCCGCTTATCCCGACCTACAGCTTCCAGACCCTGATCGCCGGCTCGCACAACCGGTTCGCGCACGCGGCCGCGATGGCCGTAGTGGAGAATCCCGGCGTTATCTATAACCCCCTGCTGGTGTTCGGCAACCCCGGCACCGGCAAGACGCATTTCGTGAACTCCATCTCCTACGGCCTCTCCGCCTCGATAGGGCAGAGCAACATCTTCGTCACCGACGGCATAAAGCTCTCCAAGGGGATAGAGCTGGCCGTCAAGGACGGCGCCATCGCCAAGCTGGAAGAGCTGCTGGGCAAGGTGAAGGTGCTCATCATAGACGACGTGCACCTGCTGATGGTCTCGGAGGCCAACAAGAAATACCTGTCCAAGTGGCTCAACGACTTCGTCACGCAGAACAAGCAGGTCGTGGTCACCTCCGTCTTCCCGCCCAAGTCGCTGGCCGGTTTGGAGGACGCGGTGGGCTTCCAGTTCACCCAGGGCTGGATGGTGGACCTGAAGCCGCCGGCGGCCCAGGCCTACAAGGCCATCCTCACCCAGCTGCTGCAGGGCGTCGACGTGAAGCTCTCCGACGAGGAGATGAATAATTTCTTCGCCTCCAACCTCGTGCCTTTCGGCGACGTGACCAAGACGCTGGAAGCCATGAAGAAACTGGAGAAGTTCATCGTCAACTCCATGAACAACTCCACGCACGCGCAGCTCATAGACATGCTGACGGGCCTGGGCGAAAGCGCGGCCGGCGGCCCCCCCGGCGAGGACGACCTGGCAAAAGCCGCCTCCTGGCAGCCTTCCTCGAAGGACGCCTGGTTCAAATGGGGCCTGTTCTACCCCAAGGGCATGAAGCGCGAGGCGGACTTCGCCCTTTATTCGCTGCATGAGCGCGTCAAGGAGCTCGGCATGAACACCGAGTGGAGCCAGGTCTTCACCGAGGAGTACAACTCCGACGAGCTTTACGGCATCCCTTTCAGGATCGGCAACTACGCCGCCGAGAAAGGCGTGAACGGGGCCATAGTGATAGGCCCGCAGCCCACCTCGGCGCTGGGCGCGCAGGAGCCGGAATTCCGCCACATAGCCTTCAAGATACTCGACAGTTTCCTGATAAAGAGCGCGTGGCTGCCGCAGGACAGGCTGAAGTCCAAGGCCGCCTACACCAAGACGCTGATGGACCTGGTATAGAAGATGCTCAATGAACTTATAGGAGCCGGCGTCCTGGGCGCCGCGGGCGCTTTCGGGGCCTACTGGTACCTTAAATTCCGGGACGTGCTGCCGGCCGAGAGCTCGCTGCGCTCCTCGCGCAAGGCTTTTCAGGATTTCACCTCCTTCACGCGCGAGACCATGGAGCGCGCCTACGCCCCGGAGCAGGCCGAGCATTACGGCGACATCACCAACTATTACCTGATCAAGTTCCATAAGGCCTTCCCCGACAGCTCCATGCTGCTCTTCGAGAAGGGCGAGGGCCAGTGGCGCCTGGTGAATTACCTGAAGCATTTCAAGGTGGAGCCCAAGCTCCTGACCTCCTACAAGTGGAGCGCTTTCGACCGCAGCTCCGCCGAGGGGGAGAT
>MGUA01000030.1:0-63542 GCA_001799735.1 Elusimicrobia bacterium GWB2_63_22 | reverse complement strand
CTTCGGGGCGGGCTCGCCCGCCGTGTTCGAAGCCGCCCAGCCGTACCTGCGCTTCGTGGCGTCCCAGCTGACCTCCATCTCCAAGGTTTCCGACAAGGTCTTCGCGCTGAAGAAAGAGACCGACCACCTCAAGGAAGAGGTCAACGCCGTGGTCAAAGAGCTGGACGTGGCCGGCTCGCGGCTGATCCAGCGCGCCAAGGAGCGCAAGGCCCTCTATGAGGTGGTCACCAAGGTGACCGGCCCGGAGAAGGACCCCCAGGGCGGCTGCGCCGCCATCCTCAATATCGTCGCCAAGATGGTGGAGGCCGACGTGGTGGCCTGCCTGCTGTACGACGAAGCCAAGGGGGAGCTGGTGGTGAGCCCCGGCTCCTTCGGCATCCCCGAAGAGGAGCGCATGCTCTACAGCATCCCGCTCAGCAACCACGCCTCCGCCTCGGTGCGCACCTTCCTTTCCCGCAAGCCGTTCATCACGCCTGACGCCCAGAACGACCCGGACGTGCTGACCCGCTACGCCAAGCTCTGGGAGATCCATTCGCTGATGATCGTGCCGATCTCGCTGCACGACCGCATCATCGGCGTCATGCGCGTGGGCAGCCGCCGCAAGGATTTCTTCACCCCCGACCAGCTGGAGTTCCTCTCCATCATCGCCGACGAGCTGGCCATCATCATAGAGATGGTGACGCTCTACGGCAACCTGTCCAAGACCGCGCAGGAACTGGCCCAGCTCAACAAGATCAAGGACGAGTTCCTCGCCACCGTCAGCCACGAGCTCAAGACCCCGCTCACCACCATCAAGGGCTTCGTCTCCGTGATCCTGAGCGGCGAGGTCGGCCCCCTCAACGAGCAGCAGCATAATTTCCTGTCCGTGACCGACCAGTCGGTCAACCGCCTGAGCCAGCTGATCTCCAACCTGCTGGACCTCTCGCGCCTCAACGGCAAGGTGGAGCTGGAGTTCCAGCGGGTGGACCTCGCCGAGCTGATACGCAGCTCCGTCTCCACCATGCTGCTCAAAGCCAGGGAGAGCAAGGTAAACCTCTCCAACACGGCCCAGGGCCTGCCCCAGGTGCAGGCCGACACCAGGTGGATGACGCAGGTTATAGACAACCTCATCATCAACGCCATAAAGTACGCCGGCTCCGGCGCCAACATCACCGTCAGCGGCACCGACAAGGGCGAGGCCGTGGTGATCTGCGTGGAGGACAACGGCCCCGGCATACCGCCGGAGGAACAGAAGATGGTTTTTGAGAAATTCTACCGCGGCAGGAATTCCGCCAACCAGGTGCCGGGCACGGGCCTGGGGCTGGCGATCTCCAAGTCCGTGGTGGAGAAGCACGGCGGGAAGATCTGGGTGGAGTCCAAGGTTGGCAAGGGCTCCAGGTTCTGCTTCGCCCTGCCCATAGCGAAAAAATAGAAGGGGGCTTTCATGAGAACTTTAACAAGACTATTAGCGCCGGCCCTGCTGGCGGCGGCCGCCGCCTGCGCCACGGCCCCGGCCCCCGGCTCCTTCAAGGCCGACCCGGAAATGCTCCTGGCCGAAGGCTCCGCCGATTTTAATCCGTCCGACCTGGGCGCCTCCCGCTCCAGGGCCGTGCTGGACGCCCAGCGCTCCGCCGTGCGGCGGGCCGCCGAGCTGTACATGGATGACGCCGCCAGGGCGGAGAATTACGCGGCGCTCGAGAACGGGCCCCTTAAATCGCCCCATGCGTACGTCGCCCGGCACAAGGTGGTGTCGGAGGGTCCCGACGGCGCCCTGTACCGCGCCGGCGTCAAGGTCTGGGTCTACCACGACCGCCTGGCCTCGGCCCTGCGCGCCCTTAACCTGGCCGGCGGCCAGGCCGGCGGGTCCGTAGCGGCCTTCGTCCAGAAAGGCGCCCCGTCGCAGCCCTTCGCCAAAGGCTTCCGAGACGCCTTCTCCCGGCGCTCGGCCGCGGTCATAAAGGATTTTTCTTTCGCCTCCGACGTGGCGCTCGCCTCCGGCCCCGTGGAACCCCTGCTCGCCGCCGCTTCGGCCGCCGGGGCGGACCTGCTTATCCACGCCTCCGCGTCGGCCTCGGCGGCCGGCTCCGGCATGAACACGGGCTTCTACCCGTCCCGCGCCGACGCTTCCGCGTCCGTTTACGAGGTGCCGACCGGCCGGGTCCTGCTGGAACTGTCCATGCAGGCCAGCGCCGTGGATTCCTCCGAGGCCGTTTCTTTTTCCAAAGCCCTGGCCTCGGCCGGCGAGCTGCTGGGCCAGGAGGCTGCCGCCCGGTCCGCCCGCATGCTTAAGGCCGCCGCCGTTATCCGCATAAAGGTCCTCGGCATCCAGGGGCTCGACGCCCTGGAAAAGCTGAAGGCGCAGCTGCAGAAGGTGGACCTGAAAAGCGTCAGCCTTGAAAAATATTCGGCCGGGACGGCCGTCTTTGTCGCCGTCCCCAGGAGCGCGGACCCGCAGGAGCTGGCCAGCGCCGTGCTGCGCGGCGACGCTTTCGGCCTGGAGCTGGAAGGCGCCGGCCCGCAGGAGATAGTTTTCTCCCTGCCGCGCTGATGGCCGGCAAAGCGCGAACCCTGGTCTGCGCCGCGCTGCTGGCTTCGGCCTGCGGCTGCGCCGCCACTAAGTCGGTGCTGATCGTAGCGCCGGCGCTGAGGACCTGGCCGGACGCGCGGGTGGCGGTGCTGCCGTTCGACAACCAGAGCACCGATATCGGCGCCGCGGACGTGATGCGCAAGTTGGCGGCGGAGGGGTTCGCGAAGCGGGGCTACCAGCCCCTGCCTTTCGAAGAGGTGGACAACAAACTTTCCGGCCTGGGTATCTCGGAGGGGGGACAGCTGCCTTCCGTGAAGCCGGAGGAACTGGGCAAGGCGCTGGGTACGGACCTGCTGTGTTACGGGGACGTGGAAGACTTCACCTTCCAGAACCTGGGCTTCGTGGTGCGCAAGAACGTGCTGCTGAGCGTGAAGCTGCTCTCGGCCTCCACCGGAGAAGCGCTCTACGAGGCCAGCGGGGCGGGCAGGGATCTGAAGTTCTACACGAACAAGGACGAGGCCAAGGCGGCCTTCGTGGAGCAGCTGGCGCTTAAACTGGTGCAGAACCTGCTTAAGACGCCGCTGAAGAAAGAGGCGGAGGCGGCGGCCTGGAAAGCCCTGGACGGCCTGCCCCGCAGGCAGCTGAGTAGCGAGGAGGAAAAATGAACAAGACTAAATTTCTGGTGGCGGTCCTTTTCCTGGGAGCGGCCTGCGCGCCTTCCAAAACGGTAAAGACCCAGCAGGCGCAAAGCGTGGACGTGACCAAAAGGGTCAAGTCCGACCTGACGGGCCCCAAGCGCCGGGTGGGCGTGGTGGAGTTCGAGAACAAGTCCGCCTACGGGCAGGGCCGCCTCGGCGGGGCCGCCTCGGATATCCTGGTGACCGAGCTGGTGAAGTCCGGCAAATTTATAGTAGTGGAAAGGGACCGGCTGAGCAAGATCATGGAGGAACAGAAGTTTCAGGGCCAGGGCATGATAGACTCGGCCACCGCCGTGAAGATCGGCCAGGTGCTGGGCCTCGAGGCCATCGTAGTGGGCTCCGTCTCGCAGTTCGGGGTCAAGAAGGAAGGTTCCGACTACCTGCTGACGCAGTCCAAGCGCCAGGTGGCCGACGTGACCGTGGACCTGAGGCTTATCGACGTACAGAGCGGCCAGGTGATCCTGGCCGATTCCGGCAAAGGCATGGCCAAGTCCACCAAGGCTTCTTTCCTGGGCATGGGCACCAAGGGCGGCTACGACGAGACCCTCGAGGGCGAAGCCCTGCGCGCCGCGCTGGTGCAGTTCGTCACCAACATCGCCAGCCAGCTCAACAAGAAGGCCTGGTCCTGCATGGTCGCCGACGCGGCCGGCGAGGAACTCTACCTGAACGCCGGCCAGGATTCCGGCGTGGAGACGGGGATGAAGCTGGACTGCTACCGGCAGGGCGCAGAGATCCGCGACCCGCGCTCCAACCTGGTGATCGGGCACCGCGAAGAATACATAGGCCGGGTGGAAGTTGAGCGCTATTGCGGCGAGGGCGGCGACTGCGCCGTGGCCCGCCTCACCAAGGCCGGCGGCGCCGCGGCCAAGGCCCGGGACGTCTGCCGCCTGGCCAGGTAAAATTCGCGGCCCGCAACCCGACAGTACGCTGTCGGGATGGCCTGCTATACTGGATTTATGCTGTCGAAGCTGCGCACATTGTGCCTTAAGGGCATAGACGGACGGGAGGTGAACGCCGAGGTTTACATAGCCTCGGGCCTGCCCGCCTATACCGTCGTCGGCCTGCCCGACGCCGCCGTGAAGGAGGCCAAGGACCGGGTGGTGGCCGCCGTGCGCAATTCCGGCTTCGACTTTCCTTCCAAGCGCATTACCGTCAACCTCGCCCCCGCCGAGATAAAGAAAGCCGGCACGCATTTCGACCTGCCTATCGCGCTGGGCGTGCTGGCCGCCGCCGGCCGGCTGGGCAAAAAGCCGCCCGCCGCTCTTGAGGACACTTTCTTTATAGGGGAACTGGCGCTGGACGGTTCGGTGCGGCCGGTGGCCGGGGTGCTGCCCATGCTGCTGGCGCTCAAAGGCCGGGGCAAGACCGCCGTGGTCCCGGCGGGCAACGCCGCGGAAGCCGCGGTGTCGGGGATAAAATGTTTTTCAGCCTCCAACCTTAAAGAGGTGGCGGCCTGGCTTAACGGCGGGGCAGAGCTTCCTCCCTGCGCCGCGCCAGCCGGCCGTGTCGCCTCCGCGGCGCCCGGCACGGATTTCTCGGAGGTCAAAGGCCAGGCTTTCGCCAAGAGGGCCATGGAGATAGCCGCCGCCGGCTTTCACAATATAATCCTGGTGGGGCCTCCCGGCGCCGGCAAGAGCATGCTGGCGCGCCGCTTCGGGGCCCTGCTGCCGCCCATGAGCCCGGACGAGTCCCTGGAGACCACCAAGCTTTATTCGGTCAGCGGCCTGGTCCAGGCCGGGCGGCTTATCTCCGAGCGCCCTTTCCGCGAGCCGCACCACACCATTTCCGACGCCGCGCTGATAGGCGGCGGCTCCAGCCCCCGCCCGGGCGAAGTGTCGCTGGCGCATAACGGCGTGCTGTTTCTCGACGAGTTCCCGGAATTCTCGCGCCCGGCGATAGAGGCCCTGCGCGAGCCCCTGGAGGCCTGCCGCGTGACGGTGGCGAGAGTAAAGGAGAGCGTGGCCTACCCGGCCAGGTTCCTCCTGGTGGCGGCCATGAACCCCTGCCCCTGCGGCTACCTCGGCCACCCGGTGCGGGACTGCGCCTGCACCCCGGTACAGGTGGCTAAATACCGGTCCAAGGTTTCCGGGCCCATCCTCGACAGGATAGACCTGCAGGTGCAGCTGTCCCCGGTGCGTTACCAGGATTGGGAGGCCGCGCCCAGGGGTGAGCCTTCGGTGCTGATCGCCGCCAGGGTGGCGGCGGCGCTGGAGATACAGCGGGCGCGCTTTGCGGGCAGCCGCGCCAAGGCCAACGCTTTCATGTCCGGGGCCGAGCTGCGGCGCCATTGCGCGCTGCCGGAAGGCGCCTCCTCCGTGCTGGAGACGGCCATGAACAAGCTGGGTTTCTCCGCGCGTTCGCTCGACAAGATACTCAGGATTTCCCGCACCATAGCCGACCTGGACCGCTGCGCGGCTATAAAGAGGGAGCATGTTATAGAAGCGGTACAGTACCGTATGCTGGATAAAGCTGCGGTGCCGGCGGGTGTAGCTTGAACGGATCCAATACTGGAGGAATATGAAAAACGCGATCTTAACAGCCGTGATCTTCCTGGCGCCTGCGTGGCTCTGCGCCCAGCAGACCCTTACGGACGTAGAGCTGAAGGAAGCTGCGGAGCAGACCCAGCTGAAGCCGCTCCCCGAGCCGCCCGGGCCCGCGCCCGCCGCTAAAGCGGCCCCGGCCCAAAAGCCGGCGGCGCAGCCCGCTCCCGTGAAGGAAGCCGCCGTCATAGAGCCGGTCAGGGAAATCCCGGCGGCCGCCGCGGGCGGGTTCTCCGTAGGCAAGAAACACGTGGTGGACGGCGGAGACACGCTGTGGGACCTTTCCAACAGGTACTACAAAGATCCCTACAAATGGGGCAAGATCTATAACGCCAACCTCTCCACGGTGGAGAACCCTGACAGGATCTATCCCAGGGAAGAGCTGGTGATACCGGATATAACAGAAGAGGTCAGGCCCGAACATAAGGCCGCGCAGGTCGTCGGCGTGGATACGGTAAAAGAGGCCGAGCTGTCCAGCGCCGATGTGTCCCAGCCGGAAGAGGCGGCCGTAGAGGCCGAAAAGCCCGCGCCCGCCCAGGCCCAGGCCAGGAGCCCGCGCCGCAAGATCCCGCCGCCGGCGGTCGGGGAGTCCCTTAAGGGCTTCGCTCTTTCTGACCTTTCCGAAGAGATGCCCGAGCACCAGAAGGAATGGTCCGGCGGGGTCAGCGTGGTGCCGGCCGGCTGGCGCGAGGACGGCGTAATAACCGCCAAGGCGAAAGGCAAAGGCGACGCCATGGAAGAAAGCCTGACCATGGGCGGGGAAATGGTTATGATCTCCATGAACAAGTCCGGCCTGGCCGCCGCCGGCGATTACCTGGCCGTCTATATGAAAGGCGCCGAAGCCCGCGACAGGGCCGGCAAAAAGATCGGCCATGAGATACAGTACGCCGGCATGGCCGAGGTGGTCAGCGCCGACGGTTCCGACGTAAAAGCGGTCATAATAGACGCCGTTACTTCGATTTCCAAGGGCTACATAGTTAAGAAGAAGTAAGCCTGGCCCTGGGGGGGCTGCGATGGGGGGTTGCGCCGGGGAGGAGCGGTTGGCGCGGGTGCGCCTGAACTTCTTCGCCTGTCACAAAAGCGACTGGCTGCTGCGCCTTATGGAGCTGTACGGGGGCGCGGCAGAGCTGCTTAAAAGGCCGGCCGCCGAAATAGCGGCCGAAGGCGGCGTGATGCCGGAGACGGCCGAGCGCCTGGCCGCCCAGACGGCGGCGGCCGACCCGGAGAAAGAGCTGCGCGCGGCCGAGCGCTGCGGTGTTTTGGTCCTTACGGCCCTCGACGAGGGCTACCCCGAACTTTTAAAAGAGATCTACGACCCGCCGCTGGTGCTGTACCTGCGGGGGGACTTTAAGCCGCTGCCCGCCGCCGCCATAGTGGGCACGCGCCGGGCTACGCCTTACGGCCTGCGCACCGCTGCCCGCCTGGCGGGGGAACTGGCCGGCGCCGGGGTGGCGGTGGTCAGCGGGCTGGCCCGCGGGGTAGATACCGCGGCCCACCTGGCGGCGGTGGAGGCCGGCGGGGTCACCTGGGCCGCGCTCGGGACGGGCCTGAACAGGATCTACCCGGAGGAGAACCGGCGGCTGGCCGCGAAGATAGCGGAGGCCGGCGGCGCCCTGGTCTCGGAATTCCCGCTGGACAAGGGGCCGCTGCAGGCCAATTTCCCGCGGCGCAACCGCGTCATCTCCGGGCTCTCGCTGGCCACGGTGGTGGTGGAGGGGGGCTTTGAGTCGGGGGCGCTGATAACGGCGCGCTTCGCGCTGGAGCAGGGCCGCGAGGTGCTGGCGGTGCCGGGGCCGGTGGATTCTCCGGTGAGCCGGGGGCCTAATTATTTCATCAAGAACGGGGCTTACCCGGCGGAGACTGGCGAGGACGTGATAGCCTGTTTCCCGCCGGAACGGCTGTTCGGGCTGCGGCTGCGCCCCGCGCCGGGCGGGCCCTCCGAGGCAGCGCTGCGGGCGCTTTCTCCCGACGGGCTGGAGGCCTACGGCGCGATAGCGGCGGCGGAGGAAGGGCTGAGCGCGGACGAGGTGACGTGCCGGCTGGGCTGGCCGGTACAGAGGGCGGCGGCGGCGCTGTTCGAGCTGGAGACTTCGCCGCTGCTGGTGTCGCGCAACGGCCGCTACTGCCGCGCGCTGTAGTTCTGACCTCGCGCCAATGCTAGTTCGGGGCCTGTTCCCCGGGGCGGCCGGGGTATTACCCCGCTCACCCGGACTGCAGGGAACCGTTGCGCGGTTCCCCTCAACCGGAGGAACCGGTTGAGCCTCCCTTCCCCAACGGGTGCTCGGGGTAATACCCCGGCCGCCCCTGCGGGTCTATCCACCAGCTAAATCCGGCGGAAATCAGTCCTGCTCTTTGCCTTATAAGGATAAAATATAATATTATAGATATCTAATTTATGGCTGAAAAAACTGAGAAACCTAACAAACCTTCGAAATCCGCCAAGCGGCACCTGGTCATTGTCGAGTCTCCTACCAAGGAAAAGACGATAAGCCGCTTCCTGGACGCCAATTATGTCGTGCGCAGCTCCTTCGGGCACGTGCGCGACCTGCCCAAGGACGAACTGGGCGTCGATACCGCCGGCGAGTTCACCCCCAAATACGTGCTCGTAGAACGGGCCAAGAAGATCATCGCCGAACTCAACACGATAGCCAAGAACGCCGACGTGATCTACCTGGCCACCGACCCTGACCGCGAAGGGGAGGCCATCAGCTGGCATCTCAGGGAAGCGATCAAGGCGGACGTGCCTTTTAAGCGCATCAGTTTCCACGAGATCACCAAGAGCGCTATAGAGGAATCCCTCAAGAGCCCGCGCGACCTGGACATGGCGCTGGTAAACGCGCAGCAGAGCCGCCGCATCATAGACCGCATCGTGGGCTACAAGCTTTCCCCGCTGCTGTGGAACAAGATAAAGAGCGGCCTGTCCGCCGGGCGCGTGCAGAGCGTGACCGTGCGCCTGATCGCCGAGCGCGCCAAGGAGATAGCCGCCTTCAAGGAAGAGGATTATTACACGCTTTATACCAGGCTCGCCAAGGTCATGCCCGAGGGCGACAAGAGCGGCTACAAGGATTTCGACTCCAAGCTGGTGCGCTGGGGCGGCGCCGCCGTGGAGCAGACCATCCTGCTCAAGCTCTTCGCCGAGGACTACCGCTACAAGACCTCCGTCTTCAAGAAGATTGAGGACACCGTGGAGGCCGGCACCCACCTGCGCAATTCCAAGCTTACGGTGTCCAAGGTGGACGCCAAGGCCGTGCGCCAGAAACCCAAGCCGCCGTTCATCACCAGCACGCTGCAGCAGGACGCCTACAACAAGCTGGGTTTCTCTTCGGACCGCACCATGAAGGTGGCGCAGAGCCTCTACGAAGGCGTGGAGATGGGCGGCGAGCGCTCCGGCCTCATCACCTACATGCGCACCGACTCCTTCAACGTGTCGGCCGACATGCAGAAGGAAGCGGCCAAGTTCATCGCCGAGATCTACGGCAAGGATTTCTGCCCGGCCAAGCCGCCCACGTATCTCAAGAAGGTCAAGGGCGCGCAGGAAGCGCATGAGGCCATCCACCCCACCTCGGCCTACAAGCGGCCCGAGGAGGTCGGCCAGTTCCTCAACCCCGACCAGGCCAAGCTCTACGACCTGATCTGGCGCCGCTTCATGGCCAGCCAGATGGAAGAAGCGATCTTCGACTCGCTCTCCGTGGAGTTCTCCGACGAGGGCGGCCGCGCCGTGCTGCGCACGAGCGGGCGCACCATCAAGTTCGAAGGCTACCTCAAGATCTACATGGAAGAGAAGGAAGAGGAAGTGGCCGGCGAGGACGAGGAAGGCTCGATGGCGCTTCCGCCGCTCAAGGAAGGCGACGTCGTCGTCCTCAAGGACGTCTCCACCAAGGCGCACAAGACCAGCTCCCCGCCGAACTACAACGAAGCCAGCATCATCAAGACGCTGGAGAAGCACGGCATCGGCCGCCCTTCCACTTACGCCGTGATCATCAAGAACGTGGTGGACCGCGGTTATATCAACAAGGAAAAGGACCGCAAGCTCCTGATCACCGAGCTGGGCGCCCTGGTGACCGAGAAGCTCAAGGATTTCTTCAAGGACATCATGGAGATCTCCTACACGGCCTCCATCGAGGACAAGCTCGACGATATCGCCGACGGCACCATGGACTGGGTGAAGTTCATGAAGGAGTTCTACGGCCCGTTCGCCATAGAGCTCGCCACGGCGGAAAAGGACATGACCAAGTCCCGCCCGAACGTTATCAAGACCGACGAGAAATGCCCGCTCTGCCTCTCCCCCATGGTGCAGCGCGAGAGCCGCTTCGGCAAGTACCTGTCCTGCTCGCGCTTTCCCAAGTGCAAGGGCAAGGTGCCGCTCGACAAGGAAGGCAACAAGCAGGAGTACTTCTCGCCGATCAAGACGGAAAAGATCTGCACGAAGTGCAACAAGAACGCGATGCTGCTGCGCAAGAGCGCTCGCGGCTACTTCCTGGCCTGCTCGGGTTTCCCGAAGTGCCGCAATATAGAGCAGCCCACGCCCGAAGAGGTGGAGCGGCTGCTGAGCCTGAAGAACAAGCCCGCCTGAGACGCGGCGGACCGGGACTGCGGACGGCGGGCAAAACCCGCCGTCCCGCTTTTTCTGCTAGAATTTACTTATGAAACTGCTGGTAGACCAGTTCCTGCTGCACCTGAGGGCGCAGCGCAATTTCGCCAGGAACACCATAAAAGCTTACCAGTTCGACCTGGGCGAGTTCCTCGCCTACGCCGACGGCAAGGCCGCCGCCCCGGCGGGCATGGACCGCCTGCTGATGCGCGGCTACATCGCCTCCATAAGCGACCGGAAGGTCTCCCGCAACACCCTGCTCCGCAAGATCTCGGCGGTGCGCTCCTTCGTGCAGTACCTGCTCGAGACCGGGCAGCTGGAGACGGATCCCTTCGACCTGATCACCATCCCCAAAAAAGAGAAGCGCCTGCCGCGGTTCCTGACCGAGGGGGAGGTGGGCAAACTGCAGGATTACAACAGCCCGGAAGAGGTGAACGCCAAAGAAAAGGGCTACTACTTCGCGCTGCGCGACTACGCGCTTTTCGAGCTGGTCTATTCCAGCGGCCTGCGGCGCTCGGAGGCCGCGGGCCTGAATATCGGGGACCTGGACCTTTACTCGGGCTTCGCCCGGGTGATGGGCAAAGGATCGCGCGAACGCCTGGTCCCGGTGGGGGATAAGGCGCTGACGGCCATCCGCGCCTACCTGGAGACCCGCCCCAAGCCGCTGGCCCACGGCAACCCCCTTTTTCTCAACCACAAGAACACCCGCCTGAGCGGGGCCGGCATAGCGCTTATCTTTAAGAAAATGGCGAAGCGCGCCCGTTTCGCCAGGCCTATGAACCCGCATTCCGTGCGCCATTCCTTCGCCACCCACATGCTCGACCACGGCTGCGACCTGAAGTCCGTGCAGGAGATGCTCGGGCACTAGAACCTGCAGACCACCGAGATCTACACGCACGTTTCCCTGGAGCGCCTCAAAGAAGTCTACGACAAGGCGCACCCGAGGGCCAAGAAATAATGCCTTTCGACCCGTCGCTGGACAACGGCCCCGAACTGCTGGCCAGGGCGGCCCGCGCCGCGGGCTCCCGCCCCGACCTGACCCAGGGCGGCGGCGGCAACGTTTCCGTCAAGATAGGCCCCGAGCGGATGCTGGTAAAGGCTTCCGGAGTGCAGCTTAAGGACGTGACGCCCGCCTCCGGCTACGCCCTGGTGAACTACGGCAACATAAAGCGCCGCATCGCCGCCGGGCCCGGGGAGGAAGGGGAGTTCTCTGACTATATCTGCGCGCAGGCCCTGGAGGTGAAGGGCGTGCCCGGCGTCAAACCTTCGATCGAGACCGGCTTCCACGCCCTGCTCAATACAGTGGTCGTGCACACCCACTCGGTCTACGCCAATATCCTTAACATGAGCGCCGAAGGCCATAGTCTCGGCCGCCGGCTGTTCCCGAACGCCGAGTTCATCCCTTACCGGTCGCCGGGCCCGCAGCTCTGCGCCTCCGTGGGCGAGCGGGCCGTGCCGCGCGGGCCGCAGGTGTTCTTTCTCGCCAACCACGGCCTGGTGGTCTCCCACTCCGGGGTGGAGGGCGCCCTGGAGCTAAATAGCAGGGTTAATGAGGACATAAGGCGCCGGCTGGCCCTGCCGGTCTATCCTGTCGTGCCCCCGGCCCGGGGCCTGGCGCCCCACAATGCGGCGTCGCTGGCCCGCTACGGCCGGGACTACCTGCTCGCCAATGTCCTTTCCCCGGACCAGGCGCTCTACTGCTCCCCCGAGGCGCTGGGGGGGGCTGCCGGGCAAGCCGTAAACGAGGTGCTTACCGCCCTTTTCTATATACTGGACTGCATAAAGGCCGCTGGGCTCACCCCGCGGTTCCTCACACCTGGCGAAGTCGCCTATTTTGACGCCATGAAGAGCGGCCGCTATAGCCGGAAATAGCCGCTCCGGGCTATTTCCCGTGTGTGACTAAATACACCTTGCCGATCCGGGATTTGTCTGCTATAACATAGTAACGATAATAGCAAACCCGTGCCGAAAGGCCGGGGGCGCAAAGCTGCGGGGCTAAAGAGACACAGGTCTACACGCCGGACGAGCTGCCGAAGAGATGAGCGCGTGTCATTTGCCAGCCGAGCTACCGAATAACTAAAGTCTTTAATAAGGGCTTTGTTATCGGTTTTTTTTATTTTCTACAACGGAGGGACTATGCGCGGTGCGGCGGTAACATTCAGACTTCTTGCGGCTCTTACGCTGCTGCCCGCCTGCGCTTTCGCGCAGTTCTACGCCGCCACCCCGCTGCCCCAGCCCCTGATGTCCCACACCGCCGAAGTCCTGGGCGGCCGCATCTACGTGGCCGGCGGGCTCAGCGACCGGGCGTCCAACGGCGGCTACCTCAACAACGTTTACTACTGCGCCTCGATGAACGAGGACGGGACCCTCGGCGCCTGGCAGCCGGCCAGCGCCATGCCGGAGTTCCTCGGCCTCGGCCTGCACGCTTCCGTCTCTTATAACGGCCGCCTCTATGTCCTGGGCGGCAACAACATGGCCGGCCACATGAACAGGGTCTACCACACCGGCGTAAACGCGGACGGCACCCTGACCGCGTGGAGGGCCACCACGGCCATGCCGCAGCGCCTGTATGCGCACTCGGCGTCCGTGTACGGCGGCAGGATCTACGTTACCGGCGGCGTGGCGCGCGGCACCGGCGCGGCGGCGCAGGCCTACTCGTCCCCGATAAACGCCGACGGCACCCTGGGCGCCTGGCGGATCGAAACCCCGCTGCCTTCTCCTCTGTTCGGGCACCGCTCTATCGCCAGGGGAGGCCGCCTGCTCGTGCTGGGCGGTTCTTCCTCCGCCGAGCTTTACGGCGCCGGCGGGATCCCTCCCGCGGCGGTCTCGCGCGCGGTTTATTCGGCCGTCATTAATGGCGACGGCACGCTCGGCGCCTGGGCCGCACAGCCCCAGCTGCCCGAGCAGCTGGCCTTCTACGGCATGATCGCCACCGAGAAGAGCGTCTACCTGCTCGGCGGCTTCGACGGCGGGGTGGTTAACTCCGTCTACTTCTCCCCGATCTCCTCCGACGGCGGCCTCGGGGCCTGGCAGGCGCTGCAGACCCTGCCGCAGAACCTGCTGTCGCTGGCCGCGGTCTCTACTGATAAGTATCTCTACTCCATAGGCGGCGGGCTGTCCTACCTGGACGATCCCGTGGGCGGCATCTATTTCTCCAAGATACAGGCCGAACCCAAGGCTTTCGTAAAACTTAACCCTTCTAGCATCAACCCCAAGGCTAACGGAAAATGGGTCAGCGTCGTCATAGGACTCCCCGAAGCGGACGCCGCCTCGGTGCTGCCCGCCAGCGTCCGTATAACGGCGGTGAACGGGGTCAGCGTAGTGCCGATAAACCCCGACCCGAAATGGACTTCCAAGCTTTACACCGGCGACAGCGAGGAGTTCCCCGGGATGGAAGGGGTGACTTACCTGCTGCTCAAGTTCAGCCGCCAGGCCGTGGCGGAGATAATCCCCGAGGGGGAATTCTCTGTAAAAGTCGCAGGCAGCCTCGCCGACGGCAGGCTTTTCACCGGCGAGAGCATGAACCGCGGGCTATCGAGCAATAAGACGGTCGTTGCGGCGGTGCAGGAGAAGCGCGAGGGCGAGCGGGTGGGCCTGGGCGGCGCGAAAGTGAAGCTTCCCAAAGGCGCTTTCAAGGGGAACCCCGATCTGCTGCTGACCGCGGGGCCCGAGGACGGGGCGGCTGTGCTCCCCGCCGAAAAGGAGAAGCGCGCCGGCAAGATGAAAGCCAAGGGGCTGGCGGCGGTTTCCGAGGCTTTCGAATTCGGGCCGCACGGCGAGACTTTTGAAAAGCCGGTCATGATCTCCATGCCTTACAGGGCGGACCTGCTGCCGGCCGGCGCCGACGAGAACGCGCTGAAGGTCGCCTACTGGAACGGGGACTCCGGCGAATGGGAACTGCTGGTCTCCGCCGTTTCCAAGGAAGATAAAGTGGTGAGCGCCGAGACCGGGCATTTCTCCGTGTACCAGATCATGGCCGCGGTTCCCGCGCCCGAAGCCCCGGCGCCCGTTGTGGACCCTGCGCCTGTTGTCGATCCCGCGCCCGTTGTGGATCCAGCGCCCGTTGTGGATCCAGCACCCGTTGTGGACCCCGCGCCTGTCGCGCCTCCCGCGCCGGCCCAGCCCTCCGGAGAGTTCTCCCTGGGCAGCGTCTACGTTTTCCCGAACCCCGCCACGGGCGGGGCTAAGCCGGTGCTCCATGTGGCCGCTTCGGCCGGAGAGAAGCTGGCCGTAAAGGTATACACGGCCTCGGGCCGGCTGGCTTACGAGGCCGCCGCGGCCGGCGCGCCCGGCGCTGCCGGCGGAGAGCAGGCCTATGAAGTGGAACTGCGCGGAGAATTTACCAGCGGCATCTACTATTACCAGGCGGAGGTTACCAGCAACGGAAGAAAGTTGAAGAAGACCGGCAAGTTCGCGGTGGTAAGGTAAGGTTATGAAATGCCTCGACGACAGGACTAAAAAGGACTTCATGAACGGCCTGATCTATTGGCTGTCGAGGCCCTATGTCCTGGCGGCGGCCCTGGCCTTCCTGCTGTTCCCTTCCACCCAGCTGCTGCGGGCGCTCGACAGCGGCGCCGACTTCCTTAACATAGGCGCAGGGGCGCGCGCCTCGGCCATGGGCTCGGCCTACACCGCCCTGTCCAACGACGCCAATTCCATCTACTACAACCCCGGCGGGCTGGCCCTGGCCAAGCGGGAAGTCTCGGTGATGCATTCTGCCTGGGCGTTGGGCGGCAGCTACGACTTCATGTCGGCGGCCTTCCCGGCCGCGGGCGGCTTCAAGGGGGCCGTCTCTTTTACCAGGATGGACCACGGCGGGCTCGAAGGCCGCGGGTCCGGCCGTGAGAGCTCGGGCGGTTTTTCAGCTTCCGATAAGGCGCTCGGTCTGGGCCTGGCCAGGGATTTCGGCGGCCTCGGCCTGGGAGTCGGGGCCAAGCTGATCTCCAGCAATATAGCCGGCTACGAGGCCTCAGCCGTGGCGTTCGACCTCGGCGCCGTAAAGAAACTTTCCGGGGCGCCGGTAACCTTCGGGCTGGCCGTGAGGAATATGGGGCGGGGCCTCAAGTTCCTCGACAGGCGCGAGGCCCTGCCGCTGAGCGTCAACGCCGGCGCGGCTTTCGCCGTGCTGCCCTCCGTCAACCTGGCGGCCGAAGTGAGCAGGCAGGTGCGGGACCGCCGCACCACCTACTCGGTGGGTACCGAGTACGGGCTGGCCGGCATGCTGGCGCTGCGCGGCGGCTACGCTTTAGGGGCTTCGGGGGCGGACGGGGCGATGACGGGCGGCATAGGGTTCGGCGCCGGCGCCTTCAAGATGGACTACTCTTTCGCGCCCTTCGGCGGCATAGATACGACCAGGAAGTTCAGCCTGTCGATGGGGTTCTAGGCTATGCCTGTGCCGTAACAGGAGCTATGCTCCTCGGACGGCCTAGAATTCCAGGTTGGGTCTGAGGATGAACTGGAAACTGTTGGGGGCTTTGGTTCCGGCGGCGCTGTTGGACAGCGGGCCGGAATATTTTTTATCCGCGGTCCAGACGAAGCCGAGCCCCAGCGTGAAGGCCATGCGCGACTTCTGCATGGGGAATTTCTTGTCCACCACCAGGTAATGCCGTATGGGCTCCAGCTTCTTCTGCGAGAAGTCCGAGGTGTATTCGAAGCCGCTGTTGAGCAGCCAGAAGCTGCCCTTCTCCTTGAAATCCGTGCGGCTGCGCCGGAAGCCGACGAAAAAGGAGTCAGCGATGTAGCGGCTCTCGTGGAACTTGGCCCCGCCGCGGAAGCTCCAGCGCAGGCTGCGGTCCGCCAGGATCTGCTCCCCTTTCAGCTTGCCCTCCATCTGCATCCAACCTTCCCTGATCAGGACATTGTCCTTGATATGGTGCGTGCCCAGGTCTATCAGCAGGCCGGAGTAGCCGTTGCGCTTGCCCTGCAGGGACTTCTTGATGGTATCGAAGGACACCACGTTGCCCAGGAAGATGGAGAGCGCCCACGGCTCTTCGAAGCCGGCCGTGGCCGCCTGCACCGCGTTGAAATTATCCCCGAACTGCATGCCCTTGTAAAAACCGGGCTGGTGGCGCTTTACCAGGGTGCCGGCATACGGCAGCGGGTTCAGGCTCGCCTCTACTATGAGCGTGCGGGGCTGGTAGAACTTGGTTATCAGCTCCCGGTAGATCTCCAGCTCCGAGGCCACCTCCAGGTGGGGGATGGGCTTGCCGGTCAGGCTGTTGTAGACGCCTATGGCGGAGTAATACGGGTCCAGCTCTATCTCGACGGTAGTCCTCTTTTCCGCCGGTTCTCCGGAGAGCGCAAGGGAGGGGGTAAGGGCGAGGGCGCAGGCGAGCAGCAGTTTCATAGGTGGATAATTTATCATTTTTTGATTTGATATACTTTTACCTATGAAGACGATCCTCTTTTTTCTGGCTTTCCTGGCGCTCGTTCCTGCGTCTCACGCCGCCGATCTCAAGGCGAAGATCCGGGCCCTGGCCGCCGCGCCCGGCGTTAAGAACGCCTCCTGGGGCCTGAGCGTGAAGGACCTCTCCGGCAGGACCGTGGCGCAGCTGAACCCGGAGCTGAATCTTACCCCCGCCAGCATACTTAAAGTCTTAGTCGCCGCCGCCGCGCTGGAAAAATTCGGGCCCGGGAGAACTTTCGCCACCCGGCTCTACCGCGACGGCGCCGTGGTCAACGGCTTCCTCAACGGCAACCTGTATATCAAAGGGAGCGGGGACCCGTCGCTGGGCTCGCAGCTGATAAAGGACGCGCGCCCGCTGGAGGAAGTCTTTAAAGAGTGGGCCGGGGCCGTGAAGGCCGCCGGGATAAACGTCGTCAACGGCTCCGTGGTCGGCGACGACTCCGCTTTCGAGAGCGTGCAGCCCGGCTCGTGGGCCTGGGAGGACATAGGCAATTACTACGCGGCCCAGCCTTCGGCCCTGACCTCTAACGACGGACTTTATAAGCTCTACCTGAAGCCGGCCGCGGCCGTTGGCGGCGAAGCGGCGGTGCTGCGCACCGAGCCGTTCGTGGAGGGGCTTAAATTCGAGAACTACCTGAAGACCGGGCCCGCCGGCTCGGGCGATAACGGCTATATCTACGCCTTCCCCGGCCAGACGCTGGCTGTGCTGCGCGGCAGCATCCCCCAGGGGGCCCCGGAGTTCGCCATCAAAGGCGCCTTGCCGGACCCCGCCCTGTTCGCGGCGCAGAGTTTCGGCGCCTATCTTACCCGGGCGGGAGTGAACGCCAATAAAAAACCGCTGAAGGGAACTCCGGCGCAGGGGGCGAAGCTGGAACTTATAGCCGAAACGGTTTCCAGGCCGCTCAAGGACGCGGTGCGCGTCACCAATAAACGCAGCTTCAACCTGTACGCCGAGCTGCTGCTCAGGCACCTCGGCGGCGGCAAGCCGGAGGCCGGCCTGGGAGCCGTAAAGGATTTCCTGGCGGCCAACGGGGTAGACGTATCCGAGCTGAAGCTGGCCGACGCCTGCGGCCTGTCCTGGCGCAACATGACTAAGGCCGAGACCTTCACGGACCTGCTGGCCGCGGTGTACAAGAAAAAATATTTTCCGGATTTTTACGACTCGCTGGTGTACCCCGGGGATCCCGAGGCTACCGGGCATGTCAGGAGCCTGGGCAAAGGGACGCCGCTGGAGAAGGGGCTGCGGCTGAAGTCGGGCTCGCTCAACGGCGTGCGCTCCTACACCGGTTACCTGAAGACGAAGAAGGGCAAAACCCTGATCTTCACCTCCATCCTCAATAACTACTCCATGAACGGCGGCGCCGCCGACAAAATGCACGAGGAACTCCTCCTCGAGCTTTACAATACGTATTAGTGATTGGATGCGGCCTAAGCCAAGGGGACAGGGTTAGCAAAACCCTGTCGGAGGCCCGAGCTTGCATAAGCGCGAGGGCCGAGACGGGGAGTGGCGAGCACGGTGTGCGAGACCACGTTTTTGCGTTCCTGTTCCCTTGGCTTAGGCAACCGGGTTACTCATACCTGAGGGCTTCTATGGGGTCCAGCATGGCGGCGCGCAGGGCCGGCCAGAAGCCGAAGCCCACGCCGATGAAAGTAGAGAAACCGAGGGCGAAAGCTATGGTGCCGACGCCCAGCGTGGGCGGCACCTTGGTAAAGAAGTAGGCCGCCCAGGCCAGCCCGAAGCCCAGCCCCACGCCCAGGATCCCGCCTATCACGCAGAGCACCACCGCCTCTATCAGGAACTGGCTGAGAATATCGGAATTGCGGGCTCCCAGGGCCTTGCGCAGGCCGATCTCGCGCGTGCGCTCGGTCACGGAGACCAGCATGATGTTCATGATGCCGATGCCGCCTACCAAGAGCGAGATGCCGGCGATGCCGTAGACTACCGCCGAGATCTTGCCCATCGTGCTCTTGA
Organism: Elusimicrobia bacterium GWB2_63_22; assembly: GCA_001799735.1. Taxonomy (GTDB): domain Bacteria; phylum Elusimicrobiota; class Elusimicrobia; order Elusimicrobiales; family UBA9959; genus UBA9959. The sequence continues at coordinate 44,829 of MGUA01000030.1, read as the reverse complement.
ACATCTCTATCTGCGTCTCGAACGTCTTCACCTCGAAATCTTCCTCCGCGTCCTCGCGGATGCCGCGCTCCTCCCGGAGCACGGTTATGATCTGCCGCCGGGCCTCCTGCGCCTCGTCCGGGGACGGGGCCGTGACCTCCAGGTAGTCCAGCCGCTGGGAGCCGAAAACGCGCTTGGACGCCGTAGTAAGGGGGATGTAGGCGGTAGGCTGGCCGCCGAAGATATCCTCGGCCTTGTGGTTGTCCGCCACGCCGATCACGGCGAAGGTTATGCCCTTTATCCTTATTTCGGCGTTCAGGGCCTCGCCCGAATCGAACAGTTTTTTCGCCAGGGCCTTGTTTATCACGGCCACGCGCGCGCGGTTCAGGTTCTCTCCCCGGGTGAAGAAGCGGCCCTCCACCTTGCGGTTCTCGAAATAGTCCCGCTTGGCCTTCTGCTCGGCGGGGTCGTAGCCTTCGCGGCTGTTGACCGTGGACTCCACGCGCTTGTCTCCGGCGGAGATCTCCAGGTTCCGGTTGAGCGACGGCGTGATCTTTTCGGCCAGCGGCACGCGCGCCCTGAGGGCTTCCACTTCGTTGAGCGTAAAACGGCGCCGGGGCTTGCCGTGCTGCCAGCGCGGGGTGACCCAGACCTTCTTGGCGTCCTCCTCGCTGGCGGCCGAGAGCAGGCTCTTCATGAAGCCCTCGCTGATGGTCATCAGCGAGATTATCGCGCCCACGCCGATGAAGATGCCCAGCACGGTCAGGGCGCTGCGCATCTTGTGGCTCCAGATGGCCTTGAAGGCCACTTTCAGCTGTTCGGAAAATTCGGAAGGGGAGAAACCCAGCCGGGCCGGCGGCAGTTCGGACCGCGCGGCGGCGGAGGTCGCGCTCGGACGGCGCACCTCGTCCGACACTATCACGCCGTCCTTCATCCGCACCACCCTGTCGGTCATCTCGGAGACTTCGTTGTCGTGCGTGACAATGATGACGGTAAGCCCCTTGGAGTTAAGGTCCCGGATGACCTCCATCACCTCCTGGCGGCTCGCGGCGTCCAGGTTGCCGGTGGGCTCGTCGGCCATTATCACCAGCGGGTCGTTGACCAGCGAACGGGCTATGGCCACGCGCTGGCACTGCCCGCCGGAAAGTTCGTTGGACTTGTGCTTGACCCTGTCGGCCAGCCCCACCAGCCGCAGGCATTCGAGGGCCTTGGGGGAATCGGTTCCGAGCCCGGTGTAGACCATGGGCAGCAGCACGTTGTCCCGGGCTGTGGTGCGCTTTAAAAGGTGGAAGGACTGGAAGATAAAGCCGACCATGCGGCTGCGGATGGCGGCCAGGCGGCCTTCGCCCAGTTTGGCGGTGGGATGCCCGGCGAAGAAATACTCGCCCGAGTCCGGCCGGTCCAGGAAACCCATGATGTGCAGCAGCGTGCTCTTGCCGGAGCCCGAAGGCCCGACCAGCGAGACGAACTCGCCGGCGCGCACCTGCAGCGAGACCTCCTTGAGGGCCTCCACCTTGAAGGTGCCGGTTATGTAGGTCTTGGAGACCTGCCGGATGTCGATGAGGGGCCGCGCGGCGTCAGAAGTTGACATTGAACCCGCTCCGCTCCTTGGCTATGCCGGTGGAATAGTACACGGTGTCGGCCTCGGCCAGGCCTTCGGTCACCTCTATCCTGGCCTCGTCGGCCGCGCCCACGGTTATCTTCTTTTCCTTCAGCTTGCCCGCGGCGCCTTCTTTTACGGAGACCAGCGCGTCGCCGTCGCGGTACTTCACGGCTTTCTTGGGGATCGTCAGGGCGTCCTTGCGGCTGCCGGTGGTTATAAGCACGTCGGCCGTCATGCCGGAGCGCAGGGCGGCGATGCTCCCGGAGGGGAGGATCTTGACCTCGTAAACTATCACGCCGTCCCTCTGCGTGGACTCGTGCGAGATGGCGAGCACCCGCCCGGAACGCTTCTCCTTGGGGAAGGCGTCGAGATAGAAATCCGCCCGCTGCCCCTCCCTGACCGCGCCGATGTCGGTCTCGTCCACGAAAGTCTTAACTATCAGCCTGTCGGAGATCACGCCCAGCTCTTTTGCCTGGCTGACCGACTGGCCGGGTTCCACGGCGCGCTTGACGATCATGCCGCTTATCGGGGCCACCACCGGAGTGAGGTTGTAGGCTTCCTCCACCATCTTCCGTTCCTGCGGGGTGGACTCCTGCATTCTCAGGGAGTCCAGCAGGGCCGTGCGCTCGCTGGAACTGATCCAGGCCAGCGCCTCGCCTTTCTTTACCAGCTGGCCTTCCGTGAAGAGCACGGTTTCTGCGCGACCGCTCACCGAAGGGGTCACCAGCACCCGGTTCTCCGGCTCCACGCTGCCGGTGGCCTGGGTTTTGGTGACCAGTACCCCGCGCTCAGGATTGGCGGCCGTGAGGGCGGCCAGGCGTTTGGTTTCTGCCGCGGCCCGCTTGTGCCTGAGCCCGGCGCAGCTCCCGCCGGCGAGCAGCAGGAACGCCAGCCCGAAGATGAATTTCTTTGTTCTGAAGAAGGATGTTTTCATGCTGTTATTCTCCGATAGCCTGCGTGAACGCGGCGTAGCCCGCCGCCAGGGCGCGCCCCGCGGAAAGGTACTGGTTCTGTTCGCCGATAAGCTGTTCTTCCACGTTGCGCCATTCGAAATAGGAGGATTGGCCGGCCAGGTACTGCTTGCGCACCAGCCAGGCGCGGGCCTCGGCGGCGTCGAGCGAACTTCGGGCCACGTCCAGGTAGGCGCGGGCCTCGCGCCAGGACAGGAAGGCGTCCTCGGCGTTAAGGAACACCTCGTCCCGCGCGTTCTTCAGGGCGGCCTCTGCGGCGCGGGCGGCGGTCCCCGCGGCGTCCTGGTTGGAGGCGAGCCTGCCGCCCGAGAACAGCGGCAGGCTGAGGCTGGCGCCCAGGGCCCACCTGTTGGGCGCTGTCGGCCAGTCAGAACCGGCCCACTTGTAGCTGCCGGTGGCCCTGGCCTCCGGCAGCCTGGCGCTGCCGGCCGAAGAGAGCGAGGCGTTCGCTCCCTCCAGGACCGCCCGCGCGGCCCGCAGCGAATAATGGTTTTCCAGTACGGGTTCGAAAGCGGACACTTCCGCCGGCGGCTCCGGGGGCAGGGGCAGGGAAAGTTCCGGGGCCGGGGCCTGCGCCGGGCGGGCGAGGAGCCGGTTGAGTTTCCGCTCCAGCAGGCGGAGGTTCTTGGCGTAGCGCTCGTGCTGCCACTGCGCGGTCTTGAGGGCGGCTTCAGTTTCCAGCAGGGCGGCTTTATTCTCGCGGCCGGCCTGGTATTTAAGGCGTATCAGCTCCAGGTTGTCGGCGCGCCGCTTCAGCGTACCCTCCGACAGGGCCAGCGCGCCGCGGGCGTTGAGGATATCGGCGAAAGCGTTCCTGAGCTCGTAGGCCAGGCGGGAGACGGTCCTGTCCTGCGCGGCCTGGGCCGCGCGCCTGGAGGCGGCCGCGGACCGGACCGCCGCCGGCAGTGCCGGGGCGAAGAGCGGCTGCGAGCCGCTGAAGCCGTAGGAGTAGGAATCGTAGGGGTCGGCGCCCTGCGAGCCGGCGCGGGCCCAGTCCGCGTCGGCGTAAAAACTCGGGTAAAGGCCGCCGCGCGCGGAGGCTTCCCTCGAAGCGGCGGTTTCCAGGTCCAGCGCCGCGGCCCGGGCCTGAGGGTTGGCGGCAAGCATGGCCTTGCGGGCCTCTTCGAAAGTGAGCGCCTGCTGGCCGGCGGCGGCGGCCGGGAGACAGGCCAGGAGTAAGAGGGAATAGAGCATCGGCATATCCTGATTCTACAAAATTAACTCTGGCGCCTCCGGGGGTCTCCGGGGGCCTGAGGTATTACGGCCCGGGGCCCGGAACGGTTGCGCAAATAAAAAAGCCCGCGGCCTGGCGCGGGCTTTTTACTCCGGGAGGGCTTAGAATTTTTCCTGGTTCCGGAAGGGGTCCTTGAATTCCACGGTCTTGTCGAAACCCAGTTTCTTCTGTCCCCGGTTCTCCAGGTACTTGCCGAGCTCCAGGTCCAGCCTGGCCGGGGCCGGGGCGCCGGCCTGGGCCAGCAGCTGCCGCAGCAGGCCTTCCGACTTGCCCGCGAAATAGGCGGCGTCGCCCAGCACGCGCAGGGTCTCGGTAGGGTTATGGAAGCCCATGGAATTCTCGGCGCCTATGAAGGTCACCCTGTAGAAAGCTTCCTCGTAATAGTCTTTAGCCTTGCCGTATACCGCCTGGTCCAGCTTCTTTCCGCTCTTCTGCGCGGCGTGGGCCCGCTCGAAGAGCTTGGCCGCCGCGGCGGTGGCGTAGCCGGCGCGCAGCTGCAGTGACGCGGTGCGGTCCTGTATGGCCTTCACGCGCTCCAGCAGCCAGTCCTTGCCCTGCGTATGGCACTGGATGCAGGCCTTCATGTCCTTCTTCAGCGGGCTCATCACGCGGTGGTCTGAGATCTTTTTGGAGCCTGAGCGCGTGTAGGGCATATGGCAGTCGGAGCAGGCCAGGCCTGCCTTCCAATGGGTGCTCTCGTTGGAGAAAAGCTCGAACTCGGGGTGGCGGAGGAAGCCCAGCTTGAAGCCGGTCACGGCCTGCGTCCATTCCAGGTGGGCGGGATCGCTCTTTATCCTCTTTATAATGTCCTCTATGGAGATATGGCCGTATTTGGAGTTCTGCCAGGGGAAGAAGACGGAGTCCGACTTCATGTCCTTATCCTTCCTGACCACGTAGGTGACGTGGCACTGCGCGCAGACGAGGGAGCGCATATCCTGGCTGGAAAGCCGCGCGGTGTCCACGCCCATGTCTTTAAGGGCCTTGACGAGGGTGAACTCGTTCTTGAGCTTGAGCGACATGTCGGACTCGTCGTGGCAGCTGATGCAGGCGACGCCGAGCTTCTGGTGGTTCTTGGGGATGAGGGCGTGCACCTGGTCGAAAGGCTTGGAGAAATAATCCTTGCCGTGCTTGGCCTGCAGCTCCTGGGCGTAGGGCGTTTTGCAGGTGAGGCAGACGCCGCCGGCCTTGCGGCGCGAGGGGTCCACGTCCAGCACGTCGCCCAGCATGTGCATGTGGCCGCGGGGCTCGTTGTATTCTATGCCGAAGCCCCAGCCGGCGAACAGCAGCGGCATATAGGGGAATTCTGAGAGCTTGTCGTAGATCTTGCCGTCGGTGTCCCAGCCTTTTTTGTAGTAGCTTTTGCCGGCGGGCGTCGGGTTGGCCGTGGCCTCCCAGCCCTCGTGCTCGAGCGGGTAGTTCTTGGCCCATTCCGCGGGTTCGTACTCGCCGGCCTTCAGCTCCGTCACCTTTATGGGGTCGGCGCTCTTGGTGCAGGCGGCAAAGAAGAGCAGCAGCAGCGGCGCGGTCAGAATAATTTTTTTCATATCAATCCTCTCTCGTTTCCAGCGTTCCCTGCATTTTATGGCCCACCGTGCGGTGGCAGTCTATGCAGGCGCGCTTGTTGTCTATATGGGCTACCAGGCCTTCGTGGCAGCGGATGCAGTTGCCCTGCAGCACGCGGTGGCCGTGCGCGGACAGCTTTATCTCGTCGTGTTCGCGCAGGCCGGAGAATTCGTAGAAGACGTCCTTGTTGCCGTCTATGGTCTTCCAGAAATAGTGGTTGGCGGGATTGTCGTTGGGCAGGTGGCAGTCCACGCAGCGGGCCGTCCGGTGGGCCGAATGTTCCCAGGCCTGGTGCTGCGGCTTCATGGAGTGGCAGAGGCCGCAGAACTTGGGCGTCTCGGTGAGCTCTATCAGGTGCGTCGGCCCGAACAGCAGGGCCAGCGCGGCGCAGCCGGCCGCGCCGGAATAGACGGCGGCCTTCACCAGCAGTTCGCGGTGGCGAAGGGCCAGGCCCTTTATCTTTCCGGCGGCGTCTTTGAGCGTCATTTTGGATCAGCCGTAGCTGTGCAGCCCGCCGAGCAGGAAGTTCACCCCGAAGTAGGTGAACATCACCAGCGCGAAACAGGCCAGCAGCATTAGCGCAAATTTTTTGCCGCGCCAGCCGGACCGGCGCAGGTGCAGGGCGGCGGCGTAGGCCAGCCAGGTCAGGAGCGACCAGGTCTCCTTGGGGTCCCAGCTCCAGTAGGCGCCCCAGGCCGATTCGGCCCAGACCGAACCGGTGGCGATGCCCAGCGTCAGGAAGGCGAAGCCGGCCTTTACCAGCCGCAGTTCCGTCTCGTCCTCCTCCAGGGCTTCCTTCCTGAACAGGCCCCAGGCGGCGGCGGCCGCGGCCAGGGCGAAGGCGGCGTAGGCGGCCATGGACGAGACCACGTGTATGATCAGCCAGTTGGAGCGCAGCGCCGGCATCAGCGGGCGCACCGTGCTGTCGAGGAGCGCGGCCCCGCCGAAGAAAAGAACGGAGAGCAGCGCCCCGGCCGCGGGGACTTCCGGGCGGCGGCTGCCCCGGTAGAAGTACAGGGCCAGCGGCGCTACGAACCAGAGCAGGGCCAGCAGCGATTCGTACTGGTTGGAGAGCGGGGGGCGGCCGAGCCGGACCCAGAACAGGCCGAGGCCCGCCGTGAGCGCCAGCCAGGAGGCGGCCAGTATGGCGGCGGCCGCGCGGTGGATCCTGGGCGCGCGGGCCACCCAGCCGGTGGCCGAGGCCGCCAGCGCGAACAGCGCCAGGGCGAAAGCGAGGTTAAGGGCGAAGACTACTTCTTTAGCCATAGGAGGATGCCGCACAGCAGTGTTCCGAAGCCCAGGTAGACCAGCCACGCGCCGCGGTCGCGCGCCACGGTGAGCAGGGAGTAGCCGGCGTCGGCCGGGTCGTAACTGGACTGGTAGAGGGTGTAGCCGCCAGTCCTGAGCGGACTGTTCACGGAGACTTCCCCGGTGAAAGCCCCGGCGCCGGCCGGGGTTATGAGCAGGGAGCTGGTAAAGTTCTTCACCTCGGCGTCCCTGAGGCCGTACTGAACTCCGAACGGCAGGTCCCCGCGGTGCATGCCGGGGAAATTGACGAAGAACCAGAAGGTCCGCGCCTTCCCGCGGGTTTTTATCTCCAGCTGCGCCGCCGGGTTATGCCAGTAGGGGGATTTGTCGGCGGCCTTGTCCTTGCCGGAGAGGCCGAAGTCCCGCAGCAGCCGCAGCACTTTTATCTCCGCCCCGTACTCCGGGAGCTTTATGACCTCGCCCGGGACGGCCGCGAATTCCCGGCGCGCTTTGTCTTCGGAAACGGTAATGACCCCGGAGGGCTCGCGGTAGTACTCAAGGCGGAAATCCTGCAGCTTTACGGAGAAGGGCAACCTGTACAGGGCGTTGCCGGCCTGGGCCAGGCTGGTCTCCGTCCCGGTGCGCAGCGGCAGCTGCGCCTCGAAGCGGAAGGCCCGGCTGGCGAAAGCCCCCAGGATGATGAGCACCAGGCCCGCGTGTACCAGGATGAACTGGAGGTTCGCGGTCCGCGCGCGGCGGCCGGCACAGGCGGCGATATTAACGGCGAGCAGCACGCCCAGCGCGGAGAACCACGGCGCGGCATACACGGGCGCGCCCCGGTTGAAAACGGTCTGATAGACGAAGGCCGCCGCCAGCGCGAGGCAGACGGCGTAGAACAGCCGGAGGGAGGAGAGGAAGTTAAACAATATAGTTAGCCCAGTATATTCTTCAGGAAGCCTTTGGCTTTCTTTATACGGGCCTCCGCCCGGGCGCGGTCCAGGCCGAGCCGGGCCATAACGATGGCGGTCTTCACGTCGTTGCCGGTCAGGTCCAGCAGGCGCCGCGCCTCGGCCTGGTCCACGCCGCCGACGGTGGCGGTAATGCGCTCCGCGCGCAGCACCAGTTTCTTCGAGGTGGTCTTCACGTCCACCATCCAGTTGCGGTAGACCTTGCCGGAGATTATCATGGAAGAGGTGGAGAGCATGTTGAGCGCCAGCTTGGTGGCGGTGCCGGACTTCATGCGGGTGGAGCCGGAGACAGGCTCGGGGCCTACGTCCATGGCCACGCGGATGTCCGCCTCCTTCGCTTTTTCGCGCGGGTTGCAGGTGATGATCACGGTGACCGCGCCTTTGGCGCGCCCGGCCGCCAGCCCGCCCTGCACGTAGGGGGTTATGCCGCTGGCGGCTATGCCTACCACGGTGTCGCCGCGGCGGGCCAGGGCGGCGATCTCCTTCCTGCCACTCTCAAAAACGTCCTCCGCGCCCTCTTTGGAGTGGAACACCGCCATCTGCCCGCCGGCCATCAGGGCGGTGAAAACATCCGGCGCCACGCCGTAGGTGGGGGGGATCTCGGCGGCCTCGAGCACACCCAGCCGGCCGCTGGTGCCGGCGCCTATGAAATAGATCCTGCCCCCGGAGAGGTAAGTTTTGGAGACGGCCCGCGCGGCCCGCTCTATCTGCGGTATGGCGCCCGCCACTGCCTTCGGCACCAGCATGTCCTCGTAGTTGAGCTTCTTGAGCACGGAGCGCAGCGTTACCCGGTCCAGGTCGCGGGTGCGGGGGTTGTTCTGTTCGGTGGGGAGTTTGGAATACCTGGCGAAAGCGTTGTTTTTCATGGTGAATTAATCCTGCGGGAACCCCGCCTCCTCTTCTTCCTCGCCCGGGGCTTCCGCCTGTTCGGTAGTCCCAGGTTCCAGCCCGTCGGCCGCGGCCGTGGAGATCTCCACCAGGTCCGGCAGCCGCGGGTGCTTGATCCAGTCCAGCACGCGGCGGGCGTTATACTTGGTTATCAGCTTGGGGCCGAAGCCCCTGGCTTCCACCATTACCGTCACGTTGCCCTTGCCGCAGGCCATGCGGGCGATATCGTTGAGCAGTTGGAATTCTTTGTACTGCTTGGCGCGGTCCGCGCCGGCTATGATCAGCAGCGGCTTTTTGCCGTAGGCGCGCAGCGGGTTGACGGACAGGACGTCGTTGACGTTAAGCACCGGGGAGACCGCTATGACCATCGGGATCTCGGGGTTGATCGCGGCGGCCTTTATGGCCAGGTTCGCCCCGAGCACGGAGCCGGCCAGCACGGTATTGGCCGCCGTGACGGAATTGGTGGAGAGGTAGGCCAGGGCGGCGTCCACGTCGCGCACCATCCGGTTGTATTCGTTATCCGAGCCGCTGATGCTGAAGGCGCGCCAGGTGGTGGTGGACCCGTCGGGCCTGACGAAGCTGTTGCCGTGGCCGCGCAGGTCGAAGGCCAGGTAGCCGAAGCCGTGGCGCTTCATCGGCTTGAACCACGGCTCCCACTCGGTCAGGTCGCTCTTGGCGGTGTGGATGAGGACTATGGTGGGCGCGCCTTCCGGCGCTTTGAGGTAGCGGGCGTTGAGGTTCCAGCCGTCCTCGGTGGTCAGCGTGACGCGCTGCTCCTCGCGTTCCTCGGCGGCCGCTGCGGGGACGCAGAGGAGCTGCAGTCCCAGGAGGACGGCCGGAGCGAAGAGGAGGGCTTTTATTCTCATTTAGGCGCGGTCCCGGTCAGCTGAGCATCTCGTCCGGTTTGAACCAGATCTTGATCTCCCGGTCCGCCTCTTCCGCGTTGCCGGAGGCGTGCACGACGTTCTCGAAGTAGCCGTGCTTGTGGCAGATGCGGCCGAAAGCGCCGCGGATGGTGTCCGGGGAGGCGTCCTCCGGGTTGGTGGCGCCGACAGCGGCCCGGATGTTCTTCACGGCGTTCTCGCCCTGGTAGACGAGGGCCATCACCCGGTGCTTGGGATCGCCGTGGTATTCGCCCTTTATGAAATTTATCAAGTGTTCGAAAAGTTTCTTGTCCGTGAAAGGGCCCTTGCCCTCGAGCAGGGCGTAATGCTCCCGCGCCAGCCGGTCGGTAACCGTGGCGATCTTGGCTCCTATGAGCTCCATGTGGGTGTTCTCCAGCCGGTCTATCGCCAGGCCGGCCAGGTGCCGCTGCATGCCGTCGGGCTTAACCAGTACCAGGGTTCGTTCTATGGACATAGCGCCTCCCGTGACTTTCCGCAGAACCATTCTACATATTTGCAGGCGGCCCTGAAAGTGCCGCGGGGAGTATAACCAAGGTCAATGGCGGGGGGCGGTCTTTTATGGTATATTCTGTGAGGGTGGGGGGGATATGCAGGCAAAAAACGAAATGACCGAAAGGTTCAAGCAACTCATTGACGAAGGGAGCGTTTTCCGCGAGGATTTTCTCAACGGCTACCGCTACCGGTGGTACCGTTTCTCGGCCCTGAACGCCGATTACGCCAGGTGGAAGACCGACGTCCTGGCGCTGGTGCGGGACGCCTTTGGCGGGCAGAGCCGCTACTACACGGAACTGTCCTCGGTGGAGAGCGACCTGGCGCCCAGGGCCCCGGGGTCCGTTTTTTCCTTCTTCCTGAACACCCTCAAAAAAGCCCAGTACGATTTCCAGGACGCCTCGTCCGCGGTGCGCGCGTCCTACGCCTCCGACCTGATGGGGGATTTTCTGCTGCGCGCCGAGGGCATGGCGGCCAAGGGACATTATATTTCGGCCGTCACGCTGGCCGGCGCGGTGCTGGAAGACATCCTGCGGCGCCTCTGCGAGGTCCATGAGGTCTTCTGCCCCGAGAACGCCTCGCTGGAAGCGATAAACGACAACCTGCTGAAAGCGGGCGTCTACGACGCGGCCTGGCATAAGGAAACGGCCGGCCGCATAGGCCTGCGCAAGACCGCGGAACTCTGCTATACCGACAAGATCAACGACGGTAACGTCCGCGAAATGATCTCCTGGCTTAGGGAATTCATTCAGCGGTATTTCACTCCCGCCGGCAGCTCCGCTCCGGCCAGGCAGTCAGCCCGGCCGGGCCGTCGCTTGTAATATTCGCGAAATTTCTTGTAAAATAGCTTATCATTGTATAGGGGCCGGCGACGGCCCCCATTCTGCATGCGAAGGCACGGGGGACTCATGTCCAAAGTGATGGTCGTTGACGACGAGAAAGACGTTGTTTATCTGATAAAAGTTCTTATGGAGCGGGAGAAGATGGAGGTGCTCGAGGCCTACAACGGCCTGGAGGCTTACAATAAACTTACCTCCACCGACCCGAACAAGGTCATCCCCGACGCCATCATCCTCGACATCATGATGCCGGAGATGGACGGCTACACCTTCCAGTCCAAGCTGCAGGAGATAGAGGGGCTCAGCCATATCCCGATAGTCATCCTGACCGCCAAGGGCCAGATGAAGGACCTCTTCGAGCTGTCCTCCAACATCTTCGCCTTCGTGGAGAAACCTTTTGAACCCAAGAACCTCGTAAAAATAGTAAAGGACGCGATAGCCTCAAAAAAATGAACGAAACACCTACCCCTAATTCAGGCATCAACGAAATAGTCGCCAACAACTACGCCAAGATCAAAGCGATAAGGGAAAAAGGGATAGACCCGTTCCCGCACCGGTTCAAGCCCACGCACAAAATAGCGGACGCCGCCAAGCTGCCCGCCGACACCCCGGTGACCATAGCCGGCCGCATGGTGCTGATGCGCGTCATGGGCAAGGCCACCTTCGCCCACCTGAAGGACGGCACCGGCAAGATGCAGATCTACGTCAAGCGGGATTCCGTGGGCGAAGAGGCCTACGAGATCTTCAAGAAGCAGATGCACGTCGGGGACTTCCTCGGCGTGGAGGGCAAGCTGTTCATCACCAAGACCGGCGAACTCACCGTGGATGCGGCCCGGCTGACCGTGCTCTCCAAGAGCGTGCGCCCGCTGCCCGAGAAGTTCCACGGGCTCACCGACGCCGAGGCCCGCTACCGCGAGCGCTACCTGGACCTGATCTCCAACGAGGAAGCCCGCGCCATCTTCGTGCGCCGCGCGCAGCTGGTCAACGCGATCCGCGAGGAGCTCAACGGCCGCGGCTGCCTGGAGGTGGAGACCCCGGTGCTCTGCGCGCAGGCCGGCGGCGCCAACGCCCGACCGTTCATCACTTTCCATAACGCCTACCGCTACGAGATGTACATGCGCATCGCCACCGAGCTGCCGCTCAAGAAGCTGCTCATCGGCGGCTTCGACGGCGCCTACGAGATAGGCCGCGTGTTCCGCAACGAGGGCGTGGATACCCGCCATAACCCCGAGTTCACCACCCTCGAGGCCTACATCGCCTATTCCGACTACAACGGCATGGCCGAGTTCGTGGAGAGCGTCTTCGAGCGCTGCATCAAGATCATAGGCTCCGAGACCATCGAATACAACGGCAACACGATAAACCTCAAGCCCCCGTTCAAGCGCCTCAGCCTGCCCGACTCCTGGAAGGAGAAGACCGGAGAGGACATCCACGAGGTGCTCAAGGGGAAGGGCTTTAACCGGGAGAACCTGCTGAAGCTGGCCAAGAAGCTGCATGTGGAATGCGGCGCGGACACCACCTCCGCCAAGATCTTCGACCGCATCATGGACGAGAAGATCCTGGGGGCGCTGATACAGCCCACCTTCGTGATGGATTACCCCACGGCCATCACCCCGCTGGCCAAGTGCAAGGCCGGCGACGAAAGCCTCGTAGAACGCTTCGAGTTCTTCGCGGGCACCGAGGAGCTGGCCAACGCCTACTCCGAGCTTAACGACCCCGAGGACCAGAAGAGCCGCCTGGTAGAACAGCTGCGCCAGCAGAAAGAAGAGAACAACGGCGAAGCCGACATCCTGGACAAAGATTTCATCGAGGCGATGGAGTACGGCATGCCCCCGATGGGCGGCATAGGCATCGGCATAGACCGCCTGTGCATGCTCATGAACGGCAAACCGTCCATCCGCGAAGTTATCCTGTTCCCGCTGCTTAGACCCGATCAACAGTAAGGGTGCGCCGGACGACAAGGGGGTCGGGTTAGCAAAACCCTGTCGGAGGCCGAGGCTTGCGTAAGCGCCGAGGCCGAGACGGGGAGTGGCGAGCACGGTGTGCGAGACCACGTTTTTGCGTTCCGACCCCCTTGCCGTCCGGCCGTTTTGGTAGAGCTTCTGTATATGTCCACTGAATTCTTCATAGCACGACGCTACCTGCTGGCGAAAAGGAAAGGCCTCTTCGCCATGATCACCACGTTCATCGGAGTGGCGGGCGTAGCGCTGGGCGTGGCCGCCCTCATAGTGACCCTCGCCATCATGAACGGCTTCCAGTCCGACATCAAGAAAAAGATAATCGACGCCCAGGCCCACATCACCATCTACGGACGCATGCAGCCCAGGGACCTGGAAAGGGCCCGCGCCGCCGTCCGCTCCGAAGGCCACGCCGTCGCCGACTCCCCTTTCGTCCTCGGCCAGGCCATCCTCACCTTCGACAACCGCTCCACCGGCGTAGTGGTCAAAGGCTTCGACCCAGCCGGCGAGTTCTCCGTCAACAGCCTTGAAAAATCCCTCACCCTCGGCTCCTGGGCGCCGCTGGAAAAACCTGCCAAGGACGCCCCCCCGGGGGTGGTGCTCGGCGAGGAACTGGCCAAGAATCTGGGCGTCTGGCTCGGCGACGAGGCCGTGCTGGTCTCGCCCCAGGGCGCGGCCGCCGGCATGGGCATGGGCCTGCTGCCCAAGATGCGCAAGTTCCGCGTGGTCGGCCTGCTGCGCACCGGCTACTACGAATTCGACAACACCATGGCCTACTGCTCCATAGGCGCGGCGGGGGATTTCTTCGGCCTCGGCGGCGGCGCCAACGGCCTCGGCGTGCGGCTGAAAGATATCGGCGACGCCGGCCCGGCCGCCGCGGCGCTGCGCAAGACGCTCGGGTTCTCCTACACGGTAAAGACCTACGCGGACATGAACCAGACCCTTTTCGCCGCCCTGAAGCTGGAGAAGTTCGTGATGACCCTGGTGCTGGCGCTGATCATCCTGGTGGCCACTTTCAACATCGCCTCGAACCTCCTGATGATGAGCGTAGAGAAACTGCGCGACATCGGCATCCTGCGCGCCATGGGCGCGGGCCCCGGCTTCATCCGCCGCGTCTTTTTCTGGGAGGGGAACCTGATAGCCCTGACCGGCATAGTGCTGGGCCTGCTCCTCGGCGTGGGGATCTCGGTGTTCATCGCCGTCTACCCGGTGGTGGAGCTGCCGGCCGACATCTATTACATCACCAAGGTCCCGGTGGAGCTGAAGCTCCGCGACCTGCTGGCCACCGCCGGGATCAGCTACCTGCTCTGCATGATAAGCACCATCTACCCGGCTCTGCGCGCCTCCAGGGTGAGCCCCGTGGACGCTATACGCTATGGATAAAATAGTCGAGATCTCCGGGCTGAGCAAGGCCTATACCCAGGGCCACGAGCAGATCCTGGTGCTCGAGGGGCTGGACTTCCATATCTCCAAGGGCGAGTTCGTCTCCATCGTCGGGCCCTCCGGCTCCGGCAAATCCACTTTCCTCAACATCATCGGCCTCCTCGACGACGTCTACAGCGGCGAGGTGCGCCTTTTCGGCAAGCGGCTCGAGGACCTCGACGAGGCCCGGAAGGCCGTGCTGCGCCTGAAGAACATCGGTTTCGTCTTCCAGTTCGACTCCCTGCTGCCCGAGTTCACGGTGCTTGAGAATATAGAAATGCCCGCCCGGGTGCTGGGGGGCGCCAAGGCCGGCCGCGGACTGGAACTGCTGCGGCGCTTCGGCCTGGAAGATATCGCTAAAAAATTCCCGATGGAGATCTCCGGAGGGGAAAAGCAGCGCGCCGCCCTGCTGCGCGCCTTGCGCAACGCCCCCGCCCTGCTTATCGCCGACGAGCCGACCGGCAACCTGGACCGCCACAATTCCGGCGCGGTGATGGACGACCTGCGGCGCGCCGCCGACGGCGGCACGGCCGTGCTGATGGTCACCCACAACGAGGAGGCCGCCCGCCGCGCCGACCGGATCCTGAAGATGGCGGGGGGCAAGCTCTTTAAAGAGGGGACGAAGTAATGCTCTGCGAAGAGTGCCGCAAGGCGAACGCCGCCGTCTTCCTGAAACTGGCGGTGAACAACAAGGTGACCGAGCTGCACCTGTGCCCGGCCTGCGCCGCAAAGAAAGGCATGAGCCTGGGCCTCGAGACCGGGGCCTTCAATATTTCAGATATCGTCGGCAACATGAGCGGCTATTTTAAGGATTTCCTGCCGGCCGAGAGAAAGGCCCTGCGCTGCGGCTCCTGCGGCCTGCGCTACGGAGAGTTCAAGGAGAGCGGGCGCCTGGGCTGCCCGGAGTGCTACGCCGGTTTTGAACCGCAGTTGGTGCAGCTGCTGGACCGCATCCACGGCGCCTCCCGCCATACCGGCCGGACCTACGCCGGCGGCCCCGCGCCGAAACTTTCCAAGGGGGAGGCCGCCCGCCGCCTGGCCGCGCTGCGCGCCGAGCTGAAGGTGGCGGTGGCGCGCGAAGATTTTGAGGGGGCCGCCCGCCTGCGCGACGCCGTAAAGGAAATGGAGGGGCGCCATGGACGCCCTTAAGGGCTTCCGTCCCTACGTCACCTGGGCCAACGCCCGCGGGGCCTGGCCGGAAATGATCTTCTCCACCCGGGTGCGCTTCGCCCGCAACCTGCAGGGCTTCAATTTCCCCAACCGCTCCGAGCCGCGGCAGCTGGCCGAGATACGGCGCCTGGCGCTGGCCGCGGCCAGGGAGACCGGGCTTTTCCCGCGCGGCCATTTTATAAAGGTGGAAACCCTTACCGCCCTGGAGAAAGGCTTCCTGGTGGAACGCCACCATGTCTCCCACGCCCTGGCGGCCTCGGTGCTGCCTTCCGGCGCCGCCGTCTCCAACGACGAGGACCTCTCGGTGATGATCAATGAGGAAGACCACCTCCGCCTGCAGTGCCTCAACGCCGGGTTCGCCATCGAGGACGCCTTCAGATCCGCGCTGAAGCTGGACCTGGCGCTGGGCCGGGAGCTGCCTTTCGCCTACGCGGGCAACTTCGGTTTCCTGACCGCCTGTCCCACCAACGTCGGCACCGGCATGCGGGTGTCGTGCCTGGCCCACCTGCCGGCGCTCTCGCGCCTGGGCTCCATGCCCCAGGTGCTCGAGAACCTTTCGCACCTGGGCGTGACGGCCCGCGGCATCTACGGCGAGGGCACCTACGTGCTGGGGGACTTCTACCAGATCTCCAACGCCACCTGCCTCGGCCGCACGGAAGAAGAATTCTGCCAGAACATAGACCGCGTGATCCGCAACCTGATCCGCCAGGAGATCGCCGCCCGCGAGGCCCTGCTGAAGGGCCCGGCCCGCCTGAAGACCGAGGACGCCGTCTACCGGGCGCTCGGCCTGCTCCGGCACGCGCGCTCGCTGTCCTACGAGGAGTTCATGCAGAACATCTCGCTGGCGCGCATGGGCGCGGCCATGGGCTGGAACATGGGGCTCGATTTCAGCACCTTCAACCAGACTACCCTCCTGATGCAGCCGGCGCACATCCAGGCCGCCGCCGGCCGCGTGCTCACCCCGCCCGAACGCGACGCTTTCCGCGCCGAGTACACCCGCAAGAAATTCGCCTGAGTCCCCTTTGGGCCCTTGACAATAATTTTTAATCTGCTAAAAATGAATAGATGCGGAAATATATGCGGGCCGCTCTGTTCCTGATCTGCGTCCTCCCGGCCGGGGGGGCGCCGTTCCTGCATGCTTCCGAAAAAGGCGACGATACCGTTATGATCCAGGGGTTCCACTGGACCTCTTGGAAGACCGCCCCGTGGTGGGGCGAGGTCGGCCGGCGTTCCGGCGAGCTCTCCAGGGCGGGCGTTAACCTGGTCTGGCTGCCTCCCTCCTCCGATTCCATGGCCCCGGAAGGCTACATGCCGCGCCGGCTCTCGGTGCAGGATTCCAGCTACGGCACGGCGGCCCAGCTGACGGCCGCGGTGCGGGCCCTGCACGCCTCGGGCATCAGGGTCATCTCCGATATCGTCCTCAACCACCGCGTAGGCACCAAGGACTGGGCCGATTTCACCGAGCCGGCCTGGGCCACCGACTCCGTCTGTTCCGACGACGAGTGGGGAAAGGGCAAGGGCGCGGCCGACACCGGCAAGGGGTTCCACGCCGCCCGCGACATCGACCATACCAGGCCCTACGTCCGCGAGTCCCTTAAATCTTTTATGAACGGTCTGCGGGATACGGTAGGCTACGACGGCTGGCGCTACGACTACGCCCGCGGCTTCTCCCCGTCCTACATGCTCGCCTACAACCGCGCCAGCACCCCTTCCTTCTCGGTGGCCGAGATCTGGGACGACTTCGAGCTCGGCAATACCGACGGGCACCGGCAGGCTTCCTGCGACTGGATGGATTCCGTCAACGGCGAGATAAAGGTCTTCGACTTCACCACCAAGGGCATCCTGCAGCAGGCCGTGCGCGCCGGCGAGTACTGGCGCCTGGCCGACAAGGACGGCCGCCCCGCGGGCCTGCTGGGCTGGTGGCCCGACAACGCCGTCACTTTTGTGGATAACCACGACACCGGGCCGAGCCCCGGCTCCAAGCTGAAGTCCGACGCCTGGCCTTTCCCGGCCGGCAGGGAGCTGGCGGGCTACGCCTATATCCTCACCCATCCCGGCATCCCCTGCGTCTACTGGCCGCATTTTTTCGACTGGGGCATGAAGGACCAGATCTCCGGGCTGATAAAGATCCGCCGCTCCGCGGGGATAGTCTCGGACAGCGCCGTCAGGATAATGCGGGCCGAGAGCGGCCTTTACGCCGCCGTGGTGGACGGGCGGGTGGCCCTGCGGCTGGGCGACAAGGCCTGGAGCCCCGGGGAGGGCTGGAGGAAGGCGGCCGAAGGTCCGGGGTATACCGTCTGGGCCAGGGAGTAGCCCCGGGCAGGGGCGGAGGCGGGCCGCGGCAGCGCGGCTTTTTTTATTTCCCCGGCGCGGGCCTTCCCGCTGTTGCTTTCTTCCGCTATTTATAATTAAATAGTATCCATGTATCAGAAGCACTGGAATTTGAAAAAACTGCCTTTTGAAAATACTCCCGATACCGAGTTCTTTTTCGAGTCGGAAAAACACGAAGAGGCGTTCTCCCGGCTTTCCTACGTGATCGATGAGAAAAAAGCCTGCGCGGTCCTGACCGGCGCCTACGGCACCGGAAAAACCCTGGTCCTGAAAGCCCTGGAGCGTAATTTTAAAAAGAAGGGCTATGTTTTCTCCTTCGTCCAGAACCCGCGCCTCGACGACCTGGGGCTGCTGAAGATCATCCTGCATAACCTGACCGGCTACAACGTGCCCAAGCAGAAAGAGGACGTGCTGATGGCCATAGAGCGGTTCCTGCGCGACACCTTCCAGGACGGCAAGCACGTGGTGGTAGCTATCGACGAGGCCCAGCTTATAAATGACGAGAACGTTTTCGAAGAACTCCGCCTGCTGCTTAACTTCCAGACCGAGACCCGCTTCCTGCTGACGCTGATTCTCAGCGGCCAGCCGGAGCTCAGGGAGAAGCTGGATTCCAACAAGCAGTTCAGCCAGCGCATTACCCTGAGCTACCGCCTGCAGCCGCTGGACTTCGCCGAGACCCGCAAGTACGTGGAGCACCGCCTGGAAGTGGCCGGGCTCGCGGAGAACATCTTCGACGAGCGGGCGATGGAGCTGCTCTACGAGCGCTCCGGCGGCATACCGCGCTGGATCAACAACATCGCCAATATGAGCATGCTCACGGCTTTCTCTAAAGGCGAAAAGATCATAACCGAAGCCCTGGTCGCCGAGGGCGTGGAGAGCTCCAAATGAGGATACTCGGCATAGGCCCGCACCCCGACGACCTGGAATTCGGCTGCGGGGGGGCTTTCTCCAAGTTCGCCGCCGCCGGCCACCAGCTGCACCTCATGGTGATGACGCGCGGCTCCGTAGGCGGCGACCCCAAGCGCCGCCAGCTGGAGCAGGAACGCTCCGCAAAAATTCTGAAGGCCAAACTTTACTGGGGCGGTTTCGAGGACACTTCCGTCCAGCTTACCAGGGAGCTTATCCACGCGGTGGAGGCCAGGCTGGAGGCGGTGAAGCCCGACGTGGTCTTTGTCAACTACGCGGAGGACACGCACCAGGACCACCGCAACGTGGCCCGGGCCGTGGAGACCGCCGCCCGCTACGCCAAGAACCTGCTTTTCTACGAAGTGCCTACCACCCTTAATTTCAACCCCGGGGTCTTCGTGGACATAGGGCCGGTCATAGCCAAAAAGGTAGCCCTCCTCAAGTGCCACGGCTCGCAGGTCTACAAGACCCGGGTAAAGAACCTTTCGATAGTGGAAAGCGCCAAGGCCGCGGCCATGTTCCGCGGCTACCAGGACCGCGTGAAATACGCCGAGGGTTTCATGTCCCGGCGCCTGCTGCTGGATTACCTCCTGGGCCGCAAATGACCATAAAACGCCAGGGCGGTTTTTTTTCTCTGGCCGTGCTCCTGCTGCTGGTAGGCCTGCTGCCCACCGGCGGCTTTTCCGCCTGGACCTGGACGGAGGGGCTGCGCTGGTTCTACCTCTTCCTGATCTCCATGTCGGCGGTCTTTCTGCTGGCCCCGGCCAGCGCCTGGCTGGCCGTGCGCATAGGCGCCATGGACCAGCCTTCCGCGCGGAAGGTCCACACCCTGCCGGTGCCGCGCATCGGCGGGCTGGCGGTCTACCTGGCCTTCATGGCCGCAGTGCTGCGCAACCAGCAGTTCTCCCGCGAGGTGTGGGGGATCCTGCTCGGCGGCACCATCATTTTCCTCCTCGGCTTTTTTGACGACTGGAAGGGGCTGTCCGCGAGGACCCGCCTGTTCTGGCAGGTAGTGGCGGCGCTGACGGTGACCTTTTTCGGCCTGCACCTGAGTTTTTCGCTGAAGCTGCCTTTCGGCGCGGCGCTCTCCACCGGGCTCTCCGTGCTGTGGCTGGTCGGCATCACCAACGCCTTCAACTTTATGGACGGTATCGACGGGCTGGCCGCCACCATGGGGGCGGTCTGCGCGCTGCTGTTCCTTGGCATCGGCTGGAATTCCAGCCAGTTCCCGCTGTCCTTCATCTCGGCGGCCCTGGCCGGGGCCTGCGCCGGTTTCCTGCGCATGAACTGGCGCCCCGCCCGCGTTTTTCTGGGGGATTCCGGCTCCACGTTCATCGGCTTCATCCTCGGCTGCCTGGCCCTCTACGGCAGCTGGGCCACCGACAACCCGGCCGTCTCTTTTTCCACGCCGCTGCTGGTGCTCGGCATCCCTATCTTCGACATCATCTACACCACCGTGTCGCGCGTCAGGAACGGCCAGGTGGCCGGCGTCAAAGAATGGCTGGAGTATACCGGCAAGGACCACTTTCACCACCGCCTCATGAAGCTCGGTTTGGGCGTGGAGCAGACCGTCGGGTTCATCGTGCTGCTCAACGTCTGCCTCGGCCTGGGCGCCTGGACCATACGGCATACCGCGTCCACGCTGGGCACCTGGCTGCTGCTGTGGCAGAGCGTCCTGATCTTCCTGATCGTGGTGGTGCTGATGCTGCTGGGCAGGGAAATAACGCCGGAGAAGGAGAAATCATGAAAGACGGCCTGATAAAGAAATTTTCGGTGAAAAAACTGGACGCGGAACTTTTTACGCCGTTCACCATTTCCACCGGCAGCCACAAGACCCTGGAGAACGCCGTCTTTACGCTGCAGGCCGCCGGCGGCGTAAAGGGCTACGGCGAGGCGGCCATAGCCACCCATATCACCGGCGAGACCCGGGAAAAGACCATGCGCAGCCTGGAGGGTGCGGGGGAATTCCTGGTCGGCCGCGACGCCGCCGATTACCTGGGCTCCATGTGCGCGCTGGAGCGCCTGCTCGACGGCAACCGCGCCGCCCTGGCCGCGGCGGAGATGGCTCTGCTGGACCTGGCGACGCGCCTGCAGGGGATCTCGCTCTGGAAATTCTTCGGCGGGCGCGAGCCCAGGGCTAAGACCGACGTCACAGTGGTGATAGGCGGGGCGGACGCGGCCTACGCGTTCACTAAGAAGATGCGGGCCCGCGGCTTCAGGATCTTCAAGATCAAGACCGGCGTGGATATGGACGAGGACTACCGGCGGCTTGAGGCCGTCCGCAAGGCCGCGCCCGGCTGCGCCGTGTACCTGGACGCCAACTGCGCCTATACGGCCAGAGAGGCGGAAAAATTCATCAGGGAGCTCATGCGGCGCGGCATCCGTCCCGAAGTGGTGGAACAGCCGGTGAAGAAGGACGACATCGACGGCCTGGCCTATCTGTCCCGCCGCCTGCCCATGCCGATCTGCGCCGACGAGTCGGCCTATTCCCTCGACGACGTGTACAATCTTATCCGCCGCAACGCCGTTACCGCCGTAAATATAAAGCTGACCAAGCTGGGGTTCCTGCGGGCGCGCGAGGTGTGGGCGCTGGCCCGGGCCAAGGGCATAAAGCTGATGATGGGCGAGATGCTGGAAAGCGAGCTGGCCTCCGCCGCGGCCGCGCAGTTCGCCGCCGGGCTGGGCGGCTTCGATTTCATGGACCTCGATACGCCGTTCTTTATAAAGAACAGCGGCATGAAGGGGGCCTCTTTCCTTTCCGCCGACGGCGTCTATTCGCTGGACCGCGTAAAGTGCGGCATCGGCGTGGTTCCGGGGGGGGGGCGGTGAGGCTGCTAGCGCCCGCCCTCCTGCTGCTCTGCTGCGCTGCGCCCGCCGCGGCCCAGGAGCTGCCGGGGCTCGACGATATGCTGCCGGAGCCTACGCGCTACCTGGCCGGCTATATCAACGCCGGCCTGGGCAAGGCCACGCCCTTCGGCAGCCACTGGGGGGACAAGGGCAGCGGCTTCGCCTCTTCCGCCGCCCTGACGCTTTCCGTGTCCAAACGGGTGGACGAGATCCTGAGTTACGGCGGGGAGGTTTATTACGCCGGCAGCCACGTAAACCGCCAGCTTGAGGACCTCGAGGTCAGGGTCATGGGACTTTCTCCTTTTGTCCGGGCCTCTTTCCCGTCCGGGAACAAGACCTATTACGGCGTGCTGGGCGCGGGGGTGTACCAGTGGAACAGCCCGGCCTATACGGCGGAGGGAACCCGCTATCCGTCGCAGTCCGGGTCCAGCGCCGGGCTGGACCTCGGCACCGGGGTCAGCATCCCCTTCTGGTGGGGGACCAGGGCGGGGGTGGACCTGCGCTGGCGGCATATCTTCAATATGAACGGCGGCGGGCTGGACCTGGGCGCGGTGGACACCTACAGCGTCATGTTCGCCCTGCACTATAGCGTCTGGCTGAGCAGGAAAGCTGCCGTCAACCCTTGACAAGTCAAGAGTATCTGCTATAATATAAGTGGACGCCGTATATCGGCCTCCAACTGTGAACTCCCCGAAATCAGGGGAAGCGATAACCCGCCAAAAGCGGGTTATCGCTTTTGTGGGGTCAGGTCTTGAATCTTGACATTTTTGTGGTACTCGCGGCATTCCAGGAGGGGCGTTGACGCAGGATGTCAAGATTCAAGACCTGACCCCATTTTCAGACGCCTTTTCAGGCTCCATATTAAATTCGTATAATTTATATATATATTAAGGCCGGCCTGCGCCGCCGCAAGCTCTCAATGGAGGATTTATGGGTAAATTCGTGGAATGCGTCCCCAATTTCAGCGAAGGCCGCGACCTGGCCAAGATCAACGCCATTGTAGACGCCGCCAGGGCCGTGCCCGGCGTGCTCGTCCTCGACGTAGAGAAGGATGCCGACCATAACCGCACCGTGCTCACCTTCATGGCCCCCGTGGAGACCGCCGCCGACGCTATGTTCGCGGTCACCAAGAAAGCCGCCCAGCTCATAGACCTGAACCATCACAAAGGGGAACATCCCCGCATGGGCGCCACCGACGTGGCCCCGTTCATTCCGATCATGGATTCCACCATAGAGGACTGCATAGCGCTGGCCGAGAAGGCCGGCGAGCGCATCGGCCGCGAGCTGAACATCCCGGTGTACCTCTACGACCGCGCGGCAAAGTTCGAGCACCGCCGCGACCTGGCCAAGGTGCGCAAGGGCCAGTTCGAGGGCCTGAAAGAAGTCATAGGCAAGGATCCCGAGCGCGTGCCGGACTTTGGGCCCAACCACATCCACCCCACCGCCGGCGCCATGGCCGTGGGCGCCCGCAACCAGATCGTCAATTTCAACGTCAACCTGGACACGAAAGACATGGAGTTCGCCAAGGGCCTCGCCAAGAAGATCCGCACCTCCGGCGGCGGCCTGCCGGCCCTGCGCGCCAAGGAGATCTTCCTGGAGAGCAAGGGCCAGGTGCAGATGTCCACGGTGCTCACCGATTACAAGACCACCTCCATCAAGCGCGTGATGGACGAAATGCAGAAAGACCTCGGGCCCAAGGGCATCGCCGTCACCGGCACCGAGCTCATCGGCCTGACCACTCAGGATGCCCTGACCGACTACGCAGTGGAGAATCTGCAGGTGAAGGATTTCAAGAAGGAAGAGCAGGTGCTCGAGACCAAGCTGCTCAAGCTGCTCTCCTCCTGGCAGGCCGGCGCGGGCCTTTTTGTGGACGCGCTCGCCACCACCGACCCCACCCCGGGCGGCGGCTCGGCGGCAGGCGTGAGCGGCGCCATGGGCTGCGCCCTCGGCCAGATGGCCATCGGCATCACCCTGCGCGGCAAGAAGCTCGACGAGGCCAAGAAGCCCGCCCTGCGCCAGCTGTGCGACCATCTCGGCGCCCACAAGGCCGCCCTGCAGAGTTGCGTGGCCGAGGACGCCGCCTCCTTCGACGTTTTCATGGCGGCCATGAAGATCCCCAAGGACAATCCCGAACGCAAGGTGAAGATGCAGGCCGCCCTCCGGCACGCGGCCGAAGTGCCGCTCCGCACCGCGCGCCTGGCCTCGGAGGCCATGTCTGGGCTGATGGTCTGCTCCACCTCCATCTCCTCCCACGTCATGTCCGACTACCGCAGCGCCCGCTACCTGCTGGAGGCGGCCATCCGCTGCGCCGCGGAGAACGTTTTTATAAATGCCGAGGGCCTGGAGGACAAGGCCTTCGGAGAGAAGATCACCGCCGAGGTGAAGGGCTATATAGCCTCCTGTGAAGCGGCGAAGGTTTAAGTTTTTTAGCAACTCAAGGAGTTATTGAATGGCAAGCATGGACGCTATCTCACGCAACCTGATGCTCGACAGTCTCAAGGAGTACGCCAAGCGGCGCATTCCCTATGACCTGATCCGCGAGCTCGACGAGAAGAACGAATTCCCGGCGGAAATACTCAAAGAGATGTACCAGCATGACGTGCTGGGCCTGCACCTGCTGATGGTGCCGGCCGAGTACGGCGGCGTCTCGGGCGGCACTTTTGACATCTACCGCGTCTGCGAGCTGCTCGCGCGCATAGACCTGGGCATCGCCACCGGCGTCTTCGCCACTTTCCTCGGCACCGACCCGCTTAACGTGGGCGGCACCGAGGAACAGAAGGAGAAGTGGCTCAAGCGCATAGCCTCCGAGAACCTGCTGGTGGCCTACGGCGCCACCGAGGCCGACGCCGGCAGCGACCTGGTGAACCTGCGCACGCGCGCCGAGCACGTGGTAAAGAACGGCAAGATCGTCGGCTACAACCTTACCGGCAACAAGCAGTGGATCTCCAACGGCGGCGTGGCCGACCTGTACACGATACTCGCCATGGCCCCCGGCGGCCCCTGCTGGTTCCTTGTAGAGCGCGACATGGAGGGGTTCAGCCCCAACAAGCACGAGGACAAGCACGGCATCCGCCTCTCCAACACCGCCGGCCTGTCGCTCGACAACGTTTACGTCCCCGCCGAGAACCTCATAGGCATGGAAGAGGGCAAGGGCCTGCTGCAGGCCCAGGCCGTGTTCGGCTATACCCGCGTGATGGTGGCCGCCTTCGGCCTCGGCGCGGGCGAAGAGGCCATAGAGCAGGCCATCCGCTACAGCCAGCAGCGCATCCAGGGCGGCGGGCCGCTGTCCGACAAGCAGGGCTACACCCATAAACTGATTGTGCCCAACTACGTGCGCATGGAAGGCGCGCGCGCCTATATCGAGTACACCTCGCAGCGCCTGGACTCCGGCGAGCACGGCCTGCAGACCGAGGGCGCCATAGCCAAGTACGGCGCCTCCGAGTGGGGCAACAAGGCCGCCGACGACGCCATCCAGGCGCTGGGCGGCTACGGCTACACCAAGGACTTCCCCGTAGAGAAGATCAAGCGCGACATCAAGATCACCTGCATCTACGAGGGCACCAGCGAAGTGCTGGAGATGACCATCTACCGCGGCCGCTGGCAGGAACATCTTAAATCCCGCGGCCGGTATTACCTGGACATGGCCGACCGCCTGGACCGGGCGCACGCCGAGGAGCCGCGTGCCGGCTGCCACGCCGCCGCGCTGGCGCTGCGCGCGCTGGCCGCCGTGCTGGAGGAGTGCCGCGTGCAGAAGCTCACCCGCCACCAGCATGTCACCTTCAAGCTGGGTAAGTTGATCTGCGCCGCCGAGACCGCCGCCATTTTCTCCGAGGCTGCCGCCGCTAAGAAATACAGCGAGACGGTGCGTTTCGACAGGGAAGGCTGGCAGGCCATGTCCCGCGTCTTCGCCCGCGAAGCCGCCCTTAATACCGCGCTGGAAGGCCTGGCGCTGGTGCTGGGCGCCGTGGACACCGCCGGGAACCTGGCGGACGCGGTCAACATCGAGGCCATCCAGACCGAGCAGAAAGGCATGATCGCCGACATGGACCTGGTGGCCGCGAAGCTGAAGCAGACGTTCAAAGCTAAATAATTTTAGGCCTATGGCCATGCCGTAACAGGCGCTATGCGCTTCAGACGGCCAAGGAGACAGCATGCATATAGCGGTAATGATAAAGCAGGTGCCGGATTCGACCGAGGTGAAGATCAACCCCGAGACGGGGACGCTGATCCGCGCCGGGGTGCCCAGCATCCTTAACCCTTACGACCATTTCGCGCTGGAGGCGGCGCTTGAGCTCAAGAAGAAGCACGGCTTTAAGCTCTCCGTCATCTCCATGGGCCCGCCGCAGGCCAAGAGCGTGGTGCAGCTGGCACTCGCGCTGGGCGCCGACGAGGGCGTGCTGCTCAGCGACATGGCTTTCGCCGGCTCGGACACCTGGGCCACCTCCTACGCCCTGGCCAAGGGCATAAAGAAGATCGGCAAAGTGGACATTATATTCTGCGGCATGCAGGCCATAGACGGCGACACCGCCCAGACCGGCCCCGGCGTGGCGCAGCAGCTGGGCATTCCCCAGATCACCTTCTGCGAGCACGTGGACGTGGACGGCCGCCGGGTGCTGGCCCGCAAGCAGATAGACGGCGGCCACGAGCTGCTGGAAGCCCGCCCCCCGGTGCTGCTGACCATGATCATGGGCAAGGACTACGCCCCCAAGCACCCGTCTTTCCTGGCCGTCAACGGCTCCCTCAAGAAGCCGTTCCACGTCTGGAGCGCCGCCGACATAGGCGCCGAGGCGCAGTACCTGGGCCTCAAGGGTTCGCCTACCCAGGTCGACAAGATCTACCCGCCCCCGCAGAGGGAGAAGGCGGCCATGTTCTCCGGCTCCGGCCAGGAAGGCGTGGAGAAGATACTGAGTGTCCTCCGCGGGGAGAATTTTCTCGGCGAGTAGCGACAATTTAACCACCAGGAGAGCAAGATGATAGAAGTTTCAAAAAAGTGCATAGGCTGTAACAAGTGCGTGCCGGTCTGCCCTTTCGCGGCGATCAACATGATCGACAAGAAGGCCACGATGAACGAGGCCTGCACGCTGTGCGGCGTCTGCGTGCAGGTCTGCCCGGTGCAGGCGATCACCATCACCCGCGAGGAGGCTTCCGCCAGGGACCTCTCCGGCTACAAGGGCGTCTGGGTTTACGTGGAGCTCTCCGAGACCGGGGACAAAACGCATCCCAAAAAGATCAAGCAGGTCACCTTCGAGCTGCTCTCGGCCGGCCGGAAGCTCGCCGACGAGCTGGGCGAGGACCTCTGCGCCGTGCTGCTGACCGACAAGAACCACGGCTACGAGAAAGAGCTCGGCGAGTACGGCGCCGACAAGGTGTACATGGTAGAGCACGACGAGCTCTTTGAGTACAATACCGACATCTTCTCGAGCGTAATCGTGGGGCTGGTGACCAGCCACAAGCCCTCCATCATGCTCTACGGCGCCACCATCCAGGGCCGCGACCTGGCCCCGCGCGTGGCCTCTACGCTGTACGTCGGCCTGACCGCCGACTGCACCGCGCTGGCCATCAAAGACGGCCTGCTGCTGCAGAGTCGCCCCGCTTTCGGCGGCAACATCATGGCGGACATCCTGGCCCCCAGGTCCCGGCCGCAGATGTCCACCGTGCGCCCTAACGTCATGAAGCTGGCCGAGCCGGTGCACGGCCGCGCCGCGGTGGTGGTGCGCGAGAGCGCCAGGCTGGATAAGAGCCTGCGCCGGGTCAAGGTGCTGGAGCGCAAGATAGACCACGGCGCCGGTACCGCCAGGATAGAGAACGCCAACGTCATCGTGTCCGGCGGCCGGGGCATGAAGACCAAAGAAAAGTTCAAGCAGCTTGAGGAGATCTCAAAACTCCTGGGCGGCGTGGTCGGCGCGTCGCGCGCGGCCGTGGACCTCGGGTTCAAGGAAAAAACGCACCAGGTGGGCCAGAGCGGTACCACGGTGTCGCCCAAACTTTATCTCTGTTTCGGCATCTCGGGCGCGGTACAGCATATCGTGGGCATGAAGGCCTCCGACGTCATCGTCGCGGTCAACAAGGACCCCAACGCCCCGATCTTCAACGTCGCCAGGTACGGCATCGTCGGCGACGTCAACGAGATAGTGCCGAAGCTGGTGGAAGCGCTTAAAAAGGGGAAGTGACGCCCGCCCGGGGCCGGCGCCGCCGGCCGGGGGGCATAACGTAACGTGACGCTGCTTAACAGGCTGCTGCTTTTCGTGTTCGGGGCCGGGCTTATCCCGCTGCTCCCCGGCGGCATTTTCTTGTTTTATTTCCAGTCCAAGGCCAAGAAGGATATCTCCAGCCTGCAGCAGAACGTCTCGCAGATGGGTTCGCTGATGATGGAGCGCGAGGCCCAGGACCTGTCCCGGCGCTTCGAGCGCATGTGGGACACGGAAGAATCCTACGTCAACCGCAAAAGCCTGGAGCGGGCCCTCAAGAACAACCCTGAATTCCTCTATCTCGCCTTCACCGGCGCGGACGGCCGCGAGGTCCTCAGCGGCGGCGCGCCGGAGCTCAGGCGTTATTTCGGCTACCTGGACCTGGCCGGGGACCCGCAGTTCCTCAAAGCCTCCCGGGACGGCCGGGCCGCGCTGGGCCGCTTCGAGATGATCTTCGACATGCCGGTCTGCCGGCTGGTCTACCCCCTGGGGAACGGCTACTACGCTTTCGCGGCGGTGAACCTGCGCGACCTGTTCGAAAAGCTGCGCTCGCAGCGGCTGGGCGCCACCGGCGGGCTGCTGCTGGCCGACGCCGAGGGCAACGCGCTGCCGCTCTCCGGTTCCTTCGAGAAGTTCGACGGCGCCAGGGTGCGCGCCATACTGGCCAGCGGGCCGGTGTTCGAGCTGGAAGGGCGGGCCGGGCCCTATATCGGGGCCGCGGCCAGGGTGCGCGGCTTCGACCTGTACGTGGTGGCCCTCGAGAACAGGGCGGAGGCTTTTGCCGGTGTAAACAGGATGACCTGGCTGATGGCCTTCTTTCTGCTGGCCGTAGGCACGGCTTTCTATTTTTCCTCCCTAGTGTTCAGCCGCAGGCTTGCCGGCCCGGTGGCCGCGCTGATGGACGGCGCCGCGCGCGTCTCCGCCGGCCAATTCAAGGGGCCGGTGAGCGAGACTACGGAGTTCTCCGAGCTGTCGGACCTGCTGCGCGCCTTCAACTCCATGATGCGCGAGGTGGACCGCTACCACGGCATCCAGGTGGAGAAGGTGTTCGAGGAGAAGCAGAAGCTGGAACTGCTGGTCAGCCTGATCCACGACGCCATTATCCTCGCGGACATGCGCGGAGAACTGCTTTACGCCAACGCCGCCGCCCGGGCGGTGCTCGGCCCCGACGCGGGCCCGGGCGAGAACGAGGGCCTGCGCCGCAGGATAGCCGACCTGGTCTATAAAAAAGCGCAGTCCAAGAGCGGCGTGGTGGAACTGCAGCAGGGCGGGGAGACCAAGTATTACCGCGTCAGCGTGCAGACCCTGTCGGCCAAGACCCAGAACCCGGCGGTCTTCATGGTAATGCGGGATATCACCCTGGAGCGCAAGATCCAGAAGATGAAAGAGGATTTCTTCCATTCCGTGGCGCACGACCTGCGCGCCCCGCTGCTGACCATGCAGGGCTATATCAAGCTGCTCGAGCGGGAGTTCGAGCCCGGCGCCAAGCAGGCCGGCTACGTGCGCAGCGTTAAGGACTCCAGCGACAGGCTGTTCAAGCTGCTGGAGAACATCCTGGACATCTCCCGCATGGAGGCCGGCCAACTGAAGCCCGACCTGCAGAAAACGAACGCCGCGGAGTTCCTGGCCGCCTCGGCCGAAGGCTTCAGGGCCCTGTTCGAGGAGAAGAAAATAACTTTCACGGTAGAGACCGCCGGCGCCCAAGGGCTGGACTTCTCCGCCGATTCCTCCCTGCTGCGCCGCGTGCTCGACAACCTGCTCTCCAACGCGTGGAAATTCACGCCGGAGGGCGGCCGGGTTACGGCGTCGGTCAGGGCCGAAGGCGGCCGCGCGCTGTTTGCCGTCTCCGACAGCGGCCCCGGCATACCGGCGGACCAGCTGGAAACTATTTTCGAAAAATATAAGCGGCTCAAGGCGGGGGAGGGGGAGTCGGGCTTCGGCCTGGGGCTCGCCATCGCCCGCAAGATAGTGGAGATGCACGGCGGGAAGATCTGGGCCGAAGCCGGGCCCGGCGGCGGGGTGTTTAAATTTAACGTAGGCATACGGGGTTAGCAAGTTAACAGCAAAGGGGTTCCTTATATGAACGAGCAGAAAAAGAAGGGCGGCAAAAAGTGGCTTTATCTCTCCACGGTGGGGTTCTCGCTGCTGTGGCTCTTTCTGTGTTTTGCCGGGGCAATGGAGGCTTTCGACAACCGGTGGAGCGATACCCGGCTGAATATGCCCCGGGTGCTGGCCGGGATCTTCAACCACGGCGGGGAAAAATATACTTTTTTCTTCGGCAATAAAATAAACAAGCCGGCGGCTCCAAAAATAACGGTCTCCGCCATAGACGATCATACCCTGTCCAAGTACGGCTGGCCGGTCAAACGCCGCTACTATGGCATGCTGATGGACCAGCTGAAAAAACTGGGCGTCAAGGCCATCGGCATCGACGTGATGCTGTTCGAGGCCGACAGGGACAACCCGGAGAACGACCGCCGCTACGTGGAAGGCGTGGCCAAGGCCGGCAACGTGGTCAACGTGGCCGCTATAGACTATTACACCAAGAAGGTAAAACTGCCGCTGAAAGGCCTGGCGCAGGCCAGCGCCTATGTCGCCCACCCCCACTCCGACCTCGGTATGGACAGGGACGGCTATGTCCGCAAGTTCTACATGTTCTACAGAGGCTGGGACGAGCAGGACGACGACGGCATAGAAGACACTTTCCTCACCTACAAGGACCTCAAGGCCGGCCGGCTCCGCTGCGAGCCCGGCTGCCTGGATTACCGCGTTCCGTCGCTGGGCATGGCCACCTACGCCATCTACTCCGGCAAAACCTTGTTCGAACTCCAGGCCAAGTACGGGCAGGAGCCGCTGCGGCTGAACTACCGTTACCCCGTCCTGCGCAAAGCGCACCCGGCCTGGGACAAGGACCCGAATTACCTGATAGATTCCGCCTACCGGCATATCTCGATAGCGGACATCATAGAGGGCCGCCTCAGCAAAGAGGAAAAAGAAGACCTTAAGGACGGCATAACCCTGCTCGGCGCCACGGCGCTCGGGGCTTTCGACCATGTCCCGTCCCCGTTCTCGCCGCAGATGCCCGGCGTGGAGATACACGCCACCAGCATCGACAACATCATCTCCAAGGACCAACTGCAGGAACAGGACGCTTTCTTGGTAACGCTCCTGATCCTCTTCATGCCTTGGATAGCAGTTTTCCTGAACCGCTATTCAATAAAGACGATGGTGATCTCGGCTTTAGGCGTCATGACGGCGATACTCGCCTTCGACATCTACCTCCGGGCCAACCTCTACGACCTGCCGTTCATCGCGGTGCTGTCCGCTTTCTTCCTGCCTTTCCTCTACCTGGTGGTGGACAAGGGCCTGAGCGAAGGCCGCGAGAAGAAGTGGATAAAGAACACCTTCGGGCAATACCTGTCGCCCAAGGTGGTGGAACTGATCACCAAGGACCCCTCCAAGCTGTCGCTGGGCGGCGAGAAGCGCGACATGACCGCCTTCTTCCTGGACCTGGCCGGCTTTACCACCATGTCGGAGAAGCTGTCGCCCGAAGAGCTGACCGCGATGCTGGTAGAGTACCTGTCGGCCTTCACCGACGTCATTCTTAAGTACGACGGCACGGTGGACAAGTACATCGGCGACTGCGTGGTGGCCTTCTGGAACGCCCCGCTGGACCAGGCCGACCACCGCAAGCTCGGCGTGCTGGCGGCCATAGACTGCCAGAAGGAGATGACGCGCCTCAACGAGTCCCTCACGCAGTTCACGATAAAACCCAAGTGCCGCGTGGGCGTGAACTCCGGCCCGATGGTAGTGGGCAACATGGGCTCGCGGTCGCGCCTCTCCTACACGGTGATGGGCGACTCTGTGAACATGGCTTCCCGCATGGAAGGCGCCAACAAGTACTTCCACTCCAAGATCATGACCAGCGAGGCGACTTTCGGGGACCTGAAGGACATGTTCGACTACCGCTACCTGGGCAGCATCCGGGTGGTGGGTAAGGCCATCCCGACCAAGGTCTACGAGCCCTTCTCCAGCAAAGGCGAGGCCGCGCCGGAGATCAAGGCCATGCTTAAGCATTACGAAGCCGGCATAGAGCAGTTCTACAAGGGCGCGTACGCCGCTTCCGTGCCGCACTTCAAGGCCGCGCTGGAGGCCCTGCCCGGCGACGGCCCCTCGCAGTTCTACATAGAGAAGGCCGAGCTCTTCGTCAAGGAGCCGCCGAAGGACTGGGACCAGTCTTTCAACCTGACGGAAAAGGGTTAAGGAACTTATGGTAATCTTCTGGCGACTGGTGCTGTCGCACCTGCTGGCGGACTTCACGCTGCAGTTCGACATCGTGAACCGGCTCAAGCGCAAGGGCATGTGGGGCATGCTGATACACTGCCTGACCCACTTTGTGGTCTCCGTCGCGCTGACCTGGCCTTACCTGGGGGATACCTGGGTGACGGTGGGCGGGGTCGGGCTGACCGGCTGGTGGGCCCTGCTCTTGATGTTCGTGATCCACTACGGGGTGGACGAGCTGCGGGTCTACAGCATGAAGTCCTGGTACAAGGACAACACCATCAGCTTCCTGGTGGACCAGCTCCTCCACCTCTACGTGCTGTTCCTGATCTCGCCGGTGGACGTGCCGGCCCCGGGCTCCATGATGGGCGAGAAATGGGTGGCCATAGCCTGCATGCTGGTGCTGGTGGCGCATTTCACCACCGTGATGATCTACTTCCTGGAGAAGGACGTGTTCGGCAAGGCCTTCCCGCACTTCGACGAGAAGTACTTCCTGATCTTCGAGCGGGTAGTGCTGTGGGCTTTCTTCTTTGTGGCTGGCTACTGGTGGATCCCTTTCGCCATAGCCTGGGCGGTGCAGATCTTCTACGTGCGCAAGAAGCGCATTATCGACATGTCCCGGCTCAACGTGGCGCTCAACGTGGCGCTTACGGCGGGCATCGGGCTCTGGACCAGGTTCATTTACTACGGGCATCTGTAAGGCGGGCAAGGACCTTTTAGCAATGCTGGAACTCACCGGGAAACTCAACATCGAAGAAGCGGTCTTCACCTTTGTGGACGTGGAAACCACCGGCCTGTCGCCGCGCGCGGCCCGCGTCTGCGAGGTGGCCGCCATCAGCTTCCGCGGCGTCGACCGGGTGGGCATGCTGGCCGAGTTGGTGAACCCCGGGATGCCCATCCCGGCGGAAGTTTCAAAAATACACGGCATCACCGACGCCATGGTCAAGGACAGCCCGTCGTTCGGCGGGGTAGCGCCCCGCCTGCTGGCCATGCTGGAAAATTCCGTGGTAGTGGCACACAACGCAGAGTTCGACCTCGGGTTCCTCAAGGCGGAGTGCGACCGGGTCGGCCTGCGCTTTCCCAAACTGCACGTGGTGGACACGCTCCTCATCGCCCGCAAGGGCTGGAAGTTCCAGAGCAACCGCCTTGGCAAGATAGCCGAGGAACTCAATATCTCCAACGGGGGCTGGCACCGGGCGCTGGCCGACGTGGAGATGACCCGCAAGATCTTCGACCATTTTATAACCGCCTTCAAGTCCGCGGGAGCGCGGACCGTGGCGGACTTACTTCAGAAAAGCGGAGGATACACATCATGAGCGCAAAAATAAAGCCTTTTACCCTCGGAACGCCCCCCGACATAGTGGATTTCGCGGAGATCGCCTACGGCCAGCGCCGGGTGGAGATACCGCCTAAAGCGCTCAAGCTGATAGCCAGCCGCCGGGCCAGCCTGGAGGCCATGCTGACCGAAGATAAAGTGATGTACGGCATCAACACCGGCTTCGGCGAGCTGGCCAGCCAGCGCGTCTCGCGCGAAAGCCTGAAAAGCCTGCAGGTCAACCTGATCCGCAGCCACGCCTGCGGCGTAGGCGAGCCGCTGGAGGACGCCGAGGCTCTGGGCCTGATGTTCGCCCGCGTCAACGAGCTGGCCATGGGCAACTCCGGAGTGCGGCCGCTGGTGGTAAAGACCCTCGCCGCCATGGTGAACAAGCAGGTGGTTCCCTTTATCCCGTCCAAGGGCTCGGTAGGCGCCAGCGGCGACCTGGCCCCTTCCGCCCATATGGCACTGACGCTGATAGGCGAGGGCCACGCCAAGTTCGCCGGCGAGGACGACTTCCGCCCTTCCGCCGAAGTGATGAAGAAGGCCGGCATAAAGCCGGTGGAGCTCGCCGAGAAGGAGGGCCTCGCGCTCATCAACGGCACGCAGGCCATGAAGGCCGTAGGCGGCCTGGCCCTGTTCGAGGCCATGAACCTCTTTTATTCCTCCGTGCTCACCGGCGCCATGTCCCTCGAGGCGCTCAAGGGCACCCCGGTGGCCTTCGACAAACGCATCCACGAGCTTAAGCCGCACGCCGGCCAGCTGGAAGTGGCGGAGATGCTGGAAGCCATGACCCGGGGCAGCCAGATCCGCGCCTCGCACCGCAGCTCCGACAAAAGGGTGCAGGACCCCTACTCGCTGCGCTGCATGCCGCAGGCCATGGGCGCCGCGCGCGACGCCATAGAGTACGCGCTCAACGTCTTCGAGATAGAGTTCGGCAGCGTCACCGACAACCCCCTCGTGGTGGAGGGGAAGAAGAAAGGCTCCATCGAGGTGCTGTCCGGCGGCAACTTCCACGGCCAGGCCGTGGCCTTCGCCGCGGACTTCGCGGCCATCGCCATCACCGCCCTGGGCAATATCTCCGAGCGGCGCATCGCCCAGCTGGTGAGCGATTTTAAGATCCTGCCGCCTTTCCTCGCCCGCAACCCGGGCCTGGAGTCGGGCTTCATGATCGCGCACGTCACGGCGGCCGCGCTGTGCAACGAGAACAAGATCCTCAGCCACCCGGCCAGCTCCGACTCCATCTCCACCTCCGCCAACAAGGAGGACTTCGTCAGCATGGGCATGAACGCGGCGCTCAAACTGAGCACCGTGGTGCGCAACACCGCCCACATCGTGGCCATAGAGCTGATGGCCGCCTCCGAGGGCATAGAGTTCCACCGCCCGCTCAAGTCCAGCGCCAGGCTGGAAACAGCGCTCGCCAAGGTGCGCCTGGTGTCCCCGGCTTTCAAGGGCGACGAGGTGTTCTCCGGCCGCATAGAAGACGTGGCCGAAGAGATCCTCGCCGGCACTTTCGTAGACTGACAACAGAGGTGAACCATGAACAACGTCATACGCGCCGCGCGCGGCAATAAACTTTCATGCAAAGGCTGGCAGCAGGAGGCCGCCCTGCGCATGCTGATGAACAACCTGGACCCCGAGGTGGCCGAACGCCCCGAGGACCTGGTGGTCTACGGCGGGCGCGGCAAAGCCGCCCGCAACTGGGACTGCTACCACGCCATCGTCTCCTCGCTGCGCCGGCTTGAGAACGATGAGACCCTGCTGGTTCAGTCCGGCAAGCCTGTCGGCGTGCTGCGCACGCACGAGTACAGCCCCCGCGTCATCATCGCCAATTCCAACCTGGTGGGCAACTGGGCCAACTGGGAGGTCTTCGACGAGCTGGAGAAGAAAGGGCTGATGATGTACGGCCAGATGACGGCCGGCTCCTGGATCTATATCGGCACGCAGGGCATACTGCAGGGCACCTACGAGACCTTCGCCGCCTGCGCCCGCAAACATTTCAAGAGCGACCTGACCGGCAAACTTACGGTAACCGGCGGCCTCGGCGGTATGGGCGGCGCCCAGCCGCTGGCCGTCACCATGAACGGCGGCGTGGCCATAGTGATAGAGGCGGACGAGACCCGCATACAGAAGCGCCTGGACACGGCTTACGTGGACATCATGTCCCGCTCTCTCGACGAGGCGCTGATCATGGCGGCTAAGGCCATGAAGGCCCGCCAGCCGCTCTCCATAGGCCTGCTGGGCAACTGCGCCGAAGTGCTGCCCGAGCTGGCGCGCCGCGGCGTCAAGATAGACGTGCTCACCGACCAGACCTCGGCCCATGACCCGCTGAAAGGCTATATCCCCAAGGGCTACAGCGTAAAAGCGGCGGACGAGCTGCGCCGCAAAGATCCCAAGAAGTATTTAAAACTCTCCATGGAATCCATCGCCATCCACGTGGAGGCCATGCTAAAGCTGCAGAAGGCCGGCGCCGTCACCTTCGACTACGGCAACAATATCCGCACGATGGCCTTTAAGCAGGGCGTGAAAAAAGCCTACGACTTCCCCGGCTTCGTGCCGGCCTATATCCGCGACCTGTTCTGCGAGGGCAAGGGCCCGTTCCGCTGGGCCGCGCTTTCGGGCGACCCTAAGGATATAGCGGTAACGGACAAGCTGGTGCTGGACCTGTTCCCGAAGGACGAGCATCTCCGGCGCTGGATGGACATGGCCACCAGGAAAGTTAAGTTCCAGGGCCTGCCTTCGCGCATCTGCTGGCTGGGCTACGGCGAGCGCCACCAGATGGGCCTGCGCATCAACGATTTGGTGAAGAACGGAAAGATCTCCGCGCCCATCGTGATAGGCCGCGACCACCTGGATTCAGGCTCGGTGGCGAGTCCCTACCGCGAGACCGAGTCCATGAAGGACGGCTCCGACGCGATAGCCGACTGGCCGATCCTGAACGCGCTGGTCAACACCGCGTCCGGCGCCAGCTGGGTGTCTTTCCACCACGGCGGCGGGGTGGGCATGGGCTACTCCCTGCACGCCGGCCAGGTTACCGTGGCCGACGGCACCAAAGAAATGGCGTCGCGCCTGGAGCGGGTGCTCACCAACGACCCGGCCATGGGCGTGCTGCGCCACGCCGACGCCGGCTACAAAATTGCCTCGGACTTCGCCAAAAAGAAAGGCGTCAAGATCCCGATGCTCAAATAACTTAGGAGGAATTAACTATGGCTTCTGATTTTAGCTTCGACGTGGTTTCAAAGGTGGAGTATACCGTGGTGGACGAGGCTATCGCCATCGCCATGAAGGAAGTTGTCAACCGCTACGATTTCAAGGACTCCAAGTCCGAGATCAACTTCGACAAGAAGGCCAACTCCATGCTGCTGTCGTCCTCCGACGACTACAAGGTCAAAGCCCTCTACGAGGTGCTGATGACCAAGATCTCCAAGCGCGGCCTGCCGGTGAAGAACTTTGCCGGGGAGAAAGTGCAGAGCGCCCTGGGCGGCACCGCCAAGATGCTCGTTAAAGTGCAACAGGGCATCCCCCAGGATAAGGCCAAGGAGATAGTCAGGGCCATCAAGGACGCCAAGCTTAAGGCCAACGTTTCCATCCAGGCCGACACCCTGCGCGTCACTTCCAAGTCCAAGGACGAACTGCAGAACGTAATGAGCCTGCTGCGGGGCGGGGACTACGGCATAACCCTGCAGTTCGAAAACTTCCGCTGATGGCCATACTTTTCACCGGGATCAAGCAGCTGCTGACCTTCGCGGGCGACAACGCCCCCAGGGCGGGCGCCGCCATGCGCGAGACCGGCCTGGTGAAAAACGCCGCCGTCCTGGTGGAAAAAGGGATCATAGTGGCCGCCGGTCCGAGGGCCTCCGTCTCGCGGCACTCCCTGGCTAAAAAAGCCAGGAAGGTAGAGGTCAATGGCGTCTGCCTGCCCGGTTTTGTGGACAGCCACACCCATATGGTCTTCGCCGAGCCGCGGCTGAAAGATTTTTCCATGCGCACCGCCGGCGCCTCCTACCAGGACATCAAAGCGGCCGGCGGGGGGATAATCTCCAGCATAGGCGCGGTGCGGGCCCAGGGCGGCAAGGCCATGGCCGCCCAGGTGGCAGCGCGGGCCGCGCGTTTTCTGGAATGCGGCACCACCACGGCCGAGGTGAAGAGCGGCTACGGCCTCTCCCTGGAGTCAGAGCTTAAGATGCTGCGGGCCGTGCGCGACGCCCGGGACTTTACCCCGCTGGAGCTGATCCCGACGCTGCTGGCGGCGCACAGCGTGCCGCCGGAGTTTAAGGGCGACGCCCAGGCTTATCTGGATTACGTCATGGCCGAGATCCTGCCCAAGGCCGCGGCGGAAAAATTGGCGGTCTTCGCAGACATCTTCTGCGAGAAAGGCTATTTCACGCCGGAGCAGACCACCGTGTACCTTAAAGAGGCCGCCCGCCTGGGCCTGCGCCCCAAGGTGCACTCGGAACAGCTCTCCAATTACGGCGGCACCCGGGCCGGCGCCGCCGCCGGCGCCGTCAGCGCCGACCACGCGGACCATGTCTTCGCCGAGGACATCGCCGCCATGCGCGACGCCGGTACCATAGCGACGCTCCTGCCCGCCTCCAACTATTACCTCGGCCTCTCCAAATATCCGCCGGCCAGGGAGATCATCTCCGAGGGCGTGCCGGTGGCGCTGGCTACCGATTTCAACCCCGGCACCTGCCCCTGCTGGAACATGCAGTTCGTCCTGTCGGCGGCCTGCACCCACTGCGGCATGACGCCGGAGGAGGCCCTCTGCGCCGCCACCGTAAACGGCGCCTGGGCGCTGGGTATAGGCGACCGGGTAGGCAGCGTAGTCCCCGGCATGCAGGCCGACCTCGCTTTCTACGACGCTGAAGATTACCGGGAGCTCTGCTACTATTTCGGCGCCAGCCAGACCCTGCTGACGGTAAAAAAGGGCCGCGTGGTTCACCCCAGGTTTTAATTCCGGGGACACAATACTTAATTATCCCGGATAATTAAGTATTGTGTCCCCGGAAAAAAATAAAATGAAAATAATACTTTTCGACATTGATGGAACGCTGGTTAAGGCCGGCGGCGCGGGCGCCAGGGCGCTTAACCACGCCGTGGAGTCCCTGACCGGCCATAAGAACGCCTGCGACAAGGTGCAACTGCAGGGCGCCACCGACAAGGCCAACTTCGAGAACGCCTTCAAGGTGGGCGCGGGCCGCAAGCCGACTAAAAGGGACCTCGCCGTCCTGACACAGCGCTATGTGGACCGCCTGCCGTCGGAAGTGCTGGCCTCGGTGAAGGCCAAAAAGTATTTCAAGGTCAAAGGCGTGGAGAAATTCCTCGCTAAACTGTCGGGGCGCAAGGACCTCCTGCTGGGGCTCGGCACCGGCAACCTCAAGGACGGGGCTTTCATAAAGCTGGAGCCGTCCGGCCTTCTTAAGCATTTCGCCTTCGGCGGCTACGGCTGCGACTCCCATCACCGGAGCGTCGTGCTGCAGAAGGCCGTGGCCCGCGCGGCCAAACTGGCGAAGACCGCCATAAAAGACGGGGACGTCTATGTGATAGGCGACACCCACCGCGACGTGGAGGCGGCCAAGGAGGCAGGCTACCACAGCGGCGTGGTGCAGGACGGCTTCGGCGACCCGGAGCTGCTCATGCGCTCCAACCCCGAGTTGATGGCCAAAGATTTCTCCAACATGAAGCCCTGGCTGATCTGGCTCGGGCTGCAGAAAGACCCGCGCGGCGTGCGGCGCGGCACGTATATCTGCCCGGATTCACCCATTGAGCATGCCCATTACGGCCGCACAGGCATGGACCTGCGCGACATTGAGCTGGGCATAAAGAAACTGCGCGCGGCCAAACGGGCGGTTTCGGATAAGAAATGAAGAACTGTGCCGTTATCTACAGCGGCGGCAAGGACAGCCACCTGGCCCTGCTGGAAACTGCCGAAGCCGGTCACCGGGTGCTCTGCCTGGTAGGTTTCGACGGCGGCCGGCGTCACGAAGAGTATTTTAACGATTCCCGCAAGCCGGACATAGTGGCGGCGCACGCGAAACTTCTCGGCGTGCCCGCCGTTACCGTAAAGACAGGAGCGGGTTTCAAAGTTAAGGCGCTGGGCCGCAACGTAGCCCTGCTGGCCGGGGCGGCGGGGAAGGCCTGCGGCGCCGACACGCTTGTTTCCGGCGTGGCCCGCTGCCGCTGCGGGGGGAAGATAGACGCCTGGCGCGCCGCCGCAGCAAAAGCCGGCTTCGGCCTGCTGGCGCCTGTTATAGGTTTCGACCTGGTCTACGCCGTGCGCCTGTGCCTGCGGCTCGGCGTGCGGGCCCTGATCACCGGAGTAGAGGTAAAGAAAGTTGACCGGCGCTGGCTGGGCCGGGAGATGGACGCGGCTTTCCTCGCCTACATCACCGCCGAGAAGAAGGCCGGCCGCACCATAGACGGCAGCGACCTGCAGACCCTGGTGCTTGCGAGCCCGGCTTTCGCCGGCAGGATAGTCCCGCTTAAGACGGCCCCGGGGCGCATAGGCGGCCAGGAGCTGCTGAGGATAGTAAAATTTAAGACAGTGCGCGGCCCGCGCCGGAGAAAACTATGAAGATACAGGATACCTTGACCTGCGGCGACATAGGGGAGATCCCTTCCCTGCTCGAAAAATTCTCGGCCCGCGCCGAATCCCTGAAGACCCTGGCCCTCAGGTCCCCGGACAAGACCGTCTACCTCGTCGGGCGCGGTTCCTCCGGCACGGCCACCCTGTTCGCCAAGTATATCTGGGAAACCTACGCCGGCACTATCACCAATTTCATCCACCCGCACTCTATCTTCGAGGCCAGGAAGCCGCTGAGCTTTAAGGGCCAGGTGGTCTGGGCCTTCTCCCAGTCCGGCCGCAGCCAGGATATTGTGGCCTGTCTGGAGAAGCTGATGAAGTGGGGGGCCAAAGGCGTAGCCGTCACCAACGAGCCCGACCTGAAGAACAACCCGCTGGCCCGCCTGGCCGGCCGGCATATCCTGCTCTCCGATTCTAAGGAAGTGCCGGTGGCCGCCACCAAGAGCTTTGAGCTGCAGCTCTGGGCGGTGCTCTGGGCCGCACAGGCCTGGAGCGGCTGCTTTAACGCCAAAGATTTCAAGACCACGGTGTCGGCCGCCGCGCGCGCCGCCGCCGAGAATTACGGGGGGGAAGCGCTGGTGCGCAAAGTGATGGCCGCCAATATGCTGGGTTTTGTGGGCCGCGGCCCGCTCAACGCCGTGGCCGAGGACTCGGCCCTTAAGTTCAGGGAGATGGCCAAAGCCCACGCGCTGGGCTATTCCGCCGCCGAGTTCCTGCACGGTCCCGTCGGCGCCTACACCGGTAATGACCTGGTCTTCCTGTTCACGCCTTCCAATAAACTGCCCGAGGATATCCTCCAGGTAAAACGCGCTCTCGTAGAGCGCGGCACCCCGTACCACATCGTGAAACCCGGCGCCCTGAAGTTCCCTTTCAGCTGTATCCCCACCGACATCCGCATGAAGCGCCTCGCCCTGCGCCTGTCCCTGGCCAAAGGCCTCAACCCCGACAACCCCAGGGGCCTCAACAAGGTGACGCAGACTTTCTGAGCCGGCTAGCCGATATTATCCGGGATGGAAAAATTGAACGAGGAACCTTTCCCCGTCCGCCCCTCGGCCCAGACCCTGCCGCCATGCCCGGTTATTATGCGCCGTACCATGTTAAGCCCTATCCCATAGCCTTCAAATTTTTCCCCGGTGTGAAGACGCTGGAAAACCTCGAAGAGGCGTCCGGCGTGAGCCATATCGAAGCCTACGCCGTTGTCCTCTACGGTGATCACGGTCTCGCCCGCCTTATGCCGCGCGGATATCTTTATGCGGGCCGTATCGCGCGGCCGGGTGTATTTGACCGCGTTGCCCAGCAGATTGATGAGGACCTGCTTAAGCATGGCGCGGTCGCCTGTAACCGGCGGAAGCCGGTCCTTTATCCATTCGATCTTCCTGGAAGGGGTTTCGGCGGAAAGTTCTTCTATGACCTCCGCCGTTAGTTCCTGCAGCGATACCGCGGCAAAAGACATGTTCGCCCTGCCGGTACGCGACAGCAAAAGGAGCCGTTCTATCAGCGCGCCCATTCCCGCCGCCGCGAACTTTATCCGTTCCAGGTAGTCTCCGGCCTTCCCGGTCAGCGCCGGCCCGAGTTCGTCGGCCAGCATCATCGAGAAGCTCTCAATGCGCCGCAGCGGGGCCTTGAGATCGTGGGAAACCGAATATGAAAAAGCCTCCAGTTCCTCGTTAGAGGCCAGCAATTCGGCCGTCCTGGCCTTTACCTTCTGTTCGAGTATGGCGTTAAAGGCCAGCACCTTATCTTCCGCGGCTTTGCGC
Source organism: Elusimicrobia bacterium GWB2_63_22 (assembly GCA_001799735.1). Lineage (GTDB taxonomy): Bacteria > Elusimicrobiota > Elusimicrobia > Elusimicrobiales > UBA9959 > UBA9959. The sequence goes on along the minus strand of MGUA01000030.1, from coordinate 3,384 downwards.
TCGGTGATGTCCCTGCCCAGGACCACCAGGCCCTTCCTCCTGCCGTCCGGATAAAAGATCGGGGATTTGATCACGTCATAAACCGAGACCGAGCCGTCGTAACGCGGTATGTTCTCTTCTCCCCTGGAAACTACGCCCTTCCCCCAGGATATTTCGTCGGTAGCCTCGCAGGCCAGGAAGGCCTCGCGGTGCAGCGGGCTGTACTGAGCCAGTTCACTGTCCTTTTTCCCCTTGTAGGGGACGCCCTTTAGATTAAAAAGCTCCAGGTCCGCGTCATTGGCCTCCAGCCAGCGGCCTTCGCCGTCCTTAAAACAGATGATGTCGGGCGTGCCGTTTATGAGGGTTTTAAGCTGCTCCGCGCTTTCGCGCAGCGCCGCTTCCTGCGTTCCCGACCCTTCCCTGGCGGCCGCGGAGGCGTTCTGTCCCTGCGGCGTCAGGGCCGGTCCGTGCTCCAGACCCGCCCAAAGCGCCGAGGGCGGTTGCGCGTCCGGCGCCCCGGCGCCGTAATAGAAAATGAACCGCGCTCCATTCAGCGCGTTCTCCGCCTCTACGGCTTTAATGAGGCGCAACCCTTCCGCCGCCGGCAGCAGCGCATCCAGGACTATGAGGTCGGGTTTGTGGACAAGCGCCAGGTCAAAAGCCTCCGCCGGCCCGGCCGCCTCTATGAACGTATTGGCTTTTTCCCGCGCCGCTCCCGGTAGTATTTCCATTTCCCCGGTGTTTTTCCGGACCGTCAGTATTTTCATAGCTCTCTCCTCAGGTCAGCGGGAATCTAAGACCTGGCGCACTTTTTTCAGCAGCGCGCCGGCCGGTATCGGCTTTTGAAGGAACGGCAGCAGCGGGTTTATCCCCATGCGTTCCCTGGTGAAGTCGTCGGTATACCCGGAGGTAAAGATAACCCTGGTTTCCGGATGCAGAGGCTTCAGGGCTTCGGCCAGGTCTTTCCCGTTCATTTTCGGCATCACCAGGTCTATAACGGCGGCGTGTATCGCCGCTTTGTGCGCCGTAAGGAGGCGCAGCGCCTCTTCCCCGTCGCGCGCCTCGATCGTCTTGTAGCCGTTCTCCCTTAAGACACGGCAGATGATGTCCCGTACGATGCTCTCATCTTCAGCGATAAGAAGGGTTTCGGACCCCTTCAGGTCTTCAAGTCCGGCTTCAGTGCCTTGAGCCGCTGCCGTCCCCGGACCGGAAACGGGAAGATATATCTTTACCGTGGTTCCTATGCTGAGTTCGCTGTAGACAAAAATATGCCCGTTAGATTTTTTGACAATGCCGAATACCGTCGTTAGGCCAAGCCCGGTCCCCTTTCCGGGTTCCTTGGTCGTAAAGAACGGTTCAAAAATGTGTGATTGCGTTTCGGCGTCCATCCCCATTCCCGTGTCCGTGATCACCAGCTGCACGTAATCTCCCGGGGGTAAGGCTTCCCGGGGGGAGGCTGTTTCCGTTTCCGTCCGTACATTGTGCGTCTCGAAAGTCAGTTTCCCGCCGTTGGGCATGGAGTCCCTGCCGTTGAGCATGAGGTTCACTATTACCTGCTCTATCTGGGACGGGTCGGCGCTGACCTGTTTAAGAGCGGGGTCCAGCTGTAATAGTCGGCTAGAAGTGAAACATTGATTTCTGTAGAATCCTGTAAATACCAGGAGGAAACATGAATCGATCAGGCACATCACAAAAATTACTTAAAGGGCTAGAGTTGCAGAATTTAGATAAAGCTTATTTGCGCAAAGAAGCTCTCGAATTGGTTGAAGACCCGGGCCTACGAATAGCAGATATCTGCGAACTGTTCGGCATAAGCAGAGCGACTTTCTGGCGTTGGCAACACGCCTATAAAGCAAAGGGAATCAATGGCCTGCTTCCGGGCAACCGCAATGGCAGATTGCGAAAAATAACGCCTGAGGTCGAGCAGAAGATCCTTGAACTTAGAACACAACTTGGCTACGGTCATCAGAGGATAGCCCTATATTTGCGACGCTATATGGGGATCAAGGTTGCGCCTTCTTCGGTCTGGGTGCGGTGGTCGGGAGAGTCTAGACCAGTTCTAAGCCCTGCCTAAGGTGGTCTGCATCATCCCTGTCTGTCCGTCGTTAACTCTCCAGTCTATTCCTGCCTTGTACGTCTCCCACGGGGTCTTGTACTTCAGCGACTGGTGCCGACGCTCCGTGTTGTAAAAGCTGAAGTATCTCTCCAGCCCCGCCCTGCACTGCGGAATGTCCTGGTACTCGTGCAGGTAGATGTCCTCGTACTTCACCGCCCACCACAGCCGCTCCGTAAAGATGTTGTCGTAGGCCCTGCCGCGGCCGTCCATGCTGATCTTCACGGTTTCCTCGGCCTTCAGCCGGCTTATGAAATCTTCGCTCGTAAACTGACTGCCCTGGTCGCTATTGAAGATCTCCGGCTTGCCGTGCCGTCGCAGCGCATCGTCCAGAACCTCTACGCAGAAACCGCTGTCGAGCGTGTTCGACAGGCGCCAGCTCAATACCTGGCGGCTGTACCAATCGATAATCGCCACCAGGTAGGCGAACCCGCGCTGCGCCAGCCGGACATATGTTATGTCCACGCCCCAGACCTGGTTCGGCCGGACGATCTCCAGGCCCTTGAGCAGGTAAGGGTATATCCGGTGCGCCGGATTGGGCTTGGATAAGTTCCTCGTCGGAAACAGCGCCATAACTCCCATGCGCCGCAATAGCGTGCGGACATGGTCCCGGCCGACGGCAATCTTCTTGTCTATCTGAAGATACTTCCACATCCGCCGCACGCCGTAATACGGCCGGTCCGTGTACTTCTGGTCCAGCAGGGACATTATATCCAGGTCCCGCTGGCTTACCGGCACCGGCACGTAGTACAGCGATGACTTGCTTACCCCAAGCAGTTCGCACTGCTTGTTCTGGCTGTACGGCCCGTTTTTGTCAAAGAGCTTCTTCCTGGCTTCTACTTCAAGAGATCGAGCTTTTTTTTAGCCAGTCGCTCTCCATCGTTATTTCGCCGATGGTTTTATGCAGATCATCTATTTTTTCTTGGATGTCGACCGCGGCCCTGCGTTCCTTGGCATGGTCGAATATGCCGGACGCGTTGTCTAAGAGCTCGCGCCTCCAGCCGGTTATCATGTTCGGATGGACTTGGTATTTCGCCGCGATTTCGGCTATCGTCAGCTCGCCTTTCAGGGCGTCCAAAGCCGCTTTGGCCTTGATCGCAGGGTCTATCTTCTTGCGCATACTGCCTCCTTAAGGTATTTTACCCAAAATACACCTTAAGTTAGGCTAAAAATCGGTCCGGATTTCCCCGGCCACCGCACGGCCATCCTCAAACGCAACAAGATGCCCAATCTTTACATGACCCGGTATAACAAGCCGGCGATGTGTTCAATGAAGAGGGATGAGAAGGCCT
>MGUA01000029.1:20747-52891 GCA_001799735.1 Elusimicrobia bacterium GWB2_63_22 | reverse complement strand
CCGCTCTTGAGCAGCTTCATGATATGGTCGCCGGTGCGGCCGCAGCGGTAGCCCGAGGTGCAGAAGGAGGTGATGTGGCCGAGGTCCGCGAGCTCGCCGATGACCTCGTCGAGGGAACGGGTGTCGCCGAGCATGAACTGCTGGCGCTCCGCCTCCTGCGAGCCGTAGCGCTCGGAGTAGGCGCCGATGCCGATGCGGGTGCTGGCGTCGCGCTGGGTGCACATGCCGATGACTTCGCGGATGGTCTCCGGGCGCTCGCGGGCGGTGACGATCATGCCGGCGTAGGGGACCGACAGGCGCAGCACGGCGACGAGTTTTTTAAAGTCCGCGTCGGAGACGTTCTTGAGGCTGTCGGCCGGCAGGCTGGTGCCGTCGGCGTTCTCCAGGCGCGGGAAGGAGATGGTGTGGGGGCCGATGCCGAAGCGGGCCTCCAGTTCGCGGGCGTGGGCCACCAGGCCCAGCACTTCGAACTTCCAGTCGGGGTTCAGGCCGAACAGCGCGCCGAGCGCGACGTCGTCGATGCCGGCCGCGAAGGCGCGGTGCATGACGTAGAGGCGCCAGCGGTAATCGGCCTTGGGCGTGCCGCCCGGGTGCAGCCTGGCGTAAAGTTCGCGGTCGTAGGTCTCCTGGAAGACCTGGTAGGTGCCTATGCCGCCGGCCTTGAGGATCTTGAGGTCGTCCACGCTCATCGGGGCGGCGTTAACGTTGACGCGGCGGATCTGGCCGAAGCCGCGGCGGGTAGGCACTTTAACGTCGTAGATGGTCCGCATAGCCTCGGCAATGTAGCTCGCGCCGGTGGCGGGGTGCTCGCCGGTGACGAAGATGAGGCGCTTGTGGCCTATCCTGCCGGCCAGGGCCTCGGCCTCGGCCTTTATTTCGGGCATGGTGAGCTTGCGGCGCACGGCGCCGGCGTTGCCGGTGCGGAAGCCGCAGTAGAGGCAGTTGTTGACGCAGAAGTTGGAGGCGTAGAGCGGGGCGAAGGTGACTACGCGGTTGTCGTAGACTTTGCGTTTTACGTCGCGCGCGGCCTGGTAGATCTCTTCTAGTAGGGCGGGGTCGGTTACGGCGAGCAGGGCGGCGGTGTCCTCTACGGGGAGGGCTTCGGAAACGGCGAGCGAGCGGGCGATGATCTCCCGCACGCGGTCGGCCGACGGGGCCGGGGCGGCGAGGGCGGCCTTAAGGGCCTTGTCGTCTATGAAATCCTTGCCGTCTTTAAGAAAGCCCTCGTAGGTGTCTGCGTTTACCGATACGGTCTGCATACGACCTCCTTGGTTAGGGGTTCGGGGCCAGCGGGGTATTCCCCTGTGCCCCAGACCCGGGAACCGTTGCGCGGTTCCCCCGTCCTGCTGGACGGGTCCCCCTCCCCAACTGGGGCCTTAGGGGAACACCCCGCTGGCCCCTCCAACCCACTGTTAGTGTGCTGCTTCTGCTGCCGCGGGCACGGGGGCGTCTTTGAGGGTGAGCTCGAAGGTGGTGCCCTCGCCGTACTTGGACTGTACTTTTACGTCGCCGCCGTATAGCTTGACGACTTTCTTGAGAATGGACAGGCCGAGGCCGCTGCCGTCGATGTTGCGGGTGTGCTCGTTCTTCATGCGCACGAATTCCCCGAACAGCTTGGCCAGTTCTTCTTCGGTCATGCCTATGCCGGTGTCGGAGCAGCGTATGGCTACGGCGCCGCCCTCTTTCCTGTCGAGCTCCAGCACGGCCCGGCCGCCTTCCTTGTTGTATTTTACGGAGTTGGTGAGCAGGTTGGTAATTATCATGTCGATCTCGCCCGGATCGGCGGACAGCACCAGCGCCGGCGGGGCCTTAAGTTCCAGCGTCACTTTCTTCGCGGCGGCCAGCGCGGCGACGTTCTCGAGGATCAGGCCGGCGGCCTTGACCAGGTCCACCTGCTCTATGGCGCGCTTTTTCTTGCCGGATTCCAGGCGGGTGAGGTCCAGGAGGTCCATCACCAGCTTGCGCATGCCGCCGATGCGGACCACGCTGCGCTCCACCATGGAGTCGTAGGCGGCCAGCTCGGGGCCCTTCATGCGCTCCTTCATCAGGTGCATGTAGCCCTCCACGGCGGCCAGCGGGCTTTTCAGCTCGTGCGCCAGCACGGAGATAAATTCAAAGCGCACCTGCCGCTTCTCTTCCTCCAGCCGGCGGGCCTTGCGGTGCAGGTAGATGCTGCGGGCGGCCTTGGAGATGGTGGCGCGCAGCTCTTCCGGCGTGAACGGCTTGGCGAGGAAGTCGAAGGCCCCCCGTTTGGTGGCGTTGACGGCCACTTCCAGCGAGGCGAAGGCGGTGATCATGATGGTCAGGAAGTCGCCGGCGCCGGGCGCGGCGGTCAGCACGTCGATGCCGGTCATGTCCGGCAGCTTGTAGTCCAGCAGCACTATGTCGGGGCTTTTGGCCTTGAGCTGGGCCAGGGCCTCCTCGCCCGTGGCGGCCCTGCGCACCGCGAAGGTCACGTTCTCGTTGAAGTCCGGCAGCGGCACGGAAAAGCCCTCGAGCGACCGCGCGGCGCCTTCGCGCATGCCGGCTTCGTCGTCGACGATCAGGACGTCGAGCTGGTGGACCGGGAGCTGGTCACTCATGACCTTCCCCCGCGCCCAGCAGGCGCTTGAGTTCGGCCTTGAGCTGCTCGAAGCGCAGCTCCTTGTGGATGATGGCGTCGGCCTTGATCCAGGCCTTGGGGTCGTGGGCCTTGTCGAAGTAGAAGCCGGTCTCCTTAGTGACGGAGGTGACGATGACGACCGGGATCCTGGCGTCCATCTTCTTGATCTTGTGGCTCAGCACGAAGCCGGAATCCGGGTTCTCCATCATCAGGTCCAGCACGGCCGCGGAGAAGGCGCCGGGCTTTATCAGCGGTTCGGCCTCCTTCTGCGTGGAGGCGGAAACCACCTCGAAATTCTCGGATTCGAGGTAGACCTTCATCTGCTCCATCATGTCGGGATCGTCTTCCACGACGAGGATCTTTATTCTGGTTTTGTCGGTCATAGTATTCTCCTGAGGGCTGTTTAAATCACTTCCTGGACGGTTCGGCCTTCATCTTGATGGCGCCGGCTTCCCGGGCCACGCGCGGCAGCGTGACCGTGAAGGTGGTGCCGGTGGGCCCGGCCGCGGGGTCGGAATTGCTTACCACGGTGATGTTGCCCCGGTGCACCTTGATGATGCCGTAGGAGACGGCCAGGCCGAGGCCGGTCCCCTTGCCTATCTGCTTGGTGGTGAAGAAGGGCTCGAAAACCTTCTTGAAATTCTCGGGCTTTATGCCGCAGCCGGTATCGGCCACGCTGAACGCCACCTGCTCCCGTTCTGCGAAGGTGCGTACCGTAAGGGTGCCGAGGCCGCCCATCGCCTCCACCGCGTTGGTGATGAGGTTGGTGAGCACCTGGATGATCTGGTCCGGGTCCATCTCGGCCTGCAGGTCCTCAGGGGACGGGTCTATGACGAGCTTTATCCCGGGCGCCAGGGAGGCCGTCTTGGAGTAATTGTCCACAAGCCTGACCAGGTCGGTCTGGCGGAAGAAAGGCTTGTTCTTGCGGGCGAAGTTCAGCAGCCCGCCGACGATCTTCTTGCAGCGGTCGGCCTGCTCTGTGATCATCTTGGCGTCGGCGAAGGTGCGCGAGTCGTTCTGGCACTGCTCGGCCAGCAGGTGGGCGTACAGCAGCACCACGCCCAGCGGGTTGTTGAGTTCGTGGGCCACGCCGGCGGCCAGCTGGCCCATGCTGGCCAGCTTCTCCGACTGCATCAGGGCCTGCCTGGTCTTGGCCAGCTGGTTGTAGGAAACGGTCAGTTCGTCGGCGGTGCTCTTGAGCCGGTCTATGGTGTAGGGCAGGCACATCTCGCTCTCGGCGATGCCGCGGATGATGGCGATGGCGTGCTCTATGCAGGTGGGGTAGCCGCAGGCGCCGCAGTTGAGCTCGTCCTCGGGCTTGACCTTGCCCATCTTGCCCAGCACTTCTTTAAGCTCTTCCTTGTTGGGGAGCTTCATCCGGCGGTCCTGGGGCTGGAAGGCGGCGGAGTAGTCCAGGCCGCGGTAGCGCCGGATGGATTCCTCCCACTCGTTGAGGCGGATGCTGAAGTAGCTCTTGCGGGCGTAGCGGCGCAGGGCCGCCTCGCGGGCGTGCTTGGAGGACTTCACGCTGATGCCGGGGCCCATGATGCAGCCGCTGCAGCAGAGCAGGTCGATGAAATCGGCGTCGATGTCGCCGTGCTCCAGGTTCTTGAGCACTTCGGGAAAGCTTTCCAGGCCTTCGGCGGAAAGGAAGCGGCCGCTCATCAGGTCCTCTTCGAGCTCGGCGGAGTTGAGCAGCCCGCCGCCCATGGGATAGAGCACGCCTTTGGCGGGGTGCGGCGGGTCGAACTGGGAGTCCAGGGCGGTGTTGCGGTCCACGCCCGCGTCCTTGAAGAGGGCGCGGAGTTCGGTGAAGGTGATGGATTGCTCTATGTCGGCGGGGTTGAGGGAGGTTTCCTCTTTCTTGGCGACGCAGGGCCCGATGAAGACCACTTTGACTTCGGGGCCGTACTTGTCCTTTATGATCCTGGCCTCGGCTACCATCGGGGAAACTATGGGGGCGAGGCTGGGTACGAGGGCGGGGTGGTATTTCTCCACGAAGGAGACCACGGCGGGGCAGGCGGTACTGATGAATTTCTTGCCGGGGCTTTCGTTGATGAGCTTGCGGTACTGCAGGGAGACGATGTCGGCCCCGAAGGCGACCTCGCAGACGTACTTGAAGCCCAGGGCCCTGAGCATGCCGGCGAAGCGCAGGGGGTCTATGCCGCCGAACTCGACGGGGAAGCTGGGGGCGAGGGCGGCGGCCACGGGCTGGCCGCCCTTGAGCAGGGTCTTTACGTTGGTCGTGGAGTCGAGGGTCTCTTTGGCGCCGCGGCTGCACATGAGGACGCAGTTGGCGCAGCCTATGCAGCGCTCTTTTATGACTTCGGCCTGGCCGGCGGAGATGCGGATGGCTTTGGCGGGGCAGCCGCGGACGCAGGTATAGCACGCTTTGCAGCGTTCCTTTATGGTCCTTACCAGCGGTTCTTTCTCGGGTGTCATAGTCGTTGCCTGACTGTATCTCCAGGTCCGTCCGGGAACCAGTCCCGTGCTCCTGGCTGACTGCCACTGTCCGTCCGGGGTGTTGTCCCCCGAACCCTGGCTTGCTGCAGGGGAACCGTTGCGCGGTTCCCCCCCGCCGGGCGGGGCCCCCCTTCCCCAAAGGGTTCGGGGGACAACACCCCGTCCGTCCTGCGCTACGCTACGTCGGCGGCTTTGCGCGCCTTGTACTTGGTGTGCAGGAGGTGGTGGCTCTTCTCGCCGAGGGGCTTGCCGAGGAAGTCCTTGTATAGGGACTGGACGGCTTTGTTGCTGTGCGAGGTGCGGACCTTCTCGGTGGCGTCTATGTTGTAGAGGGCGCGCATGCGCTCGGCGATGGCGGCCTTGTTGCGGGCGAAGGGCTGGCCGCCGCCGTTGATGCAGCCGCCGGGGCAGGTCATGACCTCTATGAAGTGGAGGTCCTTGCGCCCGTTCTTTATCTCTTCGGCGAGCTTGCGGGCGTTGCCGAGGCCGCTGACGGCGGCTACGCCCACTTCCAGGGCGCCGATCTTAAGTTTGGCTTCCTTGATGCCGTTCTGGCCGCGCACGGCCTCGACTTTCAGGTTGCCGAGCTCACGCCCGGTGAGGAGGAAGTGCGCGGTGCGCAGGGCGGCTTCCATGACGCCTCCGGAGGCGCCGAACAGCTTGCCGGCGGTGCTGCGGTCGCCGAACGGCAGATCGGGCTCCTCGGGCTGCAGGGTCTTGAGGTCCATGCCGTAGATGCGCAGCATCTGGGCGAGTTCCCGGGTGGTCACCACGGCGTCTATGTCGGGGTTCCCGTCCCGGCCCATCTCCGGGCGGGTGACTTCGAATTTCTTGGCGGTGCAGGGCATTACCGAGACGCTGTAGATGCTCGCGGGGTCGATGCCCTGCTTTTTGGCGTAATAGGTCTTGATCATCGCGCCGAGCATCTGCTGGGGGCTCTTGCAGGTGGAGAGGTTGGGCAGCAGTTCCGGGTAGAAAGTCTCCACGAACTTTATCCAGCCCGGGGAGCAGGAGGTCATCATGGGCAGGACGCCGCCGTTCTTTACGCGGTGCGCGAGCTCGCTAGCCTCCTCCATGATGGTGAGGTCGGCCGCGAAGGAGGTGTCGAATACGGCCTTGAAGCCCATCTTGCGCAAGGCGGCCGTCATGACGCCGTTTACGTCGCTGCCGGCCGGCAGGCCGAACTCCTCGGCGAGCGAGACGGAGATGGACGGGGCGTGCTGGACGACCACGTATTTATCCCCGTTGGTCAGGGCGTCGAGCACGGGCTGGATGTCGCTCTTCTCCATCAGGGCCCCCGTGGGGCAGACGTTGATGCACTGGCCGCAGTTGACGCAGGAGGAGACGTTAAGGCTGGAGTCGAAAGCGCAGCCGATGAAGGAATCGGAGCCGCGCTTGACGAAGTCTATGCAGGCCACGCTCTGCACTTCTTCGCAGACGCGCACGCACTTGCCGCAGAGTATGCACTTGTCGGGATCGCGCGAGATCGACGGGCTGGAGATGTCCAGGGGCTTCTTTTTCTTGGCTACAGGGAAGCGGCGGTCCCTGACGCCGTACTCGCGGGCCAGGCGGCTGAGGTCGCAGGTGGGCTGCTTGGCGCAGTACAGGCAGTCGTCGGGATGCGATCCCAGCAGCAGCTCCACCACGGTCTTGCGGGCGTTTATCACGCGCGGGCTGTTGGTTTGCACCTTCATGCCCTCGGCGGCGGGGAACGAGCAGCTGGGGATCAGGTTGTTCTGCCCCTCCACTTCCACGACGCAGATGCGGCAGGCGCCCGAAGGCAGCATGCCTTCCATGTGGCAGAGGGTCGGCACGTGTATGCCCTGGCGCTTCAGCGCCGCCAGGATGGTGTCGCCGGGCTGGGCCTCTACCGGGTTTCCGTTGATGGTGAGTTTCATGATGGTTTTCCTCTAAGCGGCGTTGACGGCCTTGAACTTGCAGACGGTCCTGCAGGAACCGCAGGAAATGCACTTCTCGGCTATGATGTAGTGCGGGGTCTTGGGATTGCCCACTATCGCCTGCGTGGGGCAGCCCTTGGCGCAAAGCGTGCAGCCCTTGCACTTGACGGGGTCTATGGTGAACTCCAGCATCTCGGTGCAGGCGCCGGCCGGGCAGCGGCGCTCGAAGATATGCGCCTCGTACTCGTCGCGGAACCAGCGCAGCGTGCTGAGCACCGGGTTGGGGGCGGTCTGGCCGAGCCCGCACAGGCTGGTCTCCCGGATGACCTGCGAGAGGTTCTCGAGGTTCATGATGCCGGAGAAGCGGGCCAGGGTGTCGGCCTCCTTCTCGCCGCGGCGGGGACGGGTGATCCCCTTGAGGATCTCCAGCATGCGCAGCGTGCCCTCGCGGCACGGTATGCACTTGCCGCAGGACTCCTTCTTTATGAATTCCATGAAGAACTTGGCGACGTCGACCATGCAGGTCTTCTCGTCCATCACCACCAGGCCGCCCGAGCCCATGATGGCGCCCACGGTCTTGAGGGATTCGTAGTCCACCTCTATGTCCATGTGGGTCATTGGGATGCAGCCGCCGGAGGGGCCGCCGATCTGTACGGCTTTGAAGGCCAGGCCGTTCTCTATGCCGCCGCCGATGTCGAAGACGATCTCCTTGAGCGTGGTGCCCATGGGGATCTCCACGAGGCCGGTGCGGTTGACCTTGCCCGAGAGGGCGAACACCTTGGTGCCCTTGGAGCCCTTGGTGCCCACGGACGCGAAGGCCGCGGGGCCCTGGGAGATGATCTCGGAGACGTTGCCGAAGGTCTCGACGTTATTGATGACGGTGGGCTTGCCGAACAAACCGCGCACCGCGGGGTAGGGCGGGCGGGGCTTGGGCATGCCGCGGCGGCCCTCGATGCTGTTCATGAGGGCGGTCTCCTCGCCGCAGACGAAGGCGCCGGCGCCCATCTTTATGATGACGTCCAGGTCGAAGCCGCTGCCGTAGATGTTCTCTCCCAGCAGGCCGTAGGCCTTGGCGTCGGAGATGGCCTTCTTGAGGTTCTTGATGGCCAGCGGATATTCCGCGCGGATGTAGACATAGGCCTTGCTGGCGTGGATGGCGTAGGCGCCGATGGCGATGCCTTCCAGGATGCGGTGAGGGTCGCCCTCTATGGCGGAGCGGTCCATGAAGGCGCCGGGGTCGCCCTCGTCGGCGTTGCAGATGATGTATTTCTGATCGGCGTCGGAGGAAAGGGCGATCTTCCATTTCTTGCCGGTGGGGAAGCCGCCGCCGCCGCGGCCGCGCAGGCCGCTGGCCTCCACCGCGTCGCAGGCCTGGGCCGGGGTCATGGTGTGGATGACTTTCAGAAAAGCGCCGTAGCCGCCGCGGGCTATGTGTTCCTGTATGGAGAGCGGGTCAACGATGCCCACGTGCTTGAGCACGAAGCGCAGCTGCTTGGCGAAGAAAGGGTGCTCGCTCATCAGCGGCAGCCGGGGCCACTTCTTCCCCCCGTCCTCGAACTGGCCGAGCACGTAGTCCTTGCTCGGGGCCTGATCCCTGAAAACGGAGTCCAGCAGCCCAGGGACTACCTCGCCGGTGGCGCGCTGAAAAGAGACCCGGGCCTGCCCGGGCAGCTGCACGTCGAGCAGGGGCTCGGCGGCGCAGTAGCCGATGCAGCCCACTTCCAGGATGTCGGCTTCCAGCTTGTTATCCTTAATGTAACGTTTTGCGGCTTCAATGGTCCGGGCCGCGCCGGCGGCCAGGCCGCAGGTGCCGGCGCCTATGTAGACGACCGCTCTGGAAATGTTCTCGCGCCGCATGGCCGCGGCTTTTTCGGCGTAGTCTTCGGTGCCGAAGACGCGGGTAAGGAAAGCCGTGCGTACCGAGGCCGGCAGGCCGGCGAGGTTACTGGCGATGAGGTCCCTATTTTGCGGCATTTTGCGCCTCCGTTTTCCTGATGTCTTGCACGAGTTTGCGGAGCTTGTCCGAGGTGATCTTGGCGTGGAACTCGCCGTTGATGCTGATGACGGGGGCCAGGCCGCAGGCGCCTATGCAGGCGACGGTCTCTATGCTGAACAGGCCGTCGCGGGTGGTGTCGCCGGCCTTTATGCCGAGCACTTCCTCGCACATCTTCAGCACGCCGGCCGAGCCTTTTACGTGGCAGGCGGTGCCGCGGCAGATCATGATGTGGTACCGGCCCACCGGCTTGAACCGGAACTGGTTATAGAAAGTCGCCACGCCGTAGACCTTGCTGGCGGGGATGTTGAGATGGGCCGCCACCTTAAGGACGGCCTGCTTGGAAATATAGCCGTCGGCGGCCTGCACTTCCTGCAGGATCGGGATCAGCTTGTCGCGCTTGGCGAAGCTGTGGCTTTCAAGGACTTTCCCCACTTTGCTGGGTACGCTCATCGAAGTTGCTCCTTGATTGAATTCTTGCGGGCGAAATATGCCGCTTTCTCTATGGAGAGAGTGATGTCTATCTGGTCCAGGAAGACCCCGGGCGGCAGCTTGAGCTGCGCCGGGGCCAGGTTTACTATCGCCCGCACGCCCGCGCGCACCAGCATGTCGGCCGCCTCCTGCGCGGCGGAGGCGGGCACCGTGATGATGCCCACCGTGGCCTTTTCCCGCGAGACGGTCCTTTCCAGCTGGCCGATATGGTGTACCCGGCAGCCCGAATAGACCCGGTCTACTTTTTCCGGGTCTAGGTCGAAGGCGGCCACGATGCAGAGGTTGGGTCTGCGCTTGAGGAAGTAGGAAAGTATGGCCTTTCCGAGGTTGCCCACCCCCACCAGCACCATCTTGGTCAGCGAGCCGGATTCCAGGTGCGAGTACAGCTCTCCCATGAACTCCTTTATGGGGTAGCCCCGCTGAGGGGTGCCCTTGAGGCGGAAGTTCATCAGGTCGCGGCGGACCTGCTCGGGAGAGACGCCTACCGCTCCGGCCAGCTCGTGCGAGAAGACGAACTCCGAGCCGGCCTCAAGCCTGGTGTGCAGGAACTGGCAGTAGCGGAAGAATCTCTCTACGGTGCGCTGTGGAATCCTGGTCATAACTCTCCTTATTTGGTGCGGCCTTCTACGTTGACCTGGTCTTTCTTAAGGGCGAGCAGCTCGGCGACCTTGGCCAGGAACTCCTTGGGTTTTATCGGCTTCTCCATGAAGGCGTCCACGGGCAGGAATTCCCCGTCCTTGGCGCCGAACTTCTGGGGCGAGGTCTCGTTGACCGAGGTGAGCATCATGATCGGGACGAATTTAAGCAGCTCGGTGCGGCGGAACTTCTGGGCGGTCTGGAAGCCTTCCGTGGAGTTGTCCATCATGACGTCCAGGATTATCAGGTCGGGGTTCATTTTGGAGGCTTTCTCGAAGCCCTCCTGGCCGTTGATCGCCGTCACAACGGTGTGGCCCTTGCCCTGCAGCACCACTTCGCAGGTGTCAAGGATGTCCTTGTCGTCGTCTATGCAGATTATTTTAGCCATACTTTCCTCCGGTCGCTCATCGTTTGAAACGTAACGCTACCTGCTTTATCGTTATTTATTAACGTTAATTCGGTAACGTTGACTACAAAAATAGTATACGTCATCGTTCCTGTTTTGTCAATACCTATTTTCTGTGCTGTGAATTTACGACGGAGCGGCATCGTTAATGCCGCGTTACACACAGGCGGGACAACCCGGAAAGGGCAGCGTTATGGAGCGTTACGGCCCCGTTATCGCCTCGGTTCCCTGACGCGGAGGCAGCTCCCCCCGCCCGGCCCGCTTGCTGGCCGAAAAAATAAGCGGCCCCCTCTCCAGGGGACCGCTTAAGTCTGTATTCTTATTTATAGCCAGGGTTCAGAGCTTGAACTTGGGCAGCTTTGCTTTGCCGGGGACGAGGTCCTTTAGCAGTTTCTCGGCTTTGCCGGCGACGCCCGCTTCGGCGTCCTTCAGCTTTTCGCCCAATTCCGCCTGCTTTTCCGCGGCCAGCCCTTCGAGCCTGGCGCGGTGAGGTTTCAGCGCCTCGTCTACCTTAGCCTTGGCCGCCTCCTGCGCTTTCTTCACTTCGGCGCCCATCGCCCCGGTGAAGGCCTTCGACAGGGCGTTGGCCAGGTCCGTGTTGACGGCCAGCCGGGGGCTGGAGACCGTGCCGGAGATATCCGCGCCTATGACGGCGGACGAAAGCCCGGCGAAAGAGGATTCTACGGCGGAGCGCAGCGGGGCGGCCTTTATGTTTTCCGCCCGGGGCTTGAAGGAGGCCCCGGCCAGGCGCGCCGCGGCTTTGCCGGCTATCTTCTCCCCTTCGGTGGCGAGCGTCGCCTCCAGGGCGCCGGTCCCGCCGGTGATGTCCACCATGAAGGAGGCCGGCGAACCGAGCCGCAGTTCTTTGACCGGCATGCCCGTATAGGAAAGCCGGGAGGCCGTTTTTATGATATCGCCGGTGGCGTCCAGGGAGGCGGAGAAGTCCAGCCTGCGGGCGCCCTTGGCGCCCTTTATGGCGGCCACCGTCGGACGGCCGTACACCTGCGGCTGGGTGGTCAGGCCTTCTACCGTGCCGCTGTAGCCGAGCGGGTCTTCAAGCCCGAGCTCGCCGGTCAGCTCCAGCCGCCGGACCAGTAACGTCGGGTAGGTCTTTTCTTTAGGGAAATGAACTTCGCGGCCGCGCCTGGCCTCGTTCTTAAGTACGCCCTTGGTGTTGGCCGGCATGTACTTCTTGGCTATGCCCATCCATTTCATGGCCAGGGCGGTCTTTTCGGCTATCACCGGGCCGGCGAGCATCCGGGCGATGGACTGCGTGTCCAGCGACGGCAGCTTCATCTTCGCCATCAGCGCCGCCATATCCCTGGCGCGGGCGTCCTCCACCGCTTTGAAGGCGTCCCCGGCCGCTGCGAGCGCGGCCTCCGCCTCCTCCTTGTCCTTCTTGAAATCGGCGGTGAGCGCTTTGACTTCCTTGGCTATCCCGGCGTACTCTTTGGCCTGCTTCAGCGGGTTCTTCTCGCCTTTGGCCTTCTCGTAGCGGGCCTTCAGCGCGTCGAGCCCGTCCTGGTATTTCTTCGCGTCGAAGCGCGCGGAGATGTCCGCGTAATCTTTCTGGTAGGTCTCCTCCATCTGCCGGGCCAGCTTTACGGATTCCAGCCCGGCGGGGTCCACCTTATAGTCGGCGGAGAGGTCCGCCTTGGCCTCCGAGGCGCGGTCCAGCGCGAAGCCCGTGGATTCGGCCTTCATCGACTCTACCAGCTCCGAAGACTCCTCTTTAACGAACGCCAGCCTGCCGGAGGTCTTGCGCGGGGTGCCGAAGCGCAGGCCTTTCAGGGAGGCCGCGTCCACCACCAACTTCTTCTCCAGCAGCGGCGCGCCCTCCGCCGCGAAGGAAAGCTCCGAGAATTCCAGCAGGTTGCTGTATTCGCTGCCGGAGTCGGCGACCGCAAGCCCGGTTATCCTGAGCGAGGGGTGGAGAAAGCTCGTCTCCAGGGAGGCGATCTCGGCCTTGGCTTTGGCGCCTTTCTCTATTCCTTTTATAAGGCCCCACTTCAGCAGCGGGTCGAAGGCGAAGAAAAAGAAAGCCCAGAGCAGTACCAGCAGGGCCAGGCGGGGCGCGACGTAGGACCAGCGCATATTACACCTCCCCCTTGAAGTACCAGTCCAGCAGCCACGAGGCCTTCAGGCCTTTTACCACCTTTGAATTCATCACCCGCGCGCGGAATTTATCGTTGTAGAACACCCCGAAGCGGCGCCCGGCGAAATATACCGGCGCGGCCAGCAGGGTCCCCAGCACCAGGCCGCCGGGGACCACAGTGTTGTTGAACCCGGTCCACGGCATTATGGGCATGTTGTAAAGTTTCGTCCAGAGCGGGCGCAGCGCCGAACTGGTGAGCAGCGCGTAGCCGATAGGGTCGCTGACCTTGTCGAGCAGCGGGTTGGCCAGGCTGACGGCGAGGACGGTGAGTATGGCCATGGGGATATTGACGCGGGTGGCCATCATGAGGACTATCAGCAGCTGCGCCGTGAGCGTGGCTTTTGGCATCAGGCCTATCAGGAAACCCAGCGTGATGCCGGCGCCTATCTGGCCCGGGGTGGTCTCGGCCGTCAGGCCCTGGAAGAACTGTCGGATTATGGCTATTGGGTTCATATTATCACTATATTAAAAGGGCGCCGGCCGGTTCAAGTTGGTATAATTTCTCCATGGCTATCCTCGAAATACTCCTTATCGCCCTCGGGCTTTCCATGGACGCTTTCGCCGTCGCGCTGGCCAGCGGCGCCACCATGAAGCGCCTCCACCTGCCGAACGCGCTGAAGATGGCGCTTTTCTTCGGCGGCTTCCAGGCGCTGATGCCGGTGGTAGGCTGGGCCGCGGGCCTGAGCATGAAAGATTTCATCTCGGGCTGGGACCACTGGATAGCTTTCGGCCTGCTCCTGGCCGTCGGCGGCAAGATGATCTACGAGGCTTTCAAGATCAAAGAGGAGGAGGAGTGCGGCGGGCCCAAGACCTGCCCGTTCGACACCGGCACCCTTACCGTGCTGGCCATAGCCACCAGCATAGACGCCCTGGCCGTGGGGCTCACTTTCTCCCTGCTGCAGCTTTCAATAATCGGGCCGGTGCTGGTCATCGGCGTGGTCACCTTCCTGATGTCCGTGGCCGGGGTTAAAATAGGCTCCGCCGGCGGCCATTTCTTCGAACATAAAATGGAAGCCGCCGGCGGGTTCATCCTCATCGCCATAGGTCTCAAGATCCTGCTCGGGCACCTCGGGCTATTCGGGGTTTGACGCCTGGTGCAGCGGCAGGTAGATGTCGAAGCGCGTGCCTGAGCCGGGCGCGCTGCGCACTACGATCTCTCCGCCGTGCTGCCGCACGATGCCGTGCACTATCGCCAGCCCGAGGCCGCTGCCTTTGCCCTCCGGTTTCGTGGTAAAGAACGGTTCGAAGATCTTTTCCCTCACCTCTTGCGTCATTCCCTCCCCGGTATCGGCCATTGTTATCAGGGCGGCGTCCAGGCATTGCCGTGTGCTGGGGAAACAGATCGCCTGGCGGGAAGCGGAAACGGAGAGCGTTCCCCCGCCTGGCATGGCGTCCCTGGCGTTGACGGCCAGGTTAAGAAGCACCTGCTCCAGCTGGCTCCTGCTGCACTTTACCATCAGCGGGCTGCCGGCGGTTTTGAGCTCCACCTTGACCGCTCCTCCTGCCAGGCGGCGGATAATATCCGCGGAGTTGTCGATCAGCGGGTTTATGTCTATCGCCTGCTCTTCGGCGCTGGCCTGCCTGGAGAATAAGTGGAGCTGCTTGGTGAGCCGTGCCCCCCGCTCCACCGCGACGCAGATCTCGGAGATGTCTCCGCCGGCGGAACTGCCGGGGGGCAGCGCCTTGGCTGCGGTGCTGCAATAGGCGCCTATCACACCGAGAATATTATTGAAATCATGCGAGATCCCGGCCGCGAAGCGGTTGAGGGCCTGCATCTTCTGCATCTGGAAGAGAGAAGACTCCAGTTTTTTCCCCTCTATTATCCTGGCGGTTATGGCGCAGACGGAAGCCAGGAACTTCTCCTCGGCCGCGTCGCGCCGGTGCCCCTGGTCCAGGTACAGGTTCAGCACGCCGATGACCTGCCCCCCCGATTTTATGGGCATGCAGTAGTGGCCGTGTGGGGTGATGCCCGGCGGGCGGATGTGGTGTCTTTCCTCCACCTCTCCGGCATAGACGGGCTCGCCCGTCTGGAGAACGGTGCCGCAGAGGCAGCGGCCGGGAGGCACGGTCCCGCAAAGGCGCTTATGCTCGTCCGAAAAGCCGGCGCTGGATTTAAGCCGCAGTTCCCCGTCCTCTACGAGGAAGATGGCGCCCTTGCGCTGCAGCGTGATAGGGGAATTGTCCAGTATTTCGCTCAGGATCCGGTCGAAGAGTTTCTCGGCGGAAAGAGTATGCAGGGAGGCGCTCCACAGGTCGTTGACGATCACGTGCAGCTTGCTGTCCAGGGCGTTCTGCTTGTCCAGCTTGGTCCTTTCCCCCCTGAGCAGCAGGTAGAGCGGCCCGAGGGCGAAGAGCAGCATCAGCAAAGGGTCCAGGAGGTAGCTGTACGTGTGGCCCCAGGCGCCGGAGTACGGCAGCAGCGTCATGACCGCCATTTCCGAGACCGCGAGGATGATTGAGGCTTTTATCAGCAGTCTTGTCACTTATCCTTGTCCTTAAACCACTTTTCCTTGCCGTACAACTTCTGGATGCAGTCCTCGCAGAGGCCGTGGGTGAAGCGCGCGTTGGAGCGCTCCTCCAGGTACACCTCCACTTTCTGCCAGAAGCCTTTGTCGTCGCGGATCTTCTTGCAGTTGGCGCAGATCGGGATGAGCCCCTGCAGGGTCCGCACCTCTTTCAGCGCGTCCTCCAGCTGGGTGTTCTTGGTGATAAGGGACAGGTGGCCCGTGACGATCTCGCTGAATTCCTCCATCAGGCGTACGACGGGGCCCTCGAAGGTGTTGGGCTTCTTGTCAAAAAGACAGATGCTGCCGAAGATGTCCCCGTCGGGGTAGACTATCGGCACGCCCGCGTAGGCGATGTAGCCGGCCTTCGCCCCTTCGCTTTCCTTCCAGAACTCGCTGGCCCTGGCGTCGGTAACTATCAGTTTTTCCCGCGCCTGTATCACGGCCGCGCAGTACGTCTTGCGGCCGTTCTTGGTGTTAATGAGGTCGTCCTGCTCGAACGGCCTGTCCGGGCCCGCGCTGACGCCTATGATGCGGATATTGTCTTCCTCCACCATGTTCACCGTCGCGGCCGACACCGCCGCCACCTGGGCCAGCAGCTCGGCGATGTTGCGCCATTTAAGGACGGCGATCTCGGGGATGCGTATTCTATGATGTTCGGCCATATATTCCTCAGACCGGCAGCTTTGACACGCTGACCCAGTACATTTCGAACTTCCGGGCCAGCTCCAGGAACTCTTCCAGGGAAGCCGGCTTGGTTATGTAGGAGGCCGCCCCGTTCTCGTAGCAGCGCACTATGTCCTCGTGGCGCGAGGAGGTGGTGAGCATTATCACCGGGATCCCGCGCAGGGTCTGGTCGGCCTTCAGCTTTTTCAGCACGGCCATCCCGTCCATCAGCGGCAGGGTGATGTCCAGCAGGATCATGGACGGCCGGAGGGGCTTGGCGGCCGAGTACCTGCCGGCGGCGTAGAGCATGTCCAGCGCCTCCTGGCCGTCGTGGGCCACGCTGACTTCGGAGATCACCGTGAATTCCTTGAAGGCGCGCTGGGCTATGAGCACGTCGTCCTCGTTGTCCTCCACCAGGAGGATGCTGAGCTTCGTCTGTTCCTTGACCATGATATCTCCTCGAGTCAGGGCTGTTTTCTGAGGTCCGCCGGGATAAGGATGTAAAAGACGGAACCATTCCCTTCCACGGACTCAACCCAGATTTTCCCGCTGTGCTCCTCTACTATCTTCTTCACTATCGCCAGGCCGGCCCCGGTGCCGCCGCCGTATTCCTGCCGGGAATGCAGCCGCTTGAACATCTTGAAGATCTCCTCGAAATACTGCGCGGGGATGCCTATGCCGTTGTCCTTCACTGAAAATTTCCAGTAGTATTCCCCGAACTTCTCCGCGGCCAGTTCTATCAATGGCGCCGGGGTGCTGTTGTACTTCAGCGCGTTGCTGATCAGGTTGTGGAACACCTGGCGGATCTTCACGGGGTCGCAGAAGATCTCCGGCAGCGTTTCCGGGACCTTCACCTCGGCTTTCCGCTCTTCGATAAGGGCCGCCAGCCCGGCGACCGCCTCGGCCGCCAGCCGGGCCGTGGAGGCGCTCTCGTAGGGGTTGCGCACGCGCGAGACGCGGGCGTAGCTGAGCAGGTCGTCTATCAGCCGCCGCATCCTGGACGAGGCCTTGACCACGCGGCCCAGGTAATCGGCCGCCTGCGGTTCCATCTTCGGGGCGTAATCGGTCAGGAGCATGCTGGAGAACATCTCTATGCCCCGCAGCGGCTCCTTGAGGTCGTGCGAGACCGTGTGGGCGAAGGCGTCCAACTCGCTGTTGACCATCTCTACTTCCTTGAGGTATTGGGCCAGGCGCGCTTCGGATTCCTTGTGCTGCGCCATGTCCTTGAGCACGGCCACTACCTGGCGGCGGCCCTCCGGCCCGGTAAGCGCCGCCGACATCATCACCGGCAGGCGCTCGCCTGTTTTAGCCAGCAGCCAGAGGTCGAGCTCTTTTATGTGCCCGCTCCAGGCCAGCAGGCTCAGGGGATCCGCCGCGCCCTCGGCCTGCGGTTCCAGGATGTCCTTCAGGTTCAGCGAGCCGGGCGGCGAGAAATCGTAGCCGGAAAAATCTATCGCCGCCTTGTTGGCCTTTATGACGGTCCCGCGCTCGTCGGTGATGATCAGCGGGTCGGGCATGCTCTCCACGATAGAGTCGAGGTACTGTTTGGAGACGGTGGTTTCCGAGAGGCCGCGGCTGAGCTTGTTGAAGCTTACCGCCACGTCGCCGAGTTCGTCGTGGGTGACCACGGGCACGGAGAAATTATAGTCGCCGTCGCGCACCTTCCGGATGCCTTCCCGCAGGAAGGAGACCTGGCTCAGGATGAGCCTGGTGAAGATAGCCGAGAGCGCCAGGGCCGTGGCCGCTATGGCTACCGCCAGGATCAGCAGTTTGAAAATTATATCCTTTTCCGCCTTGCGGGCCGGGGTGAGGGGCAGGCCTGCGCGCAGGAAGCCCGCCGTCTCCCCGGAGTCGGAGAGGCCTTCGAACAGGATGTCCTCGCCGGAGGCGCTTTTCCTGGCGGAGACCGGGATAACGGCCTCCACCACTTCTTCGCCGTTGTGGTACGTCCGCCTCGAGACGGACGCCCCGCCCCTGGCCGCGCGCTGCATCAGGGCGTCGGAAATATTGGTGCCGGCCAGCGCCACGTTGGTGTGGGCGATAACGGTGCCGTCGGCCGTTACGGCGGCGGCGTAGAGGGCCCCGGTCTTCTGGGCGAAAGCGTGCAGCGTCTTTATCCCCTCCAGCTCGAGCCGCTCGCTGAAAACCTTCTGGAGAGCGGGCGTAAGGTCGGAGGCCGCGGAGGCGGCGCCGTCCGCTATCTGGGCGCTCATGGCTTCGGTGACCGCCACGCGGGAGAAATAGATGTTGACCCACAGGGCCAGACCCATCAGCAGCAGGATAAAGATCAGGATCTTGAGGTAGAGCTTCATGGGAAAAAGTAACCGGCCTCGTCAATGATCGCGCGGGGAAATTGCAGGCGGCATCTTTTGGCCGCGGTGGCGTTGAGGGTTATTTCCTCTTTGCCGGGGAAGACCACTTCGGGCAGGGTTTCCCCCGCCTCCAGCCTAAGCGCCGCCTCGGCGGCCGCGGCGCCCATCTCCTTGAAGCTGAGGCCCACCGAGGCCGCCGCGCCTTCACGGGTCATCCCCTTGGTGGAGCCGTAGAAGGGGATGCCGTTGGACCAGGAGAACTCCCGCAGTATCAGCAGGTTTTCGGGCGTTATCAGCAGCGGGTCCGGCGGCAGCCAGAAGGCGTCCATTCCCTGCATCTCCCGGCGCAGTATAGAGGGCAGGTCGGAAGGGTCCTGCACCCGTATCGGCAGCAGCTGCATCCCGAGCGCCGCCCCGGCTTTGCCAATAACGCCGGCGAACTGCCCGAAATCAGGCGCCATCCACAGCACCTTCAGGGTCTTCAGGTCGGGCTGTATTGTCTTGAGCTTTGAAAGGATGGTGGTAAAATCCGGGATCAGGCTTATCTTTACGGCGGCGGCCAGGTCCCCGCGCTTAAGAAATATCCCGGGGGCCATGCAGTAGACTACCCGGGTGCCGGGCGGATAGTGGTAAGCGGCGGCCTTGCCGCCGAAAGCCGCCACCGTGCGGGTCTGCGGCGGCAGCTCCGGCTTTCCCTCTGAAAGTTTGTAATGGGCGACTTCGGGCCCGTAGGCGGCCTGGAAAGCGGAAAACGCCTCCATGTAGGCCCCGCCTTCGGAGGAGAGGACGGCGACGGTCTCGGCCGCGGCCCCGGCGGGCAGGGCTAGCAGGAGAGCCAGGAGGAGCGCTTTAAAACTCATAGGCCGCCTTTAGGAAAAGTTCCCTGGAGGCCGCCGGCAGGGGGGCGTGTCCGCCGTCATACGGCTGGAGGTAGGAGTCGCCGGAGCCCAAAAGGTCCTTTATCCCGATATCGAGCGAGAGGCGGGGCAGGAACCTGTCCTTCAGGTGAAAATTCGCGTCCAGGACGACCCGCTCGGAGAAAGCCTTTACGGCCCCCGTGGCGTAATAACCGTACCGCTTTGAAACGTAGACGGCCGACGGGTTAAGGCTGACGCCGGCCAGGAGGGGCAGGGAGGCGGAGGCGGTCAGCTTGTGGCGCGGGAAGGCGAGCATATACGAGGAATGCCCGGGGACGGCGTAGGGCGCGACGCGGTTGCAGTCAGTGTTCTGGTAGACGTAGCCGAGGTCTCCGCGCGTACTCCCGTTCTTGTATTTAACGGCGGCGCCCAGGCCCCTGGTGCCGGTCCTGCTGTAGTTCCGGTAGGTCTCCGCGCCACCGGTCAGCGTGTATACTATCGGGTCGTATATCGCCACATGGAAAAAATTCCCGGAGATGAAGAGATGGTCCGAAACCTTATAGCCGGCCTCCACTTCCGTGGATTTGGTCCTCTCCGGGTTTATGTCGTGATTGAGGCGGATGTTCTCTATCGAGGGGGCGCGGAAGGCCTCGCTGTAGATGGCTTTAAAATTAAAGTTATTGCGGACCCTGGTGGCGGCCAGGCGGGGCACGAGGGAGGAGCCGAAATGCGAGTTCCTGTCGTAGCGCACTCCCGCGGCGATATCCGTCTCCCCCGCTTTGAAAGCGGCCTGGGAGAAGAGGGCCAGGTTGTCGTATTTCTGCCCGGAGCCGGAGCCCGCCATGGACGCGGCGCCGGTTCCCTCTCCTATCCTTACGCTGTCGTTGTAATATTCGCCGCCGAGCATCCCGTCAAAGGCGCCGCCCGGCCGGTAGAAGGAATAGAGCGAGGCCGTAAGCCGGGAGGTCTTCTTGTCGTAGGGCAGGTGCTCGTCGTCCTCCCGCCACGGTTCGGCGGCTGCGTAATTCAGCCGGGGTTCTAGGCGGACCGAATCGGAGACGTCCCAGCCGTACTTGGCCTCGTAGAACACCGAACGGAAGCCCACGCGGCTCGAACCTGTGGACAGGACGCTGCCGAAGTGGTCTCTGTTCCGCAGGGAATAATCGTCTATTATCAGCCGGGACGAAAGCGGGCCGCGGGCGGCGTACAGGTTGACGCTCTTCGGGGACAGGTCCGAATTCCCGTTCAGCCCGTAGGAGGCGCCGCTAAAATCGGAGTAGCGCCGGTCGCTGCGCTGGGCGTCGCCCCAGAAAACCTTGGCCGAGACTTCCGTGCCGCCGAGGTCCTTGCCGTAGGTGTAGCCGGCGTAGCTCCTGGCCCTGGCCTTACGCCCGAGGCCGTAGGCCGCGTAGGCCTTGCTGCCGTTTATCGCCCGCGGCTGGCAGGTCTCTATCTTGATCACCGCCAGTTCCGCGAAGCCGCCGTAAACTACCGAGCCGGGGCCCTTTATGATCTCGACGCGCTCTATCTGGTCTACGGGGAACCTGTCGAACTGTATGGTCGAGTAAAGGGTTTCGTTGTAGGCCTGGCCGTCCCACAGCAGCAGGACCTTGCCCTCGTTGCCCCAGTTGCCGCGCACGCCGAGGCCCAGGTTGCCCTGCACGTCCACCCCGAACTCGAATTCAGGCACCAGCTTCAGCACGTCGATCAGGTCCCTGGCGCCGGAGGCCTGTATTTCTTCGCGCGTGATGACGGTCACCAGTCCGGGCGCTGCGCGCAGGGGCAGGGCGCTGCGCGTGGCGACCGAGGTTTTTATATTGAGGCTTTCTTCCAACGAGGACTTTTCGAGGCTGAAAAACTCCGCCTCGCTGTCCTGGCCGGCGCAAGCCGGCACGCAGAGCGAGAGCGCGAGAAAGCACTGTATGAACGGTTTATTCTTCATTCCCCTGACCCCGCTGTAAATCTATAAAATTAAGGACGGCCCCGCAAGGACGCCCCTGCGCGGCCGCTAAGGCTGGGGCGGCACTATTAAAACCGCGGCAAAGTACGCTATGACGCCCGGCAGTATGGCCGTGGCCAGCATCAGGAAAACGAAGGCGAGGCGCAGGATGACCGGGTCGACTTCGAAATATTCTCCCAGGCCGCCGATAACGCCCGAGAAGACCTTGTTGTTTTTGCTGCGGTATAAGTGTTTCACAATAGATACTATATAATAAGGCCGCTTTTCGCACAAGTGGCGGCCCGCGGCTCCGTGCGCCGCTGCCCGCGATTATAGTAGAATTGGACCGATGAAATATGACGTCATCGTGGTCGGGGCCGGCATAACCGGCGCCGCCGTCGCCAGGGAGCTCTCCCGCTACCGGCTGGACGTGCTGCTGCTGGAGAGGGAGGCGGAGCCGGCCTTCGGCGTTTCCAAATCCAACAGCGGCATCATTCACGCCGGCACCCAGAATCCCCCCGCCTCCCTTAAAGGCTGGCTCTGCGTAGAGGGCAACCGCCTCATGCGCGAGGAGCTGGCTGAGGACCTGGGCCTGAATTTCGTGCAGTGCGGGCAGCTGGTGGTGGCCTTCGAGGAGTCCGACGTCAAAGAGCTTGAAAAGATCAAGGCGGACGGCGAAGCGCTGGGGATCAGGGGCATGGCGCTGGTGGACCGCGCCTGGCTGGACGCCAACGAGCCCAACCTGGGGCCCGAGGTCAAGGCCGCCCTGCTGGTCCCCTCCGCCGGCATCATCAGCCCCTACCGCTTCGTCTACGCGCTGGTGGAGAACGCCGTCAGGAACGGCGTGCAGCTTAAGACCTCCTGCCGGGTTACGGGCATCACCCGCATAGAAAAAGGCGGTTTTTACGTGGAGGCCGGCGGCCAGGTACATACCGCCAGGTTCCTCGTCAACGCGGCCGGGCTGGCCGCCGACGAAGTCTCGGCCATGGCTGGCGCCCCTACTTTCAAGATACACCCCCGCAAGGGCGAGGAATACCTGCTCGACAAGAAGCGCGAACACATCGCCAACCGGATAATTTTCCCCCTGCCGTCCCGGACCTCCAAGGGCATCCTGATCATCAAGACTTCCGACGGCAATCCTATGATCGGCCCCACCGCGCACGAGACGGAGGACAAGGCGGACCTCTCCACCACCGACGAGGGCCTGGCCGAGGTGCTGGCCGGCGCGCGCCGCATGATGCCTTCCATAGAGAAGAGCGACATTATCGCCTATTTCGCGGGCCTGCGGCCGGCCGCGGGCAAGGACTTTGTCATCCGCCACGAGGATTCGGCGCCGGGCCTGGTTAACGCGGCCGGCATCCAGTCCCCCGGCCTTACCGCGGCCCCCGCCATAGCCGCCATGGTCGCCGGCATCCTGAAGGACCACGGCCTGCGCCTCGAGCCGAAGGCCGAGTTCCACCGCCTCCGGCCCAAGCCGGCGCACCTGTTCCAGGTGACCCTCGCGGAGACCCGCCACCTTATAGAGAAGAACCCGGCCTACGGCGACATAGTCTGCCGCTGCGAGCTGGTCTCGGCGCAGGAGGTGCGCGACGCGGTAAAGCGCGGCGCCCGCACCCTCGACGGGGTGAAGTTCCGCACCCGGGCCCAGGCGGGCCGCTGCCACGGCGGGTTCTGCACCACCCGCATCATGAAGATCATGCATGAGGAGCTGGGCCTGGCCGCGACGGAGATCACCAAGCGCGGCCCCGGCTCCGAGCTCATAAAGGAAGAAAGAAAATGAACCTGATATACTTGCGCCACACCACGCCGAAAGTGAAAAAGTTCATCAAGAAGGAACTGCGCGGCGAAACGGACCGCTCCATCTACGATATCGAGGCCGGCGACTGCTGCCTTTCCCCCGCCCCGGCCAGGCGCCGGGATTACCTGGTGACTTTCCTTAACGACGTCTCGCCCGAGATGCTGGCCTTCGTCTACAGGACCGGCGGCGCCGACCTGGACCTCAATTAACTCCGGCGATGAAAGAGCGCGAACTGGTCATAGTGGGGGGCGGGCCGGCCGGCATGGCGGCCGCGCTGGCCGCGCGCGCCGCCGGCGTGCGCGACGTGCTGCTGCTCGAGCGCGACCAGCACCTCGGCGGCATCCTGAACCAGTGCATCCACCCCGGCTTCGGCCTGCATCACTTCAAAGAGGAGCTCACCGGCCCCGAATACGCCGACCGCTTCGTCCGCCTGGTCAGGGAGGATCCGGCCATAGAGGTGAGCCTGCGCTCTTTCGTGGTCAAACTTACCGGCGCCAGGGAGCTCTCCTTCCTCCGCCCCGGCGCGCTGGAGGAAGTTAAAGCCCGGGCCGTGATACTGGCCACCGGCTGCCGCGAGCGCACGCGCGAGATGATAGCCATCCCCGGCTCGCGCCCCGCCGGCGTCTTCCCGGCCGGCCTGGCCCAGAAGATGGTCAATATCGAAGGCTGGATCCCCGGGAGGGAGGCCGTCATCGTCGGCTCCGGAGATATCGGCCTGATCATGGCCCGCCGCATGGCGCTCGAAGGCGTCCGGGTGAAGGCCGTGGTGGAGATACAGAAGACCAGCCGCGGCCTGGTGCGCAACGTGGTGCAGTGCCTCGAGGATTTCGGCATCCCCCTTTATTTCCAGCACCGGGTTTCCATGATCCATGGCCGCGACCGCGTGGAGAAGGTAGCGGTAGTAAAAGTGGACGACGATTTTAAGGATCTGCCAGGCACGGGGTTCGAGATCGCCTGCGACACGGTGCTTGTGTCGGTGGGCCTTATCCCCGAGAACGAACTGCTGGAGATGGCCGGCGGAGAGATAAACCGCCGGACCAACACCCCGGTGGCCCCCGCCGTTAACCTCACCTCCGTGCCGGGGATCTTCGCCTGCGGCAACGCGTGCAAGGTTTACGACCTGGCCGATTCCGTGACCAAGGACAGCGAGCTGGCGGGCAGGCTGGCGGCGGAGTATCTGGGCGCTGCCGCATGAAGAGAACGATGACCTGCATAGAATGCCCCAAGGGCTGCACGCTCGAGATCGAGGCGGACGGCGCCCGGGTCATCAGCGTGAGCGGCCACCAGTGCCGGCGCGGCGACAAGTACGCCCGGCAGGAGACGGAAGCTCCCATGCGCACGCTCACCACGTCGGTGCTGACCCGCGGCCTGGAGCTGAAGATGCTTCCCGTGCGCACCTCGCGCCCTATCCCTAAAGATAAACTTTTTGAAGCAATGGACGCTATCAAGCGCCTGACGGTGACTTCCCCCGTGAAGGCCGGGGCCGTGGTGGCCACGGATTTTCTGGGCCTCGGGGTGGACCTGGTGGCCTGCCGGCCCCTGGAGAAACTGTGAAGCGGGCCGCGCTGGCCCTGGCGCTCTGCCTGGCCGCCTGCGCGCCGGCGCCCGGCCCGGAGGATAAAACTATGGACGAAAAGATAAAAAAGCTCACCCCCCTCCAGTATGACGTGACCCGCAACTGCGGCACGGAGCCGCCGTTCAAGAACGAATACTGGGACAACCACCGCGCCGGCATCTACGTCGATATCGTGAGCGGAGAGCCGCTGTTCTCGTCCTCGGACAAGTTCGATTCCGGCTCCGGCTGGCCCAGCTTTACGCGGCCGCTGAAGGAGGAGACGGTGGAGGAGAAGACGGACGCGTCGCTCGGGATGAGCCGCACGGAGGTGCGCTCGAAGTCCAGCGATTCCCACCTGGGGCACGTTTTTTCCGACGGCCCGGCCCCCGGCGGCCTGCGCTACTGCATAAACTCCGCCGCGCTGCGGTTCATCCCCGCGGAGGAAATGGAGAAGGAAGGCTACGGGGCCTACCTTCCGCAGGTGAAGAAAGACAAATAGCCGGCCAGCCCGGCCCGGCGGATTTGACACACGCCGCGCTTTTTCTTAGATTATATGTATACGCCGCAGTTCGTAATCGATGGCCGCAGTTGTCGGGACCACCTCACGGCGCTCGCTTTCAGGCTTCTATAAAATGTTACTGGTCCTACTCTCCATTATCCTGCTGCTCGCCAGCTCCGCTCTTGCGCTTTTCTTTTCCCGCGAGCCCTCCAGGGCGCAGGACGCCGGCGCCTACGGGGCGGTCGCGGCCTCCGCGCTCGGGCTCTGGGCCGCCGTGCGCACGCTTGCCGCCGGCTCGGCCGAAACGCTCTCCCTCCCCTGGTCCGTGCCGCTCGGCTCCCTGAGCTTCTGCCTCGATCCGCTTTCGGCCCTTTTCCTTGTGCCGGTCTTCCTGCTCACCGGGCTGGCGGCCGTTTACGGCGTCGGCTACCTCAGGTCTTACGCCGGATCCAAGCCGCTGGGCCTGGCCTGGGCGGCCTTCAACACGCTCACCGCCGCGATGGTGCTGGTCTTCACCGCCGCCAACGCCGTGCTGTTCCTGCTGGGCTGGGAGCTGATGGCCGCAGCCTCTTTCCTGCTGGTGCTCTTCGAGCATGACAAGGCCCAATCCCGCAAGGCGGGATTCATCTATCTCGCCGCCGGCGGCGCCGGCGCGCTGCTGCTGATGGCGGCCTTCGCCCTGCTCGGGGCCGGCTCGCCCCTGCTGGACTTCGCCTCTTTCCGCACCCCTTCCGGGACGGCGGCCTCGGCCATTTTCCTGCTGGCCCTGGGCGGCTTCGGCCTGAAGGCCGGCTTCATCCCCCTGCATGTCTGGCTGCCCGAGGCCCACCCGGCGGCGCCCAGCCATGTGTCCGCGGTGATGAGCGGCGTGATGATAAAGACCGGCATCTACGGCCTGATCCGCGTGCTGGTTTTTCTCGGCCCCTGGCAGGAATGGTGGGGCTGGACGCTGCTGGCCGCGGGCTGCGTCTCCTGCGTCCTCGGCGCGCTGTTCGCCCTGGCCCAGCACGAGCTCAAGCGGGTGCTGGCCTATTCGAGCATAGAGAATATAGGGATAATCCTGGCGGCCGTCGGGCTGGGCATGGTGGGCGCCGCGCACAATGCCGACCGCCTCGCGGCGCTGGCCTTCGCGGGGGCGCTGCTGCACGTGTTTAACCATTCGCTTTTCAAGGGCCTGCTCTTCATGGGCGCCGGCGCCGTGCTGCACGGGGCCGGCACGGCCGAGCTGGACGCGCTCGGCGGGCTCGCCAAAAAAATGCCCCGCACCGCGCTGCTCTTTATCGCCGGAGCCGCGTCGGCCTGCGCGCTGCCCCCCTTTAACGGCTTCGCCGGGGAATTCCTGGTGTACCTCGGGGCCTTCAAAGGCATCAGCTCTTATCCTGCCGTGGCGCTGGCCGGGGTGCTGGCCGGGCTTTCCCTCGCCGTCGCGGGGGCCCTGGCCGCCGCCGCTTTTGCGCGCGCCGCCGGCGCGGCCTTCCTGGGCGAGCCCCGCACCGAGCGCGCCGCCGCGGCGCATCCCCCGGACGGCCTGATGCTGTTCTCCATGTACGCCCTGGGAGCGCTGTGCCTGGCCGTGTGCGCCGCCGCCCCGCTGCTCCTCGTCCCGCTGGTCTCCGCCGTGGGGGCCGGTTTCGGCGGAGGTTTCGGCGCCGCCGCCGCCCTGGAAGTTCCCGGGCCCCTGGTGTATATCTCGGCGGGGGCGCTGCTGCTGGCTGCGGTGGCCGCCATAGCGGCGGTCAAGCGCCGCTCCATGTTCCCCGCCGCGCGCACGGCCGACGTGCCCACCTGGGACTGCGGCTACGCCGCCCCGACGGCCAGGATGCAGTACGGGGCGTCCTCCTTCGCCCAGCCGCTTACCGATTTCTTCCAGCCGGTGCTGCGCAAGCTAGGGCAGTACCCCGTAATCGCCGAATATTTCCCGGGCAAGGCCTCCTTCTCCACCGAGGCCCAGGCCGTGGTCTATAACGCCGTCTACGCCCCGGCGGCGGCCCGCATACGGGACCTGGCCTACAGGTTCAGCTGGCTGCAGCACGGGCGCCTGCAGATCTATATCATGTATATCGTCGTGACCCTGCTGGGGCTTTTACTATGGAAATTGTAAAACCCCTCACCCAGTACCTCGCGGCGCTGCTGCTGGCGCCGCTGCTGCCCGGCATCATCAACCGGGTCAAGGCCTTCTTCGCCGGCCGCCGGGGCCAGCCGGTGCTGCAGCTCTATTACGACCTCTACAAGCTGCTGCAGAAAGCGCCTGTCTACAGCCGCACGACCACCTGGGTTTTCCGGGCCGGCCCGGTGATCGGCCTGGCGGCCATCCTTACGTCGCTGGCCGTGCTGCCCTTCGCCGGCAGGCCTTCCTTCCTGGCTTTCGACGGGGACTTCATCTTCCTGCTCTACCTGCTGGGCCTGGCCCGCTTCGCCACGGTGCTGGCCGCGCTGGACACAGGATCGGCCTTCGAAGGCATGGGCGCCAGCCGCGAGATGCAGTTCGCCGTCTTCGCCGAGCCCGCTTTCTTCCTGGGCCTGGCCGCGCTGGCCCGCGTCACCGGGCAGACCTCCCTGGCCGGCATGTTCGGCGTGCTGACCGGTGACCTGTGGCGCACCGCCGCGCCGGTGCTGGCCCTTCTGACCGCCTCTTTCTTCATCGTCCTGCTGGCCGAGAACTCGCGCGTGCCGGCCGACGACCCGAACACCCACCTCGAGCTGACCATGATCCACGAGGTGATGGTGCTCGACCACAGCGGCCCGGAGCTGGCCTATATCCTTTACGGCGCGGCGCTGAAGCTCTGGTTCTTCGGGGCGCTCATCGCCTGCATGGTGCTGCCGCGCCACAGCGGCTCCTGGGCCGGCGACACCGGGCTTTTCCTGCTGGCGATGGCCGGCGTGGCCGCCGCGGTAGGGGTGGTCGAGTCCGTTATCGCCCGGCTCCGCCTGATCAAGGTGCCCTATATGCTCATAACCGCTTTCGCATTCTCGACGCTGGCGCTGATCTTCCAGATGGGACGCTGATGCATACTTTCGCCGAACTTATAATCGTTTTCGTCATACTGCTGGACCTCGCGCTGGCCGTTACCGGCTCGCTGTCGTCGTGCATCCGGCTGGTGGCCGTGCAGGGCGTGGTGGCGGGCATCCTGCCGCTGCTGGCCGGTTCCGGCACGCCGCACGCCCGGACGGCGGCCTTCGCGGCCTTCATCATCCTGCTCAAGGGCGTGGTGTTCCCCTGGCTGCTCACCCGCGCGCGCGACCGCTCCGGCGCCCGCAAGGACGTGGAGCCGCTCATCACCTACCCGGCCTCCATCATGCTCTGCCTCGGCGCCTTCATCGCCTCCTCCTGGCTGGGCTCGCGCCTGCCGCTGCCCGAGACCAACGTGGCCTGGATCGTCCCGGCGTCGCTGGCGACCATCTTCACCGGCTTCCTGCTCATCACCACGCGCAGCAAGGCCATCACCCAGGTGCTGGGCTACCTGGTCATCGAGAACGGCATCTATATTTTCGGCCTGGCGCTGTTCGTGGAGCAGCCGCTGATGGTGGAGCTGGCCATCCTGCTCGACGTGTTCGTGGCGGTGTTCGTAATGGGCATCGCCATTTTCCATATCAGCCGCGAGTTCGACCATATCGACACGGCGGAGCTTTCCGAGCTCTCCGACTGGCGCCGCGGGGAGTACGGCAAATGATCAAAGCGCTGATGCTCCTGCCGCTGGCCGCCGGCCTCCTGTCCTTTTTGGTGCGGGGCGACCTCGCGCGCCGGTCGCTGCTGCTGTGGACGGCCAGGGGCCACGCCCTGCTGACCGCCCTGCTGCTCTATACTTTCGTTTCCGCCCGCAGCGCCCTCGGCTCCTTCCCCCCGCCCGTTCCCGGCGAATGGTTCGCCTACGACGCGCTGGGGCTGCTGTTCCTCTGCACCACTTCCGCTCTCTTTCTGGGGGCCGCCCATTACGCGGTGGCCTACCTGGCTTCCGAGAAGCGCAATCCCGGTGAGGACGCCGAGGACGGGTTCATCTTCAACAACGCGCCCGAGACGGTGTTCACCGGCTGCCTGCTGCTCTTCCTGGCGGCGATGACCGCCGTGACTGCCAGCCGCCACCTGGGCCTGCTCTGGGCTTTCGTCGAGGCGACCACGCTGCTCTCGGCGCCGCTGATCTACTTCCACCGCCACAAGCGCTCGCTGGAGGCTACCTGGAAGTATCTGCTGATCTGCTCCGTCGGCATCGCGCTCGCGCTGATGGGCAACCTCTTTCTCGGCGCGGCCGGCCTGAAGAGCGGCGCCGGCCTGGACCTGGGCGGCCTGCTCGCCGGGGCCGACCTGCTGGACAAGCCCCTGCTGAAGGCGGCTTTCCTCTTCCTCTTCGTAGGTTACGGCACCAAGATGGGGCTTGCCCCCTTCCACACCTGGCTGCCCGACGCGCACAGCGAGGCGCCGGCGGTGGTTTCGGCGCTGCTTTCCGGCGCCCTGCTCAACTGCGCCTTCCTCGGCATCCTGCGCGCCGGCTCGGTCTGCTCGGCCGCCGGGCTTGCGGATTTCTCCGGCGGGATCCTGGTCCTCTTCGGGCTGTTCTCCCTGGTGACGGCGGCTCTCTTCATGCTGGGCCAGCGCGACTACAAGCGCCTGCTGGCCTATTCGAGCATCGAGCATATGGGCATACTGGCCATCGGCGCCGGCCTGGGCGGCGGGGCCGTCTACGGCGCGCTGCTCGGGGCCGTCAGCCATTCCCTGGTCAAGGCCGGCCTCTTCTTCACCTCCGGCGTGGTGCTGGCCGCCGAGAAGACCAAGCGCATCGCCGACGTGCGCGGTCTGTGGCGCCGCGCGCCCCGCACCGCGGTGCTCTGGCTGGGCGGGTTCTTCCTCATCACCGGCCTGCCGCCTTCCGGCATCTTCCTCTCCAAGTTCGTGATCCTCCGTGAGGCGCTGGCGGGCCGGCATTACTTGCTGGCCGGGGTCTTCCTCGTCTTCCTGGCGCTGCTGTTCGCCGGGATGGCCAAGGTCTTCATCTCCATGACCTTCGGCGAGCACGAGGCCAGGCCCGGCGAGAAAGCTTTTAAGGAGCCCTCCGGGATGCTGCTGCCGGCGGCCGTTTTCTTCGCCTGCGTAATGTTCATCGGCCTTTTTATCCCGGACTGGCTGCACCGGCTGCTCGAGGGGGCGGCGCTTAACATATGAGGACCGAACACCTTTCCCGCTTCGACTTCGCCTCCGCGGCCGTGGACCCGGAGCTTTTCCTGGAGACCGCGGGCTCGCGGCTTAATGCCGGCGGCCGGGCGATCGCTTATTTCGCCGTGCCGGACAACGGCATCTTCAGGCTGGTGCTGGCCGTGGCTTTCGACCGGGAGGGCCGGCTGGAGGTATATTCCGCCCCGGCGTCGGGGTCGTTCAGGTCCCTGACCCCCTCTTTCCCGGAGCTGCACCTTTTCGAGCGGGAGATCTACGAGACCAGCGGCCTCAAGCCCGAGGGGCATCCCTGGCTGAAGCCGATACGCTTCAATACGCCGGGCTCGGTGCCCGGCGTGACGGAGTATTTTACCGTGCACGGCAGCCAGGTGCACGAGGTGGCCGTCGGCCCGGTGCACGCCGGGGTCATAGAGCCGGGGCATTTCCGGTTCCAGTGCCACGGCGAGCGCGTCTTCCACCTGGAGATCATGCTCGGCTACCAGCACCGCGGCGTAGAGGCGCGCCTGTCCGCCGGCCCCGACGCGCGCTCGATACATTACGCCGAGACGCTGGCCGGGGACACTTCCATCGGCCACGCCTGGGCCTACTGCGGCGCCGTGGAGGCGCTGGCCGGGGTGAACGTCCCCCCGCGGGCGCAGGCGCTGCGCGGCCTGATGCTGGAGCTGGAGCGCCTGGCCAACCACACCGGCGACCTCGGGGCCCTGGCCGGCGACGTGGCCTACCTGCCGACAGCTTCTTTCTGCGGCCGCCTGCGCGGCGATTTTCTCAACATGACGGCGCTGGTCTGCGGCAACCGCTTCGGCCGCAACATGCTCAAGCCGGGCGGCGTGAATTTTGACCTGGATTTCGCGCTGATCAAGGAGTTGAAACTGCGGCTGGACAACACCTACCGCGACGTGGAGAACGCGGTGTCGCTGCTGTGGGAGACCGGCTCGGTGACGGACCGCCTTGAGGAGACGGGCGTGGTGTCCAAAGAGGTGGCGGAGGGGCTGGGCATAGTGGGGCCGGCCGCGCGCGCTTCCGGCGTGGGTCTGGATACGCGCCGCAACTTCCCTTACGGCCCCTACGAGGATTTTACGATGTCGGTCTCGGGCAGCGGGGACGTGTATTCCCGCGCCTACGTGCGCTGGCTGGAGATACAGAAGTCGGTGGAACTGGTCGGCGGCTGGCTGGACGCCCTGCCGGAAGGGCCGATAGAGACCGAGTGCGGCCCGCTGGCGCCCGGCAGCGCCGCCGTGTCGCTGATAGAGGGCTGGCGCGGCCAGATCTGCCACTTCGCGCTGACCGGCGCCGACGGGCGGTTCCGGCACTACAAGGTGGTGGACCCGTCCTTCCATAACTGGCAGGCGCTGGCGATGGCGCTGCGCGGCGGCGAGATCTCTGATTTCCCGCTGTGCAACAAGAGCTTCAATCTTTCCTACTGCGGGCGTGACCTATGATAAGGGCTTTGCTGGCGAGGATCAAACAGGGCTACCGGACCATGGCGTTCCCGTCCCCGGAGATAAAACTGCCGCCCCGCTACCTCGGGCGGCCGAAGGTGAAGTCTTACAAATTGGAGCGGGCCGCGCTGGCCTGTCCATACGGGGCCATCACCGCGGGGCCCGGCGCCGGGCTGGACCTCGGGCGCTGCGTTTTCTGCGGGGCCTGCGCCGCGGCGGACCCGGGCGCCATAGAATTTACGCGCGAGCACCGGCTCTGCGCCCGGGAGCGCAAAGACCTGGTGCTGTCGGACCGGGGCTACAGGCGGGCCGAGGCGCTGGGCGGGCAGCTGCGGCGCATGTTCGGGCGTTCTTTCCGGCTGCGGCAGGTGAGCGCGGGCGGCTGCGGGGCCTGTGAGGCCGACTGCAACGTGCTGGGGACGCCGGGTTGGGATATGGGGCGGTTCGGCGTGCAGTTCGTGGCTTCGCCGCGGCACGCGGACGGTATCCTGATCACCGGGCCGGTGTCCAAGAACATGGAGCTGGCGCTGCGCAAGACCTATTTCGCGGTGCCTTCGCCTAAAGTTGTCATCGCCTGCGGCTCCTGCGCCATCTCCGGCGGGCCTTACGCCGGCCACGAGGAATGCGCCGGCATCCCCCAGGACATCCCGGTGGACCTCTACATCCCCGGCTGCCCCCCCCACCCCGCCACCATCCTCGACGCCCTCCTCCGCCTGATCGGCAGAATAGACTAAATTCACGATCCAACTCTCGTTGCGGGGCTGGG
>MGUA01000029.1:0-20697 GCA_001799735.1 Elusimicrobia bacterium GWB2_63_22 | reverse complement strand
CCCTTTCCCCAAAGTCGCGCGGGACCAGACCCAGCCCAGCCCACTATATACCGTCAGCTTCTAAGGCGCAGGCCCTCTTCCCCAGCGCACGCTTATGAGCGAACGACGAGCCGGTCTGCGCCGCTCCATTGTGGTATATAAAAAATTGGGCCTCCACTTTTGGGCGGGAGGCCTTGCCAAGTAGAGTATAGCAGGCGGGGCGCAGAATTCAATGGATATTAGGTTACACACGGCGATTTATATTTATGGTTGACAGGGAAGTGGGAAGTTGTATAATTTGGGAATAG
This sequence comes from Elusimicrobia bacterium GWB2_63_22, assembly GCA_001799735.1. Classification (GTDB taxonomy): domain Bacteria; phylum Elusimicrobiota; class Elusimicrobia; order Elusimicrobiales; family UBA9959; genus UBA9959. Next base: position 20,410 of record MGUA01000029.1, on the reverse strand, counting down.
CGGCGACTTGAGGAATGTCAAATGATCAAACTCCTACTGCCCCTCCTTTTCCTTGCCCCCGGACCCACCTATGCGGCCCAGCCGCAGTTCAGCCTTGACGCCGCAGACCTGCAGACCCTGCGCGCGCTCCAACTGCCCGAGGCGCCCGCCGTCTCCGTCCCGCTGCGCGCCGGGAACCGCGCCGACGAACGCTATTTTAACGCCTATGTGCTCAAGGCCATAGACTACCTCCGGACCAACTACGGTCTGCTGGGCTACGACATCAGCTCCATCCTCACCCACGACATCGAATATCACACCTTCGGGACCCTCAAGGCCCGCCACGCCCCGTGGACCATGTGCGTGGCCGCCCAGATGGAGATCATCCTCACAGCTTTCGATATCTATGCCCGCGAGACCGGAGACTACTCCGTCTATAATTACCTGCCCAAGCGCAGCTTCGAGGGCCTGGCCATAACTGACCTGAAGGGCCATATCTGGGTCAACCACGCTTTCAACGCCGATGGCACGGCGGACGCGCTCATCAACTTCGGCATGGGCGAGCGCCGCCTCTTCGAGAACCTGCAGCCCGGGGATTTCGTCAACATCAACCGCACCACCCGGACCGGCCACGCGGTCACGTTCATCGGCTACATCAGCAAGACGGGCAAGATGCTGGCCGCCTACGGGCCCGAAGTGGTCGGGTTCAAGTATTTCTCTTCGCAGGGCCTCAAGGAGGCCGGCAAGGGCGGCTTTGACTACCGCTACGCGGTGTTCAGCCAGCACGGCTGCCCCGAGATGCCCTACAAGCGCGACTGCAACGTGATCTACTCCAAGGACCAGACCTATCTCAATACCGGCACCATGCTGGCCCCTAAGTTCTGGACCGGCGTAATGCCGCAGGCCGCCGCCGAGGACCTCGGCGAGACCGTGCTCAACCGTAACTACTTCAACGGGATGACCATAGACGATTGATTGGGTTAGGGAGGAAAAATGAAAGTACTTATAGCTTATTATTCCATGTACGGCCATATCCAGGCGATGGTCCAGGCCGCGGCCGAAGGCGCGTCTTCGGTGAAAGGCGCGGAAGTGACCATAAAACGCGTTCCCGAGACCCTGTCCGCGGAGGTGCTGGGCAAGATGGGCGCGCTGGAAGCGCAGAAGGCGCAGGCCGCCGTGCCGGTCTGCACCCCCGAGGACCTGGCCGCCGCCGACGCCATTATTTTCGCCACCCCCACCCGCTTCGGCAACATGTGCGGGCAGATGCGCCAGTTCCTGGACTCGACCGGCGGGTTATGGATGAAAGGCGCGCTGGTGGGCAAGGTAGGCAGCGTCATCGCCAGCTCCGCCACGCAGCACGGCGGGCAGGAGTCCACCATCCTCTCCTTCCACACCACGCTGCTGCACCACGGCATGGTTCTCGCCGGCCTGCCGTATTCCTTCCAGGGCCAGACCGGCATAGATGAAATGAAAGGCGGCTCCCCTTACGGGGCCACCACCATAGCCGGCGCCCAGGGCGAACGCCTGCCCAGCAAGGTGGAACTGGACGGCGCGCGCTACCAGGGCCGCTACGTCGCCGGGTTGGCCGAAAGGCTGGCCGGGTTCAAGATCGGCTAAGGTTCCTGTGAAAAGAAAAAAGCCCGGGCCGTCCCGGGCTTTTTTGCATGGCCGGATCCGCGTCAGCGCGCCGCCGTAGAGGGCGGATCCTTGTAGCCGGCCAGGAAGAACAGGGCGGCGCAGATGGAGCCCAGCCCGTCGGCCAGCATGTCCTTCTGCGCGTCCCAGACGTCGCCCTGGCTGCCCAGGAAGGCTATGCCGGCGGCCGGGTCGGCCGCAGCCGCGTACCACCATTCTATTATTTCATAGACGGCGGCCACGGTGAAGATAGCCGTTACCCCGATGAAGGCCAGGAGGCCTTTTGACCGGGTGTAGCCTTTGCGCCAGATGAACTCGGCTATGGGGTAGGCGTAGAAGCCCACCGAGAAATGGGCGATGCGGTCGAAGTGGTTGCGCGTGAAGCCGAACAGGTCGGTCACGGCGCCGAACGGCACCCGCTCGAAGGTGTAATGTCCCCCCGCCGTGTGCAGGAAGAGCAGGACGCTCATCAGCAGGTAGGAGGTGTTGGAGAAGGCGAAGCGCCGGTAGGTGGAGACCAGCGCCAGGACTATCATGACCATGGGCAGGTTCTCGGCGAACCAGACGTCCCGGCTGTACGGGTTTATGGCCATCGCGAGGAACCACGCGGCATAGGCGGCCAGCAGCAGATGCGGAAGTTTAAGTTTCATTAAATGCCCCTTCAAGTGATAAACCGCGCAGCCGCGACCGGGCTGGGTTAGCAAAACCGTCTCGGAGCCCGAGGCTTGCGTAAGCGCCGAGGGCGAGAGACGAGCGGCGGGCACGGTGTGTCCCGACCGCGTGTTTTGCGTTCCAGCCCGGTTGTGGCTGCGCCGGGGGTATCAGGCCGCCACCTTCAGGTTCTCGAGCAGTTTGCGGTAGCGCGCCAGGGGTTCCGAGAGGCCCTTTATGGCGGTCTCCCAGAACTCGGGCTTGCCGATATCCGCGCCCAGGCTGCGCTTAGCCACGTTCTCGGCGGTGTCCGAGCCGGTCAGGCGCAGGAAGGCCTCGTACTTGGGCAGGAAGGCGGGGCCCTCGGCCTTGAACTTGGCGAACAGCGTGGCCGCCATCAGGAAGCCGAAGGTGTACGGGTAGTTGTAGAAGGAAACGCCGGACATGTAGAAGTGCAGCTTGGAGGCCCAGAACATAGGGTCCTCGCCGCCGGGCTCCAGCGCGTCGCCGAAGATGCGCTTCTGCGCTTCGGTCATGAGCTCCTTCAGGCGGGCCACGGAGACCTCGCCCTTCAGGCGCTCCTCGTGAAAGGCCTTCTCGAACTCGAAACGGGTGGTGATGTCGAGGATGGTCACCGCGGCGCCGCTCAGATACTCGTCGAGCATGATCAGCTTCTGCGTCTCGCTGATGCCCGGGTCGGCCTGGATGCCCGCGGCCAGCAGGTGCTCGCCGAAGATGGAGGCCGTCTCGGCCAGCGTCATCGGGTACTCGGTGGCCCAGGGGCGCATCTCACGCAGCAGGTGGCTGTGCCAGGCGTGGCCCATCTCGTGGGCCAGCGTGTTCACGTCGCCCAGCGAGCCGTTGAACGTCATGTACACCTGCTGCTCGCGGGTAAGGTTGGAGCCGGTGCAGAAGGCGCCGGGGCGCTTGCCGCCGCGGGCTTCGCTCTCCAGCCATTTCTTCTTCAGGAAGTCCTTGTAGTAGGCCCCGAGCGCCGGGTAGACGCGGTCGAAAGCGGCCGACACCTTGTCCGAGCCTTCGGTCCAGGTGTAGAGCTGGCTGTCCTTGAGCGGCAGCGGGGCCTCGCGCTCGTAGAAGGCTATGCCCTTGCGGCCCATGGTGGCCGCTTTCGCCTTAAGGATCTCCCGCACCGGCTGCAGGCTGCGGTGCACGGCGGTGTACATCGCGTCCAGGGTGGACTTCTTTATGCCGGCGCCGAACAGCGACTGGTCGAGGAAATGCTTTATCCCGCGGCGCTTGTAGAGGGCCAGGCGCGTGCCGGACAGCGCGTTGAGCGCGGCGGCGCAGGGGACCTCTATGCCGGCCCAGGCCTTGTTGCCGCCCTCGAAGGCGGCGCGGCCGACCTTGCGGTCGGCGTCGGCCATCAGCGCGCGCCAGCGCGAGATCGGCAGGCGCTCCTTGCGGCCGTCGGGCCAGACCATGTCGAACTCCAGCTTGGAGGACATCTTGTTGTAGAGGCGGTCCCAGGCCTGGAAGCCGTCCACGCCCAGGTCGGCGGCCAGCTTCTCCTCGTCCGGGCTCATCGTGCGGCGGGCCCGCTCGCGCACGCGTTTGAGCGAATGCTCCGCGCCCTTGAGCGCGCCGCGCTTGAGGAAGGCCGTGAAGAACTTCTCCGGCACGTCCTTTAAGGCCCGCAGCAGGTCCACGCCGAACTTGGAGTACTCGGCGGCCAGCATGTCGAGCTTGGCGCTCTCGGAGGAATAGGCCTCGTTGGCGGCGTCGGCCGATTCGAGGCAGCCGACATAGGACATTACATGCCCGAGGCGGGTCTCGGCGTTCTCGGCCAGCAGCAGCAGCTTTTCCCATTCCGCCGCGGTCTTCGCCGAGAGCGGCGCCAGCGCGGCCGCTTTCTTCTGGAGCGCGGCGATGTCGGCCGCGAGCTTCTTTTTAAACTGTGTCATCTCCGGCCCGTTGAAAGACGGGAAATAGCCGGTCAGGTCCCACTTTACGCCCTGCGTTTTTTTGTCAGCCATATTGGCCTCCTGTAATGTGATAATCCCATTATACAAAAGGGCGGCCCGGCATGACCGCTCCCCGGCCAAATTGCTAACATATGCCTATGGAATGGTATGTTTCGATAGTTAAGGCCCACCCGATAACCAGCGCCATGGCGCAGTTCGCCGTGCTGGGCACGCTGGGGGAAGTGCTCTCCAAATGGCTGGGCGCCCGCCGCATCTTCTCCCCTTTCGGCCCCCGCGCCACGCTGTTGCGTATGCTGGGCTGGGCCGCGCTCGCGGTCTGTATTAAATACGCGTTCACGGGCTTCCTGGGTTTCGTCGACGGGCTGGTCTCTCACGGCCTGCTGCCGGAGCTTTCCGCGGCCGGCAGGGCTTTCGCCGTTTCCCTCTCCATGAACCTGCAGTTCGGGCCTTTCCTGGTGCTGGCGCACCGGCTGCTGGACAACGCCATAGACGGCCGGCCTAACTGGGCCAACCTGGACAAGGGGCTGCTCTCGCTCCTCTGGTTCTGGGTGCCGGCCCATACCGTCACCTTCCTGCTCCCCCCCGATTTCCGTATCGGCCTCGCGGCCCTGTGGTCGCTGGCCCTCGGCGTCATCCTGGGGTTTTACGCCCGCAAGCCGGCGGCTTGACAGCGCGGCGCTATTTTGGAAAAATATCGGCACTAGATCAGGCGGCCCACGGGGCGCGGCCGGGCTTCTCGCAGCGGGTGAAACCGCGGGACTAGATCCTCCCGCGGTTTTTTATTGCGGGACTAATGGAGAGTATCGACCGCATGCCCGACTTGAACGAACTGATCTCCTCCTCCCGCGGCCTGTCCGAGGCCGAAGTGCTGGAGCGCCGCGCCGCCGAAGGCCTCAACGAGCTTCCCTCCCAGAAAAAGCAGTCCATCCTCGCCATTGCGTTCAACGTGCTCAAGGAACCGATGCTGCTGCTGCTGCTGGCGGCCGGCACCATCTACCTGTTCCTCGGCGACGTAAAGGACGCGGCCATGCTGATGTCCTTCGTGCTGGCGGTCATCGGCATAACCTTCTACCAGGAGCGCAAGACCGAGAACGCGCTGGACGCACTCCGCGGGCTGGCCAGCCCGCGCGCCCTGGTGATCCGCGGCGGGGTGCAGCAGCGCATTGCCGGCCGCGAAGTGGTCCGCGACGACCTCATCTTCCTGACCGAAGGCGACCGCGTGCCGGCCGACGCCGCGGTGCTGGGCTGCGTCAACTTCTCGGCCGACGAAGCACTGCTCACCGGCGAGAGCGTCGCCGTGCGCAAATGCGCCTGGGACGGCCTTATGGCGCAGGCCCGCCCCGGCGGCGACGACCTGCCTTTTGTGTATTCCGGCACGCTGGTAGTTCAGGGCAGGGCGCTGGTTAAAGCGACCGCCACCGGCGTCCGCTCCGAGATGGGCAAGATAGGCAAGGCCCTGGAAGCCATTACCCAGGAAGAAACCCCCCTCAGCCGCGAGACGGCCCGCATAGTAAAGAATTTCGCCGTAGCCGGCGTCGTGCTCTGCGCGGTGGTGATAGTGGTCTTCGGTCTGACCCGCGGCAGCTGGCTGGGCGGTTTCCTGGCCGGCCTGACGCTGGGCATGGCCATGCTGCCGGAAGAATTCCCGGTGGTGCTGGTGATCTTCCTCACCATCGGCGCCTGGCGCATTTCCAAGAGCCGCGTGCTGACGCGCCGCATGCAGGCAATAGAGACCATGGGCTCGGCCACGGTGCTCTGCACCGACAAGACCGGCACGCTCACCCTTAATTCCATGCGGCTTAAGGAGCTGTGGACGCCGGGCGGCGGCTTTCACAGCGTCGAGGACAGCGCGGCGGAGCTGCCCGAGGAGTTCCACAGGCTGGCGGAGTATTCCATCCTCGCCAGCCAGGAGGACCCCTTCGACCCCATAGAGAAAGAGCTCAAGCGGGTGGGCGAATGCTGCCTGATGGGCACGGAACACCTGCACCGCAACTGGAAGGTGCTGCGCGAGTACGCGCTTTCAAAGGAGCTGCTGTCACTCTCCCACGTCTGGGAATCCCCCGACCACAGCCGCTACATCATAGCGTCCAAAGGGGCGCCCGAGGCTATAATAGATCTCTGCCATATGCCGGCCCCCGAGGCCGACGTTATAATGGCTGCGGTGAGGGAACTTTCCGGGCGCGGCCTGCGGGTACTGGCGGCCGCCTCGGCCGAGCTGGACCCCGGCGAGCTGCCCCCCGCCCAGCATGATTTCGATTTCAAGTTCACCGGCCTGGTAGCCTTTATAGACCCGGTGCGGCCGCAGGTCCCCGGCTCGGTGGCCGAAGCCCACGCCGCCGGCATCCGTGTCATCATGATCACCGGGGATTACGCCGGCACGGCCTCGTTCATCGCGCGCCAGATAGGCCTGAAGAACCCGGACAGCGTTATAACCGGCCCCGAGCTGGCCGCCATGAGCGGCAAGGAACTTTCAGAAAGGATAAAGGAGGCCTGCGTCTTCGCGCGGGTCGTGCCGGAGCAGAAGCTGGCCATCGTCAACGCGCTGAAGGCCAACGGCGAGATCGTGGCCATGACCGGCGACGGCGTCAACGACGCCCCGGCGCTGAAGGCCGCGCATATCGGCATCGCCATGGGCGAGCGCGGCACCGACGTGGCCCGCGAAGCCTCGGCGATAGTGCTGATGGACGACGACTTCTCCAGCATCGTGCACGCCATCCGCCTGGGGCGCCGCATCTACGACAACCTCAGGAAGGCCATCGCCTACATACTCTCGGTGCACGTGCCGATAGCCGGCATGTCGCTGCTGCCGGTGCTGTTCGGCCTGCCTATCGTGCTGATGCCGGCGCATATCGCCTTCCTCGAGCTGATCATAGACCCGGCCTGTTCCGTGGTCTTCGAGGCGGACAAAGAGGAGCACGATATCATGAGCCGCCCGCCGCGCCGCATCGGCGAGCCGCTGTTCTCGCGGCGGATGGTGGCGATCAGCCTGCTGCAGGGCGCGAGCGTGCTGGCCGTGGTGTTCGGGATCTTCCTCGTGGTGCTGAAGATGGGCAAGGGCGAGGACGAGGCCAGGGCGCTGTCCTTCGCGGCGCTGGTCTTCGCCAACCTGATGCTGATCCTCACCAACCTTTCCTGGAAGAACAGTTTTGTCCGGATAATCAGGGAGGCCCATCCGACGTTCTGGTGGGTCTGCGGCGGGGCCCTGGCGGTGATGGGCGCTACGCTCTACGTCCCGTTCTTCAGGAACCTGTTCCATTTCGGGACGCTGCACGCCAACGACCTGCTGTTCGCCCTGGGCGGCGGGGCCCTCAGCCTCGCCTGGTTCGAACTGCTCAAGCTCTACCGGCCGGAGCTCTAACCCGTTTTTACGGCGACCAGCAGCGCTGCCGCCAGCACAAGAAAAACCAGCCCTTTGAATAGCGGCACGGCCCTGCCGGTGCCCAGGGCCGGCGGCAGCCTGTCGCCCAGCCTCCCGGCCAGGTAGCCGATCGAGCAGAAAACCACGATCACCTGCGCCATAAAGACCATACCGAGCGCGGCCATCTGCAGCCTCACCCCCCCTTTGGCGGGGTCGACGAACTGCGGCAGCAGGGCCAGGAAGAACAGGGCCACTTTCGGATTGAGCAGGTTCATTATGACGCCGCGCCTGTACAGCGCCAGCTCCCCGGAAAAGTTTTCGGCCCCGGAGCGGCGGCCGGGCTTTTCCCTGAAAGCCCCCCAGGCCAGCCAGAGCAGGTACGCCGTCCCTGCCAGCTTCAGCGCGGTGAAAGCGGCCGGCGAAGCGGCGAAGACGGCGGATACGCCCAGGGTCGCCAGGGCGGTATGCACCAGCAGGCCGGAGCTAAGCCCCAGCGCCACCGCCAGGCCCGCCCTGGGCCCGCCGGCCACGCCCTGGGCCGCCAGGAAAAGCACGTCCGGCCCCGGGGCCACGGTAAGGGCTACCGAAACCCCCAGAAAATAAAGGATGTTGTCGGGCATTACTATATTTTACTGAAGTCGGGGCCCTTTCAGGCGGCCAGTGTGCGCGGGAAATAGATCTTGAAGGTGGTGCCGCGGCCCGGTTCGCTTTCCACTTCTATCCCGCCGTGGGCCTGGCTGACTATGCCGTAGACGGTAGGCAGGCCCAGGCCGGTGCCTTTGCCGGGTTCCTTGGTGGTATAAAAAGGTTCGAAGATGTGCAACATCGTTTCCGGGGTCATGCCGGTGCCGGTGTCGCTGACGGACAGCAGCACATAATGCCCCGGTTTCGGGACCAGGCGCATCTTCAGGTATTCCTGGCCTATCTCCGCGTTGCGGGTTTCCAGCGTTATCCTGCCGCCCTCGGGCATGGCGTCCCGGGCGTTGAGGACCAGGTTCATGATGACCTGCGAGATCTGCCCGGGGTCGGCCATTATCCTGTCCGCCCCCGGCTCCAGTTTGGTTTCCAAATGCATGTTCGCGCCTATCAGGCGCTTGAGCATTTTCTGCGTCTCTACGGCCGCGTCGTTAAGGTTCAGGACTTTCGGCTGCGCAGGCTGCTTGCGGCTGAAAGTCAGCAGCTGGCGGGTCAGCGAGGCGCCCTTCTCCGTCTCCAGGAGTATCTCGGAGAGGTCTTCGCGCCCCTGGGAGCCTGCCGGCAGGCTCTTGAGCAGGAATTCCGCGTAGCCGCTGATGGACACCAGGATATTGTTGAAGTCATGCGCTATGCCGCCCGCGAGGCGCCCCACGGCCTCCATCTTCTGGGCCTGCTGCAGTTCCTCGCGCAGCTTGTCTTTTTCCTGCTCCGCCTGTATGCGCTGGGAGATCTCCTGCATCAGGTCTTCGTTGGCGGCCGACAGTTCGGCCGTGCGCTCCCTGACCCGCTGTTCCAGGCCCGCGTTAAGCTTCTCTATCTCCTCCCGCGCCAGGCGCCGGGCGGTAACATCCATCAGGGTGCCTATCACGGCCGGCTTGCCCGCGTACTCGGTGAGGGAGCCGTGAACTTCCACGTCGATCTCCGCCCCGTCCTTGCGGACGGCCTTGAATTCATAATTTATCGACTGTGTTTCCTGCGAGAACCTGCGCCGCAGGTTCTCCCGGACGGTCGGCCAGTCCTTGGCCAGGGTGAGGTCTTTCGGGCCTTTATTCCCCGCGATCTCCTCCACGGTGTAGCCGAAAGTTTTTGCCAGGGCGGGGTTCACGTAGACGAATTTGTCGTCCTGTATCAGGTATACGCCGACCATGGATTTTTCTGTCACCGTCCTGAACTTGTCCTCGGATTCGCGCAGCAGCCTCATATTCCGGCTGCGCTCGGAAATGTCGCGGCACAGGGTGAGGATGTTCGGCACGCCATCGCGCTGGGTCACCGTGGCGTTGATCTCTACGGGGATTATCGTCCCGTCGGGGCCGGCGTAGCCCACTTCAAAATTATTTATGTAGCCGTCCTGCGCGCACCTGGCGACGGCGGCGGCGTTCTTTTCCTTCTCGTACGGCGCGGTCCAGTCAAGCACCGAATGCCCCAGAACCTCCTTAAGGTCCTTGCGCCCGGTCAGCCGCACGTATTCCCGGTTGGCGTCCAGCACGCGGCCTTCTTTGTTGATGATCACGTAGCCGGTCCCGGTGGTCTCTATCATGGCGCGGTAGCGGCTCTCGCTTTCGCGCAGGGCCCGCTCCGTCTCCACCCGGGCGGTGATGTCCTCGAGCAGGGAGACCACTTTCTGGTCGGGGGTCACCATGCCGGTGACGCGGACCGATTTTTTCGCGCCGCCCTTGCAGGTGATCTTTACTACTATCTCCTCCATTTCCCTGCCGGTCTTTGCGGCTTTGTCTATCTGCAGCGGCTGCCAGGCCAGCAATTCTTTACGGTATTTTTCGTCGGGATAGGCCAGCCTCGCCCAGTGCTCCAGGGTCGGGATGTCGTCCTTGGTGTAGCCGAAGTATTCGGTGAATTTATGATTTATGAATTCCAGCGTCCTGTCGGGGTTCTGGATGGCTATGGCCAGCGGGGCCAGCTCCAGTATGCTGCGCAGGGTGCGCTCGCTGTCGCGCACGGCCTGTTCCGCCCTGACCCTGTCGGTGATGTCGTCGAACATGATGAAGATCCGCTCTCCGATTATCACGCCGCGGATCATCACCGACTTTACCGTCCCGTCCTTGCAGCGGGAGGTGTATCTCCTGGCCTCTATTTCGCCGCCGCCCGCGGCGGCCTTTTTAACGGAGTCCAGCCACTGGGCGGTCATGGCCTCGCGGTGCTTTTCATCCGTAGAGGCCAGGCGCCCCCAGGTCTCAAAATCGGCCAGCTCCGCCAGGGTATAGCCGAAAGTCTGGCTGAACTTGGAGTTCAGGTATTCTATCCTGCCTTCGGGGCCCAGGATGCCCAGGGCCATGGGCGCGTTGTCCAGTATGCGCCGCAGGGTGGCCTCGCTCTCGCGCAGCGCCTGCTCCGCCTGCAGCCTGGCCGTGATGTCGTCGAACATCGCGAACACCTTGCCCGCCGCTATCATGCCGAAGATGAAGACGTTCTTTACCGTGCCGTCCTTGCAGGTCAGGTGGTACTCCTCGCCGGCTATCTCTTCTCCTGTCTCCGCGGCTTTCCTTAAGGCGGCCGACCACCTGGCGCCCATCTCGGCCCGGTACCGGGGGTCGGGCGCGACCTTCAGGGCCCAGGTCTCCTTGTCCGGGACGTCCCCGGCGGTATAGCCGAAGACCTGGGTGAATTTCGCGTTGAGATATTCCACCTTGCCGTCCCTGCTGTGGATCCCCATGGGCATCGGGGCCTTCTCTATTATACGGCGCAGGGTCTTTTCGCTCTCGCGCAGGGCCTGTTCCGCCGTGGCCCTGGCGGTGATGTCGTCGAACATCACGAAAACTTTGCCGGCGGCTATCACTCCGAAAATGTGGCAGGTCTTTACCGTCCCGTCCTTGCAGGTGACCTGGAACTCGCCGCCGTCTATCTCCGTATTCGCCGCGATGGCCTTATGCACGCGGCCCATCCAGCGCTCTATCACTTCCCCCCGGTACTTTTCATCCGGGTAGGCCAGCGCCCACCAGCGGTCCATGTTCGGGATGTCGGAGTGCGGATAGCCGAAAGTCTCCTCCGCCTTGTGGTTGATGTATTCTATGGTGCCGTCCAGGGCCACTATGGCCATGGACATCGGGGCCTTGTCCAGGATCTTGCTCAGCGTGCCCGCGCTCGTTTCTGCCGCCTTCCGGCGGGCTTCCCCCTCGGTAATGTCCTCGAAGGCGCAGAGCAGGTCTTTCTCCGCGGTGAGCGTGCCGTACATGTGGATGAGCTTTACCGAGCCGTCCTTGCAGGTTATCCGGTATTCCCCCGGCGGTATCTCTCCGTCCGGGGAGAACATGGAACTCTCCAGGCTGCGGTCCCACTGCGCCCGCGCCTGCTTGCGGTAGGCGAGGTCCGGATAGGCCTTCTCCACCCAGTCCCGCATCGTGAAGATCTCTTCGGCCGTATAGCCGAAGGTCTGCTCGAACCTTTTGTTTATGAAGCGCAGGTCGCCGTTCAGGCTGCGGATGCCGATAGCCATCGGGGTCTGCTCCAGGATGCGCCTGAGGTTGCCCTGGCTGTCTTTCAGGGCCGTCTCGGTCAGCTTGCGTGCCGTGATGTCGGTAGCGGCCAGGTAGATGAGCTTTTGCCCGCGGTCGGCGGCGAAGCGCACGGCCAGCCACTTGTAGCTGCCGTCCTTGCAGCGGAAGCGGGCGTCGAAGAGCGCGTGCGGCTCGCCCTCCAGCACCTTTTTCTGTTTCTCTCCGGCGAGGTTGAGGTCTTCGGGGTGGATGAAATACAGGCAGGGGCGGCCTGTCATTTCGGCGCCGGTAAAACCAAGGTGGCCCTCCCAGCCGGGGTTCAATTCGGTAAAAAGGCCGTCAAACCCGATCGTGGCCAGCATGGCGGGGAGGATATGAAAAAAACTTTTATAGATGTCTTCGCCGGCGTCCGTCATTTTTCCCTCCCCTTCAGGAAAATATACTAAAAAAAACAGGGTAAATGGCGCAAAAAATACCGGTGCCAATTAAAAGTCCCCCGGAAGGCCGGGGGACTTTTGTCGGCTTACTCGTGCTTGTAATCCTCTTTTTTCTTCTTGAGGAACCTGGAGAACCAGCCCCCGCCGGGGGGCGGCTTCTGGGGCGTCTGCGCCCTGGCCGGAGCCGGGGGGCGCCTGCCGTCATGCCGCCGCGGCTCTTCGAAATACGGGGAGGGGCTGACTATCCCGCCCCTGCGCGACGGGTCGGCCCCGTAGCGGTTGGGCCGGCCCTGGCCGGCGCCGTCCTGGCGGCGGGGCCCGGAAGGGCCCCTGGCCGGGCCGCGGGAGTCGTCGCGGCGTCCTTCGCCCCTCGGAGGCCCGAAGCGGCTGTCGCGGGGGCCTGAGGACCGGCTGTCTCCGCGCGGGCCGGAAGGCCGGTAATCCCTGCGGGGGCCGGGGCGGCTGTCGCGGCGCGGCGGTCCGTCCTGGGCGTGCCGGGGCCGCTCCTCGGGCTGCCGGGAAGGCCTGGCCGTCTGGGGCCCGGCGCTGTCCTGCTGCGGGGGCCGGGACTGCGGGCGCGGCCCGCGCTGCTGGGGCGCGGGGCGGCGGCCGCTGGAGGCGGGCCTGGGGGGCGCGTCGGCGCCGAACTCGGCCTCGGCGGTGTCGGGCAGCTGCACCCGCGTCAGGGGCATGCGGATGAGGCGCTCGATATTGCGCACGTCGCGGCCCTGGTCGGGCGCGGCGAAAGTAATGGCGCGGCCGGGCTGGCCGGCGCGGCCGGTGCGGCCGATGCGGTGCACGTAGTTCTCGTCCTCGTCGGGGAGGTCGTAGTTGATCACCAGCTCTATGCCGGTCACGTCTATGCCGCGCGCGGCGATGTCCGTGGCCACCAGCACGCGGTACTTGCCGGACTTAAAGCCGTCCAGGGCTTCGCGGCGCTGGGGCAGGGAGCGGTTGGAATGGATCTCGGCGGCCGTGTGCGGCATTTCCCTGATGGCGCGGGCGATCTTCTTGGCGTTATGCTTGGTGCGCACGAAGAGCAGTACGCTGCCCCAGTACTTGTCGAGCAGCTTGGCCAGCAGGGCGGTCTTCTCGCCGCGGTCCACTATGAAAAGTTCCTGCTCCACCCTTTCCGCCGCGGTGCCGGGCCGGGCCACCTCTATGCGGATGGGGAGCTTCATGTGGCGGCTGGCGAGCTTCATGATCTCGTCGGGCATGGTGGCCGAGAACAGCATGGTCTGGCGTTCCTTGGGCATGACGGCCAGGATCTTCTCCAGCTGCGGGGCAAAGCCCATGTCGAACATCCGGTCGGCCTCGTCGAGCACCAGCACGCCGACGTTGGACAGGTCCACGGTGCGCTGGCTGATATGGTCTATCATGCGGCCGGGGGTGGCGATGAGGATGCGCGGCCGCCGGCGCAGTTCCTGCACCTGGCGGTTCATGTTCTCGCCGCCTATGATGACGGCCGTCTGCATGCCCAGCACCGGGGCGAACTGCTTAACCACTTCGGCCACCTGCAGGGCGAGTTCGCGGGTGGGCACGAGCACGAGGCCCTTGCCGTCGCCGGCGGCGAGGCGCTGTATCATGGGGATGGCGAAAGCGATGGTCTTGCCGGTGCCGGTCTGGGCGATGCCGACCATGTCCTTGCCTTCGGAGGCGGGCGGGATGGCCTTGTGCTGGATGGGGGTCGGGATCTTGAACTTAAGTCTGTCTAAAGCTTCAAGGAGTTTGGGGGCTATGCCGAGGCCGTAAAAGCCGGCGGCGGGCTGAGTTGTGTCGTTGGTCATATACCATTATCCCATATATGGAGCCCCGCGGACAGTAGTATAATAATGCCATGAGATTTCTGCTGGCCGCGTTCATACTGCTATCAGCCGGGCTGTGCCCGGCCCAGGACGCTAAAAAACGCCTTACCACCCTTGAAAAAAGGGTCACGAAAGTGGAGAAGCGGGTGACCAGGCTGGAGGGCGGGGCGCAGCCGGCCGCCGCCGCGGCCAAGCCCATGCCCCTCGAGCCGGTAGCCGTCTATCTTATCCGCAAGCAGCAGCTGATAGGCCAGAAAAAAGTGGGCCTGCGCCTCTACCTCGAGTTCGAGAACGTTTCCAACCGCCGCCTTTACGCCTTTAACGGCACGCTGGTCTTCCGGAACGAGAAGGGCGCGGTCATCTGGTCCAAGCCTTACGGTCACAGCGAGCCGCTGGGCCCGGCGGAGAAGGTAGGGGTGTCCCTGGGCCTCCTGACCGACCAGGCCAAGGCTTACCTGGCTTTCGTCAGGGCGCTTAAAATTACAGTGGAATTGAAGAAGCAGGAAGCCTACGGGGCGGAGTGATCAGGCTTTGCCGCCGGCGGCCGGCGGCTTGACCCCGGGGAATTTCTTGAACAGTCCGGGGGTCACTTTCAGGCGGTACCAGTGCGCGGTAGCCGCCGTGCAGTGGTGGCTGTCGGGGCAGATCTTTTCAAAGCCGTAGCGGACGTGGCAGCAGATGGTCACCAGGTTGCCGTCGTCGCAGGCGTACCAGATCTCCCTGGCGCCCTTGCCTATGGCGTAGCTGAGGCGGGCTTCGGTCAGCAGTTTCGCTATTCCGCGCTCGCGGAATTCCGGTTTTACCCTCAGGCCGCTCAGTATCCAGCGGCCCTCTTCCAGATAGACCACGCTGTGCCCGGCTATCTCGTCTCCCGAGTAGGCGGCGAAATAGGCGTGCTCCCTGTCGTCTACCCGCTTTATCTCGCAATCCGAATAAAAAGCCTCGAAACGGGTTCTCCACTCGCCGCTCTCGCGGGTTATTTTTTTTACGGTTATCGCTCCGGGCTTTTTCATTACGGTTACATTATATCCCAAATGCGGGCGCTCCGCCATCGGCCTAAAGCCCTAGGCCCGCGTGGGCCCTAAAGCGGCCGGCAGGTGGGGCTAAAGCCTCTGCCCGGGCCGGTTTTTTAAATGTAAAGTCTAAATATACTAGCGGTCATAGGCGGAGGCCTGCGTGCGAAAAATATTTAATTCCCTGCTGCTGCTCCTTATTTCGGTCCCCCCGGTTTTTTCCGCCCCCCCCGGAGCGCTTGAGGGCGTAACCCTCAGGACCCTGCCGCCCGTGGCGGTGCCGGCCGTGCCGGCCCCTTTTTACGCGCCGGAGGGCTCCCGCTACGACTGGTCCGGCCTGCCGGCCTATATCTTTACCGAGGAGGAGCCCCTGGCGGCTCCGATCGTGGACGCCATAGGCCGCACGAGGCGCACCCTGGACGTGGCCCTCTATAACCTGCAGATAGACGGCGCGGTGGAAGCGCTGGCGAAGGCCAGGGCGCGCGGCGTAAAAGTGCGCGTGCTCTTCGACCACGCCCACGTCTATCCCCAGGCCAACAAGCAGATCCAGGCCGTGATCGATTCCGGCATCGAGACCCGGGCCATGAACGGCCGCGGCGGCAGCGGCGCGATGCACTGCAAATACGCGCTGTTCGACGGGGCCCTGCTGCAGACCGGCTCGGCCAACTGGAGCGGCTTCGCGGAGACCTTCAGTTACGAGAACATCATGTTCGTGGCGGACGCGGACATCGTGGACGGCTATGAAAGGAATTTCGAGTGGATGTGGCGGCAGGCCCGCCCCGCCGGCCAGCCGGCCGCCGCGGCCCAAAAGCCCTCGGCGCCGCCCGTGGACCCTACCCCCGACGTGAATTTTAACGGCACGCAGCTGCCGGATTACGCTTTCTCTCCGCGCGGCGGCACCGAGGCCGCCATCGTGGCCGCCATAGACGCCGCCCGCTCCGAAGCGGACGTGGCCATGTTCACCTTCACCTCCAAAAACATCATGGAGGCCCTGAAGCGGGCCGCGGTCCGCGGGGTGAAGGTGAAGCTGATGCTTTTTATCGGCCAGAAGTTCCCCTTCTTCCAGGAGGCCAAGACGAGCCGCATTGAGCTGCGCTTCAAGGAGGGCCGGCTGGAAAAAGGCCAGATGCACAACAAGTTCGCGGTGCTCGACGGCAAACTGCTGATCAACGGCTCCTTCAACTGGACCGTGACCGCCGAGACCAGCAACACGGAGAACACCATCTTCACCACGGCGCCGGAATATGTCTCCCCTTATAAAGCGGAATTCGACAAGCTGTTCCTGAAGGCCGCCCCTCCCAAGGGCGAGTAGCCGCCCCGCGCAATAAAAAAGGCCGCTTCGCAGCGGCCTTTTTTATTGGCTGTCGGTTTTACCGGCGGCGGCCTCCGCCTCCGGGACGGCGGGCGGAGCGCTGGTTCCAGCCGCGGCCGCCGGCGGCTTTGTCGTAGCCCCAGAGGGTCTCGGCGGGAACTTCGGGATGGGAGACCTGGTTCATCGGGATGCCGGTGAGGGTCTCGATGCTGCGCACGTCGCCGCCCTGCTCGGGCATGGCGAAGGTGATGGCGCGGCCGGGCTGGCCGGCGCGGCCGGTGCGGCCGATGCGGTGCACGTAGGCGTCGTCCTCGGAGGGCATCTCGTAGTTGATGACCAGCTCTATGCCGGTCACGTCTATACCGCGGGCGGCGATGTCGGTGGCGACGAGGATGCGGTACTTGCCGGACTTGAAACCTTCCATGGCGTCCTTGCGCTGGCCCATGGTGCGGTCGGAGTGGATCTCGGCCACGGCGTGGCCCATGTACTCTAGTATCTGGGCCACCTTGGCGGCGTCGTAGCGGGTCTCCACGAAGATAAGCACCGTGCCGGCGTACTTTTCGAGCAGCTTGGAAAGCAGCAGGGGCTTGGAGCCGGAGCGCACCACGTAGAGTTCCTGTATGACGTTGGTGGCGGCGGTGCCGGACTTGGCCACCTCGATGCGGATGGGCAGCTTCATGTGGTGGCTGGCCAGCTTCATCACTTCGTCGGGGATGGTGGCGGAGAACAGCATGGTCTGCCTTTCTTTGGGCAGCTCGCGGATGATGCGGTTGATCTGCGGGGCGAAGCCCATGTCGAACATGCGGTCCGCCTCGTCGAGGACGAGGATGCGGGCGTCGTGCACCTTGGCGGCGCCGCGCTCGATGTGGTCGTAGACGCGGCCGGGGGTGCCGATGAGGATGCGGGCTTTGCGGTTGAGGTCGCGCAGCTGGGATTCCTTGCCCTCGCCGCCTATGAGGCAGGCGACGCCCATGTTGAAGGCGGGCGCGAAATCGCGGCAGACCTCGGCCACCTGGAGCGCGAGCTCGCGGGTGGGCAGCAGCACCAGGGCCTTGCCCGGGCCGGCGGCGAGGCGCTGTATCATCGGTATCGAGAAGGCGATGGTCTTGCCGGTGCCGGTCTGGGCGATGCCGACCATGTCCTTGCCTTCGGTGGCTATGGGGATGGATTTCTGCTGTATCGGCGTGGGGGTTACGAAGCCTTTCTTGTCGAGTATTTCCATCAGCTTCGGGGCAATACCGAGCCCGTAGAAGCCGGATTTTTTCTTGAGGCCGAGCGCGGTCAGCGCCCTGGTGCCTATTTTCTTGAGGAGTTTCTTCATATGTTATCTATATTATATTCTATTTCCCCTCCGCGTTCGCATTAGTTCAGTTCGAATTCTTCGCCTAAGGCGGGCGACTTTACGTTCCTGACTCCTTCCTTGGCGAGGGCGGCGGCGAGGGCGGCGCGGGCTTCGGGGTCCCCGTGGACCAGGAAGACGCCGCGGGCGGGTTTGGCCGCCTTGACGAAGGCGACCAGGTCGTTGTGGTCGGCGTGCGAGGAGAAGACGTGCATGGTCTCTATGCTGGCGGCCACCTGGTGCTCCATGCCGAAGATCTTCACCAGCTTCTGCCCGTCCTGCAGCCGCCGGCCCAGCGTGCCCTGCGCCTGGTAGCCGACGAGCAGCACTATGTTCTCCGGCCCGGAGATGTTGTTGCGCAGGTGGTGCAGCACGCGGCCGCCCTCGCACATGCCGGACGCGGAGATGATGAGCATCGGGCCTTTCTTGTTGTTGAGCGCCTGGGACTCGTCCTTAGTGCGCAGGTAGCGGATGTAATCGAAGCCGAACGGGTCGCCGTCCATCTTCGCGTAGGCCTCGAACTTATCGTCGAAGGAGAAGTCGTCGCGGTGCTTGTTGAAGATCTCCGTCAGGCTGACGGCCATGGGGCTGTCCACGTACACCGGGATCTCGGGCGCGGCCTTCTCCCGGAACAGGCGGTCCAGGATAAAAACTATTTCCTGCGTGCGTTCCAGGGCGAAGCTGGGGATGACCACCTTGGCCCCGGTCTTCACCGCGCGCCGTATCACCTCGGCCAGTTTCTCTCCGGCGTCGGCGAGCTTTTCGTGCGTGCGCCCGCCGTAGGTGCTCTCTATGACCAGATAATCCACCTTCTGCGGGGAGGCCGGGGTCTCCATCAGCAGGCCTTCGCGCCGGCCCAGGTCGCCGGTGTAGAGCAGGCGGCGCCCGCCGCCGGCCGTGTCCACGTCCAGCTGCACCATGGCCGAGCCAAGCACATGGCCGGAGTTGAGGAGGCTGGCCTTGACGCCCGGCAGCGGGGAGAACGTTTCGCCGTAGCCCACGGTCTTGAGATGGGCCAGGGCCTTCTTTGCGTCCTCCTCCGTGTAGAGCGGCTCTATGGTGAGCTTCTCCGCGGCGTGGATCTTGTTAAAGAAGCGCGCGTCGCCTTCCTGCAGCCTGGCCGAGTCCGCCAGCATTATCCCGGCTATCTCCGCCGTGCCGGGGGTGGCGTACAGCGGGCCGTCGCAGCCGTCGCGGTAAAGGGAGGGCAGCAGGCCGCAATGGTCTATGTGCGCGTGGGAGAGCAGCACCGCGTCCACCGAGGCCGGCGGGAAGGCGAAGTTCCTGTTCTTGGCCTGCGCGTCGCTGCGGTGGCCCTGGAACATGCCGCAGTCCAGCAGCAGCGAGCCTTTGTCCGTCTCGAGCAGGTGCCGCGAGCCGGTAACTTCCCCCGCCGCGCCGTGGAATGAGATCTTAGCGTTTGCCATTTGTTTTTCCTTTGGGCCGCGCCGCGGTGAAGTCCCTCAGCGGGCCTTTTGTCTTTCTGAGCAGCATCTCGTCGCTGCCCTTTATTAGAAAATCTTTCAGCAGGCCGGCTTTCCTGTAGCCGAGCCGGCGGTAGAACCGGCTAGCGCCTTTATTAAAGGAAGAGACGCAGAGGAAGACGTTGGGGGTGCGCGCGAAGATCTTAGCCTCGGCGAAGCGCATGAGCGCCTCCCCCAGGCCCGCGCTCCGGAAGCCGGGCGCCACGAAGAGGACCTGGATGTAGCCGCGGAACGTGCCGTACATCGTTATGACCACGAACCCGGCGATCGCTTTCCCCTCCCTGGCGGCCCAGGTCTCGCGGAAGGGGACGCTGAAAGTCTTAGCGCAGTGCTCTTTGCGCAGGCCCAGTTTGCGCCACGGGTCGGAGGCGGCCATCAGGGCCGCGGCGGCGTTCTTGTCCCGGCCTAGTCTCAGGCGTGTTATCTTCACGGTTTAAATAATACAAAATTAGCGCCGGCGGTTATAAAATTGGGATAATATCCCTATGCTCCACGACTTTCTAAGCCTGGCCGCCTTCACTTTTCTCGCTTTATTCCCGATCCTCAACCCCCCGGCGATGGCGCCTATCTTCCTGGACATGACCTCCGCGCTGCCCGACGAGGACCGCCACCGCCTGGCCTGGCTTATAGGCAAGAACACCTTCATGCTCCTTTTTGCCGTGCTGGTCGCCGGCGGCTGGCTGCTCAAGATCTTCGGCATCTCGGTGCCGGTTATAAGGATAGCCGGCGGGCTGCTGCTCTTCAACACGGCCTGGCAGATGCTCAATAACGAGGCCCGCTTCTCGCAGGCCGAGCAGGACGAGCTGAAGAACAAGATGACCTCCCGCGCCTTCTTCCCGATGACCATGCCGGTGACGGCCGGCCCGGGCTCCATAGCCGTTACGCTGACCCTGGTGCCGGCGGGTTCCCTGCTGAGCTCCCATACCTGGCTGAAGTTCGCCGCCGACGCCGCCGGCATAGCGCTGGCGGCGCTCAGCGTGTTCTTCTTCTACCGCTATTCAGAGAACCTGCTGCGCCGCATGGGCCGGGCCGGCGCCCAGACCATCTCCAAGATCTCCGCTTTCATCCTGCTGGCCATAGGCGTGCAGATAATCTGGGAAGGCATAAGGGGCCTGCTCAACATCTAGGGCTTTTGCCGGCGCAAATCGGGAAAAGGGCCGCCTCCGCGGCCCTTTTTCTTTGACCCTGCCCGGAGCTGCTGATTTTGGCGTAGGCCAAAGGCAGGGCTGTCCCAAGAAAATCCGTTAAAAAAAGAGAACCCTCCGTTAATGGTAAGATGTTTTTGCTTAGAAAACAGTCTTTCCCGACG
>MGUA01000028.1:2101-8845 GCA_001799735.1 Elusimicrobia bacterium GWB2_63_22 | reverse complement strand
CGAAGGTGCGGTCGAGGTCTATCTTGCCGATCTCGGAGCGCATGGTGGTCTGCGCCAGCTGCGTGGCCGCGAACTGGTAGTCCGTGATGCCGTAGCAGGTCTTGATGGGGTCCATGATCTGGATGTAGAGGATACCGTCCACCTGCACGGAGATGTTGTCCTTGGTGATGCAGGTCTGCTCCTGCACGTCCACGACCATTTCCTTGAGGCTGCGCCGGTAGGCGATCTTGTCTATGAAGGGGATCAGGATGTGGAAGCCGGCCTCGAGGGTGGTGTGGTACTTGCCCAGCCGTTCCACGACGAAGACGGTCATGTGCGGCACCACCCTGGCCGCGTTGACCAGGACCATCACTATGAAGATTACGCCTATCGCAAGAATGAATTCCATGTTTTTCTCCTTAGTTGAACGGCTGCACTTTAAGCGTCAGGTTGTGGCGCGTGAGCACGGTTACTTTCTGCCCCTTGGCTATCTCCGTATCGGCGTCGGCGTTCCAGAAACTGCCGTGGAACTCCACTTTGCCTTTGGTGGAGTTGGGGATTATATCCTCGGTGACTACGGCGGTTTCGCCGTTGAATTTCTCCATCGCGGCGCCGGTCGGGTTTACGTTGGCGACGCGCCCTATGAAATAACCCTGGGCCATGCGGCGGAACACCGTCAGCAGTATTATAGAGAGGACGGTGAAGAGGACCAGCTGCGTGTTTATGGTCATCGGCACGAAGATGAGCAGCGCGCCCGTCAGCACGGCGCCCATGCCGAAGAACACCAGGATGAACCCGGGCAGGAACAGTTCCATGCTCATGATGCCCAGTCCCAGCAGGATCCAAAGGTATTTAAGAGGTATGTTTTCAAGCATGCGATAATACTATGAAATAGGATGCGCGTTATCAAGTGGCGCTATTTTGCGAGCGCCCGGCCGAAAAAGGCGAGGAGGCGGGGGGCGTAGGCGGCGTGGAAGGCCGTGAAGGCTTCTATGTGGCCGGCGGGCACTTCCCAGAATTCCTTGGGGCCGGGCGCGGCGTCGTAAAGCTTCTTCCCCTCGGCGAAGGGCACGGTATTGTCGTTGACCGCGTGGAGGAAGACCTTGGGGCAGCCTATGGCCGCGATATTCTCCGCCGGGGAATGGCGCCCGCTGACCAGCAGGTGCGCCAGCCAGGAGACGGGCCAGGTGAGCCGGTTGCCGCGCAGCACGGCCGCGGCCACCTGCCGGTAAGAATAGAAAGTACCCTCCAGAACCATGGCCGCCGGCTTGAAGCCCGACTCCGCTACGGCGGCGACGGCGACCGCGCCGCCCAGGCTCTGCCCGAAAACTATTATCCTCCCCGGTTCCGCCCCGGGCAGTTTCAGCGAATGGGCCAGCGCCGCCTTCCCGTCCTCCACTATGCCGCTCAACTCCGCCTTGCCGCCCGAGGCCCCGTAGCCGCGGTAGTCGAAGCTGAACACATTGTAACCCTCGGCGGCCAGCCAGGCGGCGTAAGGATAATGCGCGGTCATGTTCTGGCCGTTGCCGTGAAAATGCACCACCGTGCCCTTCGGCGGACCGGCCGGGGGGAAGAAGAGCCCGGTCAGAGGGGTGCCGTCGGCGGAGTTGAATTTTATCGCCTCGGATTTGATGCCGGCCGCGGCGGGGTCGGCGTGTATCCGGCGGGTAGGCTTGAAGAAGACATGCGTGCAGCCCGAGAGCGGCAATGCGGCGGCGAGTAGGAGGGCGGCTGTTCTCATGGCTTAAGGCGCGAAGAAGAACTGGTGAAAGTAGACGCCGGTTTCGCGCGTGCTCCCGCGCCAGGCGTGCTCGGCGCGCAGAGAGCTGTTGCGGGCAAGCTTGTAAGAGGCCGCCACTGAGCCGGCCCACAGCGGGCGCGTATCTCCGACGGCGTAGCTGATGTAGCGGGCCTCCAGCAGCGCGCGTACGCGGCCTTTCTCGGCCAGCACGCCGGCCTTGAGCCCGGCGCCCAGACGCCAGCTGTTTTCCAGCGCCGGGCCGAAAGCGGTGTCGGCCTGCAGCAGGGCGTACCAGAGCTGCCGCACTGGGCCGTCCCATTGCGCGGCCAGGCCGGAGCCGGCATGCATGGCCCAGACGGCGGCCCTGCCGCTAGGCCGCCCGGTCTCGGGGGCCTGCTCCACGCCTGCTCCCACTTCCCAGGACTGCCGGCGCACCCAGCTGTCCCAAGGGTTGAGGCTGACCACGCGGGCCAGGCGACCTTCCTTGACGTAATAGCGGCTATCTCGCGGCTCGTAGCGCAGCCGCAGCGAGCCCATCTCCAGCACGGCGTCGGGCAGGTAGCCGGCCGGGTCGTCGAGCAGGTCCTGGGCGGCGAAGCGGGCCTGCACTTCGTAGGCCGGGCCATTGGCCAGCGCCACCAGGCCCGCGCCTGTGCGCAGGCTCTCATGGCCCTCCCGCACGGTGGACGGGCGCCGCGGCCCGCCGGTAAAGGTGGCTTGCTGTCCCAGCGGGGCGCGCCGCGCCAGCAGCGGGTCGGTGCGGCGGTCCAGCTCTCCCTGGTCTATGCGCCGCGCGTAGAAGCGCCAACTGAGGTAATCCACGGCGGTCTCCAGCACGGCCGCCTGCTGCCGCGGCGGCCAGGCTTCCATCGTCTTCAGCCCGGCGGCCTGGTCCCCTCGGGCCAGCGCCAGCACGGCGGTCTGCTCCGGCTGCGTTAGTTGCGAGCGTTTCCAGTCCACCGTTTTCCAGAGCGAGGGGCGCCAACCCGGCTCGGCGGCGGGGGACGCCTCCAGCACGGCCTTGGCCGTGTCGGACGGGATAACCCAGAGGGTGAAACGGCGGGAGAGGTTCAGCTCCGGTTTCACAATGTCGAGCAGCGGCATCAGCTGCCACGAGCAGTTGCGCGTAAAGAACAGGTAGGGGAAAGAGGCCTTGCCCAGCTCCCAGCAATGGCGCAGCAGGCGGTCGATCTCTTCGGGCTTGAGGTTCAGCGGGAATTCCCAGAGGTCCCGGTTCTCGATATTGTGGTATTCCTGGATCTTGAGGTAGTACGGCACCGTAGCGAACTGGCCGGGGTAGGCGCCCACCAGACCTTTCACGGCGAAGAAGAGGCCGCTGTCCGCGTCGGCGGTGGCCGCGTAATTTACGGTGTAGTCCAGCAGGTCGGCGCCCGCGCCGCCGCGCTTGTGCAGGCGCAGGAAAGTGTGGCCGTAGAGCGTGGACGGGTTGTTGAGGTAGCCGCCGGCGAACAGCAGGCTGACGGACTCGGGGTCCAGGGCCGCCTTCCATTCCTCGAAATCGGGGCAGGCGCGCGGGGGCGTTGCCACGCCCAGTTTTTCCTTCAGCCAGCGGTAGCGCTCGGGAAAGCGGCACTCGGGGCTGTCGTTGTCGGCGCCTTCGAAGTAGAGGCCGTCCACGGCGGCTTCCAGCTCCAGCCGGGGATTGATATGGCCCCACTTGGACAGGAAGAACTGCGGGTTCACCGACGGGCTGCGCCAACCGCCCGCCAGGCCCTTCTCGTAGTACAGGAGCCGGCGCCAGTACGGGTCTTCCCAGGCTTTCAGGGCCGTGGCCCGCTGCCTGTCGGCCAGGCGCCGCAGCTCTTGCTCCGGCCCGAGGGCGGCGCAGGGCGCCGCGGCCAGGAGGAGGATCAGGAAAATGGATTTGCGCGACATAGGCCCCTTATAAATTAAAACGGGCCGGAGGTTTTTACGCCGCCGGCCCGCAGTACGTCACTACCGCTTATATGCTGGAGACGAGGCTGTTGATGGTGGTAACAGCGGTCTTAACGTCGTTGGCGGCGAAGATGACGGTGTGGTTCTTCTGCAGCAGCTGGGTGAACTGCCAGCTGGTCTCGGGCGTATAGCCGTAGAGCTTGGCGAGGCTGTTGACGTACTCGCCCTTGCCGGAGGCCACGTCGCGGGACAGGTCCTTGTAGTTGGCTTCGATGAAGCTCTCGCGGGCCATCGACAGTTTGACCAGGCCCTTGTTGTTGCAGTTGGAGGTGCCGAAGGTCATGCCGAAGGTCTGGCTGCCGAACGTGCCGTTGGTGGTGGCGGCAAGGATCTGCAGTTCGTTGTTCTCCTGGAACACCAGGCTGCCAAGACCGCAACCGGCGGCGCCGTAACCGGCGGCCATCGCGGCGGAGGCGAAGGCGCCCACTATCGCTATGGTTAACAGTACTTTTTTCATTATATGCTCCCCTTTACCTGAATGATCTACTTCTCCCGAAATTGTGCAACTTAACGCCGGCCGGTGTCAACCGCGCCCGGCTCAGTGCAGGCCTATGCGGCACTGGTGGTCCCGGGCGTAGCGCTCCAGAGAGTCCTTTTCGTCCTCCCGGTAGGCGGCGGTGCGCTTCATGAGCAGGTCGAAGTTGGTGAGATGCGCGTCGAACATGGGCCCGTCCACGCAGGCGAATTTGGGTTTGCCGTCTATCTCCACGCGGCAGCCGCCGCACATGCCCGTGCCGTCGAGCATGATGGGATTGAGGCTGGCGAAGGTGGGCGTGTTGTGCGGGCGGGAGGCCTCGGCTACGAACTTCATCATGATGATAGGGCCGATGGTAAAGATGGCGTCGGGCGCCTGGCCGGCGGCGTAAAGTTCCTTCATGGCGTCGGTCACCAGGCCTTTCTTGCCGGCCGAGCCGTCGTCGGTGGTGACGATGACTTCACCGAGCTCGGCCATTTCACGCTCCAGTATGAGCAGTTCTTTGTTTCGGGCGCCCAGGATGGAGACCACCTTGTTGCCGGCTTCTTTATAGGCGCGGGCTATCGGGTACAGCTCGGCTATGCCCACGCCGCCGCCCACGCCCAGCACCGTGCCCCATTTTTTTATTTCCACGGGGGTCCCCAGGGGGCCTGCTACGTCGGAGAAAAACTCGCCCTGTTTAAAGGCGTTCATCTCGGTGGTGGATTTGCCGATGGCCTGGATGATGACGGTGACCGTGCCGTTGTCCGGGCTCCAGTCCACCAGCGTCACCGGGATGCGCTCGCCGCCTTCGCGCGCGCGCAGGATGACAAAATGCCCCGCCTTGGCCTTGGCGGCGATCAGCGGGGCGTAGATTACGTGCCTGGAGACGGTGGGGGAAAGCTCCGTCTTTTCGACTATCCGGTAGAGACCTTCGGTGGAGTAGATATCGTGTTTCATATCAGTTGCCTTTGAGGGAAAGCTTTTCGTGTATGGCCCTGGCCGCGGCCTTGCCGTCCTTCATGGCCAGCAGTACCGTGGCCCCGCCGCGCACCACGTCGCCCCCGGCGTAGATGCCGTCCAGCGAGGTTTTGGCGGTGGCCTCGTCCACTATGATGCCGCCCCATTTGTTGGCGGCGAGGCCGGGCGTGGTCTTCTGTATCACCGGGTTGGGGCTGGAACCTATGGCGACCACAAGACTATCGGCCTCTACGTAGAATTCCGAGCCCTTCTGGGGCACGGGGCGGCGGCGGCCGGACGCGTCAGGCTCGCCCAGCGCCATGCGCACGCACTTTACGCGCTTCAGGCGGCCCTTCTCGTCGCCCTCCAGCTCCACCGGGGCGGTGAGGAATTCGAATTTTATGCCTTCCTCCATCGCGTTCTCCACTTCCTCGCTCCGGGCCGGCATTTCGGCTTTTGTGCGGCGGTACATCAGCGTCACGTTCTCCGGCCCCAGGCGCATGGCGCAGCGCGCGGAGTCCATGGCGGTATTGCCGCCCCCGACCACCACCACTTTTTTGCCGATGTAGTAGGGGGTGTCGTTCTCGGGGAACTTGTAGGCGCCCATCAGGTTGACCCTGGTGAGGAATTCGTTGGAGCTGTAAACCCCGACGAGGTCTTCTCCCGGGGCGTTCATGGGGGTAGGCAGGCCGGCGCCGGAACCTATATAAACAATATCGAAATCTTTCCTGAGTTCCTCGATGGTGATGGACTTGCCCACCATGACGTTCTTGAGCAGGCGCACTCCCATCCGGCGCAGCATCTCCACCTCGAAGCGCACTACCTCGCGCGGCAGGCGGAAGGTGGGGATGCCGTAGCTGAGGACGCCGCCGAACTCGTGCAGGGCCTCGAAGACGGTGACCGCATGGCCCAGCTTGCGCAGCTCGGCCGCCACGGCCAGGGAGGTGGGGCCGGAGCCGACGCAGGCGACCCGCTTGCCGGTGTCGGGGGCGCAGGGCGGGGGGGTGACCAGGCCGTTATTGCGGGCGTAGTCGGCCGTGAACCGCTCCAGGCGGCCTATGGAAACAGGTCCGAACTTGGCCTTGAGCACGCAGGCGTTCTCGCAGTAGGTCTCCTGGGGGCAGACGCGGCCGCAGATGGCGGGAAAGAGGGAAGTTTCGAAGATCTTGGACGCGGCGGCCCCGATATCTTCCTTATGGACCAGGTCCACGAACTCGGGTATCTTGACGTTTACCGGGCAGGCAACCTCGCAAGGCCGGGTTTTGCAGCCCAGGCAGCGGGCGGCCTCGCTGACCGCCTCCTCCAGGCCGAAACCGAGGGCAACTTCGTCGAAATTGGAGCGGCGGGTCAGAGGATCCTGGTGGCGCCCGTGGTTCTGTTTGATCGATGGTGTAGGTTTCTTAGGCTTGTTCTCCATAATTTTATTATAACAAAACAAAAGAACTGCGACGACCTGCGAGGCCTCCAGGACGGCAGGCCTGCAGGTTCGCGGGCGCCGAGGGTATGCCTTCTCCGGGTACGCTCGGCCACACCGTGGCCTCGCTCTTTCGACTCGCCCCTCGCGCTTACGTAAGCTCGGGGCTCGCGAGGCCCCTGCGAAGGCATACCCTCGCCACCCGCTCCTATTATTCAGCCTGCCTAAGGTGTGTAGCGT
>MGUA01000028.1:0-2091 GCA_001799735.1 Elusimicrobia bacterium GWB2_63_22 | reverse complement strand
GATGTAACTGCGAAATCTGGACTGAGGAACTACCCCGAAAGTATAGCATTTTTGGAGCGCGGGACCAGCCACAGGTCAGACCGGAGCCCCAAAAATGCTATACTTTCGGGGTAGTTCCTCAGTCCAGATTTCGCAGTTACATCCTTAAGGAGATTATAATAATGTCTAACAAAAGAGTTGCAATGGACGGCAATACGGCTGCTGCTTTCGTAGCGCACAAGACCAACGAGGTCATAGCGATCTACCCCATAACCCCTTCGTCCGTAATGGGCGAACTTTCCGATGTCTGGTCCGCTAAAGGCGACAAGAACATCTGGGGCACCATCCCGTCCGTCATAGAGATGCAGTCCGAGGGCGGCGCTTCCGGCGCGGTCCACGGCTCGCTCACCGCCGGCGCCCTGACCACCACTTTCACCTGCTCCCAGGGCCTGCTGCTGATGATCCCGAACATGTTCAAGATCGCCGGCGAGCTCACCAGCACCGTGTTCCACGTGTCCGCCCGCGAAGTCGCCGCCCACGCGCTCTCCATCTTCGGCGGCCACGGCGACGTGATGGCCTGCCGCCAGACCGGCTGGGCCATGCTCGCCTCGGCCAACCCCCAGGAAGCCATGGACTTCGCGCTGATAGCGCAGTCCGCCACGCTCAAGACCCGCGTGCCGTTCCTCCACTTCTTCGACGGCTTCCGCACCAGCCACGAGCTGAACATGGTGGAACCGCTCTCCCCCGAGGTCATGCGCAGCATGATCAGCGAGAAGCTCATCGCCGAGCACAAGGCCCGCGGCCTTAACCCCGAGCACCCCGTGCTGCGCGGCACCGCCCAGAACCCCGACGTCTTCTTCCAGGGCCGCGAAGCCGGCAACAAGTTCTACGCCGCCGTGCCCACCATGGTGAAAGAAGCCATGGGCCAGTTCGAGAAGATGACCGGCCGCAAGTACGGCCTGTTCGACTACGTGGGCGCGCCCGACGCCACCAAGGTAGTGGTCGTGATGGCCTCCGGCGCCGACGTGCTGGAGGACACCGTCAACCACCTCGTCTCCAAAGGCGAGAAGGTGGGCGTGCTTAAGGTCCGCCTCTACAGGCCCTACTCCGAAGCTGATTTCATAAAGGCCCTGCCCAAGACCGTAAAGTCCATCTCCGTGCTCGACCGCACCAAGGAAGCCGGCTCCCTGGGCGAACCGCTGTACCAGGACGTGGTCACCGTCTGCTCCACCGCCTACAAGGCCGGCGCTCTCAAAGAGCTTCCGACCATAGTCGGCGGCCGCTACGGCCTCGGCTCCAAGGAGTTCACCCCGGCCATGGCGAAAGCCGTGTTCGAGGACCTGTCCTCTCCCAAGCCCCTTAACGGCTTCACCGTCGGCATCAAGGACGACGTCACAAACCTCAGCCTGAAGTACGATGAGAACTTCTCCACCGAGCCCGCCGACACCTTCCGCGCGCTCTTCTTCGGCCTGGGTTCCGACGGCACCGTGGGCGCCAACAAGAACACCATAAAGATCATCAGCGAAGAGACCGGCCAGTTCGCGCAGGGCTACTTCGTCTACGACTCCAAGAAAGCCGGCTCCATGACCGCCAGCCACCTGCGCTTCGGCAAGAACTACATCCGCGCGCCGTACCTCGTCAGCAAGGCCCGCTTCATCGGCTGCCACCAGTTCAGCTTCCTCGAGAAGTACGAGATGCTCAACCGCGCCGAAGACAACGGCATCTTCCTGCTCAACAGCCCGTTCGGGGCCAACGAGGTCTGGAACAAGCTGCCGATAGAGGTGCAGGAAGTCATCGTCAAGAAGAACCTCAAGATGTACGTGATCGACGCCTCCAAGATCGCCGAAGCCACCGGCATGGGCGCGCGCATCAACGTCATCATGCAGACCGCCTTCTTCGGCATCTCCGGCGTCCTTCCGAAGGACGAGGCGATCGCCGCCATCAAGACCTCCATCAAGAAGACCTACGCCAAGAAGGGCGACGAAGTGGTCAACAAGAACTACGCCGCCGTGGACCAGACGCTGGCCGCCATCGCGGAAGTGAAGGTCGGCAAGGCCGACAGCAAGATCGTGCGCTCCTGCGCGGTCGAGGGCTTCCCCAAGTTCGTGCGCG
>MGUA01000027.1 GCA_001799735.1 Elusimicrobia bacterium GWB2_63_22 | reverse complement strand
CGAAAAAATTATATTTTCCGCGCGCGCAGAATTAAAATTAAGTAGTAATTCCCAATGGTTTTTGTATTCGACGGAAAGCCGCCGCCTGCCCCTACGGAAGTTTCAGGGCTGGCGCCCTGAGGAAACGCAGAGCGTTTCCCGAACCGATCTTCGTCTTTATCGCCGCATGTAAGGCCGTCTTAGCTTTGGTAAGCAAAGCCGGCCTTACGCGCGGCGGAGAGTTGCAGAGTTAGCCCTTAATGCCGGTTCCGCCCTGCTGGGCCAAACCGGCATTAAGCGCAAGGTATGGGAGGTCTTATGCAAAACCAGGATATGCGGTATTTTCTTTATGCCAGAAAATCAACGGACGAACCTGACAGGCAAATCCTCTCAATAGAAGGGCAGCTCGCTGAACTTCGTGAATACGCCAAGAAAGAGAACCTCATAATCGTAAAAGAGTTTATTGAGAGCAAAACCGCTAAAGAGCCAGGCCGCGAAATCTTCAATGACATGATAGCCTCTATCGAGGACGGCAAGGCGCAAGGCATTATCGCTTGGCACCCGGACAGGCTTTGCCGCAACAGTATCGACGGAGGCAGGCTTATATATTTGGTGGACACCGGCAAGATAACTGCCCTTAAGTTCCCCACCTTTTGGTTTGACCCAACGCCACAGGGTAAGTTCATGCTTTCAATAGCTTTCGGCCAGTCCAAATACTACATAGACAACCTTTCGGAAAATATAAAGCGCGGTTTTCGGCAAAAACTTCGCAATGGTATTTGGCCTTGTTGCGCCCCGCTCGGTTATATAAATGACAAGAACACCCGCACAATATTTCCGGATAAAGACCGGGCGGTCTTTATCCGGAAGACCTTTGAGCTTTACTCTACTGGCGACTACCCGCTGGCCGAGGTCCGGCGCATAATGAACGGCGTCGGCCTGAAAGGGCGGCATACCGCCCTTTCAACCTCCAACTACCAGTATATGCTCAAGAACCCGGTCTATTACGGAGTTATAAGGTATAAGGGCGAGATCTACGAGGGCAAGCACGAGCCGATCATAACGAAAGACCTATTCGACCGTTGCCAGGCTGTAATGACGCGTAAGAGCAAGCCCAAGGGGCCTAAATTGAAAGCTTTCACCTACCGGGGGGTGTTCCACTGTAAGGAATGCGGTTGCTTCATAACGACCGAAACCCAAAAAAATCATAATTATTTGAGGTGTACAAAGCGGAAAGGGCCTTGCGCCGAGCCTTATGTAAGGGAGGAACTGATTACGGCCCAGATAAAAGGTGAACTAAAATCTGTTTCCTTACCCCCGGCCCTGGCCGCCGGGCTCATCCTTATGGCGGAGAAGGAACGAGCCGCGTCGGCCCAGGCCGTGGGAGATACCGTCCAAAAGCTGCGATTTAAAATAGATTCCCTTACCTGTAATTTAAATCTTCTTTTGGACATGGTGCTAAGCGGGAAGTTGACGCAGGATGAATATGTCCAAAAGAAGTTTGTAATTATCAACGACAAAAAGGAAATACAGGATAAATTAGCAGCTTTTGCACGGCAGAGTGTCAATCGGTTCGAACCTGAGATAAACTTTTACAGGGAGGCGGTTCACGTCGGGGAATTAGCGGAGAGCGGAAAAGCGGAGGAAAACAGGGAAAAGTTGAAAAAGATCGGTTCGAACTTCCGTATAGGCAGGCGGCGGCTTTCCGTCGAATACAAAAACCATTGGGAATTACTACTTAATTTTAATTCTGCGCGCGCGGAAAATATAATTTTTTCGGCAGAATTTTTAAAAAGTCAAAAAGTTCGGAGAGGGAGGGATTCGAACCCTCGAAGGTTTGACCCTTACAGGTTTTCGAGACCTGCTGTTTCAACCGCTCACACACCTCTCCGTCTAAAAACGCGCTCCTCGCTGCTGCTCGGAGGCTTCGCCCCGGCCTTTGTCGGCCGGGCGCTCTACAAGGGGGGCTAAGCCCCCCGTTTCATCGTCGCTCGCTCTGCCGCCTTCTGCGGCCCGCTCGCTGAACCCCCCTTAAGAGGTCCGCGCGGCTTGCTGCGGCTGAAGCGCCGCGCGCTTATGAAATCCAAAGATCTGGCGGGCCTTTCAGGATGAAGTTATAACCTACTTTGCGCAACATCCTGAGGCAACTTTATAAATACCGCCAGCAAGCCGTGTAGCGGCGGTATGGGGATCTTATCCGCGAGATGCCGCACGGTCGGCCACGCCGCGCGGCCGCCCATGCTTCGCCGCTAGGAAGTGGGTGCGCAGGGCTCGGCACTACGCGCCTTCGCACCTGCTCCGAAGGTGTTCTGCATCTTATAAACACCTCCTCTGCGCGTCCGGCCGGCCCCCAACAGGGCCTTGGCACGGCCGCTCCCGTCCGCCTTCGGCGTCCGTACACCGCAGAAATTATTTCCCGCGCGCACTGCAAAGAACTGAGTTTATTATATACAGATTCTGCCCGCGCTCGCCAGCGGATTCTGCTGAATCCGCTCGCGGCGCGGGCCTGTTCCTGATAATGTTCAAAGATATTTATGCCGGTGGCCACGTATTAATAAAAAACCACCCCGGCGTCCGCTACTGCGGCCGCCGCGGTGGTCTTTTCTGTGATTGATTTGTAGCCACCGGCGGGGCACAGAAACGGCAAAGACCATAAGGAAAGGCCAGGCCGGTAGCGTCTGGCCTCGGGAGGGCCGCCGCACCCGGCCTGGCCCGCCTTTCCTGTTCCCGCCCATTCATGGTACAGCATAATAACCCACCCTCAAATTAGATTACAGAATCGAGTAATCTATATGAATCATCCCTGTTATGCTCAATATGTATTTTATAGACTTACCCAGGGTGATATGGTTAAAGATAAGGAAATAACATGGGGTACCATAAAAGCGCAGCGCCTATTGTTTCTGGCACTCGCTTTCTTGCTTTCCTCGTGCCGCGACACTCCGCCACAACCGAAACAAGTATTGCTCTTTGACTCCGCAGCAGTTCCCAGTGAGTTTTTTCCGCGTTCTGAGCCCGAGGCGGTCGGGATTAATCCAGCGGCACTGGCAGCGCTGGTCGCCGAGGCGCAAAATACTCATTCAAACGCGCTCATAGTAATCAAAGATGGTCGTGTAGTAGTGGAACGCAATTTCGACCGCCCCGCAAAACAACCGCTCCGTATCAATTCTGTTACCAAAAGTATTGTGTCGCTGGCTGTTGGCCAGCTCGTTGCGGACGGAAAAATCCCAGGCCTTGCCACACCGCTTGCGAGATGGTTCCCCGAATGGGCCGTTGGAAAAAAAGCGAAAGTCATTCTGCAGCACATAATGACCCACACTTCCGGCCTATATCATGAGGAAAGCGCCGCTAAACTCTATCAGCAGCCGGATGTGATCAGGTATGCGCGCGGTCTGCCGCTTGCCGGGGAGCCTGGCAAAAACTTCGCTTACAGTAACGAAGCGGTCGCTTTGATCCCCGGAATAGCCCTGGCCGCAGCGGGAAAGCCCCTGGATATTTATTTGCGGGACCGGTTATTTGAACCGATGGGCATTTCTGATTACAAATGGGACCGGGACGCCGCCGGCAACGTGCTGGCCTTTGGCGGGCTTTGGCTGCTTCCGCGCGACCTGGCCCGTATCGGGCAATTGATGCTTGATTCCGGGAGTTGGGAAGGAAAACAACTCATTCCCGCCGCCTGGGTGCGCGCCGGCACTTCGCCGGCCCGCGCGGACATCCCCGAGTATGGCTTGTTATGGCGGCTATATCCCGGCAGAAAAGACGCCACCGCTGCCGCTGCCGGGTTCGGCGGTGACGGCTGGTTGGGACAACACCTGGTGGTTTATCCCAAGTGGCATTTAGTGGTGGTTCGCCTGCACGCTATAGAAGCAGGCAACGATGAGGAAGAGAACCAAAAGTACGGGTTTAATTCGTTACAGCAAATGGCGCTTGCTTTGGTTGAAAAAGACGCTAATTCCACAGACGATAAATCTGCTCTTTCAAAATTCAAAGTTGAAGTCCACTAATCCGGCGCTCGGCGGTCAGTAAAGATGCCGGTGTTGAAAGTTTATTAACTATTTCGTCAATTTGATACCATAGATTTATGCCTATAAAAATAGTCGAGTTTGACGCTCTTACAGCGGCGGAAGAAACTTGGGATATTTATTTTAGACATATAGACGGTATCCTCCGGGAGACCTCGCCTGAAGATCCTTTATTGTCCTGGGAAAAAAGAAAACCCATGATAATTTCAGATACCTCCAATCCCTTTTTTTACACACACCGGTTTTTAATATTTCCGGAGGAAAGCTGCCGCGAGGCGGCTGGCCATTCGGCCATATGCCTGGAAACCCCGCAGTCGCCGTCCTACCAGGCCAATAAACATATAGGCACAGTGAAACTAACTGTTTCAAAAGACCATAGGCGTAAGGGGCTGGGTTCCGAATTGTTAAAGCATGTTATCTCCGAGGCAAAAATAAAAGAGCCGTCTTTAGCCGAGCTTGTTATTCCTGTAATGCTGGAATCCGGGCGGCACTTTTTGGACCGGCTCGGTGGAACAGTTTCAATTGAGACGGCTGAAAACCGGCTTTATTTGAAAGACGTGGATTGGCCTATGGTGACTTCCTGGGCGGAAGAGGGTGCGCGGAAAAACCCCGGGACGGTTATCAAAACGGTGCCCGCAATACCAGAGGAAGACCTTCAGGATTACAGCGGAGCTTATACCGAAACCTTCAATCAGGCGCCTTCCGGGGATTTAGCGTTTGAAAACATATATACCCCGGAAAAGATCAGGTTTTCCGAGCAAAAGAACGCCGCGCAGGGGGTAGTCCAGACCACCATGTATTCAAAAGAGTGCGACGGAAAGATCAGCGGGCTGACTGAAACATATTACCTGAAAGAATTGGGCCACAAAGTCGCGCAGAACCTAACCGGCGTAAGGCAGGCGTACAAGGGCCGGGGCCTTGGAAAGATGCTTAAGGCTAAAATGCTGCTGTATATCCGCAGGGAATACCCGGACGTGAAATACATCTCCACTGGTAACGCCGATTCAAACGCGCCGATGCTGTCAATAAACCAGCGGCTCGGCTTTAAAAAACATAGACCTATAAAAGTATACAAGCTTAAATTGAGTCACATTATTCCCCCGCGTGTTTAAAAGGAAAAGGCACCCCTGGCGTCTTTTTGCAGTTTAAAACTACGGTCTTTTGAAAATACCTATGATCAAATATCAGCAATCAATAGAAAGTATCACGCCCGCGATGCTGCAAGGATTTTTCGTGGATTGGCCCAATCCGCCCGCGCCGAAAACACACCTGAGGTTACTTAAAAACAGCGATATGGTCGTTTTGGCGATTGATACAAAAACGCGGTTGGTTATCGGATTTATTACCGCCATATCCGACAGGGTTTTATCCTGCTATATTCCATTTCTGGAAGTGCTGCCTGCATACCAAGGCCGGAAGATAGGGCAGAAGCTTGTCCGCAAAATGCTTCAGAAGCTGAAAAGCGTATACATGATAGATTTAATGTGCGATAAGAAGCTGCAAGGTTTCTATAAGCGCTTTAAAATGCAACCATCAACGGGGATGATATCCAGGAATTACAAAAATCAATCTGGTAAAACGCACAGGATTTAAAAAAGCTGGCCTAAGAGAATCTGTGGATGACAATGAGAACACTAACCTCGAATGAAATGAAGTTCTGGCAGGGATACTTAAGTTCTCTGCCTGCCGCAACACGCCCGCGCCATCCACACGTTGAGGCTGCATTGCCAGGCAATCGAGAAGTTGCGGACGAATTGATCAATCTATATTTAACCGGGAAGAAAACCGCAGGCAGCAGTTTGGTTAAAGACTTTGAGATTAATGGGGAACCATTTCCTGCAGTGGGAAATTATTGGATCGTTCTGGACGGAAAAAACAAACCCTGTTGCATCCTAAAAACCATACGTGTCGTCTTCCATCGTTTTAAAGATATTTCCGAGGACATTGCAAAAGCCGAGGGGGAAGGCGACTGTTCGGTTGCCTACTGGAAAAAGGTGCATGGAGAACTATACTCCCCGTATCTAGAGAAGTGGCAGATTAATAATTTGCAAAACACGAAGGTCATTACAGAATTCTTTGAAGTCGTGTGTAAACTTCTTAAATGATTGGCATTGCCGTTAGGGCGCAAGCATGATAAAGACCAAACAGCACCCAGGTGGAAAACAGCTCGGGCTGAAAAAAGGAAAAGTAATGCTCTCCACCTACAATAAAGAATGGCCGAGCCTTTTTCGCTCGGAACGGAAGTTGCTGAAGGCTACACTTGGAAACCTGGCTGTTGCGATATCGCATGTCGGCAGCACCGCTGTCCCCGGCCTCTGTGCTAAGCCCATACTGGACATAATGCTGTCGGCTGTTTCCATAGAGAAAGCTGAAAAGAATATCTTCCGTTTTGAACGCTGCGGCTACAGGGTCAAACCCAGAGATGAAGACTCTGTTCCCGGCAGACTTTTCTTTTCAAAAGACATGGACGGCCTACGGTGTTTCCATCTGCATGTAACCGAGGCGGGCAGCACATTCTGCAAAGAACATCTCCGCTTTCGAAACATTTTGAGAAAGGATGCGAAAGCTGCCCGTGCCTACGCCCGGCTAAAACTCAGCTTGTCCAAAAGATTCCCGGACGACAGGAACGCCTACATAGACGGTAAGGCCAAATTCATCTCTGACGTTCTGAAGAAAAAGCCAAGGAAATCGCAAAAGCTATGATTGACGCGCATGTGCATCTTGAACGCGGCCCTTATACCCTGGATTGGCTCAACCAATTCATTGAGCAGGCGATGAAAAATGGAATAACTGAACTACGGTTCCTTGAGCATTCATTCCGCTTCCATGAATTCCAAAATATCTACAGCGGTATCGTTGCGCATCCCAAATACGGCGGATATCAAAGCGGCTGGTTGAAAAAGCGCTGCGTCATGCCGCTGGATGGTTATAAAGAACTTATCGCTACTGCCCAAAAAACAGCATTCCCGATAAAAGTTAAATTTGGGCTTGAGGTTTGCTATTTTGAGGACATGGAGGCGGAGACCAGCGCCGCGCTTTCAGGCTTCAATTGGGACTTCTTAACTGGTTCCGTTCATTGGATCGACAGCTGGGGTTTCGACCACAAAGAAACTAAAGGGGAATGGGCGATATTGGATGTTGATGTGGTCTCCAGGCGTTACTATGAAATAATGATCCATTTGGTGGAAAGCAGGCTTTTCACTTGTTTGGCGCACCCGGACTCTATTAAATGTT
This sequence comes from Elusimicrobia bacterium GWB2_63_22, assembly GCA_001799735.1. Taxonomy (GTDB): domain Bacteria; phylum Elusimicrobiota; class Elusimicrobia; order Elusimicrobiales; family UBA9959; genus UBA9959. Next base: position 142,701 of record MGUA01000027.1, on the reverse strand, counting down.
TCGGCTGTTCTCCCAAGTCCGATTTTTCTTCGGTTTACAATACATTAGCCGCAGCTTTGAATTCAAGCGGGATGGAAACAGAAATAAGTTGTGGATTAAAGGTGAACTATGGCCTTGATGAGATCGGCCTCTGCAAGCCTCTGCTTTCGGCGCTACGTGCCAACCGAGTTAAACTAGTTACCGCTTCCGATGCTCACGCCCCGCAGGACGCCGGACGCTTTATAGCCCAAGCTGCGGCGATGCTATGAGATTAAGGCTTACCTGTTTTTGATTTAAGCCGATGGTTTAACTCCCATAAAGCGTTTCGATTGCTGTCCCACTTCAGCATCTTTATTGCAAGGGGATAACGGACCCATTTTAAACTGGTGTGCTCCCGTGATAACCGTACGCGCTCCCTTTTAACTTTCACGCCAAAACAGTATTCAGGAATAACCAAAACTTTTGGGCCCCATTTAAAACCGCACACATTCTCAACGGGTAGCGTTGAACATGAATCGAGTTTGAGATATTTACTGCTTTTTTTAATCCCCGCCTCTTCAAGAGCTTCTCGCTTCGCGGCGGCTGTCGGGGTTTCTCTTCCCTCGCCCCCGCCGGCGATACCCTGCCAGCAGTTATCGGTATCACTTCGGCTGAATATCGCGTAGTAAATATTGTCTTTCGTCGAAACTCTATACGGTAACACTAAGACTTGAAATGGTGCTCGCCCCATAGTATTTCTCCATTACCTGTTTGATGACACTTCAGGATGTCGCCCACAAAACGGCCTAGTCCTGTTCTGAAACAGTGACCCTTATTTCTGTGCGATCCATGCTGACTGCCAGCAATGTGGCACAAAACAGCGCAACCGCCGGAAGAATAAAACCGGCTTTAAAAGGAACATGCTGCATCCACACGCCAAGCCCAATAAAAAACAAGGCGGTGAACACACTTACACACGTCGAGATAGCGCTCAGGATAGCCGCCCGATTCTCGTCTTTTAAAAAGCCATTAAGCCAGGCCGCATGCGCGGGCATTTTGATAGCTAACGCGCACTGATACAGCAGAGTGGACAAAACGGCGGCGGCTAAGGAGCGCCCGACACACATCCCTATAAAAGCAACCCCCATCAACAAAACGCTCAAAGCTACCACCCCCGGATTGTTTGTGTGGTTCATATACCGGGACAAGAGTAGCCCGACAATTGCCCCGGCCACCATCATCAGCGTGAATACAAAACCCAGTGAGCTGGCTTTTAGCCCGAACGACATTAAATACGGCTGCCACGAAAGAATAAAATAACAAAAACCGACTTCCGCCAGAACTTGAAGATAAACGTACCTGCGGATAAATGGAGCGCCCCAAAATGTTTTTATCGTATCTGACATGAAAGCTAAATGTTTCTTGTTCTGAGTCCCATAATTTTCGGGCATGACGAAAAAACAAACTGCCGCCATAACGCATGCGACCGCGCCGCCGATGAGAAAAGGCAGCCTTAAGCTGACAGAAGCCGCAATGCCAGCCACCACCCCCGCAAGGGCACTTATAGCGGACGAGAAACCCGTCGAGAGCGAAAAGACGCGATGGATCTCCGACTTTAGCCCGATCTTTTTTATCTCATGGAGGTACCACGCGGTAATCGAACCGCTGACAAACGCAAAGCCCGCCCCCATCAGCGAGAGGGCCACGACAAAGGTTGAAAAGTTTTTTCCCAGTCCGTAGATCAGGAGACCGATCCCGAACAGGAACAGCCCGCCTGTTGAAGTGAGCTTCCTGCCTTTTAGATCGCTGAGCGCCCCGGTCGGGAAATCAAGGAATGCCGTTACCCAGTTAGAAACAGACAAAAGAACGCCTATTTGTGCCGAAGTCAGGCTAAAGCTTTGTAGAAATACGACAAAGACCGGTGCGATAGTTTTGTCGGCAAAATTAAATGCCCCTTCGAACAGGAGATATATGCGGGATGGTTTACTTAGCATTATACGGCTGCCAGCGTGCTTTTCTTTCCCTCAATCGACCTCGACGCAATTGATAATTCAATGCTAGCACTTTTCGACTCTCAGACTCCTGCTTTTGACCATGGCCCCATCCGGATAGAAAACGCTTTTATTGGCAAACATCAAATTGTAGTATCTATAAAGTAGCAGGGAGCACCGGGGCAATGACCAGAATTAATATTATAAAAATAATCGGCCTTTCCCTGCTTGTTGCAGCGGCGGTTTATGCGCAATATAAGCCGGTAAAAGTCCCGCCCAAAATAGAGGCCAGCGCTGAGGCAATACCAACAGCCGAAGCTTCCCGAACCCCTGGCATCGGCACCGCCACAAAAGAAGTGGCGCAGTACGCGCAAGGGTTCTCCCAGCAGGAAGCGGTGGAATCGCGAGAACCGTTCGAACTGACGGAGAAAGAGTCACCATTGGAATTGATAAATACACTATTGACCGCGCCCTTAGGACAGGAGCCTGGAGAAATAATTAGCGTAAAGAACAACTGGCGTCTCCTGGCTTATCCGCCCGAATACTGCGACCCGCCGGCGTATTCCAAAACCTTCCGGCGTAAAGGGCCGGGGATGGAAATAAACCTGTTCTCCTACGCGGTCCCGTCCCTGACCGAAGCCAAGGAACTTATACTGTCCGGGGAAGTGAAGATATTTGAAGAGACCGGGAAGGACACCGCGCGCGACCTGCTGAATATAAAAAAACAGGAATGGAGACCGTTTAAAGAGATAAAGCAGACCGAAGTTATGGAACTGCTGAAAAACTCCGGCTTCGAGGCGAAACCTACCGAGAAGCACCTCTCCAGCCCCGGCGGCCGCAACTGGAGCGGAGTCATGGAGATCAGCAAGGGAGACCTGGACGGCCTGTGGTATTACGAACCGCACAGCATGGGGACGGTCCTCAGGATAAAGCTGGAACACAAAGATACGGGTAAATATTCCGCCCGCCCTCCTACTGTGAAAGAAGCATCAAAGGACATGGATGCGATTCCAAGTCTTATAGCTGACCTGGGAAAGATCGGCGCGGAGAAGGCGCTTGGCACGGACTGGGAGGAAATAAAGCCGATGCTGCTGCACGGACCGAACATGAATACGACAGTTACAGCAGAAAAACTGCTGGCCGCCAGGGACGCCTGCATGGTCCCGCCCGAGGGCATAGACGGGGCGCCATTTCTGGTACTCTCCAAGTATCTCCTGGACGCGGCGATGGTAAAAATAAACCATGGCTTCAGGCCATATACTGAAGACGAAAAAGCGCCATCTCCACCGCCTGGGCTTAAGCTCCTTGAGGAATATGGCATTACTTACGAGCTTGAACCTGTTATGAAGGAAAGCTACTTCGCGGTCAATAACTCCCTGCTCCCGGCTTACGAGGCCTACCCGAACTCCTACTGGGGGCAATACGCCTTCATGAGAGAGATGGAGCGGGGCTTTCCAGCCCCAGACTCCTCCGACGATATGCAGGTGGTCATTAAGAAAGGCGAGGAATTCCTGGCTTCTCACCCTGATTCTCTGTTCCGGCCGCGCGTTCTTTTCCTGCTGGGGAAAGCCAACGAAACCGCCTATTCGGTCGGCCTGTCGCCATATAAATACAACTCCTTTTGCTCTTTCTCATACTGCGTAGAACTTGAGCAGAACACCGAGAAACACCGGCTGAACGCAATCAAATATTACACGCAGCTCGTGTCCCTGCCCGGCGGGAAGGAATACGAGGAGCACTTGAAATATATTCTCCCTAAACTAAAAATAAAAGGCAGCTCTTACGGCGCATTCTATATTACATGCGGCGGTTGCTAAATCATGTCCTGTATCACAAAGAGCGTTTTCTCCGTCCTATTGTTAATCGCTTGCATTTCTCCAGCCGGCGCATGGTGGGACCCCGACTATGTAACGGACATCTCTACCACTAACCTCTACGGCATCACTGCCGCCCTGAAGAAAGAAGACCTGGAACTGGACCAGGCCGCTATAATAGCGACGCGCCGGATATCGGCGGACCGCGCCGTAGTGCTGGTCGGCACCGGCGGCTCCCCGTGGTGGAGCGGGCCATTCGGGCTTTTCCTGGTAGACCCGCTCTCCGGTAAGCTCATTAAGAAAATTGCGGCTGTAACTTCCATCGATCCCCGCAACGCCATGCCCGACATAAAAACGGCCGGCCCCGGTTATGTCACCATAGTGCATGAAGATGTGGATTACGCCACAGAGCTGGCCCGGCGGAAGTATTTCTTCAACGAGCTTTCCACCGCCCCCGCAACTTTACAAAGCTATAAACCTGTCAAGATAAACTCGATTACTCGGTTCAACGACAGTTTGTATTTCACTGGGCAGCAAGGGGAGAACGGTGTAATAATCCGGCTGGGGCTGAAAAACGGTAAGCCGGCAGCCGGAGACTGGGGAATAATCAAGAATATCAGCGGGGAGAATCTCACACCGATTACCTTTTCGAAAATCGAGAGAGACGTGCTGCGTATGTATACGCCGTCAGAGACCTACGCTTTTGACGGCAAAGCCTGGAGCAGGACCAAAGGGGTGGATGCGCGGTATTTCCGACCGGAGAAAGACCCCTGTTCGCGGTTTTCAACTGATGAACTTATGAAAAATAATGGGTTCTTGTACGATAAATGCGACAAAGAACGCCACACCCAGGGAGACGCGGCGCTAGTGGGCTATGAAGGCCGCTGCGAAACCGAGAACCCCGGGAAATATGCCTGGCTGCACAATTCTTACACTGGCATTCTTGAACGGCATGCCCTTTCCGCCAGTCTCATAGACATCTCCAAAACTCCGCTGCGCAGATTTTTCGTTTGGAACTCCGCCGCGGGCTATGAGGCCGTAACGGGGATTTATGATATCAAAGGGAATTCCTGCAAATTTTATCCCATGCCGGTGCCCGGAAAAGATATTTTAAAACGCTACCGCCCGGATAGAGCGGCCCATGGCTGCGGCCTGAACGACAAGCTGGGTCCTTTCCAGAAATTTGGAGACCGCATCTGGTTCTGCAAGAACTTTTACGGAGGGGAAGGCCAATGCGGCGTAGGAGCCGCCGGCTTTTTCGATACAAAAGCGAAAGTGTTCGAGATCCTGTACTCCTCGCAGACGGCCAAATGGTCCTGCTCGGCCATTCTGGCTGAAGAAAATACTGTCTGGATGGGGCTGCAACATATCGGCGAAGGCTCTGTTAGTTCCGGAGGCCTGGCTGCGGTGAATCCCGCCACTGGAGAAGCCGTAATTCATGAAGTCCCCTCCGGCATAAGCGCCATTGAAAGAATAGGCGATTCCATAGTTCTGGGCGGTGATGAGGGAATTTATATACTGAACGCCGCCGGGCAGGCATTATTCCTTGGACCGGATGTTAATAAAGACGGCAATTACCAGTTTAACTTCCTGGAGTGACGGAGAGATAAACGCTTTATGCGGCTAAAGAACAAACTGCGGCAATATTTTACCCCTGTAATTATCACAGCCGTACTGGCCATTATATTATCGGGAACAGCTAACCTGTCAGCGTTAACCGGAGAATGCAATTCTTTTTTTGACTGCTTCGACAAGGGCTACAGAGTCGCGGCCCAGGAAGAGAAACTGGTGTATTTTACAAAAGCCCTCAAGCTCTGGGCCCCTTCGGACGGGGCTTCCAATAAAGCCGTGGTATACAACAACCGGGGGATTGCTTATCACGCTCTTAGGAAGTTCGACAAGGCGATAGCGGAGTACGGGAAAGCCATTGTAGTTGATCCGAAAGATATTGACGGTTATTATAACCGCGGGATTTCTTATTCCTCCCTCAAGCAATACGATAAGGCGCTGGCGGATTATGATAAGGCCATCGAGATTAAGCCGTCCGGGGAATACGGCCCAGGGCAAAAAGGCGCGGCCTATAGCAACCGCGGCGTTATCTATAATCACCTTAAAAAATACGACAAGGCGATAGCCGACTTTGACAGTGCGCTTTCGCTTGCCCCGAAATTCGCCGTTGCCTACGTCAACCGCGCTAATTCTTATTGCTACAAGAAAGAGTACGGCAAGGCGATAGCGGATTATGACCGGGCCATCGCGCTTGATCCTACGGGTGACTGCGGCACCGGCAAAAAAGGTGAAGCTTACGCTGAGCGAGGCGGGGTATATCTTTGGCTTAATAAGTGCGACCAGGCTAAATCCGACTTTGAAAAAGCGATTGCCTTAAACGATAAGACCCCATCCCCCCACAGTAACCTCGGCGTATACTGGTGGGCCTGCCGGAAAAATAAAGAAACTGCCCTGAAATGGTTTGAAAAGTCTTTCCAGCGGGGCTTCGACCAGTGGGAAGAGCTTTACCAGGAAACGGACGCCGGGCATTTTCTGAAAGGGTTAAACGACGCCCCGGAATTCAAAGCGCTGGTTAAGAAATACAAAAAAACAGGAGAATAGGGGTATCCGCAGCGACCATATGTGGATAGACAAGGGAAGGAATCCATAATGGCGGGAAACGATATGAGACGAGGTATCTGGCTGATCGGACCATTCTGGGCGATTGGAATATCGGCCTATATTATGTTCGCGCCCATGGTTAAGAGCGTCGGTGTTTCTCGCTCGTTCTCCAGTGAACATAGCGGTATTCAGGCTATGCCGAACTATTCCAGGATGTCATGGTACGAAACCAAAGGGCTTTCCGCGGCCCGGCCATTGCTTATCCCTATCCTGCTCGCTTGCCTCCCCTTTCTTATTCTTAATATTCGGACCAGGCGCATTGTCGGGGCAATCTCGATTGTTTTATTGGCGGCATTTTGCGCGCTTACGGCATTTTCAGTCGGCAGTTATTACATGCCAAGCGTGGTCGCTTTGTTTGTGGCTCTAGTCGTTGAATTTAATGGTGGGAAGAGTGTAAAGGCTGGCGGCTGAGAAAACTAGCCGCGTTGTGTTTGAACTTTGATGAGTGCAAAGCATATGACTGAAGCAAACGTCAGGAATAAATTTGTGTGTTTGCTGGCATTGCTCTTCCCTGCCGGCGCCTGTTTCGCAGGGCAGAGTAAATACAGCAGCCTCCCCGGCTTTATTGCCGGTGAGGTTATAGCCGGCTCCTCCTCGCCGGCGGGCGTTACGGTTGATGGCGATTTTATTCAACACGAAAAGTTGTCAGACGATGTTCAAGCTTATTCCTTTGCCCTCGATAAAAACGGGCTGGCGCACATTTTCTATTATTCAGGCCATGAATTTAAATATGCTAAATGGACGGGGCTGTCCTGGTCCACGCAAACGATTGATTCTACGGACGGGTTTGTGCCCAATGCGCCGAGTTCCATAGCGCTTGATGAAAACAATTATCCTCACATTGCATACTGCAATGAAACCCAATTCGCACTTAAATATGCGAGATGGACAGGTATCTCCTGGTCAACCGCTACTGTAGAGCGTAATGAAGGATCCTATACACTTGCTACAGGATTCTATCCCTCCATAGGGCTGGATAAAAACAATAACCCTCATATTACATACTTAGACGAACAAACCGGCAGACTCAGATATGCAAAGTGGACTGGCAAGACTTGGGCTATCTCTACGGTTAATTCAGACCAGAACATTAACGGGCCGATGGCGTTCGACGACAAGGGCTATCCTCACATCAGCTATTGTGTTTATGAGCGTAAGGCTATCGGTTACGCGAAGTGGACCGGAGTTTCCTGGTCGACTAAAACCGTGGAGCCCGACGGCGATGTAACGGGAATCGTCTCGCTGATTATCGGCAAAAACGGCTACCCGCATATTTTCTATTACGAAGTTATAAAAGACCCTGTAATTGAGCTGGCAAACACAGGCGGCGGTCAGTGGGCGTTTTACAAATTAAAGCATGCGAAGTGGAACGGGAAAGCGTGGAAAATTGAGGATGTGCCGCTAAATGGCCACCTCTCACCGCATTGTTCGGCAACCCTCGATAAAAACGATTATCCGCATATCGCGTATGTAAACCGTGAAAATAATATTCTTACCTATGCGAAATGGACAGGCAAAACCTGGGAAACAAGCGTTATAGGCCCGGCTATCGGCCGCGGCGCCGTTTCGCTTGCGCTTGACGGCAAAGGCGCCGCCCATATCGTTTATTACTCCGGCAATGAGGAACTACTGTGGATACACAAGAGCAAGAATCAATAGTGCGGGTTAGAGTGGGCCGCGTACATATGTTAAAGAAACACTCCTTTTTGTGCTTCGCTTGCGCTGCTTTGGCGGGTTTCGCGCCACAGTTGTACGCCGGCATGGAGCCGTCGTCCTGGGATTTCCTCCCGGTTATTGACGAGATAGTTTTTGCCACCGCCACGGTTGGCTTTTCTGCAATTGACGGGCGGCGAATGGTGCTGGATAAGGAAACAGGAGCGTTTAAGCAGGTTTCGCCTTCCGAGTATGCCGGGCTTATGCGCGGCGCAAAGGGCGGCAAGGCTGCCAGCCCCGCCAAAAGCGAGGCCGGGGCAGCCGCCACGCTGTACACCTCTTCCGGGACAACTGTGCTGCAAACCGTCAACGACGACTGCTACGAGGGAAGGAAAATAGTGCACGTTCTGAAGCTGGACGGCGAAGTGATAAAGGATGCCGTGGACCCATGCGGCAGTATCTCTTCGGCCGAAATAGAGAACGGACGTCTTTGGCTCGGTACGCTGTCAAAAGGCGGCTGGGGCGAGTCCCCGGGCAAAGGCCTGGTCGTACAATCACTGACTGACGGCACACATATAGGGACCATCTCTAAACAGGACGGGCTGACCAGCAACCTGGTGCGGGTTGTCAAACTGGACCCATATACCGGATACCTGTGGGTCGCGACCCAGCTTGGCATAAACCAGATCTCGCCGGAATTGGAAGTTCTCTATGCGCTGTACCTCTATGAAGACTTTGACGAGAGCGGCACTTGCACGGTGCAGGGCAGCACTACCCCGGCAAAGAATAATTTTATCGCTATTTTTCAGCGAGTGTTGGACGTGAAGGACAAGCGGAAATTCTACGAAGCGGCGATGACTATCCCACCCGCGATCCGCCCGTGTTTTAATGAAATGGCCGTTAGCGGCTGGTCGGTCGGTTATTGTTCCGGTGCGGAAGAATACGCCTCTTCCAGATTCCTGGCGCCGCAGTTCAACGTACTGGCGCCCTTCGCCATTGAAACCGCCGATTTCAGCCCGGGTAAAATCTGGGAGACGCTATCCCATCTTTGCATTTTCGGAGACAAGGATGTGGCCGCCCTTATCGCGGACCATGCCACTGACGAGGATTTTTCCGGCAAAGGGAGTCAATGCGTGTATGCTTACAAGGAGGTCGGCCTCTTTCCTGATAAGCCGAGCAAGGCCAGGGAGAAGGAAGCTCTGGGGCGTATAAGCAAGAGCCTGTCGCAGTTCAAACTCTCGGCCATGAAAGAGAACACTACCCCCGATTTTAAGTCCGGCGGTGTGGCAATAGAAGGCGCGAAGGCTCTGTCCGAGGCGGGCAGTCCCAAGGGGGTGGAGTTGTTGAATGCATTTTTCATGCGCGTAAAGCCCGGCAACGGCAACAACCCTGAGGTGCTGCTATTCAGCGACGCGGCGCAGAAACTGCATTACCAGGACGAATTCCTGCCTGGGGTGTTGGCTGGGGTGGAAAAATTCTACGGCGAGCCGGTGCAGCAGGGCTGCCTGTATCTGGATATCACCTATCCGGAGGCCAGCAAAAAGAACCGGTTGGGGGTTAAACAACTCGTTTCTCTTCTAAAAGCGGTTGAGAACGCCAGCCACCCGGAGTTGATCCCGCACCAGCCCTCACAGGCGCAAGGGGCCTATTTCACCTGCCGCGCTGCGGCCGTCTCGCAGCTTAAAGATAAGACCGTGCGGGCGGAGTTTCTAACCGGCGCTTACCCGGCGCTTCCGGCGGCGCAGAAAAAGATAGCCGACGGCATTATTAATGCCGGCCAGCAATATTGAGGAAGCTATAAAAAACTAATGGGAATCACGCATTACAGGAATAAATCCATAGCTCAGCGCGTCCGGCAGTGTGTAAGCGGGAGAGAGGGGGCCATGATTAAATCGATAACGCTAAGCCTGATTCTGACGCCTCTGCTCATGTCCCGGGCGCATGCTGCCGCTGGTAAAACGCATGTCGAAATTCCTGCCGTTTACGACGAAATAAAAGTGTTTGAAAATGGCAGGGAAATCCTGGCGAAGACACTGGTAAGAAATAGCGAAGAAGAAGCAAAGCTTGTACGCGATGCGGACGTGAAAGCATTCAAAAAGCTTGGCGTAAAAAGCAAACGTGAGGTCATAGATAAAAAGTTGTGGGCGGCATACATCGAGGAAGTCTCGAAAATATTGGCGGTAAAACAACTGCCGAAAGCCGAGCAGGAGATGTTCCGGGTGCTGGACGAAAACGGGGAAGTGATCCGGATGGTGTCTTTAGGCGAAAAGACACGGCAGGTGGCGGCAAGCGCTTTGCCGAACGAAATAGGCGCCGATATGGACCCAAAGGCGCCCGATAGTCCGATCCTTAACGAGTTAGTCAGGAAGTGGGGCGGGGCATATGTTGAGTTACGGACACAGGACTTCTTATACTCAAACCAACCTGAAACGTATTTTGTGCTTCTTAAGGCTCACTTTTTCCGTAAAGCTGGAAGCGCACGGGGCTGGAAGGTTTTCTCCAAGGCCACTTTTATTGACTCCTTTGGCACGGAACTGTGGGTAAAACATTTCCCAGAAGGGGATACCGTTCTAAGTATTGGCAATAGTGACGCTCCTCCAGGCATCTCTGATTCCGGTGAGGCTGTCGCCCTTGTTACAACAGACTCCGAAGAGGGGACCGGCGGAGAGGTTTTGCATGTTTATGGGACTACAGGCGAGGAAATATTTTCTTATCCTGGTAAAGACGCCGGCCAGGAAACTCCGCGGCCTAGTCATTATAAGCTGGCGTCAAATGGGCGGTATCTGGCCTACACGATATGGCTGAACAATGCGCCGCCCTTAGAGCCTAAGCCAGGCATGGGAGTAGAGAAAGAAGCGGTCTTTGAAATTACAAGGCAGCGTTCCAGGACAATCTTCCGGGACGTGAAAGACAGAACGTCATTTGAGACAAGCCGCTATCTTGTCCATAGTATCTCAAATGACGGCATAGCTGACGTTGAGAGTTATGGTATAGATAAGATGACTGACCGAAAAAAACTGGACGTAAAAAAGTTTCTCAAATAGTTGCTCGTTCCGGCAAGAAGCGCCTGAAAACAACCTTTTTAGCGCGGCCGGCCTTTGTCGGGTTGATGTCGCAAAATATTTTCTCAAAAGGTTTACGGCAATCAGGCGGCAATATAATGGCAATTCGCCGCGCAAAGCAATATAATTAGTCAGAGGAATTCTAACGGGTTTTGATATGAAAGACCTTTAAACAAACTGAAGTTATCCGGGCGCATTAAGCACATAGGCCCTACGAAAGCGGAGCAGTGGGAGACGCTGAAGTAACCAGCCGCCGACAGACGGCTAGTCGTATAAAATAACCCTTGGCTTATGACCTCAAAGAAAGCCCTTTCCGAACGCGACATCTGCACTAAGTTCATACTGCCCGCCATAGTTAAAGCCGGCTGGGACAGCGACCGCCAGATCCGCGAAGAAGTTTTCTTCACAGATGGCCGCATCTTCGTAAAAGGCCAGGAAACCAGGCGCGGCGAGCGCAAACGCGCCGATTTCATCCTTTACCAAAAACCCAATATCCCCGTTGCGGTTATAGAAGCCAAAGACAATAATCATTCCATCCGTTCCGGAATACAGCAGGCGCTGGATTACGCCCAGATCCTGGACATTCCCGTGGCCATCAGTTCCAATGGCGACGGGTTTGTGGTTCATGACCGCTCCGGCAGTTCAGCCACAACAGAATCCACCATCCACCTGGACGCCTTCCCGTCCCCCGCCGCCCTCTGGGAGATCTACAAAAAATACAAAGGCATCTCCGGCCCGCAGCAGGAAACAATAGCCGCCCACGCTTATCATTTCGACGGTTCCGGCCGCGCCCCCCGTTACTACCAGCAGATAGCCATAAACCGCACCGTAGAGGCTATAGCCAAAGGCCAGCCCCGCGTGCTTATAGTTATGGCCACCGGCACCGGCAAAACCTATGCGGCCTTTCAGATAATACACCGCCTCTGGAAAAGCGGCACAAAAAAGAGAATCCTGTTCCTTACGGACCGCAATGCCCTTATAGACCAGACCAAGCGCGGGGACTTCAAGCACTTCAAGGGCAAGATGACCACTATCCGCAATCATAATGTGGATAAAGCCTATGAAATTTACCTCGCTCTTTATCAGGGCCTGACAAACTATAACGAAGATAAGGATGCCTATAGAGAGTTCAGCCGGGATTTCTTTGACCTTGTAGTGGTAGACGAGTGCCACCGCGGCAGCGCGGATGCGGACAGCGCCTGGCGTGACATACTCACTTACTTTAACTCCGCCACCCATATCGGCTTAACAGCCACGCCCAGGGAAACCGATGAGATTTCCAACATTCAGTATTTCGGCCAGCCCATTTACACATACTCGCTACGGCAGGGTATTGAAGACGGCTTTTTGGCCCCGTATAAAGTTATCCGGGTGGGCATAAATGTGGACCTTGAAGGCTGGCGCCCCGACCTTGGAAAAACAGATAAAGACGGGCAGGAAGTGGAAGACAGAATTTACAACGCCAAAGATTTTGACCGGAATCTTGTTATTGATGAGCGCACCCGGCTTGTGGCCAGAAGGATAACGGAATTCCTGAAGCAAACCAACAGGTTCGATAAAACCATCGTTTTTTGCGTTGATATAGAACACGCCGAGCGTATGCGCCAGGCGCTTGTCAACGAAAATCCCGATCTGGCCGGAGAAAATAATAAATATATAATGCGCATCACCGGCGACGAGATCATAGGCAAGCGCGAGCTGGATAATTTTATCAACCCCGAGGAAAGATATCCCGTTATAGCCGTAACCTCAAAGCTGATGACCACCGGCATTGACGCGCAGACCTGCAAGCTTATTGTGCTGGACTCCAACATAAAGTCCATGACCGAGTTTAAGCAGATAATCGGGCGCGGCACCCGCATAAACGAGGAATACGGCAAGACTTTCTTCACCATCATGGATTTCCGCAACGTCACCGACCTTTTTGCGGACGCCAAATTCGACGGCGACCCGGTAATGATAAAAGTGATTCCGCCTGAAAAACCTATAGATAACGGCGATATCAACCCCGAAACCGGGCCGATAGTTGATCCCGCCACGGGCGAAATAGTTGATTTTCCGCAGACCGAATCTTTCCCGCCGCCCATTATAGGCGGCGGGGAGATAAGCGCCGATCCCAAGCCGAAGGTATTCGTCTCGGGTATTGATGTCTCCGTTCTGCACGAGCGCAAGCAGTATCTGGACGGCAACGGCAAAATAATAACCGAAAGCTTTAAAGATTACACAAAGCGCGGCATAGAGAAAGAATTCCGCAGCATAGACGAATTCCTGACGCGCTGGAACTCCGCCGACAAAAAGAAAGCCTTGATAGAGGAACTGGAAGAGCACGGCATCCAGTTGGCAAACCTTAAAGAAGAGGTGAAAAAAGACCTGGATGTTTTCGACCTTGTCTGCCACATAGCCTGGGATATGCCGCCGCTCACACGCCGGGAGCGCGCGGAACATGTCCGTAAGCAGAACTATTTCACAAAATACTGCGAGCAGGCCCGCAAGATCCTGGACGCGCTTCTGGACAAGTATGCTGACGACGGCATAGACAATATCGAGGATATGGCGGTTCTGCGCATAGACCCGTTCAAACACATGGGCACCCCCAAGGAACTGGTAAATCTTTTCGGCGGCAAAACCGGCTACCTCAGCGCTATTAAAGAACTTGAATCACACATCTACTATAGGGCACAATCATGAAAGATATCGGCAACGTAATTAAATCCCTCCAGAATATAATGTGGCGTGATCAGGGCGTGTCCGGCGACGCCCAGCGCATAGAGCAGCTTGGCTGGATGATAAGCCTGAAGATCCTGGACGACAAAGACAAGGAGCTGGAACTCCTGAACGACAAATACGCCTCGGTTATCCCGTCAAAATTCCAGTGGCGCAATTGGGCCGGCAACCCGGAGGGCATCACCGGCGATGAGCTTAAAGAATTTGTGGACGCAAAGCTGATCCCCGCCCTTAAAAACCTGGATATCAGCACGGGAAATAAGCGGGCGCTTATCGTCCACGAGATCTTCGACGGCACCAATAATTACATGAAGGACGGCACCGTTATCCGCCAGGTCCTGAATAAACTTAACGAGATAGACTTCAATAGTTCGGAAGACAGGCACGTCTTCGGCGACATTTACGAAACCATCCTGAAAGACCTCCAAAGCTCCGGCAAATACGGCGAATTTTACACCCCGCGCGCCATAACCGAATTTATAACGGAAACCATAAATCCGCGCCTTGGGGAAAAGGTTCTTGACCCGGCCTGCGGCACCGGCGGCTTTCTTACCTGCGCCATTGAAAATATCCGCAGGCAGGATATTAAAGGCGTCAAGAACCTGCGCCAGCTTGAGAAAGATATACACGGCATGGAATTAAAGCCGCTGCCGTTCATGCTCTGCGTCACAAATCTTATCCTGCACGACATTGAAGTGCCGAATGTGGATTATATAGACAGCCTGAACAGGGAATACACCACCATAGGGCAAAAAGACAAAGTGGACGTTATTCTGGCCAATCCGCCCTTTGGCGCTTCCGTCAAACAGGGCGTGGAAACAAATTATCCGCAGGCCTTCCGCACCACCGAAAGCGCCGACCTGTTCCTGCTTGTAATGATACGCTACCTGCGCGAGGGCGGCCGCGCCGGCATTGTTCTGCCCGACGGTTCCCTTACCGGCGACGGCGTAAAGCAGCGCATCCGCCAGCATTTTCTTGAAAACTGCAACCTGCACACTGTTGTGCGGCTGCCCAATTCCGTTTTTCAGCCCTACGCCAGCGTGGCCACCAACCTGCTTTTCTTCGATAAAGGCAAGCCCACCCGCGAAATCTGGTACTACGAGCACAAACTCCCCGAAGGCGTTAAAGCCTACAGCAAAACCAAGCCCATCCAGAAATCCGAATTCGACAACCTAAAAAAATGGTGGAAGAAGCGCAAAGAAACCGATCAGGCCTGGAAGGTCCCCATAGCCGCCATAATAAAGAACGGCTACAACCTGGACATAAAAAACCCGCACATCCCCGAGCCCGAAAAAACCTACACCAGCGCCCAGCTCCTGAACATGCTGCACGATTCTTTCCGCAAAAGTGACGAACTACTAGAAACGCTTAAGAAGGAAATAAACAATGGCTGAGCCGCGCTGGCTAAGAATCGGAGATATCTGCTCTGTCGAAAAGGGCGTTACCGGCCTGGCCGCCGCTACACCCGGTGAATATCCGCTGGTGGCCACCGGCGCGGAAAGAAGAAGCGCGCAAACTTATCAGTTCGACACACCAGCAGTATGTATTCCGCTGGTGTCTTCCACCGGCCACGGTAAAAAGACCCTGAACTATGTTCATTTTCAGGAGGGAAAATTCGCCCTTGGTACTATTTTAGCCGCCTTAATCCCCAAAGATAAAAAAATATTAGATGCGCGTTACCTGCACACCTATCTGCAAATGAACAAAGACCGTGTTCTTGTCCCTTTAATGAGAGGCGCGGCCAATGTTTCTTTGTCGGTGTCGGCTATCTCGGATATTAATATTCCGGTGCCGCCCCTAACGGAACAGAAAAAGGCCCTGTCCAAACTGGATTCCATGTCCGGCGAACATGCTGAACTTTTAATTGAGACCGACAAGCAACTGGAATTATTAAAACAACTTCGTCTGCAAATTCTGCAGGACGCCATTGAAGGCAAGCTAACCGCCGATTGGCGCAAAAAGAACCCCGCCCTAATCACCGGCGAAAATCACGCCTCAAAACTCCTGGAAAAAATAAAATCCGAAAAATCCCGCCTAATCCAGCAGGGCGAACTAAAAAATGAAAAACCCCTGCCCCCAATCACCGAAGCTGAAAAACCATTCCCCTTGCCCGAAGGCTGGACCTGGTGCCGGCTTGGTGCATTGGGGCTGTTCGGCCGGGGGAAGTCAAAGCACAGGCCCCGGAATGACTCAAAGTTGTTTAATAACGGCACTTATCCGTTTATTCAAACCGGCGATGTGTCGTCATCAAAAAAGACTGAGTTTAAAATATCGGGATTTGATAAGCAATATAATGATTTCGGCTTGGCTCAAAGCAAGCTTTGGCCCAAAGGCACATTGTGTATAACCATTGCCGCAAATATCGCCGAAACAGGCTTTTTGGATATAGATGCCTGTTTTCCAGATAGTGTCGTGGGCTTTACTTCGCTCTCAGAGGGGTCTACGCCGTGGCTTGTTAAATATTATCTTGAAGCAATGCAAACTGAAATAATAAAGTTTGCCCCCGCGACAGCACAAAAAAACATAAACCTTGATATCATTGGCGCCCTCTTGTTCCCTCTGCCACCCTTGTCTGAGCACCGCCGCATAGTTGATTGTGTAAATAAAACCATGGACATAATCCGCGAACTTGAAGCCCAAGTAGCCGAACGCAAAAACCAAGCCGAAATGCTCATGCAGTCAGTTTTGCGCGAGGCTTTTGAGGACAAGCAGGCAGTATGAGGCGATTTGTTTACGCGGATAATATTTTTTTGAGATTATGAAACCAGTAAAAAGATTTATTCCATCTAAAAAAACTGTAATTGCGGTTGGGATAATATTAGCCTTGGCTGTTATATGCTATGGCTTTCTCGCGGACATTCACAACCCGTTTTACTTGCGCCTAGGATTTTTCCTCGCCAGCGTCACAACCCTGGCAACACTCTATGATATGTATGACAGAAAAGCTGGTGATAAAATTATCGGTGAAAAAGTAGACAACCTTTTGAATGACGTTAGAGCAATAGCTAAATCATATTCAAAGGAAGCAAAGTTGAACTTAATCTTTTCATCACCTAAAGATGCGGAAATATCTTCGGCTTTTGTTGATCTCGTTTCTATAGAAAAGGATTTGGAGCGGAAGATTCCTGAGATAGAAAAAACTATTGCGGATAACTTTCTGAGTCAACTAATAAGACTTAATCAAAATTTTGAAGGCAATACGGAAGAGCGACGTACATATAAAATCAAATATGCACTTTGGGAATACAGGACGAAAGGAATCTATCCTGTTAAGCTGTCGATTGTGAATGATGGCGATATTGCCGCCGATAAGATTGATTTGTTCCTGTATATTCCACGAGTTCTTAATCCTTTAGTCACGTTGCCCAAAAAGCCATACGCCCCAGCACCCTTCGGACTCATTCTTCCTGATAAATTCATCCCACCGTTAGGCATTCATTGGCATGTGCAACAGAAGTCTGAACATGTGCAAATTCATTGGGAGATACCAAGCCTTAATCCTGAGATTGTACAGGCGTTAGATGTTTTTTATATAGAGCCTGGCAAGAGTGACGGTGCATTCGAGTTGAAGTATTCCGTTTCAACTAGCGCGTCAAAAGGATTTAAAGGTGTTTTAAAATTAAATGTGAAAAAGGCTGAGGATATTACGCAGGTTCCCTGACGTAAAATCCTACTGAAAATGGGGTCAGCCACCATTGATGATATCGTGGTCAATAAAGAAGGGATGACAAATGTCTGATCAATTTACACCTGCGGCGGCGAGGCGCTGGAAACGGATTTCCCAGGAGGTACAGGGAAAGATTCTGGCAAATGTGTGGTGCGGCAATTGCCGTGACACCGTTCAAATTGTCCTGGAGACCGCGGACATAGAAAGCAAAGTTCTGATCCTTAAAGGCAAATGCAAAATCTGCGGCAAGGATGTTTGCAGAGTCGTCGAACCTGAAAATTAAGGAATGAGGTGAAAAGGGCCGGCGCTTTTTACTTCTTTTATTAAAATTGAGAATGGATAATTTAAAATGAAAGAAAACCAGCATATCGAATACAAGGAATCCTGGCGTGATGAATACCTGAAGTGGATCTGCGGCTTCGCGAACGCTGCCGGCGGTGTGCTGCACATCGGACGGAACGATAAAGGGGTGGTTGTCGGTTTGGCGAATGCGGCGAAGTTGCTGGGTGAGATCCCCAACAAAGTGCGCGACATCCTGGGCATTATGGTGCAGGTTAACCTGCGTCAAGAAGCCGGAAAAGAGTACATGGAAATTGTGGTGGAGCCTTACCCGTATCCCGTGAGCTATAAGGGCGAGTATCACTACCGCAGCGGCAGCACCAAGCAGGAACTGAAAGGCGCGGCGCTGGACCGTTTTCTTTTGAAAAAGCAGGGCCGGCACTGGGATGGCGTGCCGATACCGCATTTTCCGGTCGCTGACCTGTCGCCACAGGTGCTTGCTACCTTCAGAAAAAGGGCGGCGAAAAGCAAACGGCTCTCCGCCGAGTTGCTGGCGGAACCTGATGCCGTTCTTCTCGATAAACTGCAACTGTTCGATCATGGCTACCTGAAGCGGGCGGCGGTTATGCTGTTCCATGATGAGCCCGAGCGTGTTGTCACCGGCGCTTATGTGAAGATCGGCTATTTCCGCACTGATTCCGACCTCTTATATCACGACGAGATCCACGGCGACTTGTTTAGCCAGGTGGAAAAGACCCTGGACCTGCTGCTTACCAAGTACCTGCGCGCCGGCATTTCCTACGAAGGCGTCCAACGCTTAGAAGCTTTTCCTGTGCCGGAGTCGGCGTTGCGCGAGGCCGTTATCAACGCCATCGCTCACAAAGATTATGCCTCCGGCATACCAATTCAAATCAGCGTCTATCATAATAAGCTTATGATTTGGAATGCCGGACACTTGCCTCAGGATTGGACGATTGAACGCCTCACCGCCAAACACGCTTCGTCGCCCTGCAATCCGGACATCGCCAACGCCTTTTTTCGCGTCGCGTTTATGGAATCCTGGGGGCGCGGCATAGACCTTATCCGTAACGCCTGCCGCGTTGCGGGTAAACCCGCGCCCGCCTTCCGCTGGGACAACGGACTTTGGGTGGCGTTCGCTTTGCGGGAAGCTGGAACGCCGGTAAAAACGCTGGTAGAAACGCTAGGAAAAACGCTAGGAAAAACGCCGGGAAAGACTCCTGCCCGCATTCTGGAACTGCTGCAAAAGAACCCAAGCCTAACTGTTCCCGAAATATCGCTGCGGATATTAAAATCTGAAAGCGCGGTGCAACGCAGTATACTAAAGCTGCAAATCTCTGGACGATTGAAGCGGGCCGGTTCTCGTAAAAGCGGCCATTGGGAGGTGTTGAAATGAGCACATCCGTCCGGGCTAGTAGAGAAAATGGGGTCAGCCACCATTGATTGCTTCAGCGGGAGTTAAAGGACTTGGTCGAAAAGGGACTGTTGGCGCCGGAAGGGGCGACAAGCCGCCTTTACTATCGGCTGGTAAAATAACTGCCTGAAACTTGCGACATAACTAGCGACGCGGCTTATGACATTTTTACGTTTGATTCGTAATGCGTAAAACATTTTGAAATGGAAGGTAAGAACTATGGCAAAAGCCCCGGTAGTTCCGAGGCCGGGGATTTATTCCCTGAGGATCCCGGACCTCCTGACGTTTGATAGCCGCCAATAATGATGATTACGTTTATTTTAAAGACCTTGATGTCGTCGCTTCCGTTTATTGTACCGCCGGCAAATGCTGCCGGGGCTTCATTGATTACGGCCGGCGACGTAGACCTTACCGACCCGCAAATAATTTACCAATGCAGTTACAAGGTTGTCTTGGCACCCGCAATAAAGGAAGCGCTGCGGAATTACGCCCCGGATTTCAGGATCTGGGAACAGAGCGAGTATAAACCCGAAGTAATTGGTTTGTACTCTTTTTCCGCAAGGCAATCGCCTTCCGCGATTAAAGGCGATTTTAACGGCGACGGCTATATGGATGCGGCTTTATCCGGGCGAAACAAAACGTCATCCGTATTGCTGGCGGTATTGTCGGATTCTGCCACGTCATATAAAGTTGTTGAAATTCATCAGCCCTGGTTTGATAAGACTAAGATTGATTTTGCTACGCCCATATTATCCGTTCAGCCGAAAGGCAGCCGTTATACCTATGGAGACATGGAAGTCCGTACCCTTGCTTTAGAAAACGAAGCGATAGGAATTCAATATCTGGGACGCGATAGGCTGAGCGGAACTTTATGGCTGGGGGAAATATATTACTGGGCCAAAAATAAGAAAGTATTCTTAAACCAATGGTTTGGGGCTCCTGAATAAAATGATCCTGAAAAGCCCATGAAACTAAAAGCCTGGCTCTTGTACTGCTGTCTTCTTTCTCAGCCCTGTTTCGCGCTATCGGAAACCGATGGCTGCGGTGTTGTAGTTGAATATGACTGCCAATACGAAGTTGCCTTATCGCCTAGTATAAATTTCGCCATACGGAAGTATGATCCTGATTTCGTAATGTGGACAGGAAAGGACTACCCAGTAGAGCTGTGTAAGAACTCCACTGTCTCAAGATGGGCATCCCCCGGCGCCGTTATGGGGAAATTTACCGGCCACTATATAGAGACGGTATTAGCCGGTCATAATAAAACACATGAAATCGCAATAGTGGTAGTGCGTAAAATAGTTGACAGTTTCAGCGCGCCTCTGGAAACCGTAGAGAAGGCGCAGAAAAGGGCGGCGTGGATGTTCTATCGCGTCGTTGAGGTTTACAAGGTTCCGCTTCAATCTGCGGGTAAAGAACCAGCTAAATATATCCCCTCTTTTTTCCTGGCGCATGAGCAGACATGGACGGGTGATATCAGCTTGTCCCACGACTTTGTGGTCAATCGGTCGTCCGGAACAGCAATAACGTTCCATTGGGATAAGGCGAAAAATCAGTTTATACCGCAGTAGGTTAAAGGTAGCCGAAGACTTCTTCCCATATGAAAACATTACGTAAAGACGGTTACAAAGAAGAGCTTGCGATCTCGTTCGTGTTCGAGGATTACCTGAAGCGGCTCGCTTATTCTAATTTTACGCTGGAGTACATACAGAAGAACGGAGTTTGCGATCTCTCCGGGTACAGGGGCGAATTGCTGCGTCTTTTAGTCCCCGCCGAGGGAGTGGAAGGTGACCCGGAGCTGATTAAACCTATTCTGGGCAATTATCCGGCACTGGCGGCCGACCAGGTGCTGGGCGCGGCGCTGGTGATGAAAGTGCTACAGCTGCTGGGGATGGCACGGCTCTGCCCGCCGGAAACCCGGATCAGCGTGGACGCCAAACAATACTTACGGGGCTATCTGTTCATCGGTTATTACCTGGCCAAAGCGTTCGAGCCGCAACTGGGCCGGAAAGGAGCTATCGAGGCTTATCAAAAGATACGCGACGAGTTCACGCGCACCGTGCCTTTTGAAAAGGCGGAGCAGGTCTCCGATTTCGTGTTCGGCGGTGAAGGGCAGGGCGCTTTCCGCAACGCCTTTATAACAACCGATTTCACCATAGACGAAGGCAGGAGCGGCTCCAAGGTGTGTAAGTGCAAATGGGCAGAGGTTATGAAAGAGTTGAATGATCCCGACTTCGCCTATGCGGTGGCCTGCCACTACGATTTTGAAGCCGCAAAAATGTACAACCCGGCTTTTCATCTGACAAGGAGCGGCACGCTTATCCAGGGCCGGCCCTGCTGCGATTTTATGTGGCACGACACAAGAATAGACGCGGCTCTTACGCATCCCGGTAAGGAATTCTGGGACGCTCTCCCCTGACCGGACAGCCCGGTAACAGGGAAGGCCTGTTTCTTTTATCTTCTTATGAGACATTTTCTCCTTTTTTTCGTCTGCACCACGGGACTGCTACTGGCAGGCTGCTCTTCCGTAACGAAGCGGCTGCTGATAGGCAGCCCGCAGGTCCGCGCCGCGGCATTGGGTGAAGTATTGCGCGCTGATGATAAAGCCCGCGGAAAAGTGGTGTTGCGCATGAAGACGCTACTCGCGGACAGAAATTCCCCATACAGATTGGCCGCCGCCAACGCATTAGAGAACCTGGGCCAGGCGGCCGCACCGGCTGTCCCGGAGCTTATGGATGCCATGAGCGGCGGCGACCTTGTTGCTTTCTCGGCAGCACGCACGCTGTCAAAGCTGGACGCGGCCGTGCCGGCCCTGGTGGAGGCGTTGAAAAGTAAGGACATTGCGCTGCACCGGGAGGCCGCGCGGATACTGCCAGCGCAAGGCGCGCTGGCGGCTCCCTTGCTTGCATTAAACCTTGAGGGCGCAGATCCCGCCCTGGCCGAGGAATCCGCATATATATTAGGTGAAGCGGGCGCTTCGGCTAAAGACGCCGTGCCTGCACTTGCCCGCGCGGCTTTTTCAGGCGGAAAAGACCTAAAAATAGCCGCGTCCAACGCGCTGGTAAAAATAGGCCCGCCGGCGGGGGTCTGGCTTGGCGCGGCCCTGCGGTCGCCTGACATGGAAATACGGTTTGAGGCGGCTTTTGTCCTGGCGGATATGTTCCATCCTTCGCCTGAAGCGGTTGTCCCGCTTGCGGCAACTTTGGACGACACCGAGGCCAGAGTGCGCGCCGCCGCCGCAAAGGCGCTGGGCGGGTACCCGCCGGAAACGCAGGCCCGGTTTTCTGAAGATATTCTTTCCGCCTTATTCCGCGCCGCCCAGGCCCCGGATGAAGACACGCACGTCTGGGCTTCCATAACGCTGGCAAGAGCGGGTGCTCCTGCCGGGAAAATAGCCAGGAACGCGCTAAAGGCCGCTGACCCCGCGTCACGGGCCGGCGCGGCGCTGGTAGTCGCACGCATGTTCCCGCCTCCAGCAGAAGCGCTTGACGCGGTCTTGGCCGCGCTGAAAGACGCGGATATCTCCGTGAGGCTGGGCGCAGCCGACGCCCTGGGCAATTACGCCATGTCGGTTCCTGAATTGTTTTCTACAGCCGCCGTGCAGGAACTTGCAGAAGCGCTGAAGGACAAAGACCCCGGCCTCCGCGCCGCGCTGATCTTCCCGCTGAGCCGCTTGGTTTCCAAGAGCGGGCAGGCGATGGCAGCCCTTCTCGGCGCGCTGAATGACAGCGACTTGGATGTGAAGCGGTCCGCTGCCGTAGCCCTTGGTTTTGTCGGGCCAGCGGCAAAAAAATCGCTCCCGGTCCTGCGGGGACATTTAAAGAGCCGGGACTGTTCCCTGCGCGTCCTGTCGGGGAGAGCCATGATATTTATAGACCCGGCTTTCAAAAACAACGCTGTTGTTTCAAAGGCGGCGGAAACAAAGTGCCCGGGAGTGAAGACCATGCCGGCTATCGAGCCGCTCACACTGGAAGCGGAAGTTACTGGCGCGACAACAGAGCAATTCCTGCTGCCGTAGGCGCAGGAACTTATGAGATATTCTACAGGCCAATTGCCCGCAGTGCCCTGAAAGCACCAGAACGGAAAAGACAGAACAGGAAAAAGAGACAAGCTGTTTTAACTTGAGAGGAAAATATGGAAAACAATATTGTGAGACCTGGTGGCGGATTCTTCAAACAGTTGTTTGTTGTGCTGCTGATGATAATTTCGATATATCTCAGTGAAGGTGTAATGGGGTTTGCCCCGTTCATAAATATCGAGGCTATTCTGCTGGTCTTCGGCGGGACTTTCCTGCTGACCTGGACGGCTTTCCCGCTAAGGGAGATATTCAGTACTTCAAAGCCAGCCATTCTCCGTCACGCGGCCGACTGCGCCATAGGGATGGGGATTTTGGCTATGCTACTCCATGCCGCAACCATGTTGTGGACGGGCGATCCTACCCCGGGAATTATCAAACATCTCGCGCCGGCGCTGGCGGGCCCGTTCTATGGCTTTCTGCTGGCGAAGGTGATACTCGGCCCTATAGCAGCACGCCACGAGTAAAATGAAAAAAACAAAAATTTGGGAACCGGTTTATAAAATCAGCCCTAAAGTTGCCAGGGCGCTTATGAACATTGAGTCCGCAAAGACCATTGTGGAGCGAACGACTTTGCCTCCCATCGTTGAGGCGGAACTGCGGCGCGCGGCCAGAGTGCGGTCCACGCACTTTTCAACCCGCATTGAGGGAAACAGGCTTACCTTGAAAGAGGCGCAAGAAGTTATTGAACACAAAATAACGTCTTTCCACGGACGCGAGCGCGACACCTGCGAGGTGCGTAACTATTGGAACGCTTTGCTGAAAGTCGAGGAATGGGCTGCAAAGCGCACGGAGTTCACGGAAGATTTGATCCAAAGGCTCCACGCGATTGTCGAAAAAGGAAAACGCTCAAAGCCCACGCCCTACCGAAGCGGACAAAATGTAATTAAAGACTCGGCCTACGGTGCTATTGTGTATATGCCTCCCGAGGCCAAGGACATTCATAAACTTATGGCCGAAATGGCGGCATGGGTGCGCCACGCAGAGCGCAGCGGTATGCCCGGCCCCATAATAGCGGCGCTGGCGCATTATCAATTTGTAACGATTCATCCGTACTACGACGGCAACGGCCGGACGGCACGGCTGCTTGCCACATTCCTGCTACAGCGGGACGGTTACGGGCTACGCGGCTTTTTCTCCATGGAAGAACACCACGCCAAGGACCTTGAGGCGTATTACGCTTCCCTGGCCGTGCATAAGCACCATAATTACTACGAGGGCCGCGCCCAGGCTGACCTTACGGGTTGGCTTGAGTACTTTACCACCCTTTTGGCTGATGTCTTTGCCAGGGCAAAGGATGAGGCCGCAAGATACGCCAAGGAGGGCATCCCGCTTGAGCCTGAGCTGCTCCGCAAGCTTGACCGCAGGGCGAGGGTGGTTTTGGGGCTGTTCGCCCGCAAGGACACTGTGATAACGCAGGAAGTGGCGGCGGCTCTTGGCCTTTCGGGGCGTATGGTGAGAAATCTGCTTACTGTATGGGTAAAAGACGGCTGGCTTGTGGTAGCCAATCCCTCCAACCGCGCGCGCGCTTACCGGTTATCGGCAATTTATCGGAAGTTTACTGGCAATAATCCTAAAAAATAAGTATACTGTATTTAACGGAACGAAAGGTATTCCGCGCCTTACAACAGCAAAGAGTTTATGCGCGCGGGAAATAATTTCAGCGGTGTACGGACGCCGAAGGCGGACGGGAGCGGCCGTGCCAAGGCCCTGTTGGGGGCCGGCCGGACGCGCAGAGGAGGTGTTTATAAGATGCAGAACACCTTCGGAGCAGGTGCGAAGGCGCGTAGTGCCGAGCCCTGCGCACCCACTTCCTAGCGGCGAAGCATGGGCGGCCGCGCGGCGTGGCCGACCGTGCGGCATCTCGCGGATAAGATCCCCATACCGCCGCTACACGGCTTGCTGGCGGTATTTATAAAGTTGCCTCAGGATGTTGCGCAAAGTAGGTTATAACTTCATCCTGAAAGGCCCGCCAAATTTTCTTCTCAGAAAATTTGGCACAATTTAAATCCGCTAGTCCGGCTAGCTCCCGCAGTTTTTCCGCCGGAAGATTAAATTTTAATTTTATTTTCTTCCCGCCTGAAAGGAAGTTCCGGTGCTGGCGTACCGGGTAACCGAAGACGGTTACCGAACCGATTTATCATCCTTATGGCCGCAGGTGCGGCCGGCCCAGCGCTGGTGCGCCTGGCCGGCCTTACCAGCGGCACAGAGTTGAAGAATAGCACTTAAGTCCGATTCAGCCCTGCTGGGCAAAACCGGCCTTAAGAGCAAGGGGAGGCAAGGTATGGAGAAGTCTAATATGCGGTATTTCCTTTACGCGCGCAAGTCCACGGACGAGCCGGACCGGCAGATCCTTTCCATAGAGGCGCAGCTCGCTGAACTCCGCGACTACGCTAAAAAGAACGGTCTCGCCATAGCCCGCGAGTTCATCGAAAGCAAAACCGCCAAGGAGCCGGGCCGCGCCATATTCAACGAGATGGTCGCTGGCCTTGAGCAGGGCGCGGCCCACGGCATAGTGGCCTGGCACCCTGACCGCCTCGCGAGGAATAGTATTGACGGCGGAAAACTGGTCTATTTGGTGGACACAGGCAAGGTTTTGGAACTGAAGTTTCCCACGTTCTGGTTTGACCCTACGCCACAGGGTAAGTTCATGCTGTCTATCGCCTTCGGCCAGTCCAAGTATTACGTGGACAACCTCTCGGAAAACGTAAAGCGCGGCATACGCCAAAAGCTACGCAATGGTATCTGGCCCTCCTGGGCGCCGATGGGCTACTTAAATAACCTAAGCAACCACACGATACACGTTGATAAAGAGCGCGCTCCCATTATTAAAAAGGCTTTTGAGCTTTACGCTACCGGGAATTATGCCATCCTTGAAATCCGGGACATGGTAAACAGGTCCGGGCTTCGCGGGCGCAAGCTTCATAAGCCTCTATCCGTATCAAACTGCCACTATATGCTCCGGAACCCTATCTACTATGGGGTTATGCGCTACTATGGCGAGGTCTATGAGGCCAAGCATAAGTCCATAATCTCCAAGGCGCTCTTTGATAAGTGCCAGGAGATGCTTAAAAACAAAAGCAAGCCCAAGACAAAGACCTTGAAGCCCTATGTTTACCGAGGCGCTTTCCGTTGCGCCAATTGCGGGTGCTTCATCACCACCGAAACGCAGAAGGGACGTAACTACCTTCATTGCACCAAGCGCAAGGTACCTTGCGCGGAGCCTTATGTGCGAGAAGATGAAGTGGAAAAACAGATACGCGACTTATTAAAAGGAGTTTCCTTACCCCCGGCCCTGGCCGCGGATGCTCTTCACAATATCAATAAGGAGAAACTAAGCGCGGCCCAGGCCGGGGAAGAAGCCGCACAAAATCTGCGAGATAAAATAGATTTCCTTACGAAGAGCATGAACGCTCTTTTGGACATGATACTTAGCGGGTTGATAACGCAGGATGAATACGCCCAAAAGAAGCGTTCATGCCTGGAAGAAAAAAAGGAAAATGAAATGAAACTCGCAGCTTTTGAGCGGGAGGGGAGTAAGCGGTTCGAACCGCTTATAGGTTTCTACAAGACCGCAGTTCACGCCGGAGAGTCCGCGGTTGCGGGAAATCCGGAGGAAAACCTGCAAATATTGAAAAAAATCGGTTCGAACTTCCTTTTAGGCGGGAAGAAAATAAAATTAAAATTTAATCTTCCGGCGGAAAAACTGCGGGAGCTAGCCGGACTAGCGGATTTAAATTGTGCCAAATTTTCTGAGAAGAAAATTTGGCGGAAGGAGTGGGATTCGAACCCACGGTACGGATTAACCGTACACCGGTTTTCAAGACCGGCGCCTTAAACCACTCGGCCATCCTTCCATCTGGCCTTACAGCGCCCTGCTAGAATGATATAATATAAAATTATATAAGGCTGTTAAAAGCGGCCGGCTGATAAGCATAGCTTTTTAGCCGGCACTAACATAGCTTCGGGGCTTACATAATGGGAAAACTTTTCGGCACTGACGGCATACGGGGCATCACCTGGGATTACCCCTTTACACCTGATTTCATACGCAAAATAGGCTACGCGGCCTCGCTTGTGCTGCCCAAGTACAAGAAAAAGGGCCACGGCAAGCCGGTGGTCCTCATCGGCATGGACTCGCGCGCCTCCGGCCGCCTCATCAGGAAATACCTGGTAGAGGGCCTCGGGGCCAGCAAGTTCAAAGTGGTGGACCTGGGCATTATCCCCACGCCGGCCGTCTCGTACCTGGTAAAGCGCGAGAACGCCGACTTCGGCATAGTGATCTCCGCCAGCCACAACCCGCCCGAATTCAACGGCATCAAGTTCTTCTCTAACGACGGACTGAAGCTCAACGAAGCCATAGAGGGTAAGATAGAGCGCCTGCTGCTGGGCAAGAAGCCGCTCAAGTTCCGGCCGTCGCACCCCGGCCTGCATAAAAAAGATTTTACCCGCGACTACGAGGCTTTCCTCAAGAGCACCCTGCCGCCCGGCTTCACCCTGAAGGGCGTTAAAATACTGCTCGACTGCGCCAACGGCGCGGCCTATAAGACAGCCCCGCGTATCTTCCGCGACCTGGGCGCCAAGGTTAAGGTTATCGGCGACAAGCCCAACGGCAAGAATATCAACATGGGCTGCGGCGCCCTCCATACAGAAAAGATGGCCGCGGCCGCGGCAAAGTGGGGCGCTTTCTGCGGCATCAGCCTCGACGGGGACGCCGACCGCTGCATGTTCGCCGACGAAAAGGGCGTACAGCTGGACGGCGACGATGTGATAGCGCTGGCCGCCCCCTATATGAAGCAGCGCGGCCGCCTCACCAACAGCGGCGTCTCGCTGACCTTCATGTCCAATTACGGCCTGATTAAATACCTGCAGGGGCAGGGGATCAGCGTGGCCCAGGTGCCGGTAGGCGACAAGAACGTGACCGACGCCATGGTAGATGGCGACCTGAAGCTCGGCGGCGAGACCAGCGGCCACATCATTTTCAGGGAATTCGCCCCCACCGGCGACGGCATCCTCACCGCGCTGCAGACGCTGGCCGCCGTGCGCGACATGGGCAAACCCTTCAGCTGGTTCCGGCGGCACTGGAACCGCTACCCGCAGGTGCTGGAGAAGGTCAAGGTTCTGCACAAGCCCGCCTTCAGGGACGTGGCCGGCTTCAGCGAGAAGCTCTCCAAACTCGAGGGCGGCCTGAAAGGCAACGGCCGCATCTTCATCCGCTATTCCGGCACCGAGCCGCTGCTGCGCCTGCTGGTGGAAGGCCAGTCCAAGGCGGAGATAAAAGCCATAGCCGACGAGCTGCTGGCGCATTACCGCAAGCATTCGGGCGCGCTCGCGGCTAAATAATATTTGTTCGTTGAATTTTACGGAGGTTTTCCAATGAAACACGTTAAACTTGGAGTAAATATCGATCACGTGGCCACGCTGCGCCAGGCCCGCGGGGAGAAGAACCCGGACACGGTGGAAGCCGCGCGGGTGGTCTACAGCTCCGGCGGCGACATGGTGGTGATGCACCTGCGCCAGGACCGCAGGCATATACAGGATTCCGACCTCGACAGGGTCCGCCACGACGTGAAAGGCCTGATCCACCTGGAGATGGCCGCCACCCCCGAGATGGAGAAGATCGCCCTCAAGGCCCGGCCCGACTCGGTCTGCCTGGTGCCGGAAGGCGCCCGCGAACTGACCACGCAGGGCGGCATGAAGCTCGACGGCCGCAAGCCCGAGCTCGAGAAGATCATAAAGAACCTTTCCAAGGCCGGCATAGAGGTCAGCGTGTTCGCCGACCCCGACCCGATGGCCATCCGCGCCGCCCACAACATGGGCGCCGACGCCATAGAGCTGTGCACCAAGAACTACGCCGCCGCCTGGGGCAAGAAGCTGCAGGCCAAAGAGCTGGAGCAGCTGCAGCTGGCCGGCTATCTGGTGAAGGAACTTGAGATGGAACTGCACGCCGGGCACGGCCTCGACTACTACAACGTGGCCCCCGTCGCGCGCATAGAGGGCATGGACTGCCTCAACATCGGTTTCTCCATAATTTCCCGCGCCATGTTCGTCGGCCTCAAGAGCGCCGTGACCGAAATGAAGCGCCTGCTACAGTAATATGTGCGGCATCACCGGCTACATCGGCGACAACAAGACCACCGATATCCTGGTGGACGGGCTGAAGCGGCTCGAATACCGGGGCTATGACTCCTGCGGCATCGCCGTAGTGGACGGCAAGAATTCGCTCTACCTCAAGAGGGTGAGCGGCCGCGTGGACGCGCTGGATAAACTGGTGACCGCGGAGCCCGTTAAGGGCGCCCAGGCCGGGGTGGGGCATACCCGCTGGGCCACGCACGGCGCGCCCTCCGAAGACAACGCGCACCCCCACACCGACTGCACCGGGCAGGTGGTGGTAGTGCATAACGGCATCATAGAGAATTACCTGGATCTCAAGGAAAAATTGCAGGCCGGCGGCCATAAGTTCAAATCCGAGACCGACACCGAAGTTATCGCCCACCTGATGGAGGAGAAGCTCAAGAGCCTGCACGTGCAGGAGAAGTCCGCGCGCGCGGAGATGATAGAGCCGGTCTTCTTTGAGGCTTTCCGCAGGACCGTGGCCGACCTGAAGGGGTCTTTCGCCCTTTCCATGGTGTGGTCGCGCTGCCCGGCCATGCTGCTGGCCGCCCGCATGCACAGCCCCCTTGTTGTGGGCCTGGGCAAGGGCGAGAACTTCATAGCTTCCGACGTGTCGGCTTTCCTGAAGTACACCAAGCGGGTGGTCTTCCTTAACGACGGGGAGATGGCCGCGGTGAAGAAGGACGGCATAGATTTCTACACTTTCGCCGGCAAGAAGACCGCCAAGGAATCCGTCACCATACAGTGGGACTCCACCATGGCGGAGAAGGGCGGCTACAAGCATTTCATGCTCAAGGAGATCCACGAGCAGGCCGAGGCCGTGGAGAACACCCTGCGCGGCCGGCTGCTGCCGCTGGGCGGGAACCTCCTGGAGACCGAGATGGGGCTTACCGCCGCGACCATGAAAGGCGTGTCCGCGCTGCAGTTCATCGCCTGCGGCACCGCTTACCACGCCTGCCTCGTCGGGCGGGTGCTGTTCGAGAATTTCGGCATCCCGGCGCACGCCGACGTGGCCAGCGAATTTACCGACCGCGCAAAGCTGATGAACAAGGGCACACTGGTGGTGGCCATCTCCCAGTCCGGCGAGACCGCCGACACCCTGTTCGCCGTG
This sequence comes from Elusimicrobia bacterium GWB2_63_22, assembly GCA_001799735.1. Taxonomy (GTDB): domain Bacteria; phylum Elusimicrobiota; class Elusimicrobia; order Elusimicrobiales; family UBA9959; genus UBA9959. The sequence continues at coordinate 112,151 of MGUA01000027.1, read as the reverse complement.
CGCGAGGCCAAGGCGGCCGGCGCCAAGGTGCTGGCGATCACAAATACCGTGGGCTCCACGCTGACGCGCGAGGCCGACCACGTGCTCTACACCCATTGCGGGCCCGAGATAGGCGTGGCCTCCACCAAGGCCTTCCTGGGGCAGCTCGCCGCCATCTACCTGTTGGCCGGCCACTTCGCGGCGGCCCGCGGGGCGCTGAGCTCCGCCGAAGCCCGCCGCTACGCCGAGGAACTGCTTAAGATCCCGCGCCTGATAGAGGAAACTCTGGAGAAGGAAACGGAGATAGCCAAGGCGGCCGAGGCTTTTGCCGCCAGCGAGCATTTCCTCTTTATCTCCAGGCATATCAATTACCCGATAGCCCTGGAAGGCGCGCTCAAGATAAAAGAGATCTCCTACGTGCACGCCGAGGGCTATGCCGCCGGCGAAATGAAGCACGGCCCGATAGCCATAATCTACAAAGGCATGCCGCTGCTCGCCGTGGCCCCGACCGGGCGCACGCTGGAACTGATGGCCGGCAACATAGAAGAGGCCAAGGCCCGCGGCGCCGACGTGGTGGCCATAGTGGACGCCGCCTCCAAGAAGACCATCAAGGCCTCGCGCTACATAATCCTGCCGGAGACCGGGGAGCTGTTTACGCCCATGCTGACGGTCATCCCGCTGCAGCTTTTCGCCTACTACGTGGCCCTGGCCAAAAAATGCGACATAGACAAGCCGCGCAACCTGGCCAAGAGCGTTACGGTGCGCTGACCCGGGACTAAAAATGAAAGCACAGACCATCTCCGGGCTGGGCGTGGACCTGGCCGAGGTTTCCAGGGTGCGCCGCCTGGCGGCGGACCCGCGCTTTCTCAAGCGCGTCTTCACGCCGGGCGAGCTGGCCTACGCCCTTAAAAGCAAAAATAAATTCGAACGCCTGGCCGCACGCTTCGCTGTTAAGGAAGCCGTCATAAAGGCGCTGGACGAGACCGCCCTGCCGCTGAACTCCATAGAGGTAGAGAACACTCCCAGCGGCAGCCCTAAAGTCACCGTGAAAGGCCGGCCCGGGCTGCGGCTGCTGGTCTCCATCTCCCACACCCGCGCCTACGCCGTGGCCTCCGTAATAGCTTTTAAAGCCTGACCCGATGAAAGTAAAATCCCTTCCCAGGTATTATTTGGCCGACCAGCTGCCCCCGCGGCCGCGGAACGCCCATAAGGGAGATTTCGGCCGGGTGCTGGTAGTGGCCGGCTCGCGCGGCATGGCCGGTGCCGCCATCCTTTCCGCCCGCGCGGCGCTTAAGGCCGGCGCGGGGCTGGTGACGGTAGCCTGCCCCGAGAGCGAAAGAAAGATAATAGCCTGCGCCCTGCCCGAGGCCATGACCTTCGGCGCGGCCTGCTCCGGCGGAACTTTTACGGCCGGGGCCGCCGCACAGGTGGCCGCCTTCGCCCGCGCCAAAAAAATAAACGTTTTGCTGCTGGGCCCGGGTCTCGGCGCCTCCAAGGGCGCCCGGGCTTTCGCGCTTAAGCTGCTGGCCGCGCTGGACCTGCCGGCGGTAGTGGACGCCGACGCCCTTAACGCGCTGGCCGCCGGGCCGAGGCCGTTCAAACTGAAGGCCGCGCCCGCGATCTTCACCCCGCATCCCGGCGAGGCCGAAAGGCTGCTGGGAAAAAAAGTGACGGACCGGCCCGCCGCGGCCGCGGCACTGGCCCGGCTGCTGGGCGGTACCGCGGTGCTTAAAGGCCCCGGCACGCTGATTTGCGACGGCAAGACCATTTTAAAGAACAGCTCCGGCGGCCCGGCCCTGGCCAAGGGCGGCACGGGCGACGTGCTGGCCGGCCTGACGGCCGGCTTCTACGCGCAGAACGGGCTGGCGCGGGGTTTCAGCGCGCAAACCGCCCTCGGCACTGCGGCGCTGGCCGTCTTCCTGCACGGGCTGTGCGGCGAGCTGGCCGCGAAAAAATATACGGAGCGCTGCGTGCTGGCGGGAGAGCTGCTGGATTTTCTGCCGGAGGCCCTGGAATGCCTGTGAAAAAGAAAAAGTCCGGGAGCGAAGCCCGGCTGATAGAGCATATAGAAAAAACTTTCCGCTTCCCCGGCGACCGGCGGCTGCTGCTTGGGCCGGGCGACGACTGCGCCGTGCTCAGGCACGGTTCCGGCCGGGACCTGGTGATCACCACCGACGAGATGGTGGAGGGGACGCATTACCTGGCCCGCTTCGCCACGCCCGAGGATATAGCCCGCAAGCTCACGCGCATCAACCTCAGCGACCTGGCCTCCATGGGCGACGTCGCGCCGGTGTCCTGCGTGGTCGGCGCGGGGCTCAGGAAGGATACGGCAAAAGATTTCGCCCCGCGCTTTATGCGGGCGCTGAAGGCCGAGGCCCTGCGCTTCGGCATCTCCATAGCCGGCGGCAACCTGGCCGGGGCGAGAGAGAACCATTTTTACATGACGGTGTGGGGCGAGACCGGGCGCGGCAAGATTATTACGCGCTACGGCGCCAAGCCCGGGGACCTGCTCTTCAACATCGGGCCGCTGGGGCTTAGCGCCGCCGGGCTGGAGATACTGATGGGCGGCTCAGCGCAGGAGAAGAAAAAATTCCCGGCGCTGGTGCGGGCCTTCTGGCTCCCCGAGCCGATGCTGGCGGCGGGGGCCGCGCTCGGCCGCGCCGGCCTGGCCACGGCCATGCTGGACAATTCCGACGGCCTCGCGCGCAGCGCGGCCATTATAGCGGAGCAGTCCCGCTGCCGCGTGCTGGTGAGCCCCGGCGAAGGCGCCTGCACAAAAGAGCTGCGCGCCTACGCCGCGCTGAAGAAAAAGCCGTGGCGCTATTACGCCGTAAACGGCGGCGAAGATTACGGCCTGGTGTTTACGGCCGGCTCCCGCAACCTTGAGAAGATAAAGCGGCTGCTGCCCGCCGTAACCGTGGTGGGCCGCGTGGAGAAAGGTTCCGGTTCGGAAATAGAGAATTTCGATGGCAAGGTCAAAAACTTCGAACACTTTTAAATTCAGCAGCGCTTCGCCCGCGGACACCGCGCGGCTGGCGGCTCTTTTTGCCGGGAGGCTTAAGGGCGGCGCCGCGCTGTTCCTGGAGGGGCCCATAGGCTCCGGCAAAACTTTTTTCGTGCGCGAGCTGGCCGCGGCCCTGGGCGCGCGGCGGCTGCCGGTGAGCGCGAGCTTTAACCTGATGCGCTCCTACAAAGGCCGGCTGAAGCTTTTTCATTTCGACCTGTTCCGCGCCGGCGAGGCGGACATGGAGAACATAGGCCTGGACGAATACCTGGGCCGCCCGGACGGCATAACCGCGGTGGAATGGCCCGGCGAGGCCGGCGGCATCTACGCCGGGATGGAGCCGCTGCGCCTGGACTTTCTCCTCGCCGGCGGTGACGCCAGGGTGATAAAGGTCTCGGCCCCGGCCGGCGACGCGGAAATGGTGAAGGTTATAGAGGAAAAATGGCTGCAAAAGTAATCCTGGGACTCTGCACTTCGGGCTCGAGGCTTAAATTGGCCGCCTCGGCCGGGGGGAAGGTCTTCAGCGCGCAGAAAAAAGTATTCAACCAGGAGCTGGCCCTGTTCCCCATGGCCCGCGCCCTGCTGGCCAGGGCCGGTTCGGACCTGCGCTCCGTGAACACGGTATGTTCCGTTCGCGGCCCCGGCCGCTTTACAGGCATACGCATCTCGCTCACGCTGGCCGGGGCCCTTAAAGCCATGGCCGGCGCGGAAGTCTACACCGCTACCCTTTTCGAGATCCTGGCGCTGGGCGCGGCGGACACGCCGCAGTTCAGGGCCTGGGCTAAAACCACCGGCGGCACGCGCCTGGCCGTGCTGGTGCACGCCTTCAAGGACGAATATTTCTGCCAGTTGTTTAACGCGGGGGAAAAACTGAAAACGCCCCGGCCCGAAGGCGAGCCCGTGTGGCTGAAGTCCGAGGACCTCAGGGCCATGCTGGCCGGGCTGGCTGGCCCGCTCTACGCCGCGGCCGACGCGGAAGAGGATCCCGGCATCTACGGCCTGCTGCCGGCCGGCGTCCCCAAAGCCCCGCCCGCGGTTTCGAAGATAATCCCGGCCCTGGTCATAAAGGCCTGCCTGGCGTATAAGAACCGCACCCTGCGCCCGCTCTACCTTAAGCCGGCCAAGTACGAGCTAGAGAACAATATCAGTTACGGCCGGAAATAACATGCTCATACGCCGTGCGAGAAAAGAGGATTACGCGGCTTTCGCGGCCATAGAAGCCGAACATCCCGGCTACCCGGCCTGGGGGGAGAAAGGCTTTGAAGCCGAGGAGAATAACCGCAACTCGGTCACGCTGGCGGCGGAATGCGACGGGCGCGCGGCGGGGTTCATAAATTTCTGGATACTGCGCCCGCAGGTGCAGCTTAACACGCTGGCGGTCTCAAAGGCTTTTCTGCGGCGGGGCGCCGCCGGCGCGCTGATAGGCAAGCTGCTGGAATACGCGGCCAAGAACCTCTGCCGGGAAGTAGACCTGGAGGTCAACGAGCATAACGCTCCGGCCCTGGCGCTCTACCAGCGCCACGGCTTCGAACTGGTGGGCCGAAGACCTAAATTTTATAATAACGCGGACGACGCCCTGCTGCTCAGGAAAAAAATATGATCAAAAGAACGCTTAACGCCCTCATCCTCCTCGCCTGCTGCGCTCCGGCCGCCCTGGCGGCCGCGGACAAAGAGGCCTATCTCCACTTCATGAACGGCATGGTGCAGGAACGGCGCGGCAATTACGATACCGCCATGCAGGAGTACAAGCGCACCCTGCTGCTGGACCCGCAGTCCGTTTTCGTCCACAAGCAGGCGCTCAACCTGGCCCTGCATATCGGCAAAGTGGAAGAGGCCGCGCAGTGGGCGGATTACGTGGTGAAGGCCGATTCCTCCACAGCGGACAACTGGGTGCTGTACGGCAATGTCCGCTGGGCCAAGGGCGACCTGGAAGGGGCCCGCGGCGCCTACGAGAGGGCGACGGAGCTGGACCCTTCTGCGCACGAGGCTTTTTACCAGCTGGCCAGCCTGTGGAGCTCCCGCGCCCCGGAGAAGTCCGTGGGTTACCTTAAAAAATACCTGGAGCTGCGCCCCGAGGACGCGGCCGAGATCTATTACCAGATAGCCGTGCTGCACAACATGAAGGGCGATCACGAGGAAGTGAGGAAGAACCTGGTGCTGTCCAAGGCGGCCGACCCTTACTACCCGCAGCCGCGCTACATGCTGGGGGAATTCTACGAACTCAGAAGCGACACGGCCGCCGCGATAGCCGAATACGAGGAGCTGGCGCTGCTGGAGCCCGGCAACAAGGCCCTCTACGACCATATCGGGGCCATCTACACGTCTCCCGCCGCCAGCGACCTGCCGATGGCGGAGAAATATTTCCTCAAGGCCTATGCGCTGGACAAGGCGGACCCGGTGGCCAGCTACTGGCTGTCCATCATCAGCGAGCAGAAGCGGGATTTTAATTCGGCCGCCGGCTACCTGGAAGGTTCCTCGGCCCTTAAGGAAGACTCCGACGCCACGCTGCGGCTGGCCTATTATTATACGCAGAGCGGCCGCTACGAAAAGGCCATCGCCATGCTGGAAACCGCCGCTAAAAAATGGCCGGACAACATGGAACTGGCCTATTTTCTGGCGCTGGGCTACGACGATACCGGCAAAACGCCCAAAGCGCGCGAGCTGCTGAAGACCATCATAACCAAGGTCCCTGGCAACGTAGAGGCGCGCATGCAGTACGCCGTCATCAGCGAAAGGGTGGGCGACATGGCCGCGGCCGAGGAAAACTTCCGGGAGTTGATACGGATGAACCCGGCCAACGCCAACGTGCTCAACTACCTGGGCTACTCGCTGGCCGACCGCGGCCTTAAACTGGAAGAGGCCGAGGGGCTGATCGCCGGCGCCGTGGCGCTCGAGCCCGGCAACGGCGCCTACCTGGATTCGCTCGCCTGGGTGCGGTTCAAGCGGGGCCGCAAGGACGAGGCCCTGGCCGATATAACCAGGGCCCTTAAAAAGGTCTACGACGACCCCGTAGTCTGGGGCCACGCCGGGGACATCTACGAGGCGGCGGGCGACCTGCGGGCCGCCTGGCTGGCCTGGAAAAAATCCGAACTGCTGGAAAAACCGGCCAAACGCAAGACCGCCGCCGCCAGGCTGAAGGCGCTGGAGAAGCGCATTCCCGGCGACCAGGCCGGCGTGCTGCGCCGGGAACATTTAAAAGCTTTCCTCCCGGCCGGGCTGGAGTTCTCCTCTTTCGCCAAGGTGGAGGCTAAACTGCGCGGCAAGACCGTAAAGTTCGACGCGATACTGCACTATTCCCCGCCGGAAGACTTCACCATTACCGTGATGGGCCCGCTGATGGCGCCGCTCTGGAAGGCGCGCCTGACCGGCGACGGCATAGAGATGGATGCCGTCTCGCTGGCCGGCCTGGACCCCGACGCGTTCTCCTACTGGGCTTCCCTGATGGGCGCCGAACTGCGCGACTGGTTCTCCGGGAAGACCGCCGGGACCGGCAAAACCGAAGGCTGGGGCGAGGATTGCTTCGCCGGCGGCGGCCGGGAAGTCTGCCTGACCGGCGATGGCCTGCCCGGGGAGATACGTCCCGACAGGGAAAAGAAGCTGGTTTTCGCGCCGGCGCATTATTTCTTCAAGAACCTCTACCTTTTCCCTTACCGCCTGGATTTCAAGCTGCCCGGGGTGTCGCTGCGCGTGACGCTGGACAACGAGCAGATGAACTTCGGCGCCTTCAACACGCTGGGGCTGGACGCCCGGGAACCCGGTGATGGTAAAAATTAAGGCCCCGGCCAAGATAAATCTCTTCCTCGAGGTCACGGCCAGGCGGCCGGACGGCTACCACGACCTGGCCACGCTGTTCGCCAGGACGGGGCTGTGCGACACGCTGGCGCTGCGCCGGACGGGCAGGGAGGGGATACGGCTGCTGGTGAAAGGCGGGCCTAAAGAATTGGGGCGGGCAGAGGACAACATCGTCTACAAGGCCGCGGTTAAGTTCTTCGAGGCTTTCAATTTGATCCCCGACGCGGACATAACGCTGGAGAAGCGAATTCCCGTGGGCGCGGGGCTGGGCGGCGGTTCTTCCGACGCGGCCGCCGCGCTGCTGGGCCTGGCAAAAATTTACGGGACTCCCCGTTCCGCCTTCCCCAGGCTGATGCGGATTGCCGCCGCCATAGGTTCGGACGTGCCCTTTTTTATGCTGGGCGAGACTTTCGCCGAAGGCAGGGGGCGCGGGGAGAAGCTTAAAGCCCTCAAAGCCCGCGGCCGCCTGCCTAGCCTTGTGCTGGTCTATCCCGGCGCGCCGGTCTATACTAAAGAAGTTTACGGCAGTCTTAAGGTTGGCGGGAAAGCGGAGATAAAGGGACGGCTGGCGGATTTCAGGCGGCTGTGTTCCCTTCTTAAGAAGGGGAAATTTTCCAGGGCGGAGGCCGGGCTGATCTTTAACCGGCTGGAGCAGCCGGTGCTGCCTCGGCACAAAGCGGTGCTGACCGCCAAAGAGCGGCTGTCCGCGCTTGGAGCCGACGCGGTAATGATGTCCGGTTCGGGGGCTACCGTCTTCGCCCTGTGCTGGGAGCCCGCGAGGGCGCGCAGGGTGGCGGCCGCCGCGGCGCGTATAAAGGGTTACAAGGTTTTCTTGACCAAGTTTTCCTGATTTTTGCTAGAATTCAGATTAGCAAGAGTAACGCTGCCTTGAGGAGTATGCAACAGCTTGGCTCTGTAGGGGGGCGGACAACATGGGGGGGAGTTCGTATGATGGAAATCACCGAAGTGAGGATACATCTCAGGAACGAGGCCAGGCTTAAGGCATTCGCCACTGTGACCTTTGACAACGCGTTCGTGGTGCACAACATGAAGGTCGTGAGCGGCAACAACGGCCTTATTGTCTGCATGCCGTCCAGGAAGATCAAGGACGGCACGTACAAGGACATAGCGCACCCGATCAACAACGAGTTCCGCGGGCGGCTGGAGCAGCTCATCCTCAAAGAATACGAGGCTGAGCTGGCTAAGGCCGGTCCGGTCGCGGCTCCTACTCAAACCGAGGGTTTCTAAGAACCCCGAGACGGAAAAAGCACCCTTCCCGCTCTCGCGGGAGGGGATTTTGTGTTATATAAGTTTTATTCCCGGGTGGTGTAACGGTAGCACAACCGCCTTTGACGCGGTTAGACATGGTTCAAATCCATGCCCGGGAGCCAGTTTTTATATGCCAGCCGCCCCCTCAAAAACCAGATCCTGGACAGTTTATATCGTGCGCTGCGCTAATGGCTCCTTATATACGGGGATAACCAATAACCTGGCGGGGCGCATTGCCGACCATAACGCGGGGAGGGGTGCCAAGTATACGGCGGCTTTCGGGCCGGTGACGCTGGCCTGGAAGCGGCGCAAGAAGGACCGCTCGGCGGCCTCTAAGCTGGAAGCGGCGATAAAGAAGCTTTCAAGGACGGAGAAGGACGGTCTGGTGGCCGGCAGGAGGAAGATATGAACGACAAAAAGCTGAAGGCCGTGAATTCCGCCGCCGATATTCCCAAGGCGCTGCGCGGCACGCCGTTCGCGGAGCTGCTGCAGTACCAGAATTTAGGCAAACCTTTCAAGAAATACGACAAGGCCCGGCTGCTGGCCTGCATGTGCATGGACAACCGCAAGCAACTGCGCGTGCCCGACAATTTCGCCTTCATACTCCGGACCGGCGGCGGCAATATCCGCTACAGTGAGTTCAAGATCTCCTTCGCCATCGGCATCGGCGGCGTGCGCCACGTGGCCATGATAGCGCATGACAACTGCGGCATGTCCAACCTGTTCTCAAAGAAGGAAGCGTTCGTAAAAGGCCTAATTAAGAACGCCGGCTGGACGCGGAAGAAGGCAATGGATTACTTCGTCACCTACGCTCCGCTGTTCGAGATAGGCAACGAGGCCGACTTCGTGATAGCAGAGGCCCGCCGCATGAACTTCAAGTACCCCAAGGTCAAGGTGCTGCCGATGTACTACAAACTGGCCGACAACAAACTGTACCTGATCGGTAAATAGCCGGGGAGGGGACGTTCATTCCTAATTCCTAATTCGGTTTTGCGTCCAAGAGGCTGGTTGTTTCGGCTGATTATCAATTAGGAATTAGGAATGAACGTCCCCTTTTTTATAGAATTTACTGGTAGTCCTTCCGTTTCTTTATTTTCAGTTTTTAAAAATTATGCCAAAGAATAAAAATTTCGCGGCGGTGGTACTGGCGGCCGGCCTCGGCACCAGGATGAAATCCGACCTGCCGAAGGTATTGCATTATCTCGGCGACATGTCGCTGGCCGAGCGGGCCATCCGCAAGATAGCCGCCCTGGGCCCGGAGAAGATCATAGTGATCACCGGCCACCGGGCCGAGCTGGTGGAGGCGGAGCTGTCCAAAAAGCTCTCCCCCGAGATCGTAGCCAAGACCGTTTTTATCCGCCAGAAGCTGCTGAAAGGCAGCGGCCGCGCGGTGCAGGAGGCCATGGGCCTGGTGCGCCGCCACGACCACGTGATGATACTTTGCGGCGACGCCCCGCTGTTCCGCGCCGAGACCGCCAGGAAGATGCTGGGCCATTATTTCCGCTCCGGCCACGACTGCCTGGTCATGACCGCCGAGCTGGAGAACCCCGGCTCCTACGGCCGCATAAAGCGCAACCACGCCGGCGACGTGGCGGCTATAGTTGAGGCCGCCGACGCCGACGAATGGGAGAAGGCCATAAAAGAGGTCAATTCCGGCACCTATTTCTTTAACGTGAAGTCGCTTGAAAAGGCCATCCGCAACCTGAAGAAGAAGGGCTCCAAGGGCGAGTACTACCTGACCGACGCGGTGGAGAACATCATAGCCGCCGGCGGCAAGGCCTGCGCGTTCATGCTGGGCGACGCCACCGAGATGACCGGCATAAATTCCCGCGGGGACCTCGCCGCCGCCTACGCCATGCTGACCGCCCGCAAGGCCGCCGACCTGATGGCCGCGGGCGTTACCGTGGTGGACCCGGCCAATACCTATATAGAGGAAAGCGCCGTTATCGGGCGCGACACCGTCATCCACCCAGGCGTGTTTATCCGCGGCAACACGGTCATCGGCAAAGGCTGCAAGATCGGTCCCGCCGGCGTGATAGAGGACTGTGTTATAGACGACGGCGCGGTGATAAAGTATTCCTGCGCGCTGGAGAAAAGCCGCGTGCGCCAGGGCGCCATAGTGGGCCCCTTCGCCCGCCTGCGCCCGCTCTCGGACATAGGCCCCGGAGCCGAGATAGGCAATTTCGCGGAAGTTAAGAAGTCGCGCATCGGGCGCGGCTCCAAGATGCACCACCACAGCTACGTCGGCGACACCGAGATGGGCGAGAAGGTCAATATCGGCGCCGGCACCATAACCTGCAATTACGACGGCGTTCACAAGAACAGGACCGTGATAGGCGCCGGCGCCTTCATCGGTTCCAACACCAATTTGGTGGCCCCGGTAAATATCGGGTCCGGGGCTTACACGGCCGCCGGTTCTACAATAACGGAGGACGTCCCGGGCGGCACGCTGGCCATAGCGCGCGCCCGGCAGGTGGTTAAGCAGCTTAAAAAAAGGACCAAATGACTCCCGACATGAGGAAGAGGGGTTCGTTCAAAGTGTTCAGCGGCAACTCCAACCCGGCGCTGGCCCGCAAGATCTGCGACATACTAGGCGTGCCGCTGTCGGAGACCAAGGTGGCCAAGTTCGCCGACGGCGAGACCGATATCCACATCCTCGAAAGCGTGCGCGGCGAGGACTGCTACGTGGTGCAGTCCACCTGCCCGCCGGTCAACGACAATTTAATGGAGCTCCTCATCATGATGGACGCGCTCAGGCGCGCCTCGGCCGGCCGCATCACGGCCGTGATCCCCTATTACGGCTACGCCCGGGCCGACCGCAAGCCGGCCCCCCGCGTGGCCATTACCGCCAAGCTGGTGGCCAACCTGATCACCGAAGCCGGCGCCACCCGCGTGATCACGCTGGACCTGCACGCCGCCCAGATCCAGGGCTTTTTCGACATTCCGCTGGACCACCTGTACGGCCGGCCCGCGGTGCTGGAGTACATTAAAGGCCGCAATTTCGAGAACACCGTGGTGGTTTCCCCGGATGTAGGCAGCGTGGAGCGCGCCCGGTCCTTCGCCAAGCGCCTGGACATGGGCCTGGTCATCATCGACAAGCGCCGCCCGCGCCCCAACGAGGCCGTGGTGTATAACATCATCGGCGACGTGAAGGGCAAGACCTGCTTTATTTTCGACGACCTGGTGGACACGGCCGGCACGCTCTGCATGGTGGCCCAGTCCATAAAGGAGCAGGGCGCGGCCAAGGTGATAGCCGCCTGTACGCACGGCGTGCTCAGCCGGGATGCCGTGGAGAGGATAGATAAATCCCCCATAGAAGAGATGATTTTGACGGATACCATTCCCGTAAATGCCTCAAAAAGTGCTAAAATAAAGGTAGTATCCGTGGCCCCCATCCTTGCGGAGGCCATTAAGCGCAATCACATGGGCGAGTCCATAAGCGAACTTTTCAAGTGAGTGCAGCAGGATGTAATTCAGCAGGAGGAAAGCAGCATGCAACAGACTAAAATCTCCGCCGATACGCGTGAACACGCCGGCAAACGCGGTACGCTCAGCGCCTTCAGGGCCGGCGGCCGCATTCCCGCCGTCATCTACGGTTTGGACAAGAAGCCCGTGAACGTGACCGTTGACGAGAAGGCCATAATCGCCGTCATCAAGGCGAACCCCAACGCCATTATAACCATCAGCTACACCGGCGGCGAGGACGTGGTCATCATAAAGGCCTTCCAGCGCCACCCTGTGTCGGACAAGTACCGCCATTTCGACTTCCAGCGCATCTCCCTCACCGAGAAGATCAAGGTGAAGGTGCACGTGAAGCTGGTCGGCGAGTGCTACGGCGCCAAGACCGAAGGCGGCCTCGTGGAACACACGATGCGCGAACTGAACGTCTCCTGCCTGCCCACCGAGATCCCGCACGAGATCGAGATCGATATTACCGACCTGCATCTTAACCACTCGCTGCGCGTGAAAGATGTGAAGCCCGGCAAGGCCGAGCTGCTCGACTCTCCCGAACTGATAGTGGTCAGCGTGACCGCTCCGAAGGAAGAGAAGGTTGAGGAACCTGCCGCCGGAGCCGCGGCCGCCGCTCCCGAAGTAGTGGGCGCGAAAGGCAAGAAGGAAGAGGGCGCCGAGGGCGCCGCTCCCGCCGCCGGGGCCAAGCCTGCAGCGGGCGCCAAGCCTGCCGCCGGCGCTCCCGCCGACAAGAAAGCCGAGCCCAAAAAGTAAAGGGGACGCGCTTAACCGGGGAGCAGAAGTTGGACTTTAACATGTTCGGCTTCTGCTCCCCGTTCTTTTTTAAGAGAGGTTAGGGCTTGAAAGACCGCGTACAGCTAGCGGCCCTGCTGGGCAATCCGGGGCCGGAATACGAAAAGACCAGGCACAATATCGGCTTCATGGTGGCCGACCTGGCGGCCGCCGCATTGGCGCCCGGCGGGCGCTGGCGCGACTGGAAAGGCCTGGGTCTTTACCTGGAGTTCGAAGCCGGCGGCGAGCGCTGCTTCCTGCTTAAACCCCAGACCTACATGAACCTTTCCGGCCAGGCGGTGGCCGGCCTCGGGGGGTTCTACAAGATACCCCCGGCCTCCATCATCGCCGTCTACGACGACCTGGCGCTGCCTTTCGGCAAGCTGCGGCTGCGCAAGGACGGGTCCGCCGGTTCCCACAACGGCATGGATTCCATAATTTCCGCCGTCGGTCCCGCCCTGCCGCGCATGCGGCTGGGCATAGGGCCGAGGCCCGCGCATATACCGGGCAAGAATTTCGTGATGTCCAGATTTTCAAAAGAAGAGGGGGAGCGGCTGCCCGAGTTCCTGGGCCGGGCCAGCGACGCGCTGGCCGCGGTTTTCCGCGACGGGATGGAGCTGGCTATGAACCGCTACAATTATGACGGCGATAAACCCGTATCTTAAAATATTCTTCGGCCTGCTGTTCGTGCTGCTGGGGCTGGGCTACATCTATAAGCCCGGCATCATAGAGCGGATCAACCGGATCATAAAAGAGACTTTCCTCAACGACTCCTACGTCGCCCTGCACCGCCGGAACTGGGGCTTCCTGCTGGTGCTGCTGGGCGGAGTGCTGATCTATATGGGCGTTTCGAGGGAACTGGGCTGGTAGGCGTCTGGGTCAAAGGACCCAGGCCGGACTGCGCTAAATGCCCTTGGCGTTTTTTTCAGGTGTTGTATAATATCAGCGGGGGGAAAGGTCCGCAACAATTTGTCATGGATATTTCCCGTTAATCAGGGCGGAATGCCGCTTTGACGGCCCGGGGGGGCTGTAAATTCAGGGGGAGGTGAGGGTATGACATGGGAAGAGATCGGTAAGCGCTACGAGCAGGACAACAGGTCGGCCAAGCGGGCGGAGAAGTCCCCCAAGCTTGAGAAGAACTGGGACGACCTTCTGAAATCTACGGATAAGCTGGTTTGGCTTTTTTCGCTCTCTAACGGCGGCAGGCAGCCGCCCAAGCGCAGTTAACCGGCAAAGACCGGCGGATGGCCCGGGGCGCAGCGATGCGCGCCGGGCTTCTTATTTTACGGTGGAATCCACGGCTATGGAAAGGCCCCGCTGCCGGATGCTGACGCGCTCCCGCAGGTCTCCCCTCAGGTCGCCGCGCCTGAACATCCCCAGCTGGCCGTGAGTGTTGAGCAGGACTTCCAGGTGCAGTTTCCTGGTAAGCAGGTCCGGCATGATCAGGTTCGAGGCCGTCATTTCGAACCTGGTGGGGAAAACGGGGTTTATGATCTTTTTTACGGCTACCGGCACGCCGCCTTCGTTGACCGCGACCACGAAGAGCATGCTGTTGGCCCCGGGCGTGGCCGGCACCAGGTGCTCCGCCAAGGTGACGGTGCCCGAGACATGGAAAAGGTATTTCAGGGCTATCGGGTACCCGAACCGCCAGGCCCCAAAGAGGGCCGCCGCGGCCGCCGCCATCCACAAAAAGCGCTTTAGCATGCCTAAATTCTATAAAAAATAGGCCCGGCCCGGGGAATATGCCCGGAACCGGCGCCCGGGGCGCAACATTCTGTTAATAATCATTTAACATTCCTTTTATTGCTATAGGGGCCGCGGTGTATTACACTTGATATAGAGTAAAAAGGGAAAACTATGGCAAACGATTACGGCGAACTTGAACAGATGGTAAACGACGTCACCAGCCTCGACACGGCGCGCATGACGCTGCGCTGGGCGCTGGAACGGCTCAACACCATCGAGAAAGAGAAGGCCGACCTGAAGAAGAACCTCACCATTGCCGAGGAAACGTCCAAACGCCTGCAGGCCAAAGAGGGCTCGCTGAAGGACGCCTACATCTCCCGCTCCAAGAACCTAGAGGAAAAAGAAGATTTTTACACCAAGCTGGAAGCCACCATGGCCCTGCTGGGCGAGGGTAAGCTGGACATCCAGCAGCTGCTCAAGAAAGAGGCCAAGCTCGACACCCTGCGCCACAGCCTGGAAGCCGAATATTCGGACAAATTCGAAGAGCTGGACCGCAACCAGCGCTCGGTGATAGAGCGCTGGAACGGCCGCCTGCTGGAGGTGGAGAGCCAGTACGCCGGCCAGCTGGCCGAATCCCAGAAGAAATACGATTCCCTGCGCACCGAGCTGGAGACCGACTACCAGGGCCGCATGAACGCCCTGCAGACCTCGTTCAAGTCCCGCGAGAAGGAGCTCTCCGAGAGGGTCTCCGCGCTGGAAGGCAACGTGCTGCGCTCCGAGGAGAAGGTGGAGACCCGCCGCCGCGAGCTCGAGGCCGAATACCTGGCCAAGAAGAAAGAGACCGAGGAGAATTACCGCAAGCTCAAGAACATGCTGGAGGCCGGCCAGGACGAGCGGCTGCGCGCCATGGATTCCGACCACGCCGCCCAGGTGCGGTCGCTGGAGGCTTCCTGGCTCACCGAGCGCGAGCGGCTCATAGAAGAGCAGCGCGTGCGCGATACCCAGTTCTTCGCCGCCCAGGCCCGCATCAAGGAGATCGAGAACAGCCTGGCTTCCCAGCAGGAGACCCATCACAACGAGCTGCTCAGGCTCATAACCGAAAAAGAGACCGCTTTCAGGGGCCAGCTGGCCGAGCTGGAGAAAGAGAAGGCCGCCAAGGAAGAGACCGTTAAAGAGCTGGTGTCCCGCCTGGAGAAGAAGGCCACGGACTGGGAGAACGAAAAAGCCCGCCTGGAGGCCGAGTTCGGCGGCAGGCTGGCGCTGATGGAGAAGTCCCTGCGCGAGCGCGCCGCCGGCCTGGAGCGGGAATTCGCCGGCAAAAAAGAGGAGCTCGACAATATCATAGCGGTCAACCGCGAGGAGACCGAGAAAGAATTTAACGCCCGCCTGCTGATGGAGCGCCAGGCCCTGGAGGCCGAACGGGCGCGCCTGGAGGCCGCCAAGGCCGCCAGCGACGAGGCCATGGGCAGCGCCATAGGCAGGGTCCGGGAGCTGGAGGCGGCCATGGCCGCCTCCCGCGAGGAGCACCATAAGGAATTAATGGAGCGCATCCGCGCTTCGGAAAACTCCTTCCGCGAAAAGCTGGCCGGGTTCGAGGCCGAGAAGCGCGCGTACAACGACACGATAACGGGCCTTACCGGGGAATTGAAGGAAAAAAGCGCGGCTCTGCTGCAGACCCGGGAAAAATTCGAGAGCGATATCGCCCGGATCTCCGCCGAGACCGCTGCCGACGGAGATGCGCGCATGGCCGCCGTAAGGGCCGACTACGAGGCCCGCAAGGCAGAGCTGGGCCGCGAGTTCGAGGCCCGCTACGCCGACAGGCTTAAGGCCATAGAGATCGAGAAGGGCAGAATGAACGAGGCGCTGGCCGAGAGGGAAAAACAACTCGAAGTTTCCTACTCCAAGGCGGCCGAAATGGATTCGGCCATGGCGGAACTGCGCCGTTCCGTGGCAGACGAGATGAACCGCGCACTGAAAACAGCTGAAGCCGAAGCGAAAGCGCGCGAAGCCGAACTGATGGCCGACATAAACGTGCTGCGCTCCGAACTTGCGGAAAAGGACCGCGTGCTCTCGCTGGAGCGGGAAAAACTGGCCGACGAACTTTCAAAGGCGTCCGTAGAGGCGCATAACCGGACCGAGGAACGCGCCGCCGCCCTGCGCGCGGAGTACGAACGCCGCCTGGCCGGGCAGGAAGCTCTTGCCGAGGAAAATACCCGCGGGCTGAAGGCGCTGCTCGCGGAAAAAGAAGCTTCGCTCGAGAAAGCCCTGCAGGAGCGGGCCGGGGCCGAAAAAGAACTGCGGGCCGCTTTCGAACGCCGCGTTTGTGACCTTGAGGAGGGGATCTCCGCCAAGGCGGCGCTGCTGGAAGCCGACTACGCCGGCCGCAGGGAGAAGCTTGAGGCGGACGCCGCCGCCCGCGCCGCGGTGGTGAACTCCGAGGCCGCCGCGAAAATGGATTTCGAACGCCGGAACTGGCAGGCCGAACGTGTCCGTTTCGAGCATACGCTGGAGGAGACTGCCGGACATTTTGAGGAGGCTCAAAAGGAGATCCTGGGCCTGAACGCCGGGCTGCGCAAGGCCGCCGAGGAGAACGCGGCGCGCGAAGCCATTTTCAACCGCGAGCTGATGGAGACCAAAGCCAATTACGACAGGGAGCTGACCTACCGCGTCAAGGACGCCGTCTCGGTGCAGACCACCCACCTGGTGGAGGCGCTGGAGGCCGCCAGGAAAAAGCAGGAAGACCTGGCCGCCGACCTGGAAGCCAGGGAGACCTCCATAGCCGCGCTCCGGGGCGAGGCCACCCAGGCCCGCCGCGAGTTCGACGAACGGATCGCCAGCTGCGCCGCCGACGCCGTGGCCGCCCGCCGCGCCGAGATGGAGCAGGATTTCAAGGCCCGCCGCGCCGCCCTGGAGGAGGAATTCTCCGGCAATAACTCCAGGCTGAGCGAGGAGAACTCGGCCATGAGGGCCGAGATGGAGAAAGTGAAGAAAACCGCCCTGGAGACGCTGGCCGCCCGCCGCGCCGAGATGGAGGAAGACTTCCGGGCGCGCCGCGCCGCCCTGACCGACGAGTTCGCCATGAAGAACGGCCGCCTGGTAGAAGAGAACGCCGCCATGAAGGAAGCGCTGGCCAGCATGAGCGCCGCCGCGGCCGAAGCCAACAGCCGCTCCGCCGCGCTGTCCTCAGAACTTATGGCCGCCGCCAAAGCCGCCGCCGCGGAAAAACTGGAGATGCAGAAAGCCCAGGCCCGCGAGCTGGACTCCGCCGTGGCCGGCGCCGTAGCCGCCGCGATGGAGGATATGGAGGCCAAGCTTACGCACGCCCACGCCGAGCTGGAGCGGGTGCGCAAGGAAGGCGCCGCCGAGGCGCGCCGCCTGGAAGAGGCCGCCGCCGCCGAGAAGGACCGCATGCTCGAGGAGATGGACCGCCGGGAGCGCTACATAGAGAGCGCGGATATGAAGATACAGGACCTGGAGCGCGAGATGGTGAAGTACCGCCAGAGCGCCTCCGGCGAGCTGATCAAGCAGATGTCCGAGCAGGACGAGCGCTTCCGCGTGCTGGTCGCGTCCGAAAAGAGCCGCACCGGGGAGCGCGTGAAACAGCTCGAGGAGCTGCTGTCCGCCAAGGAAAAAATGCTCGCCGACGCGGACAAGTTCTACCGCCAGAAGCAGCTGGACCTCGACGAGATGCACACCGAGCTGAACCAGCGCGTCAACAAGTTCAACGAGGACCTGTTCGCCCAGAAGCAGGAGCTGGGGGAGAAAGAAAAGGCGCTCAACGACTACAGGCTCAGGCTGGAGAAGGATTACGCCGTAAAGGTCGCCGAGCTGGAGCAGATGAGGGCCGAGCTGAGCCGGGCGATAATGGACTATAAAGGCAGGAAATGACCATGGAAAAAGAACGCGCCATACAATGCGTGCCGGCCGAGCTGATGGAGCGCCTCCGCGCCCTGGCGGCCCGCCTCTGGGAGGACAAGAACCCCGCCTCCGTCCATCTCAACGCCGTCATGGAGGAGTTCGAGCCCGACGTTAAGACGCTGGGGCATATCATAAGCGAATATGAGACCGACTACTCCGGCCGCCTGGCCTTCAAGGACAGGGAGTACGCGCAGAAAGAGGGCCGCCTGAAAGAGGAGATAGAGGACATTAACAAGCGGTTTTCGGCCCTTGAGAGCTCCCATTCCGCCTGCCTGCGCAAAATAGCGGAGGTGAAAGGCGTGCTGGCCGCCAAGGAGTCCGAACTGGCGGAGCTGAAGGCCAAGACCGCGGAGGAGGAAAGCGCGCTGAACTCCAAGTACGTGGCTAAAATGCAGGAGCTCTACGACCGGGTCAGCAAGAAAGAGCTGGAGATGCTGGGGCGCTGGGAAGAAAAGAATAAAAGCATAGATTCCAAGATCCAGGGCCTGGAGAACGATTACACGGCCAGGCTCAGCCAGCTGAAGCTCAGGGAAAAAGCCATGGAAGAAGATTTTAACGCCCGCAAGGCCGAACTGATACGCACTTTCGACAAGGTAAAGGCCGGGATGGACGTCAGGGAGAAAAACCTGGCCGCGAGGGAAGAGGCCAATGGCAAAGGGGGCCGCGTATGAGCGGCACTGAGGACCTGAAGGACCTGCTGGACAGGCTTAAGGGCGAGGTGGGCCCCCTGCCGCCTCCCGAGGAGCCGCGCACTTACGCTCCGCCCAGGGAGGAGCCCCGTCCCCTGGCCGCGCAGCCGGCGGAACGCCCCGGTGAGCGCGAGAACGGTTTCTCCCGGTTCGGCAGGCCTCACCGGCCCGAGGCCCAGCGCGATCCGGCCCAGGGCAGCGGCGTTAACCTGGTCTGGAGCGAGAACAAGGAAACCATGCTTTTCGGGGTGCTGGCCTCCCTTATAATTTCTCTGGGCGGCGTCCTGTCCGGGCTGGAATACCTGGTCCTTATCGGGGCCGTTTTCTTTATTCTTTTCTCGCTGGTCATGTTCCTGGCGCTTTTCGGCTATTACCTCAACTTCAGGCGCCGGGCCGTTCCCGACCCGGCCCTGGCCGCGCGGCTGGAGGCCCTGACCCGCAAGGTGGAGGCTCTCGGGGCCCGTTCCCCCGGCGCCGGGCCGTCCCTCTCTTCCTCCGGGCCGGAAAAGGAGAGGGAGCTGGAGCACAAGGTAGAGGAGCTGCGCGTCCTGGTGAAAAGCCTGTCCCGCGCGGTGGAGCAGAATAATAAATAAAATAAAGCGCGAAAAATATATAATTAGCCTATGAAAGCCATCTCCCTTGCCCTGTCAATCCTGACTTTTTTCAGCTGTGTGCCGGCCTACAGCCTGGACCTGTCCGCCCTGGATAAGGAATATTTCATAGAGGCGGGCGACGTGATAAGCGTAAACGTGTTCCCCGCGGAAGAATTTTCGAAGGAAGTTACCGTGCAGCCCGACGGCAACATAGAGATCCCGCTGCTCGGTTCGCTTAAAGCCCAGGGCCTCAAGGCCGACGACCTGCAGAAGATGCTGACTGCCCGGTTCTCCAAGTACGTCTCCAACCCCAGCATAACCATCAACGTCAGGAAGTTCTCGTCCAACAGGGTGGCCGTGATCGGCCAGATCCTGCAGCCCGGCTATTTCGAGTACCGCGAAGGGATGCGCCTCCTGGACCTGGTGGCGCAGGCCGGCGGCACGCAGGACTACGCCCGCAAGGACCGGGTGCGCATCTTCCGGCGTCTCAAGGGCGAGGACGGAAAAGTGACGGAGCAGGTAATAAAGGCCGACCTGGAAGAAGTTTTCTCCGGCAAGATGGATAAGAACGTCCTGTTGGCCAGTGGCGACATTGTTTACATCCCCCGCAAGCCCTACTCGGCGGCCTCCCGCTGGATAACCGACAACATCGTGCCGTGGGCGACGCTGTTCATGTTCGGCATCACGGTCGGCTTAGTGTCCAACCAGAACTAGGACCCCAAATGAACGCAGAACTGACCCTTTACGACTATTGGCGCATAATAAACCGGCGCAAATGGATAGCGCTGCTGGTGTTTACCGTCACCATCTTCTCCACGCTTTTTTATACCCGGCTGCAGCCCACCGTGTACCGCAGCCAGTCCCTGATAAAGATAAAACCGCCGGCCTCCTACAGCCGCATCCCCGGTTCCGAAGCCGCGGATTTTGACCCATGGAGCGCCGTGGCCACGGAACTCAGGGTGATCACCTCCTCGGAGATCGCCGAGCGCGCGGCGGCCAAACTGGGCATGCCGGCCGGCCCCAAGTCCGCCGCCGCCATCGCCGGGGCCTACAAGGTGGACCGCCTGCAGGATTCCAACCTTATCGCCATCTCCGCCTTTAATTCCGACCCGGCGCGCGCGGCCGACATAGCCGGCGCCGTGATAGAGGCGTACCGTGATTTCGACCTGGAGCAGAAAACCCGGCAGGCCAGGAAGATGCTGGAGGATATTTCCAACCGCAAGAACGAGGTGGAGGACAACCTGCGCACGCTGGAGCGGCAGAAACAGAATTTCGTGGAGCGCAACCCGCGGACCGGGCTTGGCGCCGCGCTGGCCAACCAGCTGGCCGACCTGGAGATAAAAAAGCGCGAATTGATGGAGAAGTACACCCCGAACCACCCCGAGGTGCGCACCCTGCAGCAGCGCATAGACGTGGTGCAGGACAAATTTTCGGACATCCCGGCGCAGGAAGTGGCGCTCGGGCGCATAAGCCGCGAAGTGCGCATGCAGGAGGACCTCTACACCACGCTCAACAAGCAGTACGAGGAGGCAAAGCTCGGCGTCTCGTCGACGGTGTCCTTCGTCAGCGTGGTCAACCGGCCCATTCCGGAAACCTCTCCGGTGTCGCCCAATTTCCGTCTGAACATGCTGGCCGGCGCGGTGCTGGGGCTGTTCCTGGCGGTGGTGCTGGTCTTCCTGCTGGAGAACCTCGACGTTTCCATCTCCACCATCGAGGACATCGAGAATTTCATAAAGCTGCCGGTGCTGGGCATTATCCCCAACATCCTGAGCGAGAAGCCCCTGGATAACTGGCTGACCCAGATCTTCAAAAAAGAGCGCTACACCGTGGACGCCTTCCGCAGCGTGCTGATAGTCAACAAGCGCTACGCCTCGAGCATGATAGAGTCGTACCATACGCTGCGCACCAACATCATGTCCCACCTGAACACCAAGGAAAGCGTTTCGCTGGTGATCAGCTCTTCCGGGGCCGCCGAGGGCAAGACCCTTACCGCCGTCAATTTCGCCCTGGCCAGCGCCAATTCGGGCCTTAAAACGCTGCTGATAGACGCCGACCTGCGGCGCCCGGCCATAAACCAGATCTTCGGCACCCGCAAGGAGCCCGGTCTCTCCGACGTGCTGGCCGGCAAGGCCGACTGGCGCGACGCGGTGCTGGAGAGCGCGGACTTCATAATGGGCGGCCTGGATTTCGAGCAGCTGATGCGTTTCCCCGGCATAGAGAACCTGAAGGTCCTCAACTGCGGCACGCAGCCCTCCAACGTGCTGGACGTGCTGGACTCGGCCAACTGGCGCGACCTGATGGAGGACCTCAAGAGCGAGTTCGACATGATCATTTTCGACGCCCCGCCGGTGCTGCTGTTCGTGGACGCGCTGATGGTGGCCAAACACGCCTCCGACGGCGTGGTGATGGTGTACAAGGCCGGCAAGATCGCCCGCGGCGCCCTGAAGCGCGCCAAGGAGCAGATAACCAACGGCAACGCCAAGATGATTGGCGTGGTCCTCAACGGCGTGCGCGCCTCCGAGATGGGGCCGCAGTACGGTTATTACTACTACGATTACAAGAATTACGCCCGCCGCTAGGGGCGGGCTGTCCCCATGCCCATTATAATAGTCGTCATTTCGCTGGCAGCCGCCGGCTGGCTGGGCTACCTGGCCGCCGCCGGGGCGCAGTACGGCTTGATAATGTCCGTCGGCTCGCTCGTAGTGGGCTCCATAGCTTTCTTCAGGCCGAAGCTGAGCCTCGCCCTGCTGGTCTTCTCCATGCTCCTCTCGCCGGAGATAGGGTTGAGCGCCGTTGGCGAAGGCCGCAACATAGTGGTGCGTTACGACGACATCCTCCTCATCATAATTTTCCTGTCCTGGTTCGCCCGCACGGCCCTTTTTAAAGACAAGCCGTTTATCACCTCCACCCCGGTGCAGACCCCGGTGCTGCTCTACACCTCCCTCTGCGTGCTGTCGACGTCTCTTAACGTGATACGCGGAGACATCGACGCTACTACGTCTTTCTTCTATGTGATGAAGTACGTAGAGTATTTCCTCCTCTACTTTATGACGGTGAACATAGTGGAGTCGGAGGAGGAGGTAAAAAAATATCTGCGGTATGGACTTGTTGTCGCAGTTCTTGTGACGCTCTACGCATATTTTTACTATTTTTCAGGGTCGGGGCCTGACATCCGTGTCACGGCGCCTTTCGAAGTTCCTCTGGGCGGGGATATCCGGGAGTCGGAGCCGGCTTCGCTCGGCGGGTACTATATAATAATTTTTGGGATACTGATGGCCATGCTTACCGAGGCGTCCGGCTACGCTTTCCTGCTGTCCCTCGGGATTTTCATCTTCATGTTCCCGGCCTTCCTGCTTACTTTCTCAAGGGCTTCTTATATCGGATTTTCAGCCATGATCCCGATGCTTTTTTTGTTTTCGCGCCGGCGCCGCCTGTTCATGCTGGCTTTCCTTTCCGCTGGTATCATAGCGCTCGCGCTGATGCCGGGCATATCCAGCAGGGTCATGGACCGCATAACCATGACCTACCAGGGCGTTTACGCCACGCAGACCGTGGCGACCACCTCCGGCGGAGAAATTAAACTGGAAGAATCCGCGGCCGCCCGGGTGCGCTCAATAAGGCGGGTCATTTTTGAGAAACTGCCGAAGCGCCCGATATTAGGTTGGGGCGTAACCGGAGTGGGCATGGGGGATACGCAGTACGCGCTGCTGCTGGGTGAACTGGGTTTGTTGGGAACCGCCATCTTTTTCTGGATGCTTTACCGGCTGTTTCACACGGCGAGAACGGTCTTTAATTCATATGACCCGCCGGTCATACGGGCGTTATCCCTGGGGTTCATGGTCTCCCTAACCGGACTCCTCCTGCAGGCGGTAGGGGTCAATACTTTTATCATTGTGCGCATCATGGAGCCGTTCTGGTTTATCGCCGCGCTATTGAGCGTCCTTTACCTGAAGAGGTCCCCGGCCCTGCCGGAACGGGCTTAACCCTATGGACCTGAAGGGCCTGATAGATAAACACTGTCCCGAGTTTCTCCGTCCGGGCCTGACGCATATCGAGGCCTCTCCTCTTCTGTATCGCCTGGCGAAAGGGACCTTCTGGTCTCTCGCGGGCCTGCTCGTCTCCCGCCTCTGCGGCCTGCTGGCTTCCGTGCTGGTCGCCAGGATGCTCGGCGAGGCCGGTTTCGGCGAGTTCGGCGTGGTCCAGAACACCGTTGGGATGTTCGCCGTCTTCGCCGGTTTCGGGCTGGGGCTCACAGCCACGAAGCACATCGCCGAATTCAGGTACAGGGACCCCCGCAGGGCGGGGCAACTGCTCGGCTTATGTTCCGCCGTTTCCATCTTCAGCGGCCTGGCGCTGGCCGCCGCGCTGTTCTTTCTGTCTCCTTGGCTTTCCGCCGGCTTCCTGAACGCGCCCCGCCTGGCCGGACTCCTGGCTCTCTCGGCCCCTCTCCTGGTCTTCGGGGCCTGGTCGGGCGTGCAGTTGGGGGCATTGTCGGGGCTTGAGTCTTTCAAAAGGATCTCGCAGATAAACCTGGCCACGGGGCTTCTTAATTTCCCGTTAATGGCCGGCGGGGTTATGCTGGGCGGGCTGAACGGGGCGGTGATCGGCCTGCTGTTGGTCAACGTTTTTAGTTGCGCTTTCGGCAGTTGGGCCCTGCGAAAAGAACTGTCCGCGGCCGGGCTCCGCGCCAGCTATTCCGGATTCAGGGAAAACTGGGGGATACTGTGGAGATTCAGCCTTCCTTCCCTGCTCAGCGGCCTGATGGTGGCCCCGGTGACGTGGGCCTGCAGCGCCATGCTGGCCAACCAGCCTAACGGCTACCCGGAGCTGGGGATATTCAACGCCGCGAATCAATGGCGCCTGCTGGCCTTATCTGTCCCAGGCATCCTTTTGCAGGTGGCCCTCCCGATAATGGCCGGGGTCGAGGCCGGGACCGCGGGGAACGCCTACCGTGAAAAGATCCTTCAGACGCTGAAGGTGAATTTTATCGTCGGGATACTGCTCCTGGCCGGGCTTTCTTTATTCAGCCCTTTTATAATGGGGTGGTACGGGGAAGGGTTCAAGGGCCACTGGTTCGTTTTCGTGGCGGCCCAGGCCGTTACCTTCGTCCAGGCGGTACAGGCCCCCGTGGTGGCTTACTGGGTGGCTTCCGGTGAGATGTGGGAGAATTTTTTAGCTAATATACTATGGGGAGTTTCGGTGATAGGCTTTACCTGGCTCTTTATAGGGAAGGGCGCCCTCGGGCTTATGTACGGTATGCTGGGGGGATTTCTGCTTTTCGGTGTTTTAATAGTTCTTAAATTGCGCGCGGTCCTGAGGACTTGATTATGCGTTGCGGGTTGTGCGGAACGGACGCCGTTCTTGTGCATAAGGGTTTAACCGGGTATCAGGCCCCGGCCCGTTTTGACGTTTATGATTGCCGGGGCTGCGGGTCTCAGTTCTCCTGGCCCATGGCGCCGGCGGAGGCGCTGTATGAAAACATTTATCGGAATATCCGGAATGTTCCCGGCTACTCGCGCTACCTCCTGTACAGCGAGAATATAAAAAAGGCCGCCTCGCCGCTGGACTATCTGGCGGACAAAGAGGAGTCGTATTGGGCCACGGCGGCGTACCTGCGCGGTTTAAAAAAAGAGGGCGGGCGCCGGATCAGCGTACTGGACGTCGGCAGCGGGATGGGGTACCTGACTTACGCGCTTCATTCCGACGGTTTTGCGGTCAAAGGCCTGGATGTTTCCGAAAAGGCCGTGAAACTGGCCGAAGCCTCGTTCGGAGGGTTGTTTACCTGCTCCACGCTGGAAGCCCTGGTGGAAAGCGGGCCGACCTTCGATGTGCTGGTGCTTAACCAGATGATAGAGCACGCGGCGGACCCGGCACCTTTGCTTCAGAGCGCCGTAAAACTGCTGGCCCCCGGGGGAAAGATCCTGATAACCACGCCTAACCGCTCCTTTTCTCCTGAAGGGGCGGTTTGGGAAACCGATCTGCCGCCGGTGCACCGCTGGTGGTTCTCAGAAAAATCGTTCGAATACGCGGCCGGGGTTCTTGACTGCGAGGTAGAGTTCTTCGATTTTTCCTCTTTCTACGCGTCGCATTATGTCCGTGTTTCAAGGGCGATGATACCGGGGCTGAACGCCAAGCGGTCCTTTTTGGACGCGGCCGGAGAACCGGTCCCCGGAGTTTTCACTAGGCCCCGGGACTGGTGGCTGGAGCGCATCTCCGAAAAACTGGGCTTTGCGGGCGGTTATCGCGCGGCCAGGGATCTCCTTTCCGGGGAGGCGCGCTTTTCCGGGGCGCGGGGGCCTGTTTGCTGCGCTATCCTTTCCAGGAGGAAGGCGGCGCAGCCGGTGACCTGAAATGGCCGATAAACTTAAAGAATTCTACTCCTCTTCCCTGGAATACAGGGACAGCCTCGGGAAAAACGAGCTGAAAGAATATACGGAGTACCTGGCCGAATGCTCGGCCGGCATGAGCCCGGGGGGAGAGTTCCTCGAGTGCGGCTGCGGGCTGGGCAATTCCTCCCGCCTGCTTTCGTTAAAAGGGTTTTCCGTTACCGGGACGGATATTTCACCGCTCTTCGTGGAGGAGGCCCGCCGGCGGCACGGTGAAGGGCCGCTGCTGCGCTTCGCGGTGGAAGACGCCTCCAGGATGTCCTTCCGGGACGCTTCCTTCGACGTTGTCTGTTCCGCGCTGTTCATGGAGCATGTCGGAGATGTCGAGGCCGTGCTGCGCGAAATGCACCGGGTGCTGAGGCCCGGAGGCAGGCTGGTCCTGGCGATGCCCAGTTTCCTGGACCCGTTCCAGCAGCTCTCTGAGTTTCTGTCCTGGAAGGGCCGCGCCCGCCCGCGTCCCTGGGAAGCGGGCACGCGTGCAGGGGCTTTTCTTAATTTTTTTTATTTTTCCTGGATCAAGTTCGCTAAGTCGGCCGGGCTTGACCGGAAGATACGCTACCTTGAACCCGTGCTCAGCGGCAGCACGGCGGAGTGCGGCAACGATTTTGACGCCACCTGGCTGGCTAACAGCCACGATGTGGAAAGGCTCCTGCTGGGTCTGGGAATGGAGGTCCGTATCGTCTTCCCGTCCTGCCCGGAGGGGAAGGCCGCAGGGCTCATGCGGCGCCTGCGCCTCCCGGGGGAACTGCGGCGCGCCTACGAGCGAACTCGCGCCGCCGGGTTCACCGCCGTAGCGGTTAAGAGCAAAGCGCGGGGATTTTAAATATGTGCGGAATAACCGGATTAATATCTGCTGGGCGCTTGGATGATGGCGCGCTCGCCCGCGTTGAGCGGATGAGCGGCTTGCTGCGCCACAGGGGCCCGGATTCCGCCGGCCTGCACCGCAGCGGCGGCGCGGCGCTGGCCGTGCGCCGCCTGCGCATAATAGACATAAAGGGCGGGGACCAGCCCTTGTTCAGCGAGGATTCTTCCCTTGTCCTCGTGGCCAACGGGGAGATCTACAATTACGTGGAACTTCGCGCGGAGCTGGAGGCCAGGGGCCACTTATTCAAAACGCGCAGCGACTGCGAGACCATACTGCACCTTTACGAGGAGTCCGGCGCCGGCTGCCTGTCCAGGCTCAGGGGCATGTTCGCTTTCGCGCTGCACGACACGCGGCGGGGCGAGCTCCTGATAGCCCGGGACCGCATGGGCGAGAAGCCCCTCTACTACAGCGCGGGCTCTTCCGAGTTCATCTTTTCCTCGGAGCTCAAGTCCCTGCTGGCGGGCCTCGGGCCGGGCCGGCCGGAACTTGAGCCGGCCGCGGTTAACATGTACCTCCATTACCAGTACGTGCCGGAACCTCTTACCCTTGTTAAGGGGGTAAGGAAGCTGCCCGCCGCTCATTACATAAAACTAAGGACGGCGGACCTGTCGTTTTCGCTGGAAAAATACTGGGATCTGGAGGACGCGGCCCCGGTCAGCGGCAACCCGGGGGAGCTGATTAGGGCGGCTTTCGACGATCTGGGGCGCTATATCATAAGGGCCGACGTGCCCGTCGGGGTGGCGCTCTCCGGAGGGCTGGATTCTTCCGCCATCGCCTGCGCGGCCGCCCGGCACAGCCCGGGTGGAATGACCGCTTTCAGCGTGGGATATCCCGGAAGGCCCGCCTGCGACGAACGGAGCCAGGCGCAAGACCTGGCAGGAAGGCTGGGCATGCGGTTCGTTTCCGCGGAGCTGGACACCGCCGGCATGGTGGCCGCTTTCCCGGAGATGGTCTACGCCATGGACGATCCTGTCGCCGACGTGGCGGCTTACGGCTACTACTCGGTAAGCAGGCTGGCCAGGGAGAACGGCGTGCCGGTGCTGCTGCTGGGTTTCGGCGGCGACGAGCTTTTCTGGGGGTACCGCTGGGCCCGGGAATCTCTGAAGCGCAACTTTCTGAAAAAACAACTAAGGGCCGGGGCCCCTTTCCACGGCCTGCCGCCGCGCGAAACTGCGGCCCT
Source organism: Elusimicrobia bacterium GWB2_63_22 (assembly GCA_001799735.1). GTDB lineage: Bacteria > Elusimicrobiota > Elusimicrobia > Elusimicrobiales > UBA9959 > UBA9959. Next base: position 84,548 of record MGUA01000027.1, on the reverse strand, counting down.
GCTGGCCGCGGTCTCCAAGCGGGGGCTGCTGTCCGACCCGCTGGCGGAAATAGCCAGGCTGCGGGGGGCCATGGCCGAACTCCGCGCCAAGTTCGCTGAAAACCCGGACAGGTTCATACTCTGGGACGAGAACCCGGATTTCAAAGCGGCTTTCGGCTTCAAGCGTGAACTCGGCAGCGGAGGCTTTGGAGCCGCCGCGGACGACGCCCCGCTTTACGCGCCCTTCACCACCCGGGACTGGTCCTCGGTACCGCTCAAGACCTGCCGTTTTCTGCTGGACCCGTGGAACGTCTCCAACTCGGTGGTGCAAGGCGACAGGCTCGGGATGGCGTTCTCCGTGGAGAGCAGACTGCCTTTCCTAGACTGCCGGTTCGTGGAACTGGTGACCGGCCTGCGCAAAACCTATCCCGATGACTACCTGCTCGGAGCCAAGGGCTGGTTCAGGGAGGCCATGAAGGGGATAGTCCCTGACGATGTGCTGGCCAGGCCCAAGACCGGGTTTACGCCGCCTCGGGACGAGTGGCTGAGGGCCGTTAACTCCCGCTACGGCGCCCTCTGTTCCGGGGGCGCCATCGAAGCTTCCGGGCTGATGAGCCCGGCCAAGCTTGCCGCTTTCTTCCGCGATCCCGACGGGGCTCCCGGGAAAGCTTTCTTCTCCTATAAACTGGTGCTGCTCGAGCTCTGGCTGCGCAGGTTCATCAGCGGGGAGGCAGCGTGAGCGGCGTCAGGATCATCGCCGTCATGCCGCACGGCCCGGCCTACGACTACCATAAGGGTGAGCCGCCGGAGTTCTCATGGGAAAAGCCCGGCGGAGGCAAGGTCGGGTTCTGGTCCAACGAATGGATGGACGTGCTGGGCGCGGAGGTGCTAAAAAATTCCTCCCGGCATACCTGGGAAGTATGGCAGCCGGATCCCCTGGCCGACAAAGTCTATTCCGCGCGGCTTCCTTCCGGAGTGACCCATGTCCTTTTCCCGGCGGAAGAAAGAGTCTTTGGCGCGTGGCCGCTGTCTCGCGCAGGCATCTGGTGCGCCCGGCTGGTCTCGGACCTGGAGCGGCTGGAAGGGGAGCGGGCTATCGTCCTGCTGTACGGCACTTACGGCTTCAGGATCCCGCTGTACATGGAGATACTGAAAGCCTTGCGCGCTAAAAAAATACCGGTCTTCATGCGCAGCGGCGGAATGTTCCGTGCCCCGCTCACTGGTTTTCTCGCCCTTCACCGGCCGCTTACCTATCTGCGCATGGCGGCTGAGCATCTGGAGATCAAGAGGCTGCTTGCGAGGGCCGACGTGGTTTCAGAGCAGTCTTCGGCCGCTCTGGCCGAGGTGAGGAAGGTGTACGGGGGCCGGGTAGAGACCCTTACGATGGGCTGCGATTTCTCTTTCTGGCGGCCGCCTTCGGAGAGTGAAAAGCGCGTGGCGCGCTCAAGCTTGGGGATAGGGGCGGGAAAAAAAGTTTTCTTCGCCTCAGGTAATTTCGTGCCGAGAAAGCAGCTGGACCGGCTTGCCGGGGTCTTTGCCTCGCTCGGCGGCAGGGAAGATTTTTTTCTGCTTATAGCCGGGCACGGCGGCGAGGAAGAGTCCCGGCGGCTTTCGGACCTGGCCGGGCCGATGATAAGGACAGGGCGGGCCCTGCTGCACCCTTACGCCTCAGGGGAAACCCTCCTCTCCCTCTACCACGCCGCCGACGTCTACGTCTCGGTGGCTACCGACGAGGGTGGGCCCGCATCGGTGATGAAGGCCCTGGCCTGCGGGCTGCCGGTGCTTTCAACCCCCGTAGGGGAGACCGCCGACGCCCTGCGCGCCGCTTCGGCCGGGAGGCTGGTCCCGGTGAGGAATTACGCGGCCTGGAAAACGGCGGTGGAGGCGGCGCTTTCAGGGGCGATGCCGGCGGCCATGGACCTGGCGGCCGCCAGGGAGAAGTACGACTGGCCCCGGGTCGCCGGGCGCTATGTAAAAGTTTTCGAGGACCTTGAACGAACGTATTTCGGCGGGCGACAATGAACAGCTATCCAAAAGTTTGCGCGGTTATACTTAATCTGGAAGGCATGCCTGTTCTGGAGGATTGCCTGCGCACGCTGGAGAAGGTTGATTACCCTGCTCTGGATGCAGTAGTAGTCCATAACGGTCCGCGCAGGGAGGGGCTGGAGGCCGCGGCCAGGGGCGCCTGCGGCAGGGTTTCGGAGGTGCTCTTTACCGGCGCCAACCTCGGTTTCGCCGCCGGAAACAATCCCGGGATAAAGGCGGCCCTCGCCCGGGGGGCGGAGTATGTGCTTTTGCTCAACGACGATATCCTGGTAGCCCCGGATTTTATCGGCCCGCTGGTCGGGGCGCTGCAGGCGGACAGGACAGCCGGGATGGCCGGCCCGCGCATCTTCTACGCCGCTGAAAAGGGGAAGATCTGGTTCACCGGCGCCAGGTTGGACAAGGCCGCTTGTTCTTTCTGCAGCCCCGGGTCGGGGCAGGAAACGGAGATTTACGGACACCACGGCGTGGAAGAAACAGCTTATGCCACCGCCTGCGCGGTCCTGGTAAGCCGGGACCTTATCGATAAAACCGGCCTACTGGACGAGGAATTCTTTATATACTGGGAGGATTCGGACTGGGGGCTAAGAGCCGCGGCCGCGGGTTTCAAAAGTCTCACTGTCCCGGCCTCCAAGATATGGCATAAGGTTTCCTGTTCCGCTGGCGGAGACGACGCCCCGTTCAAGAGATTTCACAAAACCCGCGGGCAGTTCGTCTTCGCGGCAAGACATTGCGGCGTCGGGGCCCGTGTTCTGGTCCCGCGCCTGCTGCGCGACGCCGCCTGGCTGGTCTTTAAGTCCGGCAAGCCGGGCCGTTTCAGGATGGCGGCGGCGATCCTGGCGGGGGCGGCCTCGTATTTTGCCGGAGGGCGCGGACCCGGGCCGGTCTGGCTGCGGACCGGACGCGATAAAATTTAATATGACGGACGACCTGAAAAAAATCTACGGAGACTACTGGACCGCGAGGCTCGGCCGCGCTCCCTCCGGCGAGAACGAGATCTTTGAGACCGCCCTGTCCGTGCTTAAACCCGGAGGGTCGCTTCTGGACGCGGGCTGCGGGGATGGCGCGTTCTTGAAACTGGCCGCGCCGCTTTTCGGCAGAGTCTGCGGAACGGATATTTCCGAACCGGCCGTCGGCGCCGTGCGGGCGCTGGGCCTAGAGGCCGTGCAGGGAGAGCTTCCAGGCCCGCTTCCTTTTCCCGGCGGGACTTTTGACGCCTGTGTCCTGCTGGATGTTATAGAACACATCGCAGACCCGCTGGCCGCCCTGAAGGAGCTTCGCCGCGTGCTTAAGCCCGGGGGGCGGCTGGTGCTGTCTACGCCCAATATCCGCTGTTTCCGGCATATATACCGGCTGGTTTTTTCAGGCGAATTCCCGCGCACCACCGAAGACGATTTCGTCTGGGGCGGGGGACATCTCCACTACTTCGCGCGAAAGGACGTAACGGCGCTGATCGGTCGGGCTGGTTTTAGCGGCCCTGAGTTCGCGCTGAACCCGGGCCAGTTCGGCCGGTCTCTTAAGAGGCGTCTGCTGCGGCTGGCGGCGGGAGAAAGGCTTTTCGGCGAGTTCGTGGAAGGCAGCATAATCGCCGTTTGCGTCAAAGGAGACTTATGACCGGGACAGGCTATCCTTCATTGGGCGAGATAGTGGCGCAGCATGCTCCAAAGGTGGAGTACGAGCGCTACCTTTTCGCGAGCAGGTTCATTTTCAGGCCGCCTTCTTTCCCGGCCATCTGGCTGCTGGTCAGACTGGGCCTTACGGGTGAGGGGGCTTCCTGGCTTTCCGGTTTGTCGGCTTTCCTGGGTTTTGTCTGCCTGCTGTGGCCCGGCGGCGGGCTTATCTGGCCGGGGGTGGCGCTTCTCGTGCTGTTCAACTTCTTTGACTGCCTCGACGGAGGCATAGCGCGGGCGCTGCGCGCGCGCAATCCCTACGGGCGCTTCCTGGATTCCATGATGAGCTGGGCCGACATGCTGTTCTGGCCGGTTATCGGCGTCGTGGTCTGGAGGGACTCCGGGCTGCGCCTGGCCGGGAACGCCGCGGGCGCCGACCCGCTGGCCTGGCTTGCGGTCGGTTTCCTCTGCTCCTTCTTTTCTTCGTACTACGTTTACCTGGAAGGTGTTTTCGACGAGGTTCTGCGGCCGCACTGGGAAAAACTGTCGGCCGCTCCCGCGGCGCAGCTGCCGTCCAGCCCGCTGGCCGGAAAGTCCGGGCCCGAGTTCTGGGCCAGGGTCGCCGTCTCAAATCTGCGCGTCAGGGAGACGCATTACCTGCTGCTGATTCCCGTCTTCCTGTACGGAGCCGCCGACCTGATGCTCTCTTTCTTTCTGCTCTTCTACGCCGCCTTCACCTTTGCCTTGGTGCTCACTTACTGCCGCCGCGGCCGAGAGGTGTTGAAGTCCTGTGTCGGAAGGGAAACGGCTAAATGAAGATCAGCGTCCTGATAAGCACTTACAACCGCAGGAGCGCCCTGGCCAGGACGCTGGAGGCCGTGTTAACCCAGGCCTACCCGCTGGAGAAACTTGAGATCGTCGTCCTGGATGATTTCGGTACGGACGGGACATACGAGGAACTGGGAGGAAAGACCCCTGAACTGCTCTCGCGGGGGCTGCGCGGCTTCCGCGCCATGCGCAACGAACGGAACAGGGGCATAGCCTACGGGCGTATGCGGCTCAGCGAGTCCGCCGCCCCGGATTCCGAAGCGCTGCTGTATCTGGACGACGATGTCTACCTCGAAAAAAACACCATAGGCGGTCTTGTCCGCTGCCTGGAGGAAAAGCCAGGCTGCGCGCTGGTTGGCCCACGCCTGGTTTACGCCGCGGCCCCTGAAAAGACCGCCCATTGCGCCAACTATGTCGGCAGGTGGAGCGGGAGGTATTCTGAGCTCGACTCGTCTTCGGAAACGGAGTGTGACTGGCTGAATTCCAGCTGCTTCCTGGCCAGGCGAAAGGCTATCGGCGGGGTCCGGCACGCGGAAGATTTTTACACGGCCCACGAAGAGGTGGATTTTTGTCTGCAGCTGAAAAATTCGGGCTACTCTGTAATCTATTCCCCGGGTGTAAGGGCGCTTCACGACCTGCCGCTCTCTACGGCGTGCCGGAGGGAGCGGCTCTACTACCTCTACCGCAATAAATTGTTGATCTTTAAAAGAAATTTCCCAGCGGCGCGCATGATAACGGCCAGCCTGATCACCTGCCTGCTGGGACTTCCGCTCTACCTGTTGGAATCTCTGCGCTACAATAAGGGCGTAAACACGAAAGAACTGAAACTGGTTTTTCGGGCGGTCCTCGACGGGCTGTCGGGCCGCAGCGGGAAGATTTGACCGCTAACTTTTCAGGACCTCCCGACTGGCCGCTACGTATGCGGCCAGGTTTGTTTTTAAGTCGAAATCTTTTACCGCTTTCGTCCTGGCCTCCGAGGCCAGGCGGCCGCGCAGCCCGGCGTCCTTGATCAGTTCCGACAACCTGCTCTTAAACCCTTCGGTTTTTCCGGGCTTTACAAAAAAGCCGCTCTTCCCGTCTTCAAGGGTAGACCCGGTGCCGCCTGTCTTGGAAACGACGCAGGGCAGGCCGCAGGCCATTGCTTCCGCTATGACTACCGGCAGGCCTTCGAGTCTTAACGTGGGGTTAAGGTAGATGTCTGCCGCGTTATAATAGGCCGGCATCTCGCTGTTTTTCTTCGGGCCGCAGAATATGACCCTGTCCGCAAGACCTGCGCCGGCGGCGGCGGTTTTCAAATCCTCAAGCTGCGGCCCGCCGCCGACTACGAGGAGCTTGGTTCCAGGGAAATCTCCGGCGATCCCCGAGAAAGCGGCGAGGCCGTGGTGCATCCCCTTCTGCTTGTGTACGACCCCGGACATCAGTATTGCCATGGTTCCCTGAGCCAGGCCCAGCTGCAGTCTAGTCTTGTCGCGCAGGGCCGGGTCGGGGCGAAAGAAATCCGTGTCCACGGGGTTGAAAATGACCCGCGTTCTGGCCGCGCTGCCGGGGAATTCCCGCGCCAGGGCCTCCGCGGTCTCCCGGCTTACGCCTACCAGCAGGTCTGAATCCTGCACCATGGCGCGGAAACGGGGGATATAGTAAAAAAGCGTCTGTGCGGCGTAACGCGTGATGAAATAGAGCAGTTCTCCCGGGGTTGAAACGCGGCTGAAGTTGCTGGCTATCTCCCCGCGGATGGCTAAGCCCTGGACTATGGAGATCACCGGTCGCCGCCGTTCCCGCGGGATAGCGGCGTAGGAGATGCCGGAGAAGTTCTCGCCCCACACCACGTCTATCTTCTCGGTCTCGCAGAGTTTTGCGGTTTGCTTTGAACTGGCTAACCACCAGGCCGGGGATTCCCGGCGCGACATGGTGTGCCGCGTTCCCCCAAGGTATTTTATGGTGTAACCGTCCTTGCGCTCGGTCTCCAGTCCGTCGGGATGCGCCGTGGTCACCAGGAAAACAGTATGTCCCTGGCGCGCGGCTTCGGCCGCCAGAGTTTCCGCGTGTACCTCGGTTCCGCCCATCTGGTGGACGGTGGTCGCGGTGGTCAATATACAGATGCGCATGGTCTGATTCTATAACCTTTGTCCCGTATCGCGCCAGCGGCTCCTTGTTGCTGCGCCCTTGGCCCCCCTTAATATATATAATTAATTGTTCCGATGAAAAAAATCGTTTACCTTACCGCACTGGGCAAGGCCTACGCGCGTTCCGGCATGGAAGCCGGGGCGGACGTGCTGCGCCTGGTCACTTCGGTGAACTCCGCTTCCGGGGATATCGGCTGGAAGGCATCGGTAGTGGCCCGCTACGAAAGGCCCCGGATCTTTACGCCTGAAAGGGAGGCTATGCTGCGCCCAGAGCTCGCCCCGACCGGCTTTTTTGCCCGCGGGCTCAGGGACCTGAAGGCCAGACTGGATTTCGGCGGCATAGTTAAGACCTATGCGGCCAAGCTGGAGGAGTACGGCCCGGAGCTGGAACAGGCCGACCTCGTGCACGCCTGGGATACGCCGGCCGCGCTGGCCTTCGCCCGCTTTTTCTCCGACGCCGTGGTTAGGAAGAAACTGCTCTTTACCCCGGAGGCCGTGTTTTGCGCGCCGGGCCCCGCCTGGCTCGGAGTACAGCGCGGTCTGGCGCTGAAGTCGGCTGACGCCCTGGTGCTGCCGGGCGCCTGGGCCTGCGCGGGCATAGCGGATGTCTACGGTTACAAACGCAAATGTTTCACACTGCCCCGCGGCATAGAGGATTTCAAGCACCTCCGCAGCGGCCGGGTGCGCGCCGAGCTTGGGCTTAAGGAGACCGACATCCTGGTTTGCGCCGTCGGGCGCCTCAGCCCTGAGAGCGGTTTTATGGCTCTTATCGAAGCCATGGCCATCGTTCTGGGGCAGCGGCCGGACGGATTGAGCTGCGCGATAGCCGGTTCCGGCCCGCAGGAAGCGGCGCTGCGGGCGCGTATAGAAGAGCTCGGGCTGGGGAGCCGGATCAGGCTGCTGGGCTTCAGGCAGGATGCAGGGGAGCTGCTGGCCGACGCTGAAATATACGCCGCGCCGGCGGTCAAGCCGATGTCGGACCAGGGAGTCATCGAGGCTATGCGCGCCGGGCTGGCCATAATCTCTTCCGATGCCGGAGGAAATCCGGAGGCGCTGGGCTGGGGCCAGGGCGGGGCGCTGGTGCCGGCGGGCGATCCGAACGGATTGGCCGCGAAGATACTGGAGATAGCCTCCAACCCGAGGGAACTGGTTTACCTCTCGGCCAGGGCCAGGGATTTTTACGTTAAGACGCACTCGCTCGGGGCGCTGGCCTCGGGCGCGGCTAAGATATACGACAAAGTAATAGAAGGACGTGCTGCATGACCCCCAAGATAAAACTCCTCTTCGTTATTGAGAATTCCTGCTACGGGGGCGGGGAAAAAACTTTCTCGCTGCTGATAAGGAACCTCCCGCAGGACAAGTTTGAAATTTTCTGTGCTTCGCTGCCGAGGGGTAGATTCTATGAGGAGACAAAGGAATATTGCCGTTTCCTGCCGCTGGACCTCACCAGTAAATTTAATTTCAGCAATATCGGCCGTTTGAAAGAGCTCCTGTCCTCCAACGCCATCGATATAGCTCACAGCCAGGGGGCGCGCGCGGATTTTTACTGCGCGCTGGCCGCCGCCAAGGCTGGTGTTAAGGCCGTGGCCACCGTGGCGATGCCTGTAGAGGGTTTTGATGTCTGCTTTGTCAGAAAAAATGTCTACAAGGCGCTTAATTCGTTCGCGGCAAAAAAATGCGCCGCCGCGGTCACAGTTACGGGTGAGCTGGCCGGGCGCCTGAAGGGGAAATACCCGTTGGTGAAAGTTATCCCTAACCCGGTGGACCTGCTGGAATTCAGCCCGTCTAATTTTAACGCGGCTCCTGTCATAGAGAAGTTCGGATTACGCGGCAAACTGGTGGTTGGCGCGCTGGGGAGGCTGGAAAATCAAAAGGGGTATACTCACCTTATTTCGGCGCTCAAGCTGGCCTTTGACAAGCAGCCGGAGCTTAAGGACAGGCTTAAATGTCTCATCGCCGGCTCCGGGAGTCTGGAGGCGAAACTTAAGAAACAGGCGGAGGCCGACGGTCTTTCCGGCAGCGTGGTTTTTTGCGGCGAGGTCGGCGACCCGCGTGATTTTCTCGGGGCAGTGGATATATTCGTGATGCCTTCGCTGCAGGAAGGCCAGCCGCTGGCCCTGCTGGAGGCCATGGCCATGGGAAAGCCGGTAGTGGCTTCGGATATCCCGGGGATAAGCGGTACGGCCGAAACCGGGCGTGAAGCTCTGCTTGTTCAGCCGGCCGATGCCGCCGCGCTGGCCGCCGCCCTCTTGAGCGTGGTGGAAGATATGTCCACGGCTTTGGGCATGGGGCGCAGCGCCAGAACAAAAGCCGAAAAGTTCGGCCTTCCGGCCTATATCTCCGGACATGAAACTTTTTACTCCGGTTTGCTTGGCGGCCGGTAAGCGGCGTGGCGACCCGTTTTTTGATCGAAACAGATGACGATGACGGATACTCCAAAAACAGTTGAACGTTCGGGCCCGGGAAGCGCGTCCCTGTTCCTCGGCGCCGCGCTTTTATCTTTTGCCCTGTTCGTCCTGTTCAACGCCTGGAAGCCGGCTTCTTCCGACGAACACTGGTTCCTGATCGCCGCCGATAATTACGCCAGGTCCGGTTCCCTGGCTCCGGAAAATTTGATCCATCCCCCGCTCTACACGCTGGTGAACGGCAGCCTGCTGAAAATTTATAAAACTCCGGCCGCCCTGAAGCTGTGGGGCGGGGCCCTGGGGCTGGGAAGTATTGGTTTCATGTTCCTGCTGGGCCGGGCCTGCGGTGCGGGGCGTGAAAGGTCCGCGCTGGCGGCGCTGCTTATGGGGTTTGCCCCGTTGTTCATACAGGGGTCTCTCCTGCTCGATACCGATAACACTCTCGTGGTGTTTTTTCTTTTGGCCATGCTGCTGGCCCTGTTAAAAGAGCGCTGGCTTTTTTTCTGTGCCGCCTTCCTGCTCTGCCTCTGGTCCAAGCTGACAGCCTCGCTCCCCATATTCGCGGTGTTCGCGGCCTGGGGAGCTTTTGACTCTTTCAGGGGGCGCAGGCGCGGGGCGCTGCTGCTCGCGTCGCTGGCCGCCGGGCTTGCGCTTTTTCTCATATCTTTCGCTTCTTTCTGCGCGGTTTCCGGACTGCCGTTCGGGATGCCTTTCGATTACATCTACGCCACGCTCTTCTCCAAACGCATTAGCGGCGGCGGAGGAGGGGTAGCGCTGCAGGTGCTGCAGTTCTCCCTTTGGGCCGGCCTGCCCTTTTGTTTTTTGTGGCTGACGGCGGCTGCGGCCGCAGGGCGCGGGAATAGCCTGGACAGGCTGGCCCTGCTTTTCTCCGCGGTTATCGGGGCCGGCTACTTTTTCCTGGGGGGGACGCCTTTTGGTTTTCCCAAGTTCCAGGTTCCGGCTTTCGCTTTAGGCTGCTGGCTGGTCTCAGGGCCTGTCGCCGAGTCGGTCGGCAGCCTCCGGAAGGAACGGGCGCTGGCTGCCGGCTGTTTTCTGGCGGGAACGGCGGCCGTAGCCGCCGCGGGTGATCCGCTCTACACTTTGCGTTTCCTTGTGCGCGGGGCGCTGTCCGCGGGCCAGGGCGCGGGCGGACATATAGCCGCGCTGGCCGCGCAGGGGGCGCTCCCCGCCGCGCTGGCCGCAGTGTTCTGGTTCCTGCTGCGGAAGACGGTAGTGCCCGCCGGCCGGCGGGTCATCGTTTCCGCCGGGCTTGCCTGTTTCTGCCAGTTCACGGGGATGGACCTGCTGCAGGTCAGACCGCACAACACGCTTTACGCTTATGGCGCCACCGGGATACTGGAGACGACCGCCCTGGCCGGCGCCGAACTGGGCGAAGGAGGCAAGGCGGCTCTCCCGCTGGAGATAGCCGGCTACCTGCGCCTGAAAGGATCCGATATTAAGACGACCCCCGATAAGTTCTGGTCCGATCCAGAGGTCCTGAAGGCCGCGGTTTCAGATCCGGATTGCCGGGCGATAATCTACGGGATCCCGTTCAATACGATAGGACAGATAAAAGTTTTGACCGGCGCGGATATGGCCGCGGCCCTGGCCGCCGGCGGCTGGAGCAAAAAAACGTCAGGGTCCTACCAGGTCTGGACGAGGCGCGGGGGGGAGAAATGACTAAGCCCGCGCTGACACTGGTGATCCCTTTTTATAACGAGCAGGAGTGCGCGGAGAGGGCCGTGAGCGAACTAGCGGCCGCGCTTAATTCCGTGGAGCCCGCCTTTGAACTGCTGCTGGTGGAGAACGCCTCTTCGGACGGGACAAGGGCCCTGCTGCGCCGTGCCGCCGCGGCGGATCCTCGCATAAGGGTAGTGGAGCTGGACGTCAATATCGGCTACGGCGGCGCGGTTCTGAAAGGACTTTCCCTGGCGGGCGGAGAGTGGGTGGGCTTTACTTGCGGCGACGGTGAGATCCGCCCCGAGGACACCGCGTGGATCTGTTCGCTGGCCCGCGCCCCCGGAGTCTCTTTGTGCAAGGCCAAGCGCCTGAACCGGCAGGACGGGGCGTGGCGAAAATTCCTTTCGCTGGGCTACCATTTCCTGGTGGGGTTCCTGTTCAACATACATGTTACCGATATAAACGGGTACCCGGTCGTGATGCGCAGGGAAGTTTATTCCGCGCTGCGCCTCGCGAGGACAGACTGGGTCTTCAACGTGGAAATGCTTTTAAGGCTGAGGCAGGCAGGGCTGCGCATGGTGGAAGCTGACGTCCAGCACAGGCCCCGCCTAGGAGGCAGGTCCCATGTCGGGCTGTGGACGCCATTGCTTTTTTTCATGCAGCTGATATCCCTGTGGGCGCATGAGCGATTTGCCCGGGAGGAGAAATAGAGTGATAAAAGAAATTGCCGCGGTGCTGAAAGTGGTAAAGCTGAGGCATCTGCTGAAAGCGATTCTTCATCCGCGGGAAGAACTGCTGGCCTTTAAATATCATTACCGGCGTGTAAGCGAAGAAGAGTTTGTGTCGTTCTTGGCGGGCCCCCTGGCCGCGCGGTCCGTTCTTAAGGCCCTGGCCGGGGAACTGGCCGCCCACGAGTCTTTCCACGCGGCGCTCAAAGAAAAACTGCGTCTCCATTCCGATGGGTACGGCGGACAGATGACCCGTGAAGCCCCGGCGATCTATTCCCTGGTGCGGCTGCTAAAACCGAAAGTAATAGTGGAGACGGGAGTGGCCGACGGTTTTACCACCTCCTATATCCTGCGGGCCCTGGCCGATAACGGGGAGGGCAGGCTTTATTCCATTGACCTGCCGCATTACCTGCTGCCGCAGGCTAAACAGCCCGGCTGGATAGTGGAGGAGGGGCTGCGCGGAAGGTGGGAGCTGCGGGTCGGAGACGCGGCGGAAGTTCTGCCGGCGCTGCTGAAAGAACTCGGAACCGTAGATATGTTCCTGCACGACAGCCTGCACACCTACGACCATATGATGCTGGAGTTCCGCGCGGCGTGGCCGCACCTGAAGGCCGGAGGGCTGCTGCTGGCGCATGACGTAGGGACCAACCACTCTTTTTTTGACTTTATCGGAGAGGCCGGGTTGAAGTGGAAAGACTGGCGGGTGTACCACGTGCTTGGGGGGGTAAGGAAGCCGGTATAAAAGACAGCATGACCCTGATGAATACAGATGACTACGGTCCGGGGCGGATCCTCGCGATTTTATGCCTGTCAATTTTTTGCTGCGGAGTTATCTCCGGGGCCGCCGCCCCGTTGGCGGAGTGGGACTGGCTCTACCTGCAGACCGCCGCTGATTGGGCCGCCGGGACAGCACATCCCTGGGTCATAGATCATCCGCCGCTTTACCCGATGTTCCTGTCCCTCCCGTTCCGCTTTTCCCCGCCGATCCCTGAGACTGCCAGATTTTTCAACGCGGTCCCGGTGCTTGCTTCTGCCTGGCTATGCTACCTTACGGCCAGGACTCTTTCCGGGCGCACGGCCGGATTGCTTGCTTCCGCAATGTTCCTGCTGAACCCCGTCACCATCCAGGGGGTCAGGTCTATGGACTCTTCGGACAGTTCCTTGCTGCCCATGATGTTCGCCCTGCTGTTCTATGTCCTGGTCTATCCGTTCAAAACAAAGGGCCGCAGGGGATACGTCCTCGCTCTGTTTTTTGCCGCCGCGTTCTGGGCAAAGGTAACTTCTACTCTCGGTTTGGCCGCGGGATTATTCCTTTACGCTTTATTGTTCCGCAAGAGGGCGGGCAGTGAATTCTTAAGGGAGACGCTCCTGGGTACCGCCGGAGGAATGTTTGTTTTTCTGTTAACCTGGACCGCAGTTGCCCTGCCTCTCTGGGGGGCAGGCTCCTGGGCCATGGTCCTCACTACCCCGTTCCGTTACCTGCTGCAGGGCGGGGCCGGCGGGGGACATTTGCCCTTTTTGGGGCTGCTGCTGGACCTGGCCCGGGCGATTTTCTGGTTCTCTCCGTTCCTGCTCTATCTTTGCGCCGTCAGGCTGAAGGACCTTTACAGGCTTGGCGCGGCGTCCGGGGCGGAACACCTGGCCGCTTTTATGTGCGTGTTTTATTTCGGAGGGTACCTGTTTGCCGGCGGGTCTAACTATGGTTTCCCCAGGTATCACGCCGCGATCTCCCCGTTCCTCCATGTTTTCGGGGGGATAGCCCTTGCCGGGTTCATGGGCGGGGGTCTTGTCTGGCGCAGGGGGCTTGTCCTGGCCGCCGTTCTCTTCACGGCCCTGCCCGCGCTTTACGTGGACCCGGAGCTTTTAATAAATTTGCGGCTCAAGCAGCTCATGTTCCAGGGCGAGTACACGGCAATATTGACGCAGGTGCTGGCGCCGCTTTTGGCGTATTCACTCCTGCCTCTGGCGGCCGCCGTTTTCTTTACCTGGAGATACAGGCTGGAGGCCGGAAAGGCCGTCATGGCCGCTGCCGCCGCCGCTTTCTTCGGAACCGGCGCCGTCCTTGCGGCGAGGCAGGGGTTGGCGCCGTATTCTACCGCATACCAGTACGGTGCGGCCGGGAAGAACGAAGCGGTGGCGTTTGTTCTGGAAAAAGTTTCCGGGGGAGAAACCGTGCTTGCTACACCGGAATTTGACTACGACCTGCGCCATAGTGGCGTGTCTGTTCCTGGTTGGCAGGTGTGGACCAGTAACACGGGTATCCACGATTTTGTCAAAGGCCGCCGGCCTGAATTTATTATCACGGGTTGGACAACACAGACGTCCTCTCAACTGGAATACCTGTTCCGGGCCCCGGGAATGCGCCGGCTTTTGGAAAGTGATTACGCCTTATCCGTGATCGGGACTTACCATGTCTGGGAGCGGCTCAATAAAAGCAAGGAGATCAAGGCGCGGGCCTGACCATATGTGCGGAATAAGCGGCTTTACCGGAATTAAGAACGACGCTTTGCTTAAGGCGATGACCTCCTCGCTCGCTCACCGCGGGCCGGACGAGGACGGCTTTTTTACTGACGAGGACCGCGTGTCCCTCGGGATGCGGCGCCTCAAGATCATAGACCTGGCCACCGGTTCGCAGCCGGTGTTCAACGAAGACCGCACCGTGGCCGTGGTGTTCAACGGCGAGATCTACAATTTTAAAGAACTGCGCGCCGGGCTGCAGGCGCAGGGCCACCGCTTCTCCACCAATTCCGATACCGAGGTGCTGGTGCACCTTTACGAGCAGTACGGAGAGGCTTTTCCCTCCCGTCTTCGCGGCATGTTCGCCTTCGCCCTCTGGGACGCCAAAGAGCGCAAACTGATGCTGGCCCGCGACCAGTTCGGCATAAAGCCGCTGTACTACGCCTTCGCCGGGGGCAAGCTGTATTTCGCCTCAGAACTGAAAGCCCTGCGCCTGGCGGCCGGGGTGTGCGGCGACCTGGACCCGCTGGCCCTGGATTTCTACTTTAGCTACCTTTATATTCCCGCGCCGCTGAGCGTTTATCCCGGCGTGAAAAAGCTGGAACCAGCCACGGCGCTTTTTCTGCGCAACGGGTCTCTCCGGACTGAAAAATACTGGGAGCTTAAGCCGGAGGACAATGCGGGCAAGCCCGAGGCTTTCTGGCTGGAGGGGATAAGGGACCTGCTCTCCAAGAGCGTTAAGGAACAGCTCGTCAGCGACGTGCCCCTCGGGCTGCTGCTGTCAGGCGGCATGGATTCCGTTTCGCTGCTGTCCTTCATGGCCGAGCACGCCGGAAAAGGCGTTAAAACTTTTACGGCCGGCTTCCCTGGAGAGGACGGCAGCTTTGATGAAACCGCGCGAGCCCGGGCGGTTGCTAACCATTTCGGGGCCGAGCATTTTGAGATCCCGGTGCGGCCGGATATAGGCGCGGTCATCAGGAAACTTTCGGGACATTTTGACGAGCCGTTCGCGGACTCCTCCTCGCTGGCCAATTACCTGGTCACCAAAGAGGCGCGGGCTCACGTCACCGTAGCCCTGGCCGGCATAGGCGGCGATGAAATGTTCGGCGGCTACCCCCGTCATATCGGCGCCCGGCTGCTGCCTGCGTATCTCAAGATGCCCGCCGCCCTGAGGCGGCTGGCCGGCGGCGCAGCCGCGCTGCTGCCGGAAAGCCGCTCCTCGGCCAATATCCCCGGCCGCGTAAAGCGCTTTCTCTCCTCCGGGGCTTCGGATTTCGGCGGCGCCTATAATTCCTGGATAACCTACCTCGGCGCCGAAGAGAAGAACGAGTTCTATGCGGCCCGGATGAAGGCCGCGCTGACCTCTGGGCGCGCGGTGCTGCCGGGACTGCCGCAGGGGCCTGACGACATTTTTAAATTCGAACTGGGCAGCTACCTGCCGGACGACCTGCTCTGCCTGGCCGACCGGGCCTCCATGGCCAACTCGCTGGAGCTGCGCGTGCCTTTCCTGGACACGCGCCTGGCCGAGTTCATGGCCGGCATACCGCTGTCCGCCAAGACCAGCGGGTTTACGCTCAAGCATTTGCTGAAGAAGGCCATGGCCGGCCGTCTCCCGCCTGAAATTGCGAAAGGCCCGAAGCGCGGTTTCCAGGTGCCGCTGGCGGCTTGGCAGGACAAGGAACTTAAAGCCATGGTCGGCGAAGTGCTGGGACGGGACAATGTTGTGCGCGCCGGAGTGCTGGACCCCGACGGTGTGGCGAAAATGCTGGCCGAGCACGCTTCCGGCCGCCGCAACCTTTATGACCGCGTACACGCCGCGCTGGTCTTCCATCTCTGGCTGGAAGACAGCCGTCATAACCCGCCGGCGGCTATAGCCGCGCCGTGGAACGTGGAAGGGCGGCGCAAGATACTGCTGGTGAACATGGCGGGGTTGGGAGACATGGTGATGATGACGCCGGCGGTAAGAGCCATCAAGGCCGCCTACCCGGATTCCCGGGTGGAAGTCCTTGCCCTCGACCGGGCGGCGGACCTGGCGGCGGGCATTGCCGGCGTGGACGAGGTGCATGCCGTTAACATGGGCGGCAGATTTCCCGGGCCGCAGGAGTTGTTCCGGTTCATAAAGACTCTCAGTTCCCTGCGCCGCTCCGGTTTCGACGCGCTGCTGAATTTTAGCCTGGTTTCTTCTTTCGGCGGCCTGCTTAAAGCGCGCCTTGTCAACCTGCTGGTGAAGCCGAAGTTCTCTGCGTGCAGGGTGATGAAAGGACTGCGGCGGGCCGGTGACCATACCCTGTACGAGGGGGAGATAGAAAAATCCAGCGAGGTGGAACTGACCTCGCGCCTGCTGCGCCCACTCGGCATAGAGTTGCGTGACACTGAAATACGTTATGCCCCCGGAGAAGAAGAGAAAAAGAAAATTTCCGTGGACGTGGCTCGGCGTGGTCTATCCGGACATCCATTGATAGGGCTTAACCCAGGGGCCTTCAGACCATCGCACCGCTGGCCAGCCGGGTACTGGAAGGAACTGATAGGCCTGCTATTGGCCAAGTACCCCGGCGCGCTCATCGCCGTTACCGGCTCGCCGGCTGAAAAAGAACTGGCTGAATCGCTGAAGATCTCCGACAGCGTCTTCGTCACGGCAGGGGCTTATTCTGTCAGGGAGCATGCCGCGCTGTACGCGCTGACTGACGTTTTCATTACCAACGATACGGGCCCCATGCATCTCGCCGCGGCGGCCGGAGCCAAAACCGTCTGTATCTTTGGTCACGCCGATCATTGGCGTTTTTCTCCTTCCGTGCCTGAAGCGAGGCGGCGGGTGCTGCGCAAGGAGATCTCCGGCTGCCCGGCGCCGTGCTTTAAATATGATTGTGCCAGACCGGTCTGCCTGGAGGCCATAACCCCGGCCGAAGTTTTCGCGGCGGCAGAGGAGCTGTTGGGATGAAACACTGCCCCATCTGCCGCGGTGAGACCGACCCTGCCGGCGACGGCCTGCTTAAGTGCCGGGGCTGCGGGCTGGCCTTTAAGGGAGAGAAGTATTTTGGCTCGCCGGTCTACCAGCCCGGGATAGAGGGGGATATCTACACCGGGGCAAAAAAAGAACTTTTCGATGCGGCGCTGGACCGCCTGCAGGGTCTGCTGCGCGGGCCGGGGCGCCTGCTGGACGTCGGCTGTGCCGGAGGCGATTTGCTGAAAACTGCGGCAGGCCGCGGCTGGCAGGGAGAGGGGGTGGAGATAGATCCCGCTCTGGCCGGCAAGGCCGTTGAAGCCGGTTTCAAAGTCTACATGAGCCCAGTAGAAGCGGCCGGGCTTGAGGCTGCGGCTTACGACGCCGCCACCGTCTTCGAAGTATTCTGCCTGATGGGTTCCCCGGCGGAGGCCGTTGCGGGAATATACAAGGCGCTGAAACCAGGCGGCGTTATTTACATCCGCGAATTCAACGCCGCTTTCCACCTTACACTGCGCCGGCTGGAGCTGGCCGGGGTCTTTAAGCCGCTGGGTGCGAGCCCCGCGGTCATACACAATTTTAATTTTTCGCCGCGCAGCCTGCGCGCGCTGCTGGGGCGGGCCGGCTTCAGGGAAACACAAATACGCAACTCGCGGCCCACCTCGGGGGACCCTTACCGCACCGGCGGGCGGCTGGGCGGTTTATTTACCGGGCTTCTTAAATTTCTATACTATAGGCTGGCGCAGGCGCTGTGGTATGCCAGTTTCGGGCGCGTCTACGCCGGGTCTTCGCTCATAGTTACAGCTCGCAAATGAAAGCCGCTATACACCAATTGCAGTACTGGCCGGGCCTGCGCTTCTTCGCCAAGATGCGTCAGGCGGACCTGTTCATCTACCTCGACGACGTGCAGTTCGAAAAACGGGAGTTCCAGAACCGCAACCGCATCCGCACCGCGCGGGGCTGGCAGTACCTGACGGCGCCGGTGCTCTCCAAGGGCCGCTTCTCGCAGAAGATCAACGAGGTGGAGCTGGAAAACACGGGCGACTGGCAGGCGGACCACCTGCTGGCGATAAAGACCAACTACGCGCGGGCGCCTTTCTTCAAACAGTACCTGCCCGGCCTGGAAGAGCTCTACTCCAGGGATTACCGGCTGCTGGCGGACCTGGCCATAGCCACCATGGATTTTCTGAAGGAAGGTTTTGCCATAAAAACGCCTGTGCGCTTCTCCTCCGAGTTCAAGGTGGAGGAGGCGTCCAGCGCGCGCCTGGCGCGGTTGTGCGCGGCCGCCGGGGCGGACGACTACCTTTCCGGGGCGGGGGCCAAGGCCTATCTGGACCCGGGCGTTTTCAGCTTCGCCGGGATAAAGCTTTCCTGGCAGGATTTCAAGCCGCGGTCCTACCCGCAGGCTTTCCCCGGCTTCGAGCCGGACATGTCGGCGCTGGACCTGCTCCTAAATTGCGGCCCGGTCTCAGGTGACTATTTATGAACCCTTACATAGCTTCAGCCGTAGCGGAAATGAACAAGGTGCCGGTCTCGCGGTTCGAACATCCCGGGGATTCGGCCCTGGACCCGGCCTCGTGCCGTTTTGTAGCCGCTTTCGTGCGCGCCCTCGGGGCCAAAAGGATCCTGGAGTTCGGCTCGGGCTTCTCTACCCTTATGATGGCCCGCGAGATAGAGGCGGTGGAGGGCAACTACCTGCTCTCCATAGACCACCTGCCCGCCTACTCGGCCGCGGCCAGGGAAGCGCTGGAAAGTTCCGGCTGCCAGGCCAAGGTGGACTTCCGCGTGGCGAAGCTCAAACCCAGATTTTACGGGCCGCGCCTGCTGCTCACCTACGACCTGCCCAAAGGCCTGCTGGACGCGCTGGGGCCGTTCGACCTGGTACTGATAGATTCCCCGGAGCACAACTACGCCTGCGAGGCGGTGTTCTACGACGCCTTCCCGGCCGTGGCCGAAGGCGGCTACCTGGTGCTGGGCGAGGCCAACCGCGAGGGGCATGAGAAAGTTTCCTCCCTCAACTGGGACCATGCCTACGGGGAAGACATACAGCCCGCCTTCCTGGAGGGCATTGGCAACGGCCTTAACGTGGTGGAGAAGCTGGCGGACGGCCGCCCGCAATATCAGATGGCGGGCGCCCTCTCCGTCTCCCTTAAGACGGCTCGCGCCTACGGCCGCCTGCTGCTGGGCCGCGGCCTGACGCCGCCTCCTCCCGGGAGTTCCGAAACGGAGTAGGCCCTTTGTCCTTCTACCTAGGCCCTTTACTCGGGGTTTAGGGTACCAACGGCCCTTACGGGCCGTTCCCTTTCCGGCTAGACTATAGGTGTAGCCGGTTGAAAAGGAAAAAACATGGTACATAAAACTTTTCTCTACGAATTCAAGATCTTCAACGCCATCTTCTTCGCGGTCTTCGGAATTTTCCTCGCCTGTGTCACCGATTTAAGTTACGGTCAGCAGTTCAACGGGGCCGGCCTGCTCGGACAGCTCCGGGCCTCCGGCTCTTTCGCCTCCCTGGCCGCGCCCGCGGCCCCGGTCCCTACCGTTTCAGCCCCGGTCGAAGTGGCGGTTTCCAAAGAAGACAAAGACCGCATGGCTGCCGCTTTCAAAGAACGCCTGGTAAAACAGATCACCTCCAACTGGAACCACCCGAGCCGCGTGGACGACGCCATAGTGCGCGAGCTCGCTCTGGCCCACAAGCAGGGCATACTCGAACCCGTAGTGGTCGGCGTGCTCAGCGACCCGCGCCTGGCGCGTTTCTTCCCGGCCGGCGCCAAGATGAAGCCCGAGGAGGCAGCCCGCGTGCTCTCCATGTACATCGGCGCGGAGCTGGAGTCCAGCGGCAGCGTGCCCGGCGTGCAGGCCATTGAAGGCTGGGACGAACAGACGGCCCGCCACCTTGCCCTGACCCGCCCCGGTTCCGCGGTTTCCGCCTCCTCTTTCCTGGCCGAACTCGGCGCCGTACAGCGCACCCCTTTCTCCCGCGGCAACCTGGTTAAACCCCTTATCGACGGCGCGGCTTCTTTCGGCAAGCGCGCTGAACTTATAAAGGGCGCGAAGAAAAGCGTGTACCTTACCACCTGGGCTTTCTACGACGACGAGACCGGTCACCACACGGCCGACCTGCTGATAGCCAAAAAGAAGGAAGGCCTGGACGTGCGGCTGATGATAGACAAGGACACCGCCGGCCTTTACGACAAGGGCATCCTCGCCAAGATCGCCGCCGCCGGCGTCCCGGTGCTGCGCTACCAGCCCGCCGCCAAGAATTACTACGAATTCCACTCCAAGATCCTGCTAGTGGACGGCAAGTACGCCGTGCTGGGCGGTATGAACATCGGCAACGAATACTCGCACATGGCCGGCCACGAAAAATGGCGCGATACCGACGTGTTCGTGCAGGGCCCGGCCCTTAAGGACGCCATGCGCTTCTTCGCCGGCGCCTGGAACGCGCAGGCGGCCGAGGCGGGCCTGGCGCTGCGCGCCGACGCCAACGCTTACGACGCCGCCCCCGCCGGGAGCGCCGAGGGCGCGATAGTCTGGAACGACCCCGGCCAGGAACCCTATATCTTTCTCTCGATGCTGCGGGCCGTGTACGGCGCCCGCGAGCGCATCAACATAGAGAACGCCATCATAGTGATGCCGCCCGCCATGAAGGTCGCCCTGCTCGACGCCCGCGCCCGCGGCGTAGAGGTGAACATAGTTTCCAACTCGCTCGAGACCATAGGCGACAAGATCATGGGCGCCATGATCCTGGGCAGCTTCCCCGAGCTGGTAAAGGCCGGCGCGAACGTGTACCTGAAGGAAGGCGGCCTGCCCAGCCGGCTGCACTCCAAGTTCATGACGGTGGACGGCACTTACGGCACCATCGGTTCCTTCAACCTGCAGCCCCGCTCCATCCGCTACGTAATGGAGATCACCATGAACTTCTCCGACCGGCAGGCCGTGGCCGAACTGGATGCGGCTTTCCGCAAGGACTGCTCGCTCGCCAAAAAGGCCAGCAAGGTAAAAGACCTGGGCATTCCCTATATGCCGATAAAGGGCCTGATCCACAAGCTGATGTTCAACCAGCTGTAATTAGGAGGGGACGCTGATTCCTAATTCCTAATTTCTGAATTAGGAATTAGGAATCAGCGTCCCCAGGGCCTACCTGCGGGTAGGCCCTTTTTTCTTGCCCTCCTGGGTACTTGGCCGCTCCCGCGCCGGGGGGATATCCGTTAAACTATATCTGTAGATGATATCCCGCAAAAACATATTCCTTGCCGCCGCGCTGGCCCTCTCCTGGGCCGCGCCCGTTTTTGCCGGCCCCGCCTACGCCCCCGCCGCCGCGCGCTGGAACGCCGTACAGGCCGTGGCGCTGACCCCGGCCATCACCCCCGATTTTATTAAAGCGGTAGAAGTTTATAAAGGCCCCGCCGAGGCCGCGGCGCTGGCGGAGAAGAAGGCCCGGGTAGCCGCGCTGCTGGGCCGCTTCAAGAACTGCGCGCTCAACGCCGAGGACCTGAAGACCGCCGACAAGTATTTCACCCCCGAGTTCAAAGCCGAGGTGGCCTATTTTGTTAACGGCGGCTGCGCCGCCTTCCGCGGTTCCGCCTCCGGCCAGGCCGCGGCTGTAAAGATGGATCTCAGCGCCATGGAAGAGCTGGCGGCTTCCGGTCAGCTGGCCACCGCCGAAGGCGCCGCCAGGTTCTTTCATAATTCCGCCGCTAAAGGCGGAGCCGTGCAGGCTGTTGCCGCGGGGAACGCGCCCTCCGGGCCGGCCTCGGCCGTTTCAGCCGCGAAGCCTTCGGCCAGGCCGCTGGCCTCCAAGGTGCCCGCCATAGGCGGCCGCCTGCGCGAGGCCGTAACGCCCCCCGAGCGCCCCGCCAACCTGGGCGAGGACGGCAGGGTGCACCAGGCCATGGCCTACTGGCGCGCCATGCGCAAAGCCAACTGGGAAGCCTACCGCAACGGAGACCTTAAAGGCGCGGCTAAAGCCAAAGCTTTCGCCAAAGCCGCCGCCGGCGCCGGTTTCGGCGGCCTGCTCTATTTCAGCAACCTCGATAATGTGGAAACCGCCGCGGCCCGCCTGGGCTGGGACGTGGGCGCGGGCGCCGGGGCCGGCGTGATAGCCGCCGACGCCGCCAAGCTGGTTTTCCACTCCGCCGTTTTCGCCATGATGCTGGCGCCGATACCGCTCTCCAAAGTGGGCAAGGCCGTCATAGCCGGTGAACCCTGGGCTATAGCCTTCGTGGGCGCCATGGCTGCCGGGCCGATAAACCGCTACATCTTCCACTTCGCCGACTGACCTCCGGCATCTTTTGAGAGCCGCCTGTTCATAGCCCGCCCCGGCGGGTTTTTTTGTTATACTTTTTTTATGAAAACTAGCTCGATGACGACCAAGAAATTCTTCGACCTGGTGCGCCACCGCACTCCGCGCAGCGCGGCCGCGCTGGACGCGCGCATAGAGAAGGCCTGCGGCGCCGAACTGACCGTGGTGTCCTGCGACTCCTCCGGCTTCTCCCGCAAAACGCACGAGCACGGCATCATAGAGTTCATGGACAACATGGTGAAGTGCCATGACGCGCTGGAGAAGATAGTGGCCCGCCACGGCGGCATAACCCTTTCCGACAAGGCCGACAACCTGATGCTCATCTTCGAGGAGCCGCTGAAGGCGGTGGCCTGTTCCATCGAGATGCACCGCTGGCTCAAGCGCCGCAACGTGGGCCTGCCGGAGCACAAGAAATACAATATCTGCGTGGGCATACACCACGGCAAACTGCTGCGCTTCGCCGACGACGCCTACGGCCCCGCCGTGAACGTGGCCTTCAAGCTGGGCGAGGACATAGCGGGCAAGGACGAGCTGATGATCACCGCCCAGGTAAACGAAGTGGTCAAGAAAAAGTTCCGCACTGACTACTCCAAGCACATCACCATCGGCGGCCTCTCCTTCGACGCCTATAAAGTAAAATACCGCTGACCAGACTGGTGGGGGGTGTTCATGAAACAATTAATCACTGCTATTGTATTTGTATGTGTGGGGGCAATTAGTCCCAGTATAGTCGCAGCCATGGACATTGAGTGTCTGCCTAGCTATCGGGCGGATGTGGATACGAGAACCGTGGTGGGATATTCTGGTTCCTTGCGGGAGTCAGTGCCATTAAAAAAAGATAATTGCGAACGGAAAGAAGGGTTAATCTTTGCTGACCATTCTTATATGGACTATTTCGGCAAGGTGCATTATGTCCCGCTATCTTATATCGCGGAAAAAAGTGAGCCGGATTCTAAATTTGACGGGCTGGTGTTCCCATTGGATTTATCAGCGGAAATCGAACATGACACAAGAGGCGAAGATTATCAGTATTCTCATTTCAGTGTTAGAGTGAATGTCCGTCAAAAAGGTAATGGGAGCATATTCTTTGATGAAAAAAGTATCCCGTTGTTGGTGCGAGCTGATAAGCGAATTGTGTCGTTAAACTCTAAAGGGCTTGGCATAGGTGTAGCCTCTTTTGGAGCGGGTATGGAGCTTGCCTTTGAGCTGACTCCTGAAAATATGCGCAGACTCCTGAAAGCCAATAAATACAGCTTCATGGTGCCTTTCACGCATAATAGAACTGAAAAGGCAAAAGGAAGATTTACCGTGCAGCTCAACCTTACGGATGAAGGCGCAGCGGAACTGAAGAAATTCATCAAAGTGGCTTTAAAATACGCCGCTGCGAATGAGGCATTGATTAAAAAACATAAAACTAAATAGTTAAACTGTTAACGATGAACACAAAAGAGCCCCGCCCCCGCGGGGTTTTTCTTTATTTGTGCTTGGTATTGATACGGCGGGTGAAAGGCCCATACTCCCGGCACCTGCCTGATGCTTTATCTCTTAAGCGCTTTCTCATCCTCCATGGCGGCGGTGAAGGCGGGCCAGAAGGGGTCGGTTACGGGGTGGGCCAGGCTGCGCTGGCGGCCGTCCTCCGTTACCTTTATCCCGCGCGCCTGCTCCGTCACCTCGCCTATTACCGAGGCCGCTATGCCTTTGCCCTCCAGGCGGGCCAGGATGGCCGGCACCGCGGCGGGACGCGCCGTTATGATGAGCGTGCCTTCGCTGATGGCGGAGTAAGGGTCTATGCCGAAGCGGGCGCAGAGCCGCGCCGCGGCGGGGTCCAGTATTATGGCGTCCCGGTCCACGGCCATGCCGGTGCCCGAGGCGCGGGCTATCTCGTACAGGCCGCCCCAGATGCCGCATTCGGTGGCGTCGTGCATGGATGTAACGCCCGCGGCGCGGGCGTTGCCGTCGGCCGCGGCCAGCGCGTCCTCTACGGTGCTCATCTTGTAGAACAGCTTCTCCAGTTCCCGCAGGTCGGCACGGCCTAGTTCCGCTTCCACCAGCCGGGGGGCTGCCGCGGCGAACAGGCCGCAGGTCTCCACCGCGGCGCCCTTTGTCACTATCACCTTATCTCCCGGGCGGGCCATCCTGGTGGTGACATATTTGTCCTCGTCGCCCAGCGCCGTCATCACCGCGCCGCCCACCATGGGGTAATTGCAGCCGGCGTAGCGGGCGGTGTGGCCGGTCACCACGCTGACGCCGTATTTTACGCATTCGCGATGCACGGTCTCCCACATAAGTTCCAGCTCCTCTTTCTTTATGGAGAGGGGGAGGTTCAGGTCCACGGCCAAATGCGAGGGCCGAAGGCCGGTGGTGGTGATGTCCGAGGCCAGGATATGGAAGGCGAACCAGGCCGCCCGCTCCCAACCGTACTCCGGCACTATGAAGAACGGGTCGGCCGTCATGGCCAGCACGCGGCCCGGGGCCACGCGCACCACGCCGCAGTCCACGCCGTGCATGGGCCCGGCCAGGATGTCCGGCGACGGCGCGCCCAGGCGCGGGTAGATGAGGCCGTCGAACACGGCCGGGTTGATCTTGCCTTCAGTGGGAAGTTCCGCAGTTAAAGTCATTTTTTTCTCCTATCGAATTTTTTTACCGCCTGGCCGGCGGCACCGGCGAAGACCGAAGAGACCACCGAAACCAGGTCCGCCCCGGCGGCGTAGACCAGCGGGGCGTTGGCCGGGGTGATGCCGCCTATGGCCACCAGCGGCACCTTCACGCGCCGCCGCGCTTCGGCGAATACCGAAAGGGGGACCAGGGCTTCCTTCGGTTTTGTAGGGGAGCGGAAGCAGGCGCCGAAGGAGACGTAGTCCGCCCCGGCTTTCTGCACCCGGACTGCGAGATCCACGTCCCCGTAGCAGCTTACGCCTATGATGGCCCGCCTGCCGAGCAGCGCCCGGGCTTCCTCCACGGAAGCGTCGTCGCGGCCTATGTGCACGCCGTCGGCGCCTATGGCGGCGGCCAGGCCCGGGTCGTCGTTTATGACCAGTTTAGCGCCGTGGGCGTGGGCGGCCCGCACGGCCTGCCTGGCCAGCTCCAGCCTGTCGCGCAGGGAACTCGCTTTCTCGCGCAGCTGGATTATTCCCGCCCCGGCTGCGGCGGCTTCGGTCACTTTCTTTATGAAGTCGCTCCGGCGCATCAGGCGTTCGTCCGTTATGACGTAGAGGCCGCTCGGTAATTTTTTCATCCGGCCCTCCAGAAGTGGTTTAGCGGGCCGTGCCCGGCGCCCAGGCCGAAGGCGTGGCGGATGGCGCCTCCGACGTACTCCACCGCGCCGGCCACGGCGGCGCGCGGCGGCAGGCCAAGGGCCAGCCCGGCCGCTATGGCCGCCGACAGTGTGCAGCCGGTGCCGTGGGTGTTCCTGGTGGCCACGCGCGGCGCGCGGAACACGGTGAAAGACCTGCCGTCATAAAGCAGGTCCTCGCAGACGGGGCCGTCCAGGTGGCCGCCCTTCACCAGCACCCAGGCCGGGCCCAGGGCGCGTATGGACCGGGCGGCTTTTTTAGCGCCGTCCAGGCTGCGCACTTTGAGGCCCGAGAGGCGTTCCGCTTCGGGCGCGTTCGGCGTCACTATCAGCGCCAGTGGCAGCAGCTCTCTTATCAGCGCCCCGGCGGCCGAAGGCTGCAGCAGCGCGTGGCCGCCCTTGGCGTACATCACCGGGTCCACAACCAGGTTATGCACCCCGTGCGCTTTCAGCCGCGCGGCCGCGGCCTTTATCACTCCGGCCGAGCCCAGCATGCCGGTCTTCACCGCGCGGGCGCCTATGTCCTCCAGCACGGCGTCTATCTGCTGCGAAACCACACGCGGCGGCACGGCCATCACGCCGTGCACGCCCAGGGTATTCTGCACTGTCAGGGCCGTGATCGCCGACATGCCGTAGACCTTGAAGGCGGTGAAGGTCTTGAGGTCCGCCTGTACGCCGGCCCCGCCGCCCGGGTCCGAGCCCGCTATGGTGAGGGCGCGGGGCGTCATGCCGCTACCTTCCGGCCGAGTTTGCGGGACTGGCGCATGGAGCAGAACTCGGGGCCGCACATGTTGCAGAACTTCTTCTTCTGCCCGTCTCCGCGGTAGCAGCGGGCCCGGCGCGGGTCCAGGGATAAAGAGAATTGTTTCTCCCAGTCGAAGGCGTACCGGGCCCGCGACATGGCCAGGTCCCGCGCGGCCGCTCCGGGGCGGCCCCGGGCTATATCCGCCGCGTGCGCGGCTATCCGGGACGCTATTATGCCCTGCCGCACGTCCTCCAGCCCCGGCAGGCCGAGGTGTTCTTTGGGCGTTACGTAGCAGAGGAAGGCCGCGCCGGCCCAGGCGGCGATCGCCCCGCCTATGGCGGAGTTGATGTGGTCGTAGCCGGCCGCTATGTCGGTGACCAGCGGGCCCAGCACGTAGAACGGCGCGCCGTGGCACACCTTCTCCGCCCGTTCCACGTTCAGGAAGACCTTGTCCAGCGGCACGTGGCCGGGGCCTTCCACCATAACCTGCACACCGGCGGCCCGGGCACGTTTCACAAGGGCGCCCAGCGCGTCCAGTTCGGCGAACTGCGCGGCGTCGCAGGCGTCGGCCAGGGAGCCGGGGCGCAGGCCGTCGCCCAGGCTGAACGTGACGTCGTATTTTTTAAAGATGGTGCAGACGGCGTCGAAGTTCTCGTAGAGCGGGTTCTCCGCCCGGTTAAGCTCCATCCAGCGGGCCAGCGCCGCGCCGCCGCGCGACACTATGCCGGTGGTGCGGCCTTTCACCAGCGGCAGGTGCGCGCGCAGCAGCCCCGTGTGCACGGTCATAAAGTCCACGCCCGCCTCCGCGTGTTCCTCGATGACTTCCAGCAGCAGCGCGGCGGTCAGCTTTTTGGCGCTCCCGGCCCTTTTGAGCGCCTCGTACAGCGGCACGGTGCCCACCGGCATG
The DNA here is from genome assembly GCA_001799735.1 of Elusimicrobia bacterium GWB2_63_22. GTDB lineage: Bacteria > Elusimicrobiota > Elusimicrobia > Elusimicrobiales > UBA9959 > UBA9959. Next base: position 57,508 of record MGUA01000027.1, on the reverse strand, counting down.
GGGCTGCGCTTTATTATTTCTTTCCTTATCTTCGGCAGGTCGCCGCCGGTGGACAGGTCCATCACCGCGTCTGCGCCCAGCTCGGCCGCGAGCGCGAGCTTCTTAAGTTCCTGCCTGAGGCCGGAGCCCAGGCCGGAAGTGCCCAGGTTCACGTTCACCTTGCAGTTGAACGCCCGGCCGATGGCGGCGGGGAACAGGCCTTTGTGATTTGCGTTCGCCGGCACCACGGCCCGGCCGTCGGCCACTTCTTTTAACAGCAGGCCAGCTTCGGCGCCCTCGCGCGCGGCGGCTTTTACTATCTCAGGCGTTAAGGCGCCCCTGCGGGCTGATTCGAGTTGCGTCATTTTGTCCTTTATGAGAGGAAAAATGACAAAAAAATACCGGCTGCATGGCTGCAGTCGGCAATTGCGTGTACCCTTTCATTTTCCCTCCGCCGGTATTACCCGGTTCAAGTTATAAGGGTCTTCCGGCAACACCGGAACTCTCAGCCTGGTCACTCCCAAGCTCCCCGCGTCCCCTTTGGGGACCTCTATATTCTAACAAAAATAGGGACAGCGCCCTGTTTCCTGGCCATGTTCTGGGCGGGTGGACTGGTGTGAAAATAGGGCGCTGTCCCTATTTAAATAAGAACGCCCCGGGGGGCCCGGGGCGTTCCGTGTGCCTTGAGGGAGGCTTAGTTGATCAGTTCGGGCTGGATGTCGGTGCTTACTTCGGGGGCGCGCACGCCGCCCATTCCGAAAGCGCCGCCCAGGGCGCCGAAGGCGTTGGTGATGATAGCCTGCGAGGGCATTACGATGTTCTGGTTCGGCACGTAGATCGGGCTCGCGGGCTTGGCGGGCGCCGGCTTCACCGCGATGAACTGTTCCCAGGGGGTCAGCGGCCAGCCCCAGCCGGTCTCGTAGCTGTTCTCGGTGGGGTTCAGGCCCACGGCCTCGTAGAGGAATTCGGTATAGCCCACGCAGTCGAACTTCAGCGGGCCCTTCTGGGAGCCGTGAGTGTCGCTGTAGGTAAGGCCTTTTTTGCCCATCGCCACGGCCAGTTTAGCTATGCGCTCGCGCTGCGCCGCGGTAGGCTTGGTGGAGGTGGTGCGGTTGCCGTAGTACGGGTACATGAAGTGGTGGGTGAAGTTGGCCCAGGAATCAATGTTGCGCACGCCGCCCGGCTTGAAGTTGTCCGGCACGCAGTCCGCTATGATCACGCCGATCTTGCCGTTCTTAACTTCGGTGCCGATGAAGACGCCGGCGTGGCCGATGGGCAGGTCGGGGCTGACCCAGCCGCTGATGGTGCCGGTAATGCCGCCCGTGTAGATCAGGTCGGCCTTCTCTATGCCGGTCTCTTTGGAAGGAGTAAGGTTAATGACGGTGGAGGGGTAGCCCACATGCTCGAGCATCTCGAAGGCCGCGGCGCGGACCACGGCGGTCTCGCGGGCGTCGGCCGCTATGTCGAACATATACGGGCCGGCTTTGGTGTTCGCCTTCAGCTTGCCCATGCTGATGAGCAGGTTGATCTTGAGCACGTCATCGGATTCGGAGTAGAACTTGGAGAGCTTGCCCATCAGCCGGGGGTCGCCTATTTCTCCCAGCGACCAGATAGAGTCGATGGCCTTAAGCCGGGCCGAAAGGTTGTCTTCGTAGATGCCTTTGTTGCCGCTGGTACCGGCCGACTGGTAATTTTCGATGTTAGCCAGGAGCGTGTTGACGGCGGCTTCGCGGGTAGCGGAGTCGCTGTTCTGGTCCATGGCCTGCTGCATTATAACTGTGGTTTCGGATCTGTGCTGCGTGTCCTCAACGGGGAGGGCCCCCGAGGCGTAGGCTGAAACTGAGAAGGATAAGAGGACCGCGCTGATAGTAAGGTTTTTGAAAGTGCCGTTCATTAACTCCCTCCTTGGGCTGGCTACACCTATAGTTTATCACAGGGGTGAAAAACGGCAAGGTTCGGTAGGCCCAGAAGGCCGGAGTTAAATAGACCAGGCCCGCGTAGGCCCTTTGGGCAGGGACGTAGCTGAGTTGTTGAGTTATTGCCTCGCCCCTGGCACGCGGAAAGAGAGATAGCCCAAAAACTCAATAACTCAGCTACGTCCCTCTAAGGATGATGAGGGGGATCTCGGCCGGGGCCAGCCAGCGCAGGGGGGGGCCCCAGGTGCCGGTGCCGGAAGTAACATAAAACGCGCTGTTACTTATACGGTAAAGCCCGTAGAAATAAGGGTAGAACAGTTTGGTGAAAACATTAAAGGGGAAGATCTGGCCCCTGTGGGTATGGCCGGAGAAGACCAGGTAGTCGCCCGCCGCGGCTATGGCCTTATAGAATACCGGCTGGTGGCTCAGGAGGATATTGAACTTAGCGCCCTTGTTGCGCTCCAGCACGGCGGCCACGTCCTGCTCGGTCATGTGTTCGGTGTGGATGTCGCCCAGGCCGGTCAGCCTGAAATCCCCCAGGTCGGCCGACTCGTTGCGCAGTAGTTTTATGCCGAAGGCCTTGTAGCAGCCGGCGGCCTTGTCGAGGCCGAAATAATATTCGTGGTTGCCGAGCGAGCCGTAAATCCCCAGCCGACTCTTTATCCTAGCCGCCAGGCCCATAAGGCCTTCGCGGCAGGTTATGCCCGGGTCTATCAGGTCGCCGGTGATCAGCACCAGGTCCGGTTGGGCGGAGTTTATCCTGTCCACAATGCCTGCGAACTGGCGCAGCTTCCAGCCGGAGTCCACGTGCATGTCCGAGATCTGGGCTATGCGGAAACCTTCCATGGACGGCGGGAGGCCGGCGATGGGGACGGTCACTTCTTTCAAAGGCGGGGTCTTGAGGCCGCCGTAAACGGCCCAAAGTAGTATGACGCCCAGTACGGCGAGGTAAGCTTTGGGCAGCCAGAGCGGCGTGGCGGCGTGGCCCCAGCGTTTCAGGGCGAAGGCGGCCAGGTCGGAACAGAAGAAGATAAAGCCCGCTATCAGTATCACGCCCATCCAGGCGTAGCCGACCGAGTAGACGGCCTCCATGGCGGGGCTGTGGTACTTGTGCTTGAGAAACATCGTAAACGGCGACAGGAAGGCCGCCAGCAGGAAGACTATCCGCAGCCAGGCGGCGGCGGAAGGCGCCAGGGAGAAACCTTTGACCAGCCAGCGGGCGGCGTAATAATGAGTGCCTACATAGCCGGCGATCAGCGTGAGGAAAACTGGAAGGAAATGATATGTTTTCATGGTTGTCCCGTTCTAATTATATAATTTAAGCCGATGACCATTACCCCGCTGGGCGCCATCTGGCTGACCGTCTGCATAAATTCTTTCATCCCGATCCTGGGCTACCTGGCCGCCGGAAAAATTTCCCCGCCGCTGTTCGCCCTGTGCGGCTCGGCGCTGGGTTTTGCCTGTTTCGTGCCGTGGATAATAAAGAACAGGATGTTCCCCGTCTATTTCCGGCGGGACCTGTGGCCCCGGCTTTTTGCCGTGGGGCTGTTCGGCAGCGCTCTGCCCATAGCGGCGCTGGTGCTGGCGCTCAACTATACCACCCCGGCCAACGCGGCCATCCTGGGCCAGGTGGAGGCGGTGTACACCGTCATACTCTCGCGGCTCTTCCTGAAGGAGCGCATTTCACTCAGCCAGCTTTTCGGCACTTCGCTGGTGCTGGCCGGCACCCTCCTGATAGCTTTCAAGGAGCGCTTCACCATGCGCTGGACCGGCGACCTGATAGTGCTGGCCGTGCCGCTGATGTACCAGGTGTCGCACTTGTTCAGCAAGAAGCTGCCGAAGGACCTCGACCACGTCTTCGTGGCCTCGGCCCGCACCCTGTTCGCCACGCTGGGCATACTGCCGGTGTTCGCGTTGGGCTTCTTCATGCCGGTTGCCGCCTTCGAACCCAGCCTGCGGCTGTTGTGGATACTGCTGGTCTGGGGCGTGGCTCTCACCGCGCTAAACAACGTGCTCTGGTACAAGGCCATACTCAATATGGACCTGAGCAAGGCCACGGCCATAGTGCTGTCCTACCCGGTGCTCACCGCCATCCTCTCGCACGCCTTCGGTATAGAAAAAATACAGGCCTACCAGATAGTAGGCCTGTGCCTGGCGCTTGCCGGGGCTTACTGGGTAACGCTGCTGGTAAAGAAACAGGACGCCCCGGCGGTTAGTTAACCTTTATCCCCAGCCTGGCCGCCGCCCGGGTGATGGCTTCGTCCGCCGGCGCCGGGGTTTTAACGCAGTCTATATCCTCTGTGCGGGCCGCTTCCCACAGCCTGCCTTCCAGCCAGCCCACGTCGTGCTTTTTAATGAGCCCCGGCAGTTCCTCGTCCGCCGCGGCCAGGAATTCGCCCAGCACGGCCGGCGGCAGGGCGCGCAATTCCCCGGCCACCTGCAGGGCCAGCGCCCGCGGCAGCTGCGCCGGGGCGACTATCCACGAATTAAAAAGTTCTTCCGCCTCGCCGGCCAGCACCGGGTCCGCGGCGGCCGCCTCTACGGTCTTTCCCTTCTTTTCAGCCGTTATGGCCAGCGCCCGCATGGCCGAGCGGCGCGTGGCCCAGGCCCGGCGCCGCCAGGCGCTTTCTTTAAGGCGCAGCACGGTGTCGCCGTATTTTTCGGGGCCGTCCCAGTAGGACAGGGTGCCGAAGATGTAGCGCAGGGCCCGGTAGGAGCGCTGCTCGTAATCCGGGGTGAAAGGGCTGACCGGGGTGCCCTTGAGCTGCGTCACCAGTTCCGTGGAGAAGAAGGCCTCGTCCTCCAGCACCCGCGCGGCCCGGGCCCGGCTCATCCTGACGGAGAAAGCCGGCGGGTGGGCCTTGAAAAATTTCTCCAGCTTCGCCACCAGGGTTTTTTCCCCGGCGGAAAGCGGGGCCAGGCGCCGCTCTTCTGCGGCCAGGTTGAGCGCGGACTTTTCACCTAGCGTTAAGCCCATCTTCTTTTCCACCGGCTGCCAGCCCGGCGGCGGGCCGCCCAACAGCCAGGCGCCGAGGCCGCGCGCGTAGGCGCCGATGCCGCGGTATTTGGCGCCCGCGTCCTGGCTGGCCAGACTGGTTTTTGTCAGGGCTTTCTCTATGGCCGGGCGATGCACCGGAAAATCGGTTACCAGCACGGCGAACCCCAGCCGCAGGCCCCGCGGGGCCAGCAGCTCCGCGGCGGGGCCCATCTCCACGTCCACCGTGGAGACGCCGTCGGCCAGCGCGCGCCCCAGCCAGGCGGGCGTCTCTTCCAGCGGCGAGAGGGCGCTCCGGTGGGCCCGGAAATCGGCCGCCGAGCCGAGGGCGTTGGGGACCTCGCGGCCGCCCGGGGTGAGCACATGGGAAGGGTAGACCAGGTCGTAGAGCGGCCTGGCTTCCAGCGAACCGCCCGAGCCGGCCAGCACCACGGTATGAATGCCGGTGGAGACCTGCACGAGGCGGCTGAGGTTCTCGCCCAGCGTTTCGCCGAAGAAAGAGGAGCGGGCCGTTATTACGCCCCAGCGGCCTGCGCCGTCCGGGCCATAGATATCAAGCCGCCAGTCGCCCTCGGCGTCGGTCAGGCTGGTCACGGACCAGGAGGACCAGTAGATCCTGAAGGACTCGCCGTAGCCGGCCGCCACGGCCTCCAGGCCGGAGCAGGCGGGGCGGTTAACCTGGCAGAGCCGGGCCAGCGGGCGGTAATAGGGTTCGTAGGCGGAGGGGGCTTCGGCGACTTTTATGGCCGGCGCTTTTTTGCCGGAATAGTAGCGCCGCAGCAGCAGCTCGAAATGCCGCAGGTAGATGCGCCCCTGGAAATCGCTGAGCAGCAGCGTACCGCGCCCGCCGGGGCCGCGCAGCAGCCAGAGGTTCTTGGCGTAGCCGCTGATGGGGAGGTTAAGCGCCGCCAACTCCTCCTGCGGGCCCAGCGAAGGCAGCAGGGCCGCCAGCGGGAGGTTGGAGAGAACTATCGTGTCGTCCGCAGACAGCCTGTCGAGCATGGCCGAGAGCGGGCCTATGCGCGAGGCCGCGTAACCGTCGGCGTCCTTCCAGTCCGCCAGGCCGGGGTCGGTGCCGGCGGTCTCGGGCGAGCCGCCAGCGTGGAAGGCCAGGTCCGCGGGGGGCGTGACGGGTTCGGGCGCGTTCCGGCGCTCCCAGGCCGGTGCCGCCGGCGGGGCCAGGTACAGCCGGGCCGCCTGTCTGGCGCGCAGCACGCCGTCCCGGGCCGGGCCCTCGGCGGGGACCAGGGCCGTGACCGCGTCAAAAAGTTCTCCCTGGGTAAGGCCCGGCCGTGCGGCCTGCTCTTTAAGCGCCGCGGCCGTGGCTCCGGGGGCCAGCGCGTCCAGCGCCGCCCGCGCCTGCGGGTCTTTCTTCAGCTCGTAAGCCAGGGCCTCAAAAAAAACTTCGGCGCTGCGCAGGCGCAGGTCCGGCTCCGTACCGGCGTCCGGCGCGGCCGGGACGGGTGCAGAGAGAAGGAGGCTTAAGGCCGCGGAAAGAAGAAGCGTCCTGGTCATAGATTAACCTTTAATAACTATCAGCGGCCTGAACCTGGCCACGCGGCGGGCCAGGCCGGCGCCGGCTACTACCCCCACTACGTCTTCCACGTCCTTGTAGGCCTCGGGCATTTCCTCGGAGAGCGTCTCGTGCCCGGAGGAGCGCACCCAGATGCCCTTGGCGGCCAGCTCTTCGGCTATGAGGCGGCCGCGCGCGCGGCGCACGGCCTCGCCCCGGCTCATCAGGCGGCCCGCGCCGTGGCAGCAGGAGCCGAAAGTGTCGCTCATGGCCTTGGCGGTGCCGGCCAGCAGGTAGGAGCAGCGTCCCATGTCGCCGGGGATTATCACCGGCTGCCCCGTCGCGGAGTAGGCCGCCGGCAGTTCCGGGTGGCCCGGGCCGAAGGCGCGCGTGGCGCCCTTGCGGTGCACTATCACGCTTGTTTTTTTGCCGCCGGCCTCGTGCTCCTCTAGCTTGGCTATGTTGTGAGCCACGTCGTAGACCAGGCGCAGGCCGAGGGCGTTCTCTCCCAGGCCAAGGGACTTTTCAAAGATGTCGCGCATGAGCCCGGTGAGGGCCTGGCGGTTGGCCCAGGCGTAGTTGGCGGCGGCCTGCATGGCGCCGAAGTATTGCTGCCCCTCGGCGCTGCGGAAGGGCGCGGCCGCCAGCTGCGGGTCGGCCAGCGCTATGCCGTAGCGGCGGGCGGCATCTTTCATCAAGCCGATGAAATCGGTGCAGACCTGGTGGCCCAGGCCGCGCGAGCCGGTGTGCAGCATCACCGTGAGCTGGCCCTTGAAGATGCCGTAGGCCCGCGCCGCGTCCTCGTCGAAAATATCGGTGACTTCCTGGACTTCCAGGAAATGATTGCCCGAGCCCAGGGTGCCCAGCTGGTCCCGGCCGCGCTCTAAAGCGCGGGCGCTCACCGCGCGCGGGTCCGCGCCGGCCAGGGCGCCGCCGGATTCGGCGTGCTCCAGGTCTTCCTGGCGGCCGAGACCGTTCTTTACCGCCCAGGCCGCGCCGTCTATGAGGGGGGAATCCTGTTCGCGCCGGTTCAGCCGCAGGCCGCCTCCGGCGCCTACCCCGGCGGGGATGCCGGCGTAGAGCTTGTGCGCCAGGTCTTCCAACTTTTTGCCCAGCGCCTTTACTTCCAGCGAGGACGAGAGCAGGCGCACGCCGCAGTTGATGTCGTAGCCCACGCCGCCGGGCGAGATCACGCCGTCGTGCGCGTCGTAGGCGGCCACGCCGCCGATGGGGAAGCCGTAGCCGGTGTGGATGTCGGGCATGGCGAGGGCGGAGCCGGCGAGGCCGGGGAGGGTGGCGGTATTGGCGGCCTGGTCCAGGGCGGCGGGTTCTATGAAACGTTCTATGGCGGCGTCGGCGTAGATGATGGCGGAGCCGTTCATGCCGGGCTTGTAGGCAGGGGAGATCTCCAGCCGGTACTGGTCCAGTCTTTTTATATGCGGGGTCATGTCCTGCGGGCTATTAAGGTGGGGCGGCTACTTGGAGCTTCTCGGGCGCCCCGCGGGTTTGGGGGCGGGTTCAGCGCCGCCGCCGTCTATCAGAGCCGCCAGTTCGCTGTAGCCGTTGAAACGGGCCAGCTCCGCGGCGGTCTGCCCTTCGGCATTGGTCTTAAAAGGATTCGCCCCCAGGTCCAGCAGGGTTTTAACAGCTTCGGTCCGGCCGCGGTTGGCGCCCATCATGAGGGGGGTGTTGCCGTTGGTGTCCTTGAACTCCAGATTGGCGCCGCCGCCGGCCAGGGCTTCTATCACCTCGGTGCGGCCCTGCATGGCCGCCCACATCAGCGGCGGCCAGCCCAGGCGGTCGCGGGCCTCGGTGCGGGCGCCGTTGTCCATCAGGAACTTCACCGTCTCCAGGCGGCTCCAGCGGGAAGCTATATGCAGGGCGGTCTCGCCTTTCTTGTTGCGCAGCTCCAGCTGGGCGCCGCGCGACAGGAGCAGCCTTATCACGTCCACATTGTCCTTGGCCGCCGCCCACATGAGCGGGGTCCAGCCGGCCGAATCTACGCTGTTCGGGTCCACCCCGGAGTCGAGCAGGCGCCGCATGTTGCGCTCGTAGTTGTTCTTGGCGGCTTTGAAGAGGCGCTCCCGGGGCGTACCCAGCGGGATGTCGCAGCCGGTCAGAAAAACCGGGGCTAAGGCGCAGAAGAGCGCTGAGATGTAAATTTTTTTCCTGCTGCTCATAAGTGTAGAACGCGCTTAATCAAGAAATATATAAATAAATACGCGGGGACACAAGGCTTATCGCATGGGTCGCGCGGCCATATTTACAAAGTGGCGCTCCGGTCTGCGGCAGCCGCCGGCCCGTTCCAGCGCGGCCGCGGCCCAGGCCGCGGAGAAACAGCGCGGCGGCTTGAACGCCTTTCCCGGGCCGGAACTGAATTTTGAGAAGAGGTGCTCTCCCTCCGGCCCGCGACCCGCGGCGTGGTAAAGCAGGGCGCCCGCCAGCAGCGCCCACGGGTGGGCGGAGTCGGCGGAGAGTACCCGCCGTATTTCGGCCAGGGCGGCGGCGCTGTCGCCGGAGGAGCGCAGGGCCTCGGCCAGCCAGAGGGCGGCTTCCAGGTCGGAGCGGTTGGCCGCGGCCTTGCGCAGCAGGCGCAGCGCGGCGCCGGTTTTCCCCAGTTTGAATTTAGCCGCGCCCAGCCAGCAGGGGGCCATCGGGCTGGAGGCTGCCGGGGTCTTTTCCAGCTTGGCCTCCGCCTCGGCGTACCTGCCGGCCAGCAGCAGCAGCTGGCCGTGCCAGGCGTAAAAGCCGGGCGAGCGCAGCAGGGGCTCTTTGCGCGTCATCAGCGCGAAGGCTTCCTTCCCGCGGCCCAGGCACAGCAGGGCCTCCGCCAGCTTGCCGCAGGAATACTCGTCGGCGGGGAAATTCTTAACGGTTTCCGAAAGCAGGCGCACGGCCTCGCGCGCCTTGCCCGCGGCCAGCAGCGCGTCCGCGCAGTGCGCGTTCATGATGGAGAGGGGACCTTTCATGAAGGGCGGCGAGCCCGCCGGCCGCCCGGCGCGGGAACGCAGGATGAAAAGGTGCAGGTCCCGCAGGCGCGCGGCGGCGGCGGGCGGTTTGGCCGCGGCGGCGCGGGTGAGCGCCTTATCTATGATCGCCCTGTCGTGGATGTTGAGCCAGGGGTTGCCCAGCAGGAAGGTCTCTTCGGCGGTGAGCTTCCCGGAGGCGAGGTGCTCCGCCGAGCGTGCCAGGGCCTCGGCGTAGCGGCCGGTCAGGGCCAGGGCTACGGAGGCTTCCGGGCGCGACGGCTTCAGACGGAGGTAGGCCGCGAGGAGGTTGAGCATGCGCTCCGTCATGCCGGAATCCCGGCAGAGCTCGGCCAGCTTGTACAGCTTGTCCTGCGGCCCCTGCTTGAAGGCCCCGCCGCGGGCCCTGGAGTGGAACAGCGAATCTACCGCCTGCGGCTGCGGCCGCGCGGGGCGTTTCATCGGGGGGCGGCGGGATTAAAGAAATCCCCGCCGTTGGCGTCTACAAGGATGAAGGCAGGGAAATCAACGGCGTCTATGGCCCAGACCGCCTCCATGCCGAGTTCCGGGTAGTCCAGGGTCTCGACTTTCTTTATGTGGCGCGCGGCCAGCAGCGCGGCCGGGCCGCCGGGCGAGCCCAGGTAGAAGCCGCCGTGTTTTTTGCAGGCCTCGGTCACCGCCAGCGAGCGGTTGCCCTTGGCTATCATCACCAGCGACGCGCCCCGCGCCTGCAGCAGGTCCACGTAGGAGTCCATGCGGCCGGCCGTGGTGGGGCCGAAAGAGCCGGAAGGCTTCCCCGCGGGCTGCTTGGCCGGGCCGGCGTAATAGACGGGGTGTTTTTTCAGGTAGTCGGGGAGGTCCCGGCCGGTGTCGAGGAGTTCCTTGAACTTGGCGTGGGCCAGGTCGCGCGCCACTATGATGCGGCCGTTGAGCGCCAGGCGCGTCCCGACGGGGTACTTGGCAAGCTGGGCCAGGATCTCCGGCATCGGGCGGTTGAGGTCTATGTTCACGCAGCTCGAGCAGGAGGAGAACTTGGCGCGGATCTCTTTGGGGATCAGGTTTCCCGGTTCGCGGTCCAGCTCCTCCAGCCACAGGCCGTCCCGGTCTATGCGGGCCAGCGCGTTGCGGTCGGCCGAACAGGAGACGCCCATGCCTATAGGGACGGAGGCGCCGTGGCGCGGCAGCCGCACCACCCGCACGTCGTGGGCGAAATATTTGCCGCCGAACTGGGCGCCGAAGCCGAAGCCGCGGGAGGCCGCCAGCAATTCCGCTTCCAGCCCCCTGTCGCGGAAGGCGCGGCCGGTGTCCCCGGGATCTCCGGGCAGGCCGTCCAGGCAGGCCGTAGAGGCCAGCTTCACCGTCTTCAGGCACATCTCCGCCGAGGTGCCGCCTATCACGAAAACCACGTGGTACGGCGGGCAGGCCGCCGTGCCGAGAGACTTCATCTTCTCCACCAGGAAGGGTTTAAGCTTCTCAGGGGTCAGCGTGGCTTTCGTTTCCTGAAAAAGCATGGTCTTGTTGGCCGAGCCGCCGCCCTTGGTGACGAACAGGAACTCGTAGGCCATGCCGGGCTTGGCGTAGATATCTATCTGGGCCGGCAGGTTGTCCCCGGAATTCTTCTCCCGGTACATGTCCAGGGCCAGCGTCTGGGAATAGCGCAGGTTCTCGCCGGTGTAGGCCTCCCAGACCCCGCGGGCCAGGCTCTCCTCGTCGTCGGAGCGCGTCCAGACCTGCTCGCCCTTTTTAGCCACTATCGTGGCCGTGCCCGTGTCCTGGCAGAACGGCAGCTCGAACCCCGCCGAGATAGCCGCGTTCTCCAGCATGCAGTAAGCCACAAATTTGTCGTTCTCCGAAGCTTCCGGGTCGCTGAAAATAGCCGCCACCTGCTCGTTATGCCCCCTGCGCAGCAGGAAAGAAACGTCCCTGACGGCTTCCCGCGCCAGCCTCGTCAGCGCTCCCGCCTCCACCTCTAAAATCTCCCGCCCCCCGTCGCGCGACATCACGACCCCTTCCCTGGAGACCAGCCGAAACTTCGTATCGCGTTTTGCGAGCTGAAATAGTTCTGTGTATTTGAATTCAGACATGGAGTCCCCTTAGTGTATGGCGCGTCCCGGGGTGAGGGCTGAAAAAACACGGGGTCGGGACACACCGTGCCCGCCCCTCCTCCCTCGGCCCTCGCGCTTATGCAAGCTCGGGCCTCCGGGAGGGTTTTTCCAACCCTCACCCCGGTCCACGCCCGCCGGTGTGCCCGGATGGATCGAAGCGACAGGTCCCCGCGTGTTTTGCGTTCCTGCCCCGGCGGCGCCAGCCGCGTTTGGGTTATCGCTTAGAGAGCAAATTCGCTAACAGGAACTCGCGGTTCATGCGGGCGATGTTGGCCACCTTCACGTCTTTCGGGCAGACCGCCTCGCACTCGTACTCGTTAGTACAGTTCCCAAACCCTTCCTTGTCCATCGCCGCCACCATGTTAAGCGCGCGGGCCGCCCGCTCGGGCCCGCCCTGCGGCAGCAGCGCCAGCTGCGAGATCTTCGCGCCCACGAACAGCATCGCCGCCCCGTTAGGACAGGCCGCCACGCAGGCCCCGCAGCCGATACAGGCCGCCGCGTCCATGGCCTCTTCCGCCTTGTCCTTCTCTATAGGCGTAGCGTTGGCGTCGGGCGCCGCGCCCGTATTAACCGATACGAAGCCGCCCGCCGCCATCAGCCGGTCGAACGAGGCGCGGTCCACCGCCAGGTCCTTGAGCACCGGGAAAGACTTCACGCGCCACGGCTCCACCGTGATCACGTCCCCGTCGCGGAAGCGCCGCATGTGCAGCTGGCACACCGTGGAATGCTCGTCCGGGCCGTGCACGTCGCCGTTCACCACCAGGCCGCAGCAGCCGCAGATGCCCTCGCGGCAGTCGCTTTCGAAGACGATAGCGCTCTCGCCTTTCTTGAGCAGGTCCTCGTTGAGAAGGTCGAGCATCTCCAGGAAGGACATATCGGGCGAGACGTCCTTGACCTTGTAGGACACCATCTTGCCGTGCTCTTTGGGGCCGGCCTGCCGCCAGACGCGCACGGTGACATTGAAGTGCTTGGTGCGGGTGGTCATATTATTTGTAGCTCCTTTCCGCCATCTTTATGTGCTCGAAGGTCAGCTTTTCCTTGTGCAGCGCGGCTTCCTTGCCCTCGCCCTGGTATTCCCAGACGGCCGCGTGCGAGAAATTCTCGTCGTCGCGCTTGGCCTCGCCCTCGGGCGTGCAGGACTCCTCGCGGAAATGCCCGCCGCAGGATTCCCTGCGCTCCAGCGCGTCCTTCACGAACAGCTCGGAGAACTCCAGGAAGTCCGCCACCTTCATAGCCTTCTCCAGCGTCTGGTTCATGTCCTTCTCGGCGCCCGAGACGGTGACGTTCTTCCAGAATTCCTCGCGGATCTCGGGGATCTTCTTGAGCGCTTTCTTCAGCGCCGCCTCGCTGCGGGCCATGCCTACGTCGTGCCACATCACGTTGCCCAGCTGCCGGTGCAGCTCCGTCGGGGTCCGGGTCCCCTTTATGGAGACGATGCGGTTGATCTTCTCCTGCACTTCCCTGGCGGAGTCGGAGAATTCCTTGTCCAGCGTGGTGGCGGGGTCGAACTTGGTGGCGCCGAGGTAGCCGGCCACCGTGGAGGGGGCGATAAAGAAGCCGTCCGCCAGGCCCTGCATCAGCGCGCTGGCGCCCAGGCGGTTGGCCCCGTGGTCAGAGAAGTTGGCCTCGCCCAGGGCGAACAGGCCGGGGATGGTGGTCATCAGGTTGTAGTCCACCCAGAGGCCGCCCATGGTGTAGTGCGGCGCCGGGTAGATGCGCATGGGCGCCTTGTAGCCGTTCTCGTCGGTGATCTGGTAGTACATGTCGAACAGGTTGCCGTACTCGTCCTTGATCTTGGTCTCGCCCTTGCGCTTTATCGAGTCGCGGAAGTCCAGGTAGACGCTCTGGCCGCTGGGGCCCACGCCGTAGCCGGCGTCCACCACGGTCTTGGCGGCGCGGGAGGCTATGTCGCGCGGCACCAGGTTGCCGAAGGCGGGGTAGCGGCGCTCCAGGAAGTAATCGCGCTCGTCCTCGGGGATCTCGCCCGGCTTGCGCTTGTCGCCCTTGGCCTTGGGCACCCAGACGCGGCCGTCGTTGCGCAGGCTCTCGCTCATCAGCGTCAGCTTGCTCTGGTGCTCGCCGGAGCGGGGGATGCAGGTGGGGTGGATCTGGGTGAAGCAGGGGTTGGCGAACCCGGCGCCCTTCTTGTAGGCCGTCCAGGCGGCCGAGACGTTGCAGGTGGCCGCGTTGGTGGAGAGGTAGAAGGCGTTGGCGTAGCCGCCGGTGCACAGCAGCACCGCGTGGCCGGAATAGGCCTCGAGGTCGCCGGTCACCAGGTTGCGCACGGTAACGCCGCGCGCGCGGCCGCCCTTCATGACGATGTCGGCCATCTCGCGGCGGGGCATTACGGTAACGGTGCCGGCCGCCACCTGCCGCATCATCGCCGAGTAGGCGCCGAGCAGCAGCTGCTGGCCGGTCTGGCCCCTGGCGTAGAAAGTGCGGGACAGCTGCGCGCCGCCGAAGGAGCGGTTGGCCAGCAGGCCGCCGTATTCGCGCGCGAAAGGCACGCCGATGGCGGCGCAGTGGTCTATGATCTGGCCCGAGAGCTGGGCCAGGCGGTAGACGTTGGCCTCCCGGGCGCGGTAGTCGCCGCCTTTAACGGTGTCGTGGAACAGGCGCCAGACCGAGTCGCCGTCGTTGGGGTAATTTTTGGCCGCGTTGATGCCGCCCTGCGCCGCTATGGAATGGGCGCGGCGGGGGGAGTCGTGCAGGGTGAAGACCTTTACGTTGTAGCCGAGCTCGCCCAGCGAGGCGGCGGCCGAGGCGCCGGCCAGGCCGGAGCCGATCACCAGCACGTCGTACTTGCGGCGGTTATTGGGATTGACCAGCTTGAGGTTGAACTTGTGATTGTCCCACTTCTTCTCTATCGGGCCTTCGGGGATGTGCGCGTCGAGTTTCATCATGTCCTCCGTCCTATTTAATGACCACTACCTGGTAGCCGGTCTCGGCGGCCTTCAGGTCTATGCCCGCGAGAAAATACACGGAGATCAGCGCGAAGCCCACCATGGAGACGGCCACGATCATGCCGCCGATCTTTATCAGCGGCGTGTACTTGGGGTGGTTCAGGCCGAGCGTCTGGAAGGCGCTCTGCATGCCGTGGCTGAGATGCAGCGCCAGCGCGGCCGAGCCGGCCACGTAGATGGCAACGAAGACCGGGCTGCGGAAGGCGCCGGTGACCATCTGGTAGAAACCCATGGAGTGGTCCACGAAGCGGAAGGTCAGCAGGTGGTAGGCCAGGTAGGCCAGGATGGCCGCCGCGGTGTAGAGCATGGTGGCCGAGCCGATGGTGCGGCCGCCCTGCCATTTGCGGGCCTCGTAGCCGCGCGGGGCGTTAAGAAAGTCCTCCACCCTCACCCAGACGCCGGTTATGATGTGGGCGACGAAGATGAACAGCAGGCCGACCTCGAGGAAGATGGTGACCGGGTTGGACAGCAGCAGGTCCACCCAGCCGTTATAGAATATCTCCCCTTTAAAGAGCAGCAGGTTCTCGGCCAGGTGCACCAGCATGAAGCCGCCCAGCAGCAGGCCGGAAACGGCCATCACCGCCTTCCTGCCGATAGAGGTGGTTGCCAGCCTCTTTATAAAATTAATGTCCATTATAAACTCCCCGTAATATATATAGAGTACTTGTTATCGTAAAAAATTAACGGTAACGATGGCAAGGGCGATTTGGTAAAGGGACTATTAGATAAATTAATATCCGGGATTTCGGGAAAAGGGGTGGAAAAATATAATAAAATAGCAGGTACTACCATAAAAGGCGTTTAGGAGGGAGTACTATGAAGCGGGCTATAATTTATTCGGCTGTGCTTACCCTGCTGGCTTCCGTGGCCGGCGCGTACGAAAAAATAGAGTTCAAGGCGCTGATATCCAGCCCCGCCATGCAGAAGCCGTCGGCGATAGCCCTGTCCAAAGACAAGGTCTTCGTCGCCGACATGAAGACCAACGCGATCTTCGTCTTCGACGCCGCGGGAAAACAGCTGAGGAAGATAGAGGGGAGCCTTAAGGCTCCCTCGGCCATAAGCTTCGGCGGAGGACGGCTCTACGTGGCCGACACCGGCAACTCCCGTATCGTCGTCTTCGACCCCGAGGGCAAGCTGCTCTGGACCTTCTCCAGCGACGGGTCCGCCCCCGGCCAGATCGACGGCCCGAAAGGCATTTCTTACGGACCCGACGGCAGGGTCTACGTTTCCAACACCGGCGGCTCCAGGGTCGAGGTCTTTAACTCCGACGGCATTTACCTCTACGGTTTCCCTACCGTGCGCCAGGACGGCGTTACCAAGCTCCGCCCCGCCAGCATCTTCGCTAGCCGCTCCGGCGACCTGCTGGTTTCGGACCCCGACAAGGCCCTGCTTCATAAATACGACAGGACCGGCAAGCTGCTCAAGGAGATACAAGCCGCCAACAATGGGGCCGTCGCCGACGCCCGCGGACAGATCTACCTGATCAACCCCAAGGAAGGCAAGGTCCGCGAATATTCCGCACTCGGCGAGGCTGTCGCCACTTTCGGTACCAAGGGCAAGGGTAAGATGGAGTTCAAGAACCTCCGCGACATCGCCATGGACGACGCCGGCCTGGTCTACCTCAGCGACGACGATAATAAAAAGGTCGTAGCGATAAATATCGAGAGCGGCGAGACCGGCCCGGAGCTGCCGAAGGCGCGCCTGCTGGACCGCTTCATGATCACCGGTCCCTCCGAGAAACAGGCCGCCAAGGCCGACCTTTTTACCGTCACTGCGGACGGAAAAGTGATAGCGTGGCTGCCCGAGGCCAAAGAACTCGCGCTGTTCGACAAGGGCACCAAGAAGACCCTGGTCCGCGAAGGCAAGCTGCAGGGGCAGGTCCGTTCCCCGCGCGGCATCTTCGTGGACGCCAAGGGGCTGATCTACGTGGCCGACACCGGCAACGACCGGGTGCAGATCTTCAACCCGGACGGCACCTATAACAATATGTTCGGCGAGAGCGGCTCCGGCGACGGCCAGTTCCGCCAGCCTTCCTCCGTGGCGGTCAACGCCAAGGGCAATATCTACGTGGCCGACACTAAGAACAAGAAGATAAAGGCCTTCAGCGCCGACGGCATGTTCCTTTTCGCCGCCGGCCCGGAAATGGGCAACGTGACCCTTGCCAACCCGGTGGCCGTGCACTGCGACGAGGCGAAGAACGTGTATATCCTCGACTCCGTCCTCAAGAAGGTTATAGTCATGGATTCCATGGGCAAGTTCCTGCGCCTCTGGGACGATTCCGGGCGCTTGCAGGACCCCGCCAGCCTCGCCTATGACGACAAGGGCTTCTTCTACATCCTGGACAAAGGCTCTTTCAACATAAAGATCTTCGACGCCGCCGGCAACTTTACTTCCAGTTTCTTCGCCAAGGGCCGCGGCGAGCGCGAGCTTTGGGCTCCCCAGTACCTGGCTTTCCGCAACGACAAGGTCTATATCTCCGACATGGAGAATTCCCGCCTGCTGGGTTTCGATATCAGCTACCTTCCCGAGGAGCCGTTCGGCATAAAGGCCGCCGCGGCCGAGAAGGGCGCCGCCCTTTCCTGGAACGCCAAGTCCAACGCCTGGACCGGCGGCTTCAAGGTCTACCGCACCAAGGGTTCCGACGGCGAACTCAAAGAGCTCGGCGCGCCCAAGGGCAAGACCTTCGAGGATAAGCTTACCGAAGAGGCCACCTACTACTATTACGTGGCGGGCCTGTCCGTGAGCGGGGCCCAGGGCGGCCTGTCGCTGCCCGCCGGCTTCTACTACAAGCCGCCGGAAGCCCCGGCCGCCGAGGCCTCCGCCGCCGGCGGGAGCAAGAACGTGGCGCCCATGGAGATCGTGGCGCCCGCGCTTAACTACATCTTCTCGGCCAACTACAAGTATTACCAGAAGAACCCGGTGGGCCAGATAGCCGTGAAGAACAACACGGAGACCGACTTCTCCAACGTGAAGCTCTCGTTCTTCTTCAAGGACTTCATGGACTTCCCGAGCGACACCGTGGTGCCCGAGGTGAAGGCCGGCTCTCAGGTGGACGTGCCGCTGTCCGCCACGCTCAACAACCGCATCCTCAACATCACCGAGGACACCCCGATACAGTGCCAGCTGACGCTGACCTATTACCAGGACGGCGAGGAGAAGACCTTCACCCTCAATAAGCCGGTAAAGGTGCTCTCCAAGAACGCCATCGTCTGGGACAAGCCGGCGCGCCTGGCCAACTTCATCACTCCCAAGGACACCCCGGTGTTCGGCTTCAGCCGCTTCGCGCTCAACGAGAAGGGCAAACTGGAGGAGGCCGCTCCTTTCCTCAACGAGAACACTCTGACCTCGCTGATGATCTGGGAAGCGCTGGGCGAGCAGGGGCTGAGCTACCTGGCCGACCCGGTCAGCCCCTACGCCTCCCTGAAATCCTCTTCGGAAATGGTGCTGGACACGGTGCAGTTCCCGCGCAGCACGCTCAAGCTCAAGAGCGGCGACTGCGACGATCTGACCGCGCTGTTCGCCACGCTGCTGGAGGCCTCCGGCCCGAAGACAGCGCTGCTGGACTACCCGGCGCATATCTCGCTGATGTTCGACACCGGCTCCGCCGACGCCCGCGAGGTCGGCATCCCCGAGGAGTACCTGATAAAATACAAGAACACCTTCTGGGTGGGTCTGGAAGTGACGATGGTGGGCAAGGACTTCTACGACGCCGTCAAGCACGCCGCCTCCTTCTACCGCCAGAACGAAAAAGACGTGAGGGTGATAGAGGTGCGCGACGCCTGGGCTGAATTCGAGCCCGTGACGCTGCCCGAGGGCGACATGGATTCCTACCCGGACAAGGCCAAATTCGTCGCCCGCGTAAAAGAGGCCGCCGCCGGCCTGCAGAAGGCCCGCTACGCCTACTTCAAGGACTACTTCGGCAAAGTGCTGGCGGCCAACCCCGACGATGTCGACGCCAACATCAACCTCGGCATGCTGACCGCCCAGAACGGAGAGACCGACGAGGCCCAGAAGTATTTCAAGGCCGTGCTGGCCAAAGAACCGTTCAACGCCGCCGCGCTCAATAACGTGGGCAACCTGTCTTACGGCCAGAAGCGCTACGACGAGGCGAAGAAGTATTATTTCGACGCGGCCAAGGCCGACCCGTACGACGCGGAGATCTGGCTTAACCTGGCGCGGGTTTCCGACAAGCTCGAAAAGAAGGACGACGTTAAGGCCTTCGCCGAGCGCGCGGCCAAGATAGACCCCTCGGTGAAGTCCACCGGGGACAAGCTTCTGAAATAAGGGGAAAGTGAGGGGAGAGGGAAAAGGAGAGACTTATGAAAAAACTTCTTATAGCGCTGGTGCTGGTATTTTCGTTCAACGCGGTCTACGCCGCTGACGCGATCGAGAAGCCCGCGAAAAAAGACTGGAAGACCTGGTATTCCAACATGCTCAAGGGCCTGAAGTCCAAGGTGGATAAGAAACTGGAGTCCAAGACCCGCGTTTCCGCCGTGGCCGCCGTGCGCGGCGCCAAGCAGGGGGGCGATCCCAAGGCCCTCTACTGGAAAGGCGGCGTTTCCGACGCGGCCCGCAAGAAGCTCGAGACCGAGAAGAAGCAGCTGACCGACGCGGTGCAGCTGGTGGTCGACGGCGACCTGGCCGCCGGACGCGCGGCCATGGCCAGGTTCATCAAGGAAAACCCGGAGAGCGTGTATGTCCAGGAAGCCAAAGAGGGCCTGGAGAGCCTGCCGCCCGCCGAAGAAGTGAAGCCGGCCGCCCCGGCCGCAGCGACCAAGGCCGCTCCGGCGGAAGAGAAACCCGCGGAGAAAGCCCCGGAAAAATCCGCCGACTAAAGGCGCCAGGACAAGAAAAAGCCCCGCTCCTGCGGGGCTTTTTCTTTTGGCGCGCGGGGCTCAGTCGTCCTGCGGCTCTTCTCTCCAGTCGCGGGCCGGCTCGTCGGGGGGCACCAGGACGGGGTCCTCTTCCTGCGCCGGCGCGGCCGCCCCGGGGACAACAGGCGCGGCCGGAACGGCGCCGGGTACGGCCTGCCCCGCGGCCTTCAGCTTTGTGTAAACGTCGGTGGCCGAACGCCACAGCATCTGTTTGAGCAGCTTATTCTCCCTGCCGCCAGGGGCGGTGAAAGGGTAGAGCGGGGCCAGCAGCAGGTGGAAGGTGGTCTTGTTGGTGGCCTCGGTCTCTACGCGCGCCGTGCCGGTAGAGGTCTGGAAATCCGCGGTCAGGAAATAATTGACCCGCAGGGCGGAGGGGATGATGAAAATGAAGCTGGTGTCTACCAGGTAGGAGCGCAGCAGCTCCCTGTAGGTCCAGCGGCCGAAGGTGGTCATCTCCAGCGTGAGCGTGCCATAGCCTTTCTGGCTGTCGTAAAGGCCGGCCTTCGCGAAGACCTCCCTGGCCTGGCGGGTTAGGTCCGCCGAGTCCTCCGGGGGCGCCGGGACGGTCTTCGGCTTCTTGGGGCGGGAGACGGACCCCTCGCCTATCAGGTCGCTGGCCGAGCGGTAGGGGAAGTTCTTCCAGGAAAGCTTTACCTCGGAGAAGGGCCTGATGGAGGCGTCCTCCAGCATGGCCTTGGCGGCCGAGCGCTCCACCAGGATGTCGCCGTGGTTGAACGAGGCGCAGCCCCAGAAGGCGGGGAGGGCGGCCAGGAGCAGTAGCAGTTTGTTTGTTTTCATCGTTTTCGCCGGATTGCTGATATCGGTCATTATCAAAAGAGGCCGATTTTTACTATATTATATTATATGGCGCTCAAAAAAATAGAAAAGATAATTAAAACCGAAGGCAAGCCGGATATCATCATCCGGCTGGCCAAGACCCCGGACATGCGCCGCATCCAGATGCTCTACGCCGAGGTTTACGGCGGCAACTACTCCATTCCGATAGTGACGGACAAGGAGAAGATGCGCCGCGCCATAGAGGACAACGAGTACTACTGGCTGGTGGCCGAATGCGAGGGCCGCGTGATAGGCAGCCTGGTGTACGCCCTGGACCTGTTCTACCGCAACTCCAAGGCCTTCGGCGCCGTGGTCAGCCAGGAGTTCCGCAAGCACGACCTGGCTTTCACGATGATGAAACTGGTGCTCGACGACATTACCGAGACCAAGGACCTCGTCGACATAGTCTACGCCACCACCCGTACCGCCAATTACGCCCCGCAGAAGCTGACCGAAAGCCTGGGCTTCATAAAGCTGGGCATCTTCCCCAATTCCAACCGGCTGCAGTATAACGAGACGCACTGCCTGACCGGCTATTTTACGGAGAAGGCCCTGGGCCGCCGCCGGCAGACGCCGGTCGTGATCCCGGAGATCGCGCCGTTCTACGAGATAGTCCGCAAGCAGATCAAGCTGGAAGCGGCGCAGGTAAAGGACGTGAAGGGGGAGTACAGCGAGCACAAGAGCAAGATCCCGCTGCTCAACTTCGAGATGATCACCGCTCCGGAGTTCATCAAGAACCGCTGGAAGAAGACGAAGAGCAACAGCTTCTTCGAGCGCATCTTCATGCCCTTCCATGAGCCCAACCTGATCCTGATCACGCCGGACCAGGGCACCGAGGTGTACCTGACCTTCAACCAGAAGGACAAGTACAGCGTGGTCGTGGGCGGCGTCACCAATGAAAAAAGCTTCGCCGTGGTGCTTGAAAGCATAGCGCAGAAGGTCAGCCAGATGGACATGGCCTACGTGGAGGTGATAATAGACGCCTACTCCCCGGCCATCCAGCGCGACGCGCTGGACGCGCGCTTTATCCCCAGCGCCTATTTCCCGTGCGCCAAGCGCATGGAGGACAAGCGTTACGACTGCGTGGTCTTCTCCAGGACCTTCGACATCCTGGACTTCCGCAACGTCAAGATCATCTCGCTGTACCGGAACTTCCTGAAGGAATACCTGAAGCTCTGGCGTGAGAACTACATCGAACTGGTATTCGAGACCGAGCAGAAATAGGAACTACATGGCCGATCTTTCCGTAGAGGACAAGCTGCCGCCCTTCCACCAGCCGCTCAAGAGCCGAAGCGCCCTCGACGCGCTGTTCGAAACGCCGGCTTTCGAGTATTCTCCGAAAACCTCGCGCGCCTTCCTGGCCGCCATGCGCGCCGCGCTGGACTTCCAGGGCGGGAACGCAAGCGTGCTTAAGGCGCTCTACAAGGCCGAAGGCTTTTGCCCCGCCTCGGTGAAGACCGAGAACGATGTGCCTAAGATCCCGTATGTTTTTGTGGCCGCGCTGAAGGAGCGCGACCTTACCACGCTGCCGTATTCGAAGATAGTGCTGGAGCTGAAGTCCAGCGGCACTTCGGGGCAGCGCTCCCGCATGCAGCTGGATAAAGGCTCGCTGATGCGCGTGCGGCGCATGGCCTGGCGGGTCTTCGAGGGCCTGGGCCTGACGGACCTGGCGCGGGCGCACGACTATATCTGCTTTACCTACGATCCGGAAGTCGCCAAAGACCTCGGCACCGCTTGGACCGACAAGCTGCTCAGCGGCTTCACTAAAAAAGGCGAGATCTTCTACACCTTCCGCTGGAGCAAAGAAAAGAAAGATTTTTATTTCGACCTCGACGGCGCCGTGGACGCCATGGCGCGCTTCGAAGCCGCCGGCTCGCTGGTGCGGCTGGTCGGTTTTCCGGCCTTCGCTCTGAAACTGACCGAAGAATTTAAAAAACGGCACGGCCGCTATCCTAAACTGAATCCAGGTAGCAGCGTGGTCACCGGCGGCGGGTGGAAAACGCTGGCCGACGAGGCCGTGGACAAGAAGGTCTACCGCAAGATCCTCGCCGACAACCTCGGTGTCCCGGTGGCCAACGTGCGCGACCTGTTCGGCATGGTGGAGCACGGCGTGCCCTACGTGGACTGCCGCCTGGGCAATTTCCACATCCCCAACTACGGCCGCGTCATCGCCCGCGACCCCGGCACGCTGGAGCCGCTGGGCTTCAACAAGGTCGGCCTGCTGCAGTTCATCACCCCTTACCTCACCAGCTACCCGTCGCTGTCGGTGCTGTCCTCGGATTTCGGGCTGGTGCGGCCGAAGTGCGCCTGCGGCCTGCCCGGCCCGCTGCTGGAGATACACGGCCGCGCCGGCGTGAAGAAATTAAAGGGCTGCGCCATCTCCGCCGCTACGATGCTATGAAGATACACAACACCTACCTTTTCGGGAAAGCCCTGGATAAGACGGCCTGGACGCCCGCCGAACTGGAACGGCTCGGCCTGCAGGCCCAGGCGGCCAGGGGGCTGCTGCGCGGGGTATCGCGCGACTACATCGCCGACACGCTGGCCAGGGCCGGCCGGCTGTTCGACAAGGGCGGGAAATACCGCAAGGCCGCGCTCGCCCACCTTAAGGAACACATCACTTTCTCCGGGCCGGTCATAGAGAAGAGCCTGGACGTCATCCCCGAGATCCTTGAAAAACAGACGCTTATCAAGCGCATGAACATGGAGCTGTTCATCCCCTACGCGCTGGAGGCCCCGGTAGAGCGCCGCGGCTACTCCGGCCTGGTGCGCGCGCTGCCCAAGGGCGTGGTGCTGCACGTAGGTGCCGGCAACGTGTTCCTGGGCATCCTGGACTCCATGGTGATCGGCTTCCTGACCAAGAACGTAAATATAGTGAAGCTCGCCTCGGGCGGGTCCAACTTTATTAACCTTTTCATGGACGCCCTCAACGAAGTGGACGAGAAGGGCGTGCTGGCCAAGTCCGCCGCCATCGTCAGCTGGAAGGGCGGCAGCCAGGGGTTGGAGGAGGCCGCGCTGAAGCACGTCAACGCCGTGTTCGTCTGGGGCGGCTACGACGCGGTGCAGAGCTACCGCAGGATCGCGCCTATCGACGTGCGCGTGGAGGGTTTCGGCCCCAAGACCAGCGTGGGCGTGGTGTTCGACAGCTGCATAGAGTACGAGGGCATGGACAACGTGGCCCGCCGCGCGGCCGTGGACGCCTCGCTGTGGGACCAGGCGGCCTGCTCGTCGCTGCATACTCTCTATATTATCGCGCCGGCCAAAAAGCATAAGGCGCTGGCCTCGGATTTCCTCAAATATTCAAAGAAACATTTCTCCGACCTGGCGGCCGAGCTGCCGCAGGGCAAGCTTTCCCCCGACGAAAAGGTGGAGATAAACAGGGCCCGTCAGCTGGCCCGCGTGGACATGGCGCTGGGCGCCGCCGCTTACGAAAGTTCCGCGCCGAAAACCGATTGGACGGTGATCTATGAGAAGGACCCGGTGTACCGGGTCTCGCCCCTCAACCGCGTGCTCTACGTCAAGACCGTGGAAAGCATAGAGGCCGTCCGGGACCTGCTGATGCCGATGCGCGGCTATATCCAGACCGTGGGCGTGGGCGGCTCCATAGAGCGCAAGAAAGTGCTGGAAACGCTGGGCCCCGTCGGGATAGCCCGGGTGGTGAAGCTCGGCAAGATGCTCGAGGAAGCCAACGGCTCGCCGCACGACGGCATCTACCCGATGATGTCGCTGGTGAACTGGGTGCCGATAGAAGAGAAGCCCTCCCAACTGGACCGCCTGAGCGAACTGGTGGACCACGCCCGCAAGCGCAGCCCTTTCTACGGCCGGCATTTTAAAGGCGTGCCTCGCATTGTGTCGCTGGAGGATTTCCAGAAGGTGCCGTTCCTGGAGAAACACCACGTGCTGGAGAACACCCCGCCCGACAGCTCCGACCTGCTGACCTCCAAGGTGCAGCGCGGCATCTTCTTCGCCAGCGGCGGCTCCACCGGCCAGCCGAAATACGTTTTTTACGACCAGCACGAGTACGACCATACCTGCCGGATGCTGGCCTTCACGTACGAGGCTGCCGGCCTTAACGAGAAGGACACCATCGCCAACCTCTTCATCGCCGGCAACCTCTGGTCCAGCTGGCTTTCAGTAGAGAAAGCGATAGCCTACACCAAGGCCATCTCGGTGCCGGTGGGCAGCAACCTGCCGCTGGAAAACATCGCGGGTTACCTGGAGGATTTCCAGGTGACGGCCGTGATAGGCCTGCCGTCCTTCCTGGTGAAGCTGGCGGAGTACGTTAAAGCCAATAAGGGCAAACACCGGCTGGCTATCAAGAAGATCTTCTACGGCGGCGAGTACGTGGGCGACGAGATGGTGAAGTTCTTCAAGTCCGTTTTTCCCGGGGTGGACGTGCGCTCCGGCGGCTACGCCACGGCCGACGCCGGCGTGATCGGCTTCCAGTGCCCGGCCTGCGTGAAGGGGGAGCACCACCTGTTCGCCCACAGCCAGTTCATAGAGTTCGTGGACCAGGATACCCTTAAGCCGGTGAGTCCCGGCGAGGTGGGGGAGCTGGTGGTGACCGGGCTTTCCAAGAAACACATGCCCATCATCCGCTACCGCGTGGGCGACCTGGGCCGCTGGGTGCTGAAGCCCTGCGCCTGCGGCCGCAAAGAAAAGCTGTTCGAGATCCTGGGCCGCTGCGACGACCGCATCCACGTGGGCGGGGCTCACCTGTTCGTCAACGATCTGCAGGAGGCGCTGGGCCGGGTGCCGGACCTGACTTTCAACTTCCAGGCGGTGATAGACAAGAAAGGCCACCGCGACACACTGAAACTCCGCGTGGAGGTTAAGGACCCGGCGGCGCTGGCCCGCGCGGGCGAGCTGGGCGACCTGCTGTGGCGCGCCATAGAGAAGCATTGCGAGGACCTGCACGAGAGCGTGCGCATGAAGTGGCTGGACAAGCCGGAGATAGAGGTGCTCAAGCCCGGCTCCATAGAGCGCGTGCTGCGCACCGGCAAGATCCGCAAGGTCATAGACAAGCGCGTCAAGCTGTAAGGACGCGCCCTGAAAAAGAAAAAGGCCCGGTTTCCCGGGCCTTTTCTTTTTTTGGGGTGGCGGTCAGGGCAGCCTGGTGTTGAGGGTGGCGGCGTTGATGTCGGTGAACTCGGCGCCGAGTATGCCCTTCTTCTGCAGGTTGCTGATCACCATCAGCGGCATGGTGGCCTTTACATTGTAGACCATGTAGGGGATGGTCCACAGCTTTATCTGTTTGTCCTGCGGCAGCACGCGGTTTAGCAGGATGAGCAGGTTATTGGTGCAGTTGTTCTTGACAGTGTGGTAGAACTCGCCTTCGCGGTCCACGGCGGCCTGCGTCATGGACTCGCGCAGCAGGGCGGCCTTTTCGGCGTGGGAGAGCAGCACCGGGTAGGGCACCAGGTGGCCCTTCTCTTCGTGGATGGTGCGGGCGGCGTATTCTTCCCAGGTAGAGAGGGACCAGTTGATGCCGAAGCTGTTCTTGAGGCCGGTAAGCGGGGAGAAGCTCTGCCCCACGCGGGTCTTGCCCTCTATGCTCAGGGCCAGCGCCATGGGTTCATTGCCCTGCGCGTCCTTAAGGCCTCCCTTCTCGAAGGTGAAGACGAAGAAGGAATGCGCGGCTACGACTTCCGGCTTGAAAGGCTTCTTGATGAGGTAGATGTTCTTGATCAGCTCCGGCTTGATCGTCATGGTGGTCCACTCGTAGGAATTTACGGCGGGGACCTCGGAACTGGACATGCGGACGTTGCCCATCACCATGCGGCCGTCCTTGTTCTCCAGCAGGGTGGCGGTGCGGCGGCGGGGCTGGTACGGGGCGGGCACCACTTCGCCGGCCTTGGGCTCGTACTCCGAAATTTCCACTACCTTCAGCAGGGCGAGGTCGTCGGCCTGTTTGGCCTGGGCTTCTACCAGCACGGTCTTGCCGTCGAATTTGGCGGCTTTCCTGGCGCTCAGGTCCAGCCTGAAGAGGCGGCCGTCCACGGTGTTGAGCAAGGGGCCGGCCTCGCTGACGGAGACAATGCCTTTGAGTATGTAGTTCACGCCCCAGCTCTTGTCGGCGGGGAGCTGTATCTCCTGGAGCTGCGAAGCGTCGAAGTTCTGCAAGGCTGAGAAATCTGCGGTCTGGGCTGCGGCGGGCACGGCTAAGGCGGCGGTCAGGAAAAGGGTCTTTATCATGTCTATAGGATAGCGCATACGGCTCCCCTATAGCAGGTGCCAAGGGCCCCCTTTCTGGCGGCAATGTTCCCAGGCCGGCCTGGGCCCTTCGGCCGGGGCTATTCTATGACTTCGAAGCCCGCTTCGCGCAGCACCGAGGCCACCTTGCCCAGGTTGAGGCCCAGGTGCCCGCAGCCGGTCTTCACGGTCATCTGTCGGCCGTGGGTTTCCAGCATCACGGGGTTCTTGACCCCCATGAAGCCCAGGCCGAACAGGATTTCCACCAGCTCCGGGTATTCTTTGGTGAGTTCGTAGAGGGTCTTATTGAGGTCAGCGGTCTTTTGAGCCATATTAAGCCAGCCTTTTTTCGCCTTTGATCTGCTGTATGCCGGTTATGTCCTGGGTGACTTCCAGCGAGCCCAGGTACTGGCCCGCCGGGTCGCGCAGCGCGAAGTAGCGGATGTGGATCACGCGGCCTTTCATGTTTATCCAGAACTCCTCGGAGCTCTTGGTGCCGGCCTTAAAGCCGGCGAGGATCTTTTCTACCGCGCCCAGGCTGGCCGGCGGGTGGCAGTTCTGCACCTTGCGGCCGATGATGGAGCGGGTCCGCAGGAAGACCCGGTCGGCGCCCTCCGAGAAGTAGCGCACGGTGTCGTCCGCGTCCACGAAGGTCAGGTCCACCGGCAGCGCGTTGAGCAGCGCGGTCAGGTCCGTCAGCGACAGGTTGCCGCTGGGCAGGGTGACCAGCGCCCCCGCCAGGGAGGTGGCGTTCTGCGCTATGTCCAGGGCCTCCGCCGCGGCGGCCGGCGGCTCTATGAAGATGTAGCCGGCCTGCGCGCTTTCGCGGAAGATCTCGGCCCAGTCCGCGGGCTTGAGCTTTTCGAGGGCGGCCGGGAAGAGGATGCTCTCCTCCTTGAAGATCATGCCGTCCACCTCCTCCAGCAGCGCTTGCGCCGCGGCGGGGAAGTCCTCTGCGCCGGCGGCGAGCGCCCGCTTCAGGAGCCCGCGCACCTCGTCGTGTTTGCCCCACATTACCTTGGACGGCCCGTAGAAGCCCGCCTTTTCAAGGTAAGGGAACAGCAGCTGCTCCTTGCGCTCGTAATGTTTCACTACGGCGCGCAGCTCCTCTATGATGTTTCGCACCCAGTCGGCGCCTTTGCCGTCCCTGAGGGCCGGCAGCAGGGCCTTGGCGGACTCCACGCGGCGCTTGATCTCGGCGTTCTCGGCCTTGAACAGCGCCACCGGGTGGTTGGGGTCGGCCGGGTCCTCCATGCTCTTCTCCAGCGAGCCGTCGAACAGCAGCGCGTGCACGTTGCAGAATTTCTTTATCTCCTCCGGCGGCACGCCGTCCTCCAGCAGGGACTGCTCCAGTTCGAAGATCTCTTTGGAGGTTACCGGCCCTATTTCGGCCTCGAACTTCTCCTTGGCCTGCTCCAGCGGCAGCCCGGCGTGCAGTTCGGCCAGGATGCTTTTTAAAATTTTCTTTCTGTCGGGATAGCCGCCCATATGCCCTCCTTGTACTTCTCCGCATATGGTACAAAAAATTACATATAATTTAGCCAGCGGCTTTAAGACTTTCACGGAGGAAAACATGGCCATCTATTCTAAAAAACAGCTTGAGAACTACGCCGAGGCCCTCATCTGGGGCGTTACCACGGCCCGCCCGGGCTTCAAGAGGGGCGACACCATACAGCTGCGCTTCGACGCGCCCGGCCTGGACCTGGCCGAGGTGCTCTACGCCAAACTGGTAAAACGCGGCTTCAACGTCTTCCTGAGGTTCCTGCCCACGCCGATGATGGAAGTGGCCCTGCACAACGACAGCACCCATGAGCAGCGCCGGTTCCTCTTCGCCGGGGACAAGGAGTTCTGGGGTTCGATAAACGGCGACATGGTCATAAGGGCCCCCGCCTCCCTGACCCACCTCAAGGACGCCCCGGCCGCCAGCCTGATGGACACGACGCTGACCAGGAACGACCTGCGCAGCATCCGCGTGGCCAACGAGGAGAAGGGCCTGGCCGGCTGGACGCTGTGCACCTATCCCACCGAGGAGCTCGCGAAGCAGGCCGGCCTCTCGCTGAAAGAATACGCCCGCCAGGTGGCCAAGGCCTGCTACCTCGACGAGAAGGACCCGGTCAAGAAGTGGGGGGAGATCAAGCGGGACAGCGGCCGCATCAAGAAGTGGCTGAACACGCTCGGCATCGACACCATCCGCACCGAGTCGAAGTCGATGGACCTGGAGGTGAAGTTCGGCGAGAAGCGCAACTTCATAGGCGTCAGCGGCCACAATATCCCCAGCTTCGAGCTGTTCACCTCGCCCGACTGGCGCGGCACCAAGGGCGTCTATTACGCCAATTTCCCGTCGTTCAAGGACGGCAACTACGTGGAGGGCGTGCGCCTGGAGTTCAAGGGCGGCCGCGCGGTGAAGATCACCGCGGAGAAGAGCGAGAAGTTCGTGCGCGGCACGCTGGCCACCGACCACGGCGCCTGTCAGGTGGGCGAGTACTCGCTCACCGACCGCCGCTTCTCCAAGATAGACAAGTTCATGGCCGACACCCTGTTCGACGAGAACCACGGCGGCAAGTACGGCAACTCCCACATAGCCGTGGGCTCCTCCTACAGCGATACCTACGCCGGGGACATCCGCAAGCTCACCCCCGCCCTGAAGGAAAAGCTCGGCTACAACAAGTCGGCCGTGCACTGGGACCTGGTGAACACCGAGGATAAAAAAGTGACCGCCACGCTGAAGAACGGCAAGAAAGTCACGATCTACGAAGGCGGCCAGTTCAAGTATTGACCCCCGGGGGGCTTGACAATAGCCCGGCGTCTGCTAGAATATCACTGAGTCCGCGGCCCCTTATAATACGGGTGTCCGCGGGCTCTTGCTTTTCAGGCTTGTGCCGCCAGGGAGTTTTGTGGGCGGGGGGCTTATTTGGGATAATATCAGAACAATGAGCACACTTCTCGCGGCGTTAAGAACTGAACGGGGCCGGCACGTGGCCGTGGCGGTCTTCCTGGGCGGCCTGTCGGCCATGTTCCTTTTCTGCGGCTACGAATTCATCCGCTCGCCCGCCGAAGCCATCTTCATGGAGCACTTCGGGGCCGAGTACAAGCCCTACGCCATCGCCTGCGTGCCGTTCATGATGGCCGCCATGATCTACGGCTACGGGCGCATGCTCTCGGCTTACGGCGCAAAAAAAGCCATGGCCGTCTCCATGCTCGGCAGCGCGGCCTTCTTCGCGCTGGCCTGGGCCCTGCTCGGGGTAGCCGGCCGCTGGTTCGCCTTCTTCCTGCTCGTCTTCAAAGAATCCTACGTGGTGATCATCTCCGAACAGTACTGGTCCTTCATCAACAGCGTCCTGAAGGACGAGGAGGGGAAGGTCTTCAACGGCCCCGTGGCCGGCCTCGGGGCGCTGGGGTCCCTCACCGGCGGCTGGCTGATCGGCCATTATGTCATGGGGCTCGGCACCGACCTGTTTGTCCTTTTCGCGGCCGTTATGATCCTGCCGGCCGCCGCGCTGTTCTGGCTGGCCTACGGCAAAGCCGGGGAGCCCAAGCCGGCCGCGGACGAGGCCGGCGGCAAGAAAGGCCACCTGCACCTGAGCATCCTGCGTGAGAACCGCACCGTGCTGTTCATCGCCTTCATCATCTTCTCCGCGCAGGTGGTGGCCACCGCGCTGGACTTCCGCTTTACCCAGCTGGTGCAGGACTTCATCCCGGGCAAGGACGAGCGGACGGCCTACATGGGCACTTTCTGGATGAACGTGAACATCTTCTCGTTCTCCATGCAGTTCCTGCTCACGCCGCTGCTGCTGCGCTACATCCCGCGCCGCGGCATCCTCACCGCCATCCCGGCGGTGCATATAGTCTCCTGCCTGCTGCTGTTCCTCTACCCCTCGCTCGGCCTGGCCTCCACGGCCTTCCTCCTGTTCAAGGGCATGGACTATTCCATCTTCCGGGCGTCCAAGGAGACGCTCTACATCCCGTTCTCCTACGACACGCGCTACCGCGCCAAGCAGGTGGCGGACGCCTTCACCTACCGCTTCGCCAAGGGCGTGACCGCGTTCTGGGTTTCCGCGCTGAAAGCCGCCGGCTCCATAGCGCCCGGCTTCTACCCCGCGCTGGGCGTGGTCTTCTCCGGGGCCTGGCTCATAATGTCCTTCCCGCTTACCGCCAAACGCGAGGGGGAAGCCGGGCGCTAGGCCGGCCGACCAAAATAAAAAAGCCCGGGTCAGCCGGGCTTTTTTATTGGCGGGAGCAGCTTAGAAGGTGATAGCGGCGGAGATGCGGTGCACCGAGCCCAGGTCGCCGAACGGGGAGAAAGCGTAGTCCACCCAGTAGGCCTTGTAGCGCACGCCGGCGCCCATGGCGACGTTGCGGGTGCCGCCTATATCGGAGATGGCCCTTGTGTTGAAGCCGCTGCGCAGGAAGACGTCTGTCTCTTCGCTCGCGGGCAGCTTCAGCTCTCCGCCCATGGCCAGGAACGGCAGGTTGTCCCGGGTAGCCACCACATCGGCGGTGATCGTGAAATGATCGGTGAGGCTGGTGGCGCTGCCCAGCCGGAGGATGAGGGGGAGGGTGGCCTCCTCCTTGTCGTAGCGCAGGGTGCCCATTATGTTCTGGGCGGCCAGGCTGAGGCGGAAGCGGTTGTCGAACATGTAGGGCATTATCAGGCCGATGTCGGCGGAGACGGTGTTGTCCGAGCCCTTGATCTGCGAGCGCACGAACTTGCCGGTGGCGCCCAGCACGAACCGCTCCTCCGGGTCCTTGTTGAAGCCGGTGATGTAGCAGGAGAAGCCGACGTTGAGGGCCGAGTCGTAAGGGCTGAAGGTGCCTATCTCCAGGCCGCTCGAATCGGTCTCGCTGATCTTGCCGTAGTTCATGTACTTGAACGAAACGCCCCAGGCGCCCACGTCGCCGGCGGTTTCGGCGTAGGCGAAGTAGTCCACGAAGGTGCCCGCCAGGTAGGGGGAGTGCATGAAGACCATGGAGTTGCTCTTCACGTTTATCAGGCCGGCCGGGTTCCAGTCCAGCGCGAAAGCGTCGTCGGCCAGCGCGGAGTAGGCCTCGCCCAGGGCGGCGCCGCGGGCGCCGGAGGCGACCTTGAGGAACTGGGCGGAGGCGGTGCCGGCCGAGCCGGCGTCGAAGCCCTGGGCCGCGGCGGGGGCGGGCAGCAGGGCGGCGCAAAGCAGCAGGGCCGGCATTAAAGCCGCCCCAACGTAGCTCTGGTCCCTCCTGGTCAGCATATTATCTCTCTATCGCCACTTTAAAACTCTTCTGGCTCCTCTTGTCCCTGGACTGGATGAAAGCTATGTAGACGCCGCTGGCCACCTTGCGGCCGGCGTCGTTGAGCCCGTCCCAGTGGGCCATGCCGTTGACGTCCGCCCTGATCTCGCGCACCAGCTCCCCGACGAAAGTGTAGATCTTCACCTTCGCCAGCGGGGGCATGTTGATGAAATGCATGACGTCGGACACGGAGTTGGGCCGGTAGGGGTTGGGGTAGATCTTTACGTTGGAGAGCGCGGCCGCCGGCTGCGTCTGCATGATCTGGAAAGTGGACAGGTGCCAGGTCTGGGCTATCACCTGGTTGTTGGCCGTGTCGGAGACGGAAGGCAGCGGCACCCATATCCCGTGGACCTCGTCGTAGAGGGCGAGGATGAGCTTGGACCTGTCCGACTGCATCGCGGCCGGCAGGTCGGCGATCCTGTAGGGCAGGGTGATGGTGATGGTGTTGAGGACCAGGGTCGGCGGGAAATAGTTCACTATCAGGCCTATGCCGGTGGGCGTGAGCTCGGCCACGGCCGACTGCGGCCCCGGCAGGGTGAACGTGGACGGCATGATGGTCAGGCGCGTGGCGCCGCCGATGGCGCCGCGGGGCACCAGAACGGAGATGGTGCCGTAGGAGGTTTCCAGCGTGATAAGGTTGTTCAGCTGGGCGCTGACGTTCATCTGGGAGGACAGGAGCGTCCGGGTGGAGCCGGCCTCCTCGAAAGCCGAAAGGACGCCGCTCTGGCCCATGGCCCGCAGGCGTACCCAGTAGGTGGTGTAGACCTGCAGGTCGGCGAAGGAGCAGGCGAGCCCCTGCGCGGCGATGGAGGAATTTATGACCGAGAAGTCGGGCGCCGTGGAGGCCTGCACCTGGTAGACGGTGTGGGAGGAGTTGCCGTTGGAGGCCCAGTTCAACGTGAAGCCGTCTGTCAGGAGACCGGAGAAAGTGTCCTGCCAGGGCAGTATATAGGCGGTGGCCGGCAGCGTCAGCGCGTTGCCCAGCGAGACCGGCGGGTCGGTAGGCACGCCGCTGAGGTTCAGGGCCGAGACGCGCAGGTAATAGCTGGCGTCCGAGACCAGGCCTTCGAAGGAGGCGTAGAGGTTCTTGGTGACCGAGGACAGCATGAGGCCGGAGAAATCGGAGGAGGAGGAGATCTGCGCCTGGTAGCTGGTGATGAGGGGGGTGTTGCCGCCCTCGGTCCAGTTCGCCGTAAGGCCGGTCACGCCTACCCCGGTGGTGGCCGCCGCCGCCGGGTGGTGGGCGCCGGTGGCCATGGGCGAGAAGTTAACCACGGGGGTGCGGCGCTGCATCCTGTTTATGGCCGTAACGCGCGAGTAGTAGATTGTGTTGGGCGCCAGGCCGGAGAAAGTGGCGGAGGAAAGCGCCGTGGTGGAAGAGACTTCCGCCGGGGCGTAGCCCGGGTTGTCGGCCATCTCCACATAGTAGAGGGTGTCGGCCGGATTGGAGTTGGCCAGCCAGGTCAGGTTAATGGAGGCCGGCGTGAGGCCGAAGGCCTGCGGGGTCGGCGGGTTGGCCAGCGTGGCGGTGGAATGGACCGCGGTATAGTTGGCGTAGCCCTGTTCGTTGACGCTGCCGTGCCGGAAATAATAAGTGGTGTTGGGCGCGAGGCCGCTTATGGTAAGGCTGCCCAGGGGGATCTCGAAGGTGCGTGAAGAGGAGAGTACCGTGGAGAAGGCGGGCGTGGCGGCGACCTCCAGCAGGTAGCTGTTCGCGTCCAGCAGTTGGGACGCCTGCGAGAGGGGGGTCCACGAGGCCGTAACGCTGGAGTAGAACACGGAACTGACGTTTACGCCGGTAACCCGCACCGGCAGGGTCTGGCGCATATCCGGGGTGGTGTTGGTGTAGACGGTGGCGCCGTTGTACAGGGCGCCCACCCTGTAGTAGTAGGTGGTGTTGGGATCGAGGCCGATGATGTTCATGGTCGTGGCGGCCGTGTTCGGCGTGGTCACGGTGATGTTCTGGCTCTCGAAAAAGCGGTCCGGCGAGGCCTGGGCCACATGCCCCTCGTTGGCTATGCCCGAATCGAAGCTCACCACGGCGCTGGAGCTCCAGACATGGTCCAGCGTGACGTTCTGCAGGTAGCCGGGGATATGGGTGCGCGTGGAGGTCAGCGAGGTGTAGTTGGGCGTGCGCTCCCAGTTGAGGGTCGCGATGCGCAGCTGGTAGACGTTGTTCGGGGCCAGGCCCTCTATCCGCAGGAATTCCGCCTGGTTGTCGTAGGTGGTGGAGGAGAAGACGGGCGCCGTGCCGCCGAAAGTCCCGGTGGTGGCCTCCACCCTGTAGCCCTGGCAGGAGAAGGCCTGCGGCGTGACCTCGAGCGGGGTGAAGTCTATCAGCATGTACTGGGCGTCCGGGTAGACGGCCGTCAGCGAAGGGTGCGGGTCCAGCGGCAGCGCCAGGGTTATGGAGGAAACTGACGCCGTGTGGTTGGGGTTATACGCCAGGTTCAGCGAGGAGGTCCTGAGGTAGTAGGTGGTGTTGGCCTCCAAGGTGGTTATGGTCAGCGTGCTCAGGGCCACGCCGTAGGACACCGAGGAGTGCAGCACGCCGGTCCCGTTGAAATTAGTGGTAGAGGCTTCCAGCCTGTAGCCCAGCGCCGAATTAGAACCGGCCCCCGGCGGCAGGGCCGTCCAGCCCAGCGTAGCCTCGGCGTCGGTCATGGCGAGACGGGCCAGGTTAGCCGGCTTCGCCGCCAGCGTGGTGAAATAGCGCATCTCGTCGTAGTTGGGCTCCCCGGCCACGTTCAGGGACCCCATTTTATAGTAGTAGGTGGTGTTGCGGTTGAGGGAGCCGGCCGCCGTGGCGGTGGAGGCGAGGGTGTCGTCGGGAGTGGACCAGTTTATAACCAGCGGGTCCAGCAGCTCCGAGGTGGAAACGATCAGGCGGTAGCCCTCCGAACTTTCGGCCCCCGTGCCGTCGACCGGGACCCAGGAGACGGCGGCGCTGCTCTCGAAGACGGAGCCGGCGATGTTGTCCGGGACTATGGAGAGGGTGGCGGTGGAGATGTACGGGGTGTAGGCGCTTATGGTCCCGCTTGCCGCGCGGGTCCTGACTTTGAAATAGTAGACGGAATTGGCGTCGAGCCCGCCTACGGCCAGCGGGGCCCCGTGCGGGCTGATGTACTGGCGGACGGTCTGCCCGGTAAAGGAGGCGTTATCCGCGAAAGCGAGTTCGTAGTTGGTCCATTCGGGGTTGCCGTTGACGTTCCAGCCTATGCTGGCCGTGGCGCTGTACGGGGCGTAGGCGCTGAAAAAGACCGGGGCCGAAAAGATCCCGGAAGGAGCGCTGGCCCAGGTGGCGGTGGAGGTCTGTGCGTACTCACTTTCGAGTTCGGCCGTCCTCCTGACTTTGAAGTAGTACGTGACATCTTTGACGAGGCCCGGGTAGCCGATGGAGGTGGAAGCGACATTGTTATTGCTGGAGATGTAGGTTATGAAGGTGTTGGTGTCCGAGATCACCGCTGTGTAAGGGCCGCCGGCCCCCGCGGACCAGGCGAAGTTGGCGCTGCCGGTGCTGGTGGCGGAAGTATAGGGGGCCAGGTTAGTCGCGCGCGCGGAAACAGCCGCTGCCAGGAGGCAGGCGGCCGCAATAAGGGTCTTTATCCGCGGGAACATGTTTATAGTCTATCAGAGCCCGGTTAAAAATCAATGACTAATATGTTACAGAAAAGGCCCAATTTGCAAGGGCCGCGGTTTCTATTATATTATAAATTGTATTCTAGTAAGACGTTCTGTCCCAGTCCCGGAGAAAAAATGCGGTTCGACCTTAAAAAAGCCGTTCCCGGCGCCGCCGCCCTCGCGCTGCTGTTCTGCTGCGCCCAGGCGCGCGCCGCCCAGAAGAGCGGCCTGCCGGAATTCTCGGTTTCCAGCGGCACGGCGCTGCTGCCGGCCGTCGTTTCCACCGGCGCCGTGGTGGGCCGGGGCGGCAACTTCTCCATGCCGCTGCCTGACGGGCGCACGCTCTGGCTGCTCAATAACGTCTGGGCCGGGGAAGTGAAGGCCGACGGCCAGACCCCGGTGTGGGGCATCATAGACGGGGCCGCGGCCATAGCCGCATCCACCGACCCTTACTCCCAGGCCGGCGACTTCCGCTACGTCGCCGACGAGAACAACTGGCCGCTGCCGCTGCTCTCGGGCGACCTCAAGGAGTACACCCAGGTGCGCAAGTTCTGGCCCCGCTCCGGCCTCTGCGCGGGCGGGCGCTGCTACGTTTTTTATTCCATCATGAATAATTTCGGCCCCGACCCGTACGATTATTTCCGCGTGGGCCAGGGTCTGGCCTCGTCGGAAAACCCCGCCGGGCCTTACGCCAAAGCGCGCCGCGACGGCCGCTATTCCCTGTGGAACGACATCGAGCCGGCCTTCGGTTCTGCGCTCTGGGCGGACGAGGACGGCTGGGTTTACGTCTACGGCCGCGCCTCCGTTTCCCCGGGCGAGTACGGCGCGGAACTGGCGCGCGTAAAGCCGGAGCACCTGCTGGCGCGCGAAAAATACGAGTACTACACGGCTGAAGGCTCCTCGGCCGCCTGGACCGCCGACGTGTCCGAGGCTTCCGAAGTGCTGGGGGACATGCCGGAAGAATTTTCCGTTTCCTACAACGACTACCTGAAAGCTTACCTGGCCGTCTATTACGAGGCGGGCTCCGGGCGCGTGGCGGCCAGGCAGGCCGCCGCCCCCTGGGGGCCCTGGGGCGAGCCTTCGGTCCTGCTGGCCTGCGCCAGGGAGGAGTACTGCTATGGCGCCAAGGAACAGCCGGGCTTCGCGGCGGAGGGCGGAAAAAAGATATTCCTGACGCTGGAAAAAAAGAACGCGCCCTACCTTTACGGCGTGGAATTCAAATAGGGGATAAAATGGCCGACTACAATATACTCGTTATAAACCCTGGTTCGACCTCCGACGAAGTGAGTTACTTCCGCGGCGAAAAAGAGGTCTTCCACAAGACCGTCCGCTACAGCCCCGAAGACCTGAAGCCCTACGAACGGGAGAAGATCACCGCCCAGTTCTACCTGCGCAAAAAGATGGCGCTGGAAGCCCTGGCGGAGCACGGCGTAGAAGTGAAAGAGCTGCACGCGGTGATAGGGCGCGGCGGCCTGGTAAAGCCCATAGAGGGCGGCGTCTACGCGGTGGACGAGACCCTGCTGGCGGACCTGCGCGAAGGCGTGCTGGGCGACCACTCCTCCAACCTGGGCGGCATCATCGCCCACGACATCGCCGTCGCCAACGGCATAAAAGCTTTCATCGCGGACCCGGTGGTGGTGGACGAAATGCTGCCGCTGGCCCGCTATTCCGGCATGCCTGAAAATCCCCGCATCTCCATCTTCCACGCGCTCAACCAGAAGCGCTGCGCCCGCCACGCGGCCAAACAGCTGGGCAAGCCTTATGAGGAATGCCGGCTGATCGTCATGCACGGTGGCGGCGGCGTGTCCGTGGGCGCCCATATGGGCGGCCGCGTGATAGACGTCAACAACGCCCTTAACGGCGACGGCCCGTTCACCCCGCAGCGCTCGGGCGGCGTGCCGGCCGGCGGCCTGGTGGCCATGTGCTTTTCCGGCAAGTACACCAAGCAGGACATGATGCTCAAGCTCAAGGGGCAGGGCGGCCTGGTGGCCTATACCGGCACCTCCGACTGCGTGGCGCTGGAAAAATACATCCTGACCGGCGAGATCAAGCCCGGCAGCGGCATCGACCCGGACAAGATGACCCGCGACGAGGCCCGCGAGGCGGTGCACGCCATGGGCTACCAGATCTGCAAGGAGATAGGCGCCATGGCGGCGGTGCTGGAAGGCAGGGTGGACGCGATCGTGCTCACCGGCGGGCTGGCCTACGACAAGGTGCTGGTGCCGGAGATAAAGCGGCGCGTGGGCTGGATAGCGCAGATCCTCTCCTACCCGGGCGGCGACGAGATGACCGCGCTGCGCACCGCGGCCGAGACGGCGCTCAGGCACCCGGCCCTGATAAAGAAGTATTGATTTGTTCCAACTTAAACTTACACCGGAGGAAACAGATGAAATTCAAGAACTTTGACGAGCTTTTAGGCCTGGTGCGGGGGCAGACCAACCGCATAGTGGTGCCCGGCGCCAACAACGACGAGGTGCTGACCGCCTGCAAGATGGGCGTGGACCACAAGATCATCTCGGGCGGCATCCTGATCGGGCCGAAAGCCCAGGTGGAGGAGATGGCCAAGAAAGTGGGCCTGAACCTCGGTATCTTCGAGGTCATAGACAAGTCCGACTACGCCGAGATGTGCAACCTGGCCGTGGACCTGGTGAAGGCCGGCAAGGGCGACTTCCTGGTGAAGGGCCTCGTGGACACCAAGTTCTACATGAAGGCCATCCTGCGCAAGGAGATCGGCGCCGTGGCCGAGGGCACCGTGCTCTCCCACTTTGTGCTGTTCGAGCAGGCCAACTACCACAAGCTCTTCGCCGTCACCGACGCGGCCATCATGATAGCCCCGACGCTGGACCAGAAGGCCATGATCGTCAACAACGCGGTGGACATGATGCGCATGCTGGGCGTGGAGAAGCCCAACGTGGCCGTGGTCTGCCCGGTGGAGAAGGTCAACGAGAAGATCCCCAGCACCCTGGACGCCCAGGCGCTCGCGAACATGAACAAGGAAGGCCGGATAAAGAACTGCGTGGTGGAAGGCCCCTACGACGTCTACATCTCTTTCTCCAAGGAACTGGCGGCCGAGAAAGGCATCAAGGGCGCGGTGGTGCCCGGCAATACCGACATCGCCCTGTTCCCCGACCTGGACGCCGCCAACCCGGTCTACAAGTGCCTGAGTTTCTTCGGCGCCGGAATGAAGTCGGCCACCCTGCTGGCCGGTTCCAATATCCCAGTCATCCTGCCGTCCCGCACGGACTCGCCGATGACCAAACTGCATTCCATCGCCCTGGCTTGTTACCTCAAGGACAAAGCCGGCGTGCTGGCCAAATAAGGAGAATTGTCTATGTCATGGGATTTCTTAAAGAAGATAGTTGGCGGCAAGGAAGAGGGTAAGAGGCCGGAAGACGCCCTCGCCCAGGCCCCCGCCGCGCAGAAGCCGGCCCACGCGCCGGCCCCGGCCGCCCCCAAAGCGGCAAAGGCCCCGGCGGCCCCGAAGGCGTCCCCGGCCCCGGCTAAAGATAAGCCGGCCTCGGAAAAGACCGACGACGAACTGGCGGCAGAACTGGACAAGATGTCGCCGCAGATCCTGGCGCAGGCCAAGGACCCGCAGATGCGCTCGCTGATCATCGGCATCTACCGCAAGATGCTGGTGGCCGGCGTGGACGTGAGCGACGACAAAGAGGTAAAGAAATGGATGCAGAAGCATCCCGAGGTGCTGCAGGGCGGCGAGACCATTAAGGTGGAGACCGTCCGCAGGGAAGAGCCCAAGGTGGGCCGCAACGACCCCTGCCCCTGCGGTTCCGGCAAGAAGCATAAGAAATGCTGCGGTAAGTAGAGGGGGACGTTCATTCCTAATTCCTAATTGAGCCGCCGGGATTCCCCGGCGGTTCTTTTTTTGGCAGGGGACGCACATTCCTAATTCCTAATTGTCTCTTTCCGGGCTGGCATCTGCATGGACCTATGCTCTATAATAAAGGCATGGGGGGTGTCTTGGAATTATTAAAATTTCTCACTTGCCGAGAACAGCACCGCCCTTTTAGGAATTAGGAATGAACGTCCCCATGAAACATATCACAGCACAGATTCTTTTTGGTGTCTTGGCGGTTATGGCGTTAAGCGCCTGCGTGCGGGTTCATGAAGAAATGTGGACTGAAAGCATAAGGTCCGCGAGATGGGATCAGGATGGGAAGCCTGTGGTCTTTGTCAGGAAACCATGGGGTCGAAAATATGTTGGAAGTGGTGCCGGGGCGGGTCCTATACCTACCGGGGTTGATGTTTATCCCGAATATTATGATACGAAAGTTTATCATGCTGATGAACCTGTTTCTGTTTTTAAAAAGACCAATTGGAACATTATCTACCCTATTGGAAAAGACAGAATTATAGGGTCATATCCGGCATCGCAAGATGCTTCCTTTTATTACCTGGAGCATACCGGGAATCAGCCAGAACTTTTGATAAGTTTCCCCCGCAAAGGGAAATTAGATTTCACATTCTCTAAAACTGGCAACTATTTGGCTTGGGGGGAATCTGACGGACTTTCCGTAATGGATACCAGAACTAAGCAAATAAATAAGTATTTAGCCGGTATTCCTGTACGCAAACCTGTATTTGCAGACGATGAGAATCGGATTGGTTTTTACGTATGGGTAGATACTACTGCCGCTAAAAGAATCAATGCCGAGTCATTGAACCTGAGCAAGGTCGAGGTTCGGCATAGCAAGTATGATAGAGTTCTTAATAAAAAGTTGCGCCTTGATAGCACGGTGGAATATGCTGGAGTAGTGCTCTATAATTTGAAGCAAAATCGCGTATCGGCAAGCTATCCGAAGATTGATATTCTCTGTCCAAATATTTATACGTTTCAAGACATATGTCTCAATTATTTCGCCGATGCGACTTTTTTAAGCAAGCCACCAGAAGATATTAAAGATGATATCGTAAAAAGCTATTTGATCGATGCGTACTCTGATGTTATCAGCTTCGGTTATTGCAGTGGGGGATGTGTTTATAGCCCTGATTTGAATTTTTTTGGTTTCAAGATATCAAGCGATTCGGTCTACTGGTATGATTCCGCAACAAAAAAAGAAGTTGGGGTATACAGTCTTAATAAGACGAAGCACTAGGCGCGAATAGGGGACGTTCATTCCTAATTCCTAATTGAACCGCCGGGGAAGCCCGGCGGTTCTGTTTTGGAAGTCGACAGGCCCTTGTCGGGCTGGTCTGCTAAGCTATTGGCATAGGTTAGGGGGAAACTATGCCAAGACAAGCCAGGATAGACGTGCTGGGGCAGTATTACCACGTGATCTCCCGCGGGATAGAGCGCCGGGAGATCTTCTCGCAGGACGAGGATTACGCGGACTTCCTTGAACGGTTAGAGGCCTGGCTGAAGCGCTGCGGCGGCAAGTGCCTGGCCTGGTGCCTGATGCCGAACCACTTCCACTTCCTGCTGCTACGCGGGGAGCGCCCTCTCAGCGAGCTTATGCATCACGTGATGACCGGCTACGCGGTCAAATACAACCTGCGCCGCAACCGGTGCGGGCATCTGTTTCAGAACCGGTATAAAGCCATCCTCTGCTGCTCTGAAGATTATTTTCTGGAGGCAGCGCCATACATACACTTGAATCCGCTAAGAGCGGGGCTGGTGAAGGACCTGCGGGACCTGGAGAACTATCCCTGGTGCGGCCACAGGGCGCTGGTTACCGGCGAACCTGACGGCATACTTTGCGCGTCTGGACTGCTGGAGCATTACGGCGGCGGCGAGGCAGCCTTGGCGCGCTACATCGCGGCTATGGAGGTAAAGGCTGCGGAACTGGAGCGCGAAAAGGCGGCAGGCCGCCGGCATATACCGCAATTCACGGGAGAGACGAAAGATCTCGTAGAGGATATTCTCAGAAAAGCTGAAAAGGTTGAAGAGCGCCCTCTCCGGCCGCGGGCGGAGCTTCTTGCGGAGGCGTCCAGGCTGACAGGTGTGGCCTGCGGGGATATCCTCCGTCCGAGCCACATAAGGGCGGCGGCCAAGGCGCGGGCAATCTACTGCTATTTGTGCCGTGAGCAGGCCGGGGCCAACGGCCAGGAGCTAATGGATGAACTGGAGATAAAGCAGAGCGGGATATCCAAGCTTATAGCGAAGGGCCGCGAGCTGCTGGCCGGGAACAATTAGGAATTAGGAATGAGCGTCCCCTAATCAAAAACCCCGGGTTTTCCCGGGGTTTTCGATTAGGTCTGCTATTGGCGAACAATTAGGAATTAGGAATGAACGTCCCCTTCTTTAGTTGAAGGCCACGGTGGAGCCGTCGACCGGCTCGATGGCGGGGATGCTCTTGGTCATTTTCTCGTCCCGCGAGGTCAGGTCCTTGAAGTTGCCCAGGCCGTCCACGCCGAAGGTCTGCATGCTGCCGTTGGTGGAGAACGGGGTGGAGACTATGTAGTTCAGGTCGGACTGCAGGTAGGCCACCGGGTTGTCGGCGTTGCCGATGTTCATCGGGTCGGACATGCGCACGTTCAGGGAGAATTTCCAGCCCCACTTTATGTTCATGGTCAGCGGGCGCACGGTGAAGTTGGTGATGTAGTGGCCCTTTATCTGGTTGCGCTGGGCCAGAGAGCTGATGGGGTCGGTGGCTTCCCTGGCGGGAGCCAGGTTCTGGCCGTTGTAGAAGAAGGAGACCGCGTACTTTACCTTTATCACGTCCACCTGCATCAGGTTGGTGATGGTGTAGGTGTAGACTACTTCTTTCTTCTTCCAGCCGCTGAAGTTGGCCCAGTTGAAAGAGAAGCCGGGGATGGCGCTGGCGTAGGAGCTGGAGAGGTTGGCGTCCGGGGCGCCGCTGTTGATGACGTTCCAGGCCTGCACGCCGCCGTTTACGATGGCGGCCGCGGCCACCTTTTCGCCGCCGCCGAGCGGGGCGGGGAAAATATCCTTGTCGGTCAGGTCGCGTACCGTCTCCTCCGCGGTGACGGTGACGTTGCCGGTCTTGAAATAGTTTTCATCCGTCGCGGCCCCCTGGGCCGAGAGGAAGGAAGAGGATGAGACGAGGACGGTAGCGGCGAGAAGTATATTTTTCATAGTCGAGTTCTCCTTGATCCCTTACGTATATAGTTTAGCTCAGCCCCGGAATAACACAAGGGCTTTAGGGCCTACGCCGCGTCTGGGCCTATCTGTCCCTTAATTCCAGCCGAGGGCGGGGGCGTCCTCCCTGTACTCGGCTACGGGCACCGGGGAAATATCCAACTGGCCGTAGGCGGCTTCCGCGAGCTTGCCATAGCCGTCCACTGCCAGGGAGTTTACGCCTATTTCCGGGTCGGTGCTGAGCGGTTTGGCGTAGCGCCAGGTCAGGTCGGCGTTGAGCCAGGCTACCGGTTCCTCGGCCGTCCCGATGTTCATCGGGTTGGACATGGCGGCCTGCAGGGAGACCTTCCAGCCCCATTTAAGCTTTATGTCCAGGGGTTTCACCGTGAAATTAGCGATGTAGCGCCCTTTCAGGGCGGGGTTCTGCGGGGAGGGAATGGCGCCGTGGTAGAACGAGACCTCGTAGACGATGTCGACCGCGCGGCCCTGCAGTTTTTTGTCGATGGTGAAGCGGTAGCGCCTGGTGACCTTGCGCCAGGCGGCCAGGTCGTCCCAGTTGAAATCGAAGCCGGGGATGGCGCTGGCGTAGGCCGAGTCCAGGTCGGCGGTGGGCCGGTTGTCCATGATGACGTTCCAGACCTTGGCCCCGGCCATGACTATAAGGATGGCCGGGATCACCAGTACCCTGTCGTCCTTGGCGGGACCGCCGAAAAAGGCCGCGGCTTCGGCCCGGGAGAGGGGGACGGAGGTTTCTTCAAGCAGTTCGGTGCGGGTGTCGGTGTCGGGGGCCGCGGCGCGGGCCGGGAGCGCCGGCGCGAGCAGTATAAGGGAAAGGAAGAGGGGGGCGAATTTTTTTGTAGTCATGGTTTACCAGGAGCGTACCGGGCCCACGTCCACGTGGACGAAGCCGTCAGAGGGGTAGTAGCCGACGCCGCCGGCCAGCAGCGAGCGGGCGGTATTGCGCAGGGCGGAGGTGCGCACGCCGTCTACCTTTATGTCGGCGGCCAGGCCGCGCATATGCAGGCTCTTCTTGGCCACGCCGCCGGAATCGGAAGCCAGCGCGCCGTTCAGCTCGGGGCTGCGGTAGCCGCAGATCACCGTCACCGTGCGGCCGCCGTGCCGCTCCTGTATGGCGTCTATCAGTTCCAGGAGCTTTACGGGGATCTCGACTTCGCGGCCGGTGAGCCGGCAGCGCATGAAATGCCTGACCCTGGCCAGGGCTTCGGGGATCACGCGGCCGCGCTCGTCGCGGTAGCGGATCTCCAGGGTTTCCCTGTGCCACTGGTGGTAAAGCTTGACGGTGCCGTCGCCGCCCAGGCTTTCGCTCCCGGGGGCGGCCGCCCTGTCATCGCTGCCGGCGCCGGGCTCCCTGTCGGCCAGGTAGGACGCCGTTTCTCCGTCGCCCATGGCGGAGAGCACGGCCTCGGGCACGGGCGTCCCGGAGGAGAAGCTGGAGGCTTTAATATCTTCGGAGGTTAAAAGGTTGAGGCCGAAGGCCGCTGCACGCGCGGGGGCGGCGGCCAGGAGGGCCAGCGCTGCGGTTAGAATGGTGTTGCGTGCGTTCATAAATGGTTCCGTGGTTATAGTTTAGCTGAAGCGCGCCGGAAGGCAAGCGCCTTAGGTCCCAGGCGGGAGGCGGTAAAGGGCCCGGGTCCAGGGGCCGCTGGGCCCTTGACAAAACGCCGCCGGCCTTTTATCCTATGATAGCGACAGATAAGTGTATCCTTATGAGGAAGATACTTTCTGCTTTTCTTCTTTTTTCCCTGACCGCGGCCCTGCCGCTGCCCTCCTTTGCGGAAAGGAGCGGGGATGCGTCACGTTCTTTTGACATCCCCCTGAAGGGCGACGTCGCCCCCGCGGAAGTGGGGAGCGGCCCTTATACCGAAGAGATGCGCCTGCAGGATATAGCGTTCTTCACCGCGCGCGGCGTCCTGCGCGCCAAGCCTGAAGAGGCGTTCGAAGCTTTCCACCGCGCCTATTCCTCCATGAACGCCGAGGAGCGGAGGGCTTTCAGCAACGAGAACGGCGGGCGCATCTATTTCATGCTCCGCTACCTGGACAGCGCCACGGACGAGGGGCGTATCCCACGCGAGAAATACGAGGAGTTCGCCGGCAGGATCCTGGAGCTG
Organism: Elusimicrobia bacterium GWB2_63_22; assembly: GCA_001799735.1. Taxonomy (GTDB): domain Bacteria; phylum Elusimicrobiota; class Elusimicrobia; order Elusimicrobiales; family UBA9959; genus UBA9959. The sequence continues at coordinate 13,096 of MGUA01000027.1, read as the reverse complement.
GGCTTTCATACCATGGACGGGCGCGAGCCGCCCGCCGCCTTACGGCGCGCGGACGGCGGCAAGCGCGACGGGCAGACGGCGGTCAACGCCATGGTCACGGCCAGCGCCCGGGTCTTCTCCCGGGAGAGCGCGCCGGCCGACAAGACCGAGGCGGAAAATAAACTGGCCAAGGTGACCGCCGATTATCCAGAGACGGCTTGGGTGCAGGGCGCCGCGGCCGATTCCTACAACAAGATAGGCAACCACAGGTTGGCCGAAAAGGCGGCCGGCGCGGCCATAGCGCTGGACTCTTCCGACCCGGACGCCTATAAGGCCCGGGCGCTGGCCAGGGCCTCGCTCGAGGACCGCAAAGGGGCCATAGCGGACATCAGGAAGGCGATGGCTATCAACCCGCAGGACGAATCGGCCAAGCTGCTGTCCACCCTGCTGGAGAGCCGCAAGGACGTGCCTTCGCTCAAGACCATTTCTTCAGTGGACGAGATCAAGCGCGCCCTCGGCGCCTCGGACGAAGGGGCCGAGGCCGTCAGCTCCGGCCAGGCCCTGGCCGGGTCTTTCAATGCCAAGTCGGAGTCGGCGGCGGACCTGGCCGCGCCCGATTTTTCCAAGTCCAAAGCCTACCTCAAGACCGCCCTGGCCAAGAACCGCCTGGGCGATTACGAAAGCGCCGCCCGCTACGCCTCCCTGGCCATAGAGAAGGATCCCGCCAATAACGAGGCCTACCTGGAGCGCGCCAACGCCTATAATTTCATGGGCCGTTACGACGAGGCCGTGCGCGACGCCACCCACGTGATAGAGGCTGACCCGGCCAACATGCAGGCCTTCAACATGCGGGCCTGGTCCCTGAACCGCAACGGCCGCTCCCAGGACGCCGCTACCGACGCCAGCCGCGCCATAGGTCTTAACCCCAATTTCGCCGACGCCTGGTTCAACCGCGCCCTGGCCTACGAGAAGCAGGGCGACTACAAGCGCATGCTGGACGATTTCAAGAAGGCGGCGGCGCTCTCGGGCGCCTATTCCAGCCGCTACCAGGACGCCGTGGCGCAGTACGGGCCGCGGGTGCCCGGCTACGCTTCCGTCCACCCGGCCGCCCGGGGCGAGGCCGGCGCGGCCGCGGCGCCTGCCCCCAGCCCGATGCGCAGGTTCCTGATGCTGCTTTTCTTTACGCTCACCGGCGGCGCGCTGGTGGCGATGGGCCTGATCCACATCCTGGGCGGCAGGCGCGCCGAGGAGGCAGCGGGCGCGCGCATCACGCACCCGGACGTGCTGTCGCCTTCGGTGTTCTACGAGGGCGTGGCCACCGGCAAGTACAAGATAGAGCGCAAGCTCGGCGAGGGCGGCATGGGCGTAGTGTACGAGGCCACCGACCAGTCGCTGGGGCGCAAAGTGGCCATCAAGAAGATGAACGAGGAGATCAAGGTCAACGAGCGCGAGAAGCAGCGCTTCCTCGACGAGGCCCGCACCGTGGCCCTGCTGCACCACCCGAACATCGTGGAGATCTACACCATCTTCGAGGAAGAAGACAACATTTACCTGGTGTTCGAACACGTGGACGGCGAGACGCTCGACAGGACCCTGGACAAGGAAGCCCGCCTCTCCTTCGACAAGGCCCGCTCCGTCATCTCCGGCACCGCGGGCGCGCTGGCCTACGCCCACGCCAAGAACGTGGTGCACCGGGACCTGAAGCTTTCCAATATCATGCTCTCCACCGAAGGGGGCGTGAAGGTGATGGACTTCGGCCTGGCGCGCCGCGCGATGGAATCCGTGGCCCGCTTCTCCAACAAGGAAGTGGTGGGTTCGCCCGCCTACATGGCCCCCGAGCAGGAGCTGGGCGCCTCGTCCGTGGAGTCGGACATCTATTCTCTCGGCGTCTGCCTGTACGAGTCGCTCAGCGGCGTGCTGCCCTTCCAGGGCCCGGACTTCCACACGCAGAAGACCCGCATGGCCTACCAGCGGCTGTCGGACATGCTGCCCGGCCTGCCCAAGGGCGTCGACGAGCTGGTGGCGCGCTGCCTGGCGCCGGAGCCGGCCAACCGCTTCCGCAGCGCCGAGGAGTTCCGCAGCGCGCTGGAGGCTATAGTCTAAAGTTTTTGGCGGGTAGGAACAGAACGACCGGGGCAGCCCGGCCGTTTTTTTTATTGCGGGAAGAAAGCTTTCTTCACGCCGTCTATGATGAACTGCACCGCGGTGGCGGCCAGCATCAGGCCCATCAGGCGGGTGGTGATGTTCATGACGATGGGATTTATCTTGGAGGCCTTCTTGATCGCGAAGCGGAAGATCAGGTAGCAGGCCAGGCCCACCAGCAGGAACAGCAGGAACAGGACGGCGTCGTAGACCGCGGTCCTGGCCTTGGATTCCAGCAGGATGGCCGTGGTGATGGCGCCGGGGCCGGACAGCATGGGGATGGCCAGCGGGGTGATGGAGACGTCGGCCTTGGCCGCGCCCTCGGCTTTTTCCTCTTCGGTCTCCTGCACGCCGGAACGCTTGGCGCGCAGGTTGTCGAGCGAGACCAGCAGCAGCAGCAGGCCGCCGGCCATCTGGAAGGCCGCTATGGTTATCCCGAACACTTTGAACAGCGCGTTGCCGGTGGCCGCGAACAGGATCAGCACCCCGGTGGCCGTGATGCAGGCGGTGCGGGCCATGCGCAGGCGCTCGGCCTCGGTGTTCTCCGGGGTCATGGCAAAGAAGGTAGGGACCGCGGCGAGCGGGTTGATGATGGCGAACAGCGCCCCTGCGCTCATCAGCGCGAAATTAAGCAGGTCCATAAGAGTTAACTAGTATATAAATTTAACGCTTCAGCTTGAAGAGGCGGGAGTATTCCAGGGCGAAGCCGGTGGTCAGGTTGGCGCCGGCGCCGGTGAGCTTTTTGCCGGTGGCGTAGAAATAGTTCACGAAGGGGCTGATCATGATATCGCCGTAGAGCCGGGTGCTCACCTTCAGGTTCAGGTCCAGCCTGTCTTTAAGGTCGTAGACCGTGTCGAAGCGGCTGCGGGCGAACCGGCGGTAATTGCCGTCGGCGGTGAGCATCAGCGCTGTGCCGCGCAGCGGGGTGGAAAGCCGGAACCCGGCCTCGAGCGCGTGCTTGGTGCGCCCCGGGGTATAGGTGTAAACCTGTTCCGTGGTGAGGCCGGCGTACAGCTCCTGCAGCACCGCCCCCTCGAAAAGTTTCAGGCCGCCGCTGCCGCGCAGCACTTTCCTCAGCGGAACCCCGTCCGCCCGGGAAAACTCGGTGTCGTAGGCGGCCGAGGCGTAAGGGCCTATCAGCAGGCGGCCGAGCCGGCCGTTATAGGTCTTCATGCGGTATACCAGTTCGCCCTGGTAAACCAGCTGGTCCACGCTTTCCGTGGTCAGGCGCGGCGCGTTGCGCGGGCGCAGCACGGTCCTGCCGTAGTCGGCCGCGATGCCGGCGTCCAGCCTGAACCTGCCGGAATAATATTCGGAGAAAAGCCTGGCCGAGCCCTGAAAGCGGGTCTGGCTGTCCGCGCTCAGCCGGGACTCGCTTACGTTGGCGTAACCGGCCGGCCCGGTGATGGACGTATTGACGGCCTCCAGGGAGAGGTTGCGCAGGTTCAGGCGCCAGATGTCGCGCGGGGGGGTGACGTTCCTGGTTTCCGCCCAGGCCGCGGCTTCCCAGTCCGCGTGCAGCGGGTGCGCCTCCTTGATGGCCTTCAGGCCGCCGGTCACCGTGTCGTGCAGCGTGGCGGGGGCCCCCCGCGGCGTCTTGAGACGGCGTATGAACGGCCTGTCCTTTATAAGGCTTTCGGGCATGACGGCCAGGTACAGTTCCGGGTCGTTCAGGGGCAGGCCGGCCACCAGGCCGGCGGAGTCCAGCCCGGAGACCGCGTAGCGCTCCGTCTCAAAATACGCCTGGGGAGAATAGTAATCCCCGGGCTCGCTTGGCGGGGCCCTTTTGGTTATGAAGTCCCTCAGGAAAAAGCCGGGCGCCAGGACCAGCGCCAGCGGCTCGTCCGGGCCCAGCCAGCTTTTTACCATGGCCGCCGGCGTGTCCCCGGCGACGCCGCTGGTGAACGGCGCCACCTTCAGCACCGCCAGCTCGGCGCGAAAAGTCTTGCGCGTGACGGCGGCCGCCATATTGAAAAAATCGGGGATGCCGAAAAAGACCCCCATGCCGCGGCTGCTGATGTCCGGCAGCAGCGTGTCGCCGGACCCTATGAAGTGGCGCACAATGCGCTCCTTCATGTAGATGTTCTCCCGGTACAGCAGCGGTTCCCTGGCGTCCGGCGGCGGCGGCAGGGATTCCAGCGCGGTCAGCGTCCCGCGCGCGCCGAATTCGGCGCGGAGCTCTCCGGAGCCGCGCGAATCCGGGAAGATGGTGAGCGCCGGCCCGGTATGGGATTCCTTCTCCCATTTGCGCAGTTCCACCCGGGTGCGCCTGCCGGATTCGCTGTCCCAGGTCTTCGGCCCGATCAGCGCGTCCACGCCGCGCAGGCTCATCAGGCGGCCCAGGTCCTCGTCGCCGAGAGAGGAGATAGCCACCACCAGCCGGGCCTTCTTCGCGCCGCGCAGCTCCGTTATCAGCGCGTGCAGCGCTCGCTTGTCGGCGGGGTCCGTCACTTCGAACGGGGAGCCGGCCAGTTCCGCGCGTACCGCCTCGTTGTACGGCACCAGGGAAATAAAAGCGACCACAGACCCGCCGACGCTGCGCAGGGCGTAGGGCTTGATGATCCTCTCCAGGTCCGGGTCGGAGACCTTCAGGTTGGAGCAGATGAACTCCATGGGCGCGGTGGAGGTTTTGATGCCGCCTTCCCGGGACCAGCGCCAGAAATTCTTCAGGTCCGGGATCTCCAGCGAAGCGATGTCGGCGCCGGTCTTGCTCATGTAGCCGTAAGCCGCGGGGAGGCCGGCGTTGATAACGCTGCCGGCCAGGGTTCCGCCCGCCCCCAGGCTGAGCAGCGCGCCCGACCGTTTGTCCGCGGCCAGTTCCGCCGTCCGCCTGTTTATGCCGTTGAGGCCCAGCGGTATGGGGATGCTGGTGAAAACCACCTGCCGCTCCTCCAGGGAAACGAAGTGACGCAGTATCAGCGTCGGTTCCCAGAGCGGCTTCTCCTCCAGGTGGGGGAGGCGGACCGCGGTGAACTTTATGCCGGAAGGGGAGGTGCCGGTGAGCAGCTGCGCCGGGCGGCGCTCCACGCTGAAATAGGCCTGCGCTTTTTCCTCCAGCGCCGCGGTGAAGGAGTCCAGCAGGTCCTGCGGCGGGAGCAGGATGGAGTAGCCGCCCTCTATTATTTCCGCCTGGCCGGCGTCGGCGTAGTCGGTGGTGCGGTTGAGCTCGTCGGCGGTCAGGTCCTCGGGGCGGTCCAGCACGAACCGCGCGCCGTTGGTATAAGTGATCTCCGTAGTAGCCCTGTTGAGCTTCATGGCGGGGGTCGAGGTGATGACCTCGGCCATGGCCCAGGCCAGGTCGCTCTTGAGGTCGTATTCGTGGTCTATATAGTAGATGGAGGCGGTACGGCCCTGGGCCGGGGCCGGGAGCGTCCCAATGAGAGCGGCGAGGAGAAGCACGAGGAGCTTCATAGGAGTACAGATTAGCATTTTTGCCCGCGCCTGCCGGCTTTTGGGATGTATATTAAATCGGTATAATGTAAAAAAGGCCCGGGCCCCGGGCCGTACGCCGCAAGGAGACCGAATTTATGAAAGCCCTCGTAAAAAAACACGCTGAGAAAGGCCTGTGGCTGGAGGACGTGCCGGAGCCCGTACACGGCGACAACGACGTCCTGATCAAGATAAAGAAGACCGCCATCTGCGGCACCGACATCCACATCTACCAGTGGGACGACTGGGCCCAGAAGACCATCCCGGTGCCCATGCACGTGGGCCACGAGTTCGTGGGCGAGATCGCCGCCCTCGGCAAGAACGTCAAAGGGCATTTCGTCGGCGAGCGGGTCTCCGGCGAGGGCCACATCGTCTGCGGCCACTGCCGCAACTGCAAGGCCGGCCACCGCCATCTCTGCATCAACACCAAGGGCGTGGGCGTCAACCTGCCCGGCTGCTTTGCCGAATTCCTCTCCATCCCGGCCGAGAACGTCTTCCCGCTGCCCGAGGGCGTTTCCGACGACGAGGCCGCCATCCTGGACCCGCTAGGCAACGCGGTGCACACCGCGCTCTCCTTCGACCTGATAGGCGAGGACGTGCTGATAACCGGCGCGGGCCCGATAGGCATTATGGCCGGCGCCATATCCAACCACGTGGGCGCGCGCCACACGGTGATCACCGACGTCAACGACTACCGCATGGACCTGGCCCGCCGGCTTGGTATAAAGACGGTCGTAGACTCGAGGACGGAAAAACTGCCCGAGGTGATGAAGCGGCTCGGCATGACCGAAGGCTTCGACGTGGGCCTGGAGATGAGCGGCAACGCGCAGGCTTTCAACGACATGATCGCCAACGTGAAGATGGGCGCCAAGCTCGCCCTGCTCGGCATCCTGCCGCCCAACACCACCATCCCGTGGAGCAACGTCATTTTCAAGGCGCTCACGCTCAAGTGCATCTACGGGCGCGAGATCTTCGAGACCTGGTACAAGATGTGCGCCATGCTGACCAGCGGCCTGGACATCAAGCCCGTCATCACGCACCGCTTCGCGGCCAAGGACTTCAAGGAAGGCTTCGAGATCATGTCCTCCGGCAAATCCGGCAAGATCATCCTCGACTGGACTACGATCCGCTAGTTCCCGGTTTGCCGGGACCGCGGGATGCAAAGTCGGTCCAAGCCGGGGCATCCCCCTCAAACCCGGACTGCAGGGAACCGTTGCGCGGTTCCCCCCCGAAGCGGGGCCCCCCTTCCCCAACGGGTTTGTGGGGGATGTCCCGGCCCGGACCTCCGGGCAAACCGCATCTTCGCTATAACTTATGAGATACGACGATAATTTTAAAGAGCTGTGCGCCGCGCTCGAGGGAGCGGGGGCTTTCCTCGTGGTGGAGGACGCGAAGGGGCGCGTGAACGCCATGACCATAGGCTGGGCCCAGCTCGGCGTCATCTGGGGGGAACCCATAATGAGCGTGCTGGTGCGCCCTTCCCGCCACACCTTCGACATGCTCAAGACCGCCACCCATTTCTCCGTCTGCGTGCCGCGTTCCGGCGAACTTAAAAAAGAGCTGGCCTTTTGCGGCACCAAGTCAGGCCGCGAGTACGACAAGCTGCGCGTCTGCGGCTTGAAGCTGAAAGACGGCGCCGTGAAAGGCGTGAAATATCTCGACGGCTGCGCCCTGGTCTACCAGTGCGCTATGTATGGCGCCTCCGGGCTCAGCCGCGAAGCGCTGTCGCCGCAGGCCCTTGCCAAGTATTACCAGCCCGGCGAAGTCCCTCATACGCTCTACTTCGGGAAAATCATAAAGGCGGAACACTTTAAATGAAATTCAGGCAACTTTCCCTGCTGTTCCTGGCGGCCGCCCTCTCCGGGTGCGGCATACTCAAGCAGAAAGCCGCCGAATACCATCTCGGCAAGGCGCGCCGGACTATCGCCTCCTCCAGCCCCGCCCCGGCCGACATTGAGGCCGCTTTCGCCAGCATCGACAAGGCCCTTTCCTACGCGCCGGGTTCCGACCGCGCGGTGGAGCTGCTCGAGGAGCTTTCGGCCGCCGCGGCCAGGAACGGCTACGCCAGGGCGCAGGAGCTGGAGGCCGCCTCTCTTAAAAAAGTCCTGGCCGCCAACCCGGCCAACTGGCACGCCCGGCTGGCCATGATAGATTTTCTCTCCGCGCGCGGAGATACCGGAGGCCTTGAGGCGCAGGCCGCGCAGGCCCAGGGCGTGCCAGGGGAGGCGGCCGCCCGTTACTGCGGCCTGCTGGCCGCGCTCACCGCCCGGTCCTCGGCCCTGCCCTGGCTCGAGTCCGAAGGCTACCTGGCCCTCAACAAATCTCCGGAAGTGCTGTTGGAGAAGGCCGCGGCCTACTCCGCCGCGGCCGCCAGCGTACAGGCCCTGAAGGCCGAAGCGCAGCGCCTGGCCGCCTCCGACCCGTCGCTCAAGAGCTCCGCCCCGCAGGCGCTGAGTTCCGCCGCCGAGGTGGCGTCCGCCGACGCCCTGCGCGACCCGCAGGCGCTCAAAAGAGTCCTGGACTTCAACGCCAGGTCCGCCGCTGAGGAGCCTTTCCGCAAGGCGGTAGAGCTGTCCGTGCAGGGCAACGCCGCCCTGGTGAAGAAAGAGTATTCCAAGGCCCGCGCTTTCTACCAGGGCGCGCTCAACCACTACCCCGGCCTGACCGACGCCCGGCGCCAGCTGGCCGAAACCGATTTCCAGGAAGGGGCTTCGCTGGCCGCCGTCGGCGGCGACCGCAAGACCGCCTCCGGGCTGCTCTACAGGGCCTACGGCGGCGCGCGGGAAGTTATAGAGGCCGGGAGCGGCAGCGTGCTGCCGTTCGTCAAGCCCGAAAAATTTTTGGGAGAAGTTTACGCCCTCAAGGCGGCCGACCTGGCCGCGCTGCGGGCCGTTGAGGGGGGTAGGCTCAGGAATACCACCAAGCTTGAGGCGGAGTTCAAAGCGGCCCTGGACGAGGCCCTGAAGCTCAATCCCGAAGGCCGCCTGGCCGGCGAGCTGCTCGACCGGTATAACCGGGAAGGGTTCTAGGTGGCCGGCCGCCGGGGCCTGGCGGGGCTTTGCGCCCTGCTCCTTCTCCCGGCCGCCGCCGTGGCGCAGCCGGCCATGGAGGTTTCCACCGCTCCTGCCGCGCAGAGCCCCCTCACGCTGAACATTACCAAAGACTCCTATGATTCCAGGGTCGGGCTGGATTATTCCCTGCGCTGGGATTTTTCCGACCTGCTCTCTTTCCGGCCCCGCCTCGGGCTCATTACCGAAGGGGTGAGGGCCATAGTTTCCTGGGATATAACCGAGAATACTCGGCTTAATTATTACGGTCTCAGGACCAACCCCTGGCGGCTGATAATCGCCAGGGAAAAAAAGAGCGCGCCGGCGGCGCCCGGCGGCGGGGGGGTGGTCTCTCCGGCCACGCCGGAATACCGCAAGAGGGTGCGCCTTTCCATCTCCCCTCTGGTGGACGACATCAAGCGCAATTTCGACGAGGGCCTGCGCGACTTCCTGCTGCGCAGCTCGCTCAAAGACCTGTCCCCGGAATGGGAGCGGGCCGGCCAGTCCGGCCGCAAGGCGTTCATGAAGGACGTGCTTTCGCTGGGGATCTGGGATTACGGGGTTCCGGTAGTCAGGGAGACGGGGCAGGGGCTGGACTATATAAGCCGCTGACCCGCGCCGCGCGCAAAAAAAAGAGCCGCCCGAAAGCGGCTCTTCTTTTTTTTAGCGCGGTTCAGACCGACACGGCGCCCCTGCCCTCCGAACCGTCGATGCGGATGTCCAGGGGGGTATCGAAGCGCACGTGGCGGATGTAGGCCGCCTCGCTGACGGGCTTGGTGGCTTTTATCATATCCCAGTTGATGAAGGAGTCCGGCGCGGTCTCGTGCACCGTCAGGTAGCCGAGGCCGAGCGAGGTGACGTTGTGGAAGAAATGCGTGCCGTAGGACGGGTCCACGATGAAATCGCCGTAAGCCGCCTCCACTATGATCCTGGACCCGGAGATGTGGTTCCACTTGACCGGGATGCCCAGCAGCGGGTCGCTGGACCCCCAGCGCCCGGGCCCGATGATGATGTACGGGCGCTCCTCGGCGCGCAGGCGCGCGTTTAGAACGTTGATCTCCTCGGCGATATCGCGGGTCTTGAGCGCGTCGAACTTTTCCGGGATCACGTAGACCAGGTCGCGCACGTCGCGGTGGGCGCCGTTGCCTAGTGCCTGGCGGCTCAGGCAGAGCAGGCTTTCCGGCTTGAGGTCCTTGAGCGAGACCTTCTTTACGGGGCTGCGCGAGACCATCGGCCGCATCTGCAGGATGTTGAAGGCCGCCTTGCCGGATTCGCTGTCGTAGTCGCAGGCGAACTCTATCTCGATGTTGCAGCCCATGGCTTCCTTGCCCAGGGCGGAGATCTCCATCAGGATGTCCGAGAGGGGCAGCTCGCCGTTCTTGAGGATCGGGGCGAAGGTCACCAGGCGCCGGCCGGGGGTGGAGATGCCGTCGTAGACGCGGTCGTTCTCGGCGGAGTAGCTCGATCCGACCAGCTCCAGGGAGCCGTCGGCCTCGGCCTCCTCGATGCCGGCGGTCAGCAGGGCCGGCTCCTCGTCATAGCGCAGGGGCCCGGTGGCGGGGTCCTGGCTGAGGGCCATGAACTTTTTCTGCGAGTTCGCCAGGAAGTCGCCCAGCGTGGAGAACTGGTGCAGGTTCTGCGGGTGGGCGGGGGAGAAGCGCAGCGCGGTGTAGCCCTCCACTATGGTCTTGCCCAGGCCCAGCGCTATGTGCGCTATCGGGTCCTCGGCTTCCAGCGGCGGTACCGGGTAGTAGTTGTAGGACTGCATGACGCCGGAGAAAGCGGGATAGAAGCGCCCGCCGCCATAGGGGCGCCCGACCACCCGCTGTATGACAACGGCCATCTTTTCCTCGTCCGGGATCAAGGGGTTGAGCTTGCGGTAGGCGCAGGCCTCGGCGGAGAAGACCGACGCGTAGATGAACTTTATGGCCCGCTTCAGTTCCTCCAGCCGCACGGCCGGGTCCGGGTGGTTGTTGGGCAGCATGTAAGTCTTGTACACGCCGGCGAAGGGCTGGGTCTTGGAGTCCTCGAGCAGCGAGGAGGAGCGCACCGCCAGCGGCCCTTCCAGTTTCTCGATGACCGCCTCCAGGTCGCGCGCGACATAATCCGGCAGGCGGGCCTTCTCGAAGGCCGCGGCCACCTGCTCGCTCGTATGCCTGTCGCAGGCGACAGAGTCCAGCGCGTTCTGCTCCATGAAGAAATCGAAGACGTCCGAGGCTATCACTATGGTGCTGGGCACGTTCACCGTGACGCCGGGCCAGCGGTTCTCCAGGTCGGTCTTGCTGAGGAGGAAGTCCACGAAGGCGAGCCCGCGGGCCTTGCCGCCTATCGAGCCCGCGCCTATCTTTACCAGGGGCGTGGTGTCGTCGAACTGTTTGCGGTCGAACTTCAGCACGGTGCCCAGCTGGGTCTTATAGATGAACTGGTGCAGCGTCTCGATGAGGTACTTGCGCAGCCCCTCGGGGTTGCCGAACTCGGAGATGCGCTTGGGGCGGATATTGTAGGCCGCCTCGAACTCGGTGCGGGCCAGCAGCCACTTGGAGAAATGGTTGCACCCGGCGTGGTACAGGATGGACTCCACCGGCACCAGTTTGAGCAGTTTAAGCATGGTGTGCAGGTCGGCCGCCCTGGCTATCTCCATGCCGTGGGTGTCGGTGAAGATAAAGTCGCCGAAGCCGAAATAGCGCAGGATGAAGGCGCGCAGCTGCTTGGACAGGTCCGCCGCCGCCTTGTGCACGAAGGCGGCGCCCAGCTCGGCGGCCCGGCCGGCCATGCGGGCGTTGGAGGACTGCAGCAGCACCGGCATGTCGGGTTTGTCGGCTTTGATCTTTCTCGTCAGCTCCAGCCCGGCCTCGCTGTGGCAGGCGCCGCCCATGGGGTACTCTATGTCGCTGATCACGCCGAGCAGGTTGTCCTTGTATTTTTCGTAAAGGGCCCAGGCTTCCTCGTAGGTGCTGCAGAAAAGTATCTTCGGGCGCGCCCGCAGGCGCAGGTTCTTCTTGGCCGGGTTAAGTTCTTCGGCCATTACTATCTGCGTCTGCTTCATAAGTTCGCTGTAGATGAGGGGCAGGTAGGTGGAGTAGAACTTGATGTTGTCCTCCACCAGCAGCACGGCCTGCACGCCCACCTTGGAGTCCTGGTCGCAGTTCCTCTCGTCCTCGATGATGTTGATGATGGCGGAAAAGATGCGGGTGTCGCCGCTCCACAGGCAGATGCCGTCGGCCAGCTCCCTGGCCTCGTCGAGCATGTTCTTGATGTCCTGCACGTTGAAGGAGAGCAGCACCACCGGCAGGTCCGGCCGCCCTGCCTTGAGCCCGCGGAAGAAATCTGCCATGTCGGTCTCGCCCACCTGGATCATGGCTATCACCAGGTCGTAGTTGCCGCGCTTGAGCTTCTCCATGGCCTGCTCCGCGGTGGCCACCCGGGTTATCTTGGGGGTGGCCCGGCCCGTGTCCGTCATCTCGCCGAAAAGGGCCTCGTTGAGCCGGTCGTCGTCCGCCAGCAGGAAGGAGTCGTAGAGGGAAGCCACCATCAGGACGTGCTTGATCCTGTGGGGCATCAGTTTTTCAAAGCCGCCGAACTCTATCTCGAAATCGCTGGGTTTCCTGGTAGTGGGCATGCTGATATTTTACTAAACGCAACGGGGGCCGTGCCCGCCAAACGGCCCGATCCGGGGGTCCCGGCCGGGGTTGTCAAAAGAATTTAATTATGTTTATATATAATCACCGGCTTTAAGAATACGAACAGGAGATCCTTAACCATGGAAAAACCCACAGTAAAACCCAACTGCCCCAACTTCTCTTCCGGCCCCTGCGCCAAGCGCCCCGGCTGGACCGTGGACGCGCTGAAGAACGCCCTGGTGGGCCGCTCCCACCGCTCCAAGGAAGGCAAAGCCCGCCTGCAGGAAGTGTCCGACCGCATGAAGGCCGTGCTCAAACTGCCCGCCGACTACCGCATAGGCGTAGTGGCCGGCTCCGACACCGGCGCTGTGGAACTGGCCATGTGGACCCTGCTCGGGCCCCGGTCCGTGGACATCTTCGGCTGGGAAGCCTTCAGCAAAGGCTGGATCACCGACGCCGTGAAATACCTCAAGCTCAAGAACGTCAACGAGTACAAGGCCGACTTCGGCAAATTGCCCGACCTGTCCAAGGCCAACGCGCAGAACGACATCATCTTCACCTGGAACGGCACCACCTCCGGCGTAAAAGTGCCGGACCTCAACTGGATCCCGAAGAACCATGAAGGCCTCATGATCTGCGACGCCACCTCCGGTGTGTTCGCGATGGACATAGACTTCACCAAGCTCGACGTGGTCACCTTCTCCTGGCAGAAAGTGCTGGGCGGCGAAGCCGCGCACGGCGTCATCATCCTCTCTCCCAAGGCCGTCAAGCGCATGGAAGAGCAGAACGCCAAGATCACCTGGCCCGTGCCCAAGATCTTCCGCCTCGTCGACGAGAAGAAGCTGCTGCCCGGCGAGCTGGAGTACAGCACCATCAACA
>MGUA01000026.1 GCA_001799735.1 Elusimicrobia bacterium GWB2_63_22 | reverse complement strand
TTTTTCCGTGCGGGTGATGAGCTGCGCGATGTTCTTCATCTTGCGCTTCATCGCCGAGAGCTCCTGGTTGGACTTGCGGCCGCGGGGCATCAGCTCCTTGGTCGTCATCTCGTCCTGCTCTATCAGGGTCTCCCAGCTGCGGATCTCGCGCATGGTGATGGGGGATTCCAGCACCAGCATGCGCAGCTCGCGCTCGCGCTCGCGGATGTTGCGGGCCAGCGTCACTTCCTCGTCGCGGGTCAGCAGCGGCACCTTGCCCATTTCGGACAGGTACATGCGGATGGAGTTGCTCACGTCGGGCGTGGCGCTCCATTCCTCGGTGTAGGCCTCGCGCTCGGAGGCGGCCACCATCTTGAATTTCTTGCGGTCGACGACCTCGATGCCGAGGTCCTCGAGCGTGCCCATGAGGGTGTCTATTTCCTCGCTGGACATGGACGCGTTCGTCAGGGAGCGGTTCATCTCTTCCAGCGTGATGTAGCCGTGCTCCTTGCCGAGTTCCACCAGGTCGCGTAAAGCTTTCTTGGGCTGTGCCATTCGTTGTCTCCTGTTTCTGCGTTCTAAATGTCTTTGGCCGAGGATTTAAGTTCGGCCGAGAGCTTCCTGAACTCCTCCAGTTCGGCGCCTGTGAGCGAACCCATCCGGGTTTTCATCTCTGTCCAGCGCCGCTGGAGCGAAAATTTCTTCAGCATGCGGGCCGCGCCCGCCGCGTTCTGCGCCGCGGCGGCGGCTATCTCGCCGCCTATGTCGGCCACCGCCAGTTCCATGATGAGGGCCGAATCCTCCGGGAAGCGCGCCGCCAGCGCGGTGGCGGCCCTGGGCCTGTCCCCGGCCGGCAGTTCCATGAAGGCCAGGAAGAACTTGCGCGCTACGGGGCTGGAAAAATCCTCGGGGACCAGGCCGGCGGCCTGCTCGGCCAGCGCCGGGTCGCGCAGCAGCAGCTGGATGAAGCCGCGCTCTATGGACGGGATCTCCACCGTCGTCCTGGCGGGCGCTCCCCGGTGCTCCCTGCCCTGCGGCTGGTGCGGGGCTTTGCGGAGCTGCTTGAGCACCGAGGCCTCGTCCACGCCGAAGCGGGACGCCAGCGTTTTTACCCATTCGCTCTTTAAGATCTCGTCGCCCTGCTTGGCCACGGTCTCGAGCAGGATCGCGATGGCCTTGGCCTTCTCCTGCGCGGTCGGGGGGGTCTGCCTGTTCTTGAAGAACAGCCCCACCCGGAAATCCATAGGGTCCAGCGCCCCGGTCAGCTGCTTCTCGAACTCCTCCCGCCCGTACTGGTTGAGGTACTCGTCGGGGTCCTGGCCGGTGCCCAGGTTGGCCAGGCGCACGTACAGGCCGGCCTCCATGAAGATCTCCGCGGCGCGCACCGAGGCCTGGATGCCGGCCCGGTCGTCGTCGAACATCACCACGGTGTCCTTGGCGTAGCGCTTGATCAGCGCGGAATGCTCCACCGTCAGGTTGGTGCCCAGCGGGGCCACGGCCCAGTCCACGCCGTGCTGGTGGGCGCCGATCACGTCCATGTAGCCTTCCAGCAGCAGCAGGCGGCCGGTCTTGCGGATCTGCGGCAGGGCCTCGTGCAGGCCGTACAGCGTGCGGCGCTTGGAGAACAGCACGGTCTCCGGGGAATTGAGGTACTTCGGGATGCCCTCGGGGTCCAGCACGCGCCCGCCGAAAGCGATGGTGTCGCCGCTCTGGTTGCGGATCGGGAACATCACGCGGCCGCGGAAGGTATCGGCCACCCGGCCGCCCTCGCGCTCGGTGATCAGCCCGCCCTTCAGGGCCAGGTCGCTGCTCCACCCCTTGGCCTTCAGCTCGTCCATCAGGGCCGAGCCGCCGGCCGGGGCCCAGCCCAGCTCGAACTTCTCCACGGTGGCCTTGCTCAGGCGGCGCTCGCCCAGGTACAGCTTGGCCTTTTCGCCGGCGGGGGAAAAAAGGGCCTTGTGGTAGAACGCAGCGGCGAAGGTCATCATCTTCTTGAGTTCCAGGCGTTCCCGGTCCTCGGGGGTGAGCACGTGGGCGCGCTCCTCGCCGAACTCCACGCCGGCCTTGCCGGCGAGCTTGCGGGCGGCTTCGGGGAAGGTGAGGCCTTCGATATCCATGACGAACTTGAACACGTCCCCGCCGGTGCTGCAGCCGAAGCAGTGGAAGATCTGCTTGTCGGGGTTGACGGTGAAAGAGGGGGTCTTCTCGTTGTGGAAGGGGCAGTTGGCCTTGTAGTTGCGGCCCGCCTTCTTCAGGGATGGCACGTACTCCCGGACTATCTCTACGATATCCAGTTTCTCCCTGATCAATTCTATTATTGGGGATGAAGTCATTATGACTTTACGCGCATCTTTTCGGGAACAGGCAAAAAGCCGCGCGGACCGGGGTCCGCGCGGCCGTCGGGTCGGGTCTGGTTAGTAAGACCTTCTGCCTTTGCGGACCTTGCGGCGCGCTTCCTGGGACTTAAGTTTGCGCTTCATCGCGGGCGTTACGTAATGCTCGCGGCGCTTTATTTCCTTCAGGATGCCGTTGCGTTCGCAGTCGTGCTTGAAGCGGCGCAGGGCCTCTTCAATGGATTCTTCGTCTCTGACTTTTATAAATACCAAGCTAATCACCACCTTTTGGTACGCAGCTTAAATCTTGTTCAGCCCGGGGGCCACATCAGCTTCCTGCCGCCGAGCAGGTGATAGTGGAGATGGTCCACCGACTGGCCGGCGCCCTTGCCGTTATTGGTGACCAGCCTGAAGGCGCCTTCCACCTTTAAAACTTTAGCCACCTTGGCCGCGGCCAGCTGCAGCTTGCCCAGGAGCTCCGTGTCGCCGTCCGCGGCCGCCGTGAGCCGGTCTATGTGGCGGCGGGGGATTATAAGGGCGTGGGTCGGGGCTTGCGGATTCAGGTCCAGGAACGCCACAATATCGGCGTCATCATAAACGACCTTGGCGTTTATTTCTCCGGCCGCTATCTTACAGAAAATGCAATCCGCCATTAACTATATTATATTAATTATCCGGCTTCCGGGCAATGCGGCGGGGTCAGAACCGGGAGAGCGGGAGTTGGCGTTCTCCGAATTTGCCGGGGGTGTAGGCGAAAGGCAGCGAGGACCGGTGGCTTTTCTGCAGTCGCAGGGGGGTCACGCCGGCTTTCCGCGCCTGGATGATGCCGGAGTCGGACGCCCCGGCGTAAAGGATGAACCGCCTTTTCTCCAGGACCTTGTACTTGGCGTCCTCGGAAGCGGGGAAATAGAAATAGTCCGCCAGCTTACGCCAGGAGGCCTCCAGGCTGTCTGCCCCCTCGCTCCCGCGGTCGCAGAAGACGGCGATCTTCACGCCCAGCGCCTTGAGGGCCCACGCGGCCAGCCAGGGCGCGGGCTTGAGCCGCTCCAGGGCGTAAGAGCGGTTCACCGAGTTCCAATAGTCGGGGGTGCCGGGTTCCAGCTTGTCCTTCTCCGCGGCCTTGAAGGCGGGCGTGGAGTAGGAGAGCCCGTCGTCATACTCGAAGCCGGCCTGGAACCCGATCAGGGAGTTGACGCTGAACAGGAAACCCCAGGCCCCGGCCAGCATGGAGAAGGCCTTCAGCCTGGCGTACCATTTTCCGAAATAAGCGGCTAAAGCTTCGAACATCAGTTGCCCCTCACTATCCTGCGGCCTTCCGGCCGCGGTATGCTGTTCTGGCGCGAGAAGCACCAGCTCACTACTTCCCGGAGCGAGCGGCGCGAGTTGGCGAATTCCATGGCGTTGGCGAGCACGGAATGTTCCCGGTCCCCGGTCATAGAGTCCGGCACGGCGAGCCGGTAGATATGCCCGGCGGCCAGCGGCCCGTTCTCGGATTCGGCCCTTTCAAACACCCCGTCCTTCAGGAACAGCCGCAGCCCGGAAACGGTGATGTCGGACGGCGGCATGGAGGCCATTACGCGCTCCAGGTCGTCGCCGCGCATCTTGACGAAGACCACGCTGGAATCAAGCGGGAAAGCCCTGCGCAGGTCCCCGACGGTGACCGTGCCGCTGGAGAAACCGGCCGCGGGTTCGGAGAGCGGTATGATGGCGGCGTTAGTCCTGGCCCAGCGGCGCATGCAGTCCGCCGCGAAATCCGCGGCCGGGGTTTCCACCCCGTCCCGCAGCGGCAGGGGGGCGGCGAGGCTGCCGATGCGCCGGCCCATGTGGGCGGCCGCGGCAGCTTTATGCCTGGTGACGATCTTCAGCATGGCCTGGTCCTGGCCGTATTTTTCGGCCCGCAGTTCCACGGCTTTCCATTTTACCCCGGTGAGGCGGCCGGTGGCCTTGTCCAGGTCCAGCGTCAGCCTGGCCGCTTCCCTCATTTCAAGGCCGGCCCCGGCCACCCAGGCTCTACCGGCCCTGAACGGCTTCCTGACCTGCGGGTCGTCGGTAATTATGAGGTCCACCCGCGAAACTTTGGAGACG
The DNA here is from genome assembly GCA_001799735.1 of Elusimicrobia bacterium GWB2_63_22. Lineage (GTDB taxonomy): Bacteria > Elusimicrobiota > Elusimicrobia > Elusimicrobiales > UBA9959 > UBA9959. The sequence goes on along the minus strand of MGUA01000026.1, from coordinate 28,734 downwards.
AACTCGCGGAAGAACTCCTCGCCGGCCTCTTCCTTCGGGTTCACGCTCATCAGCATCACTATCACGGAAGCCCCGGCGTCCTTGAGGGCCTTCATGGCCTTCTCCGTCTCGTAGGTCTCTTTTTCGAGCCGGTAATGCTGCAGGTGGCGGGGGCGGTTGGCTTTTTTGGGAGAAGGTATCACCGCCGAGAAAAAACCTATCTTGCGCCCGCCGGCCTGCACCACGCGCCAGCTGTGGAGGAAGGGGGGCTTCTTGTTGCTCTTCAGGTACAGGTTGGAGGCGAGTATCGGCACGGCGGAGCCGGCGGCCAGCTTCTGGAATTCCGCGGGAGTAAGCGCCAGGTCTTCCAGCCCGGCCGCGGCCGCGGCGTACGGCACCGCGTTAAGGCAGTCCAGGGTGGAACGCCCGCGGGTAAGCCACCCTTCCGGCACGGCTGAGAACCAGTTGCCTGTGTCCACGGCCAGCTTGGGGCCGGGCTCCGAGTCGTAGAGCTTTTTAAAGACCGCGAACCCGCCGGTCCGCCCGCCGCCGTCGTCGACGGCGCCGATGCGGCCCTGGGTGCGCCCGGTGGCGAAGATCGTCACCTGGTCCTTGCCGGCGCAGGCCCACGAGCCCAGCAGCAGCAGGGCGGGCAGGAGGTGTCTGGCCGGGGCGCGGCTCATTCCAGCAGGACTATCCGGCCGCCCTCCGGGGCCTCTTTGATCGGGTGCTCTTTGACGTCTTTTATCAGCAGGTCGCGGATCGGCAGCATGGTGTCGTCGGATTTTTCGGCTTCGTTGAAGACGGCGCCGCCGGTGCCGCCGGTGGTGAGATAATTGTTGGTGGCTACGGTGAGCTTCTCTTCCGGCTTTATCTCCGCGCCGTTGCGCTCGAGCTTTATGTCGGCCGGCCCTTTTTCCGTCTTGCGGAAGCTGACCTTGAGCCCGGAGAGCTGCAGTTTGGAGAAGCCTCCCTTGAGGTTGTCGGCCATCAGGGTCTTCAGTTGGGCTCCCGTCATAGTAAGCTTCACCAGGGTGTTCTCGAAAGGCATCACCTGGAAAATATCGCGGACGCGTATCGCGCCCTTCTTAAGCTCGGCGCGGATGCCGGCGGTGTTCTGGAAGGCCACGTCGGCGCCGGACTGGCGGCGCATGGCGTCGGCGAACCAGTTGCCTATGCCCGAGTCGAGCCCGGCCTTGGAGGTGCCCAGGTCCGCGGCGCTCTCGCTGATGACCGCGCTCATCTCCTTGTCCACCTGCTCGCTGAAAACCTTAAGGGTCGCCAGCACGGCCTGGTCCTCGCCGGTCACGTCCGTCCAGAGGGGGATGAGTCGGGCGGTGGCGCTCTTGAACTTGCCGGTCTTGTCGTCGAAGTCCATGTCCACCCGGCTCACGCTGGTGAGCCCGAAATAGCTTTCCATCAGCAGCGTGCCGCTTTCCTTGTCGTAATGGCCTTTCTGCAGCCCGACGTGGTTATGCCCGCCGAACAGCACTTCTGGCCTGGCGGCGCGGGCCACGGCCAGGGTGCCGAGGGCGGCCTTCTCCGCGGAGAAGGTCCAGGTGGAGATCTCCACCTGGCCGTAAAGGTCGGCGCCGAAACCCATGTGCACCAGCAGGATCACGGCGTCGGGCTTTTCTTTCTTCCTCACTTCCTCCGTCCAGCGCGCGGCCTCGGCCGCCTCGTCGCGGAACTCCAGGTGCTTGACGTTGAGCGGCAGGGTGGAGGTGGCGGTATGGCGGCCCGCGATGCCGATCACGGCGATGCGCTTGCCGGCCTTCTCGACGATGGTGTAAGGCTTGAGGTAATCGGTCTGCCCGCCAGTTTCCTTTATGTAGACGTTGGCGCCGAGCCACGGGAAAGAGGACTGCGCCGCCACGCTCCTCAGGTTGGCTTCGGTGTAGTCGTAGTCGTGGTTGCCGACTTGCGCGGCGGAATAGCCGAGCTGGTTCATAAGTTTGGCGGTGGCCAGGCCCTTGGTGAGGGTGCCCTCTGGCGTGCCCTGGAAGGTGTCGCCCGAGTCCAGCAGTATGTAGGGGTTCTTCTCGGTCTTGAGCAGCGCGGAGAGCGCGGGGAAGCCGCCTATGGTGCGGGTGGAATTTGCCTTGTCCCACTTGGCCGGCCTGGAGAAATACCAGCCGTGCACGTCGCTGGTGTGGTACGCCGAGATGGTCAGCGACCAGGCGGCGCCGGGGAGGAGGAATATCAGGGCGGCTATCAGCTGTTTCATGGGGGCTCCTATACGTTGAAGAGGGCTTCCGCGCAGCGCTCAAAGGCGTCAGTAGCGTCGGCGAGCCCGGAGTATATACTACTAAATTTGAGATTTTGCGGAAAATCTGCCGGGGCGGAGGCCGCCGCGCCGCGGGCCAGGTCCAGCACCTTGCGCGAGCCGGCGCAAAGGCCGCGGATCTGTTCGGCGGCGGCGGCGCGGCGGCCCGGCGAGGCAAGGCTCCCGGCCGCGGCGCAGGCCCGCTGCAGGCGCAGCATGGCTTCCCGGACGGCGTCGTCGGGGCGGGTGTTGTGCAGGGCCAGGTCGGCGAACACCCTTTCCAGGCGCAGCACGAACTCTTCGGCGGCCGTCCTGGCCCGGGCCGAGGCCTGGCCGGACGGGGAGGCCGCGGCGGCCGCCAGGGCCGCCCGGAGCGGCCTGAAAAAAACCGGCGCGGAGGCCGGGGCGGCTTCCAGGTCGCCGAGGGCGGCCCCGGTCTGCTCCACGGCGGCGAGGGCCGCCCTGAACCGCCGGTCCGTCACCTTAAGCCACAGTTTTCGCATATATATAAATAATAACAATATCCTCACCCGGTGGCAAACTTCGGGATAAAATAAAACCGGGGGAGGCTTTGGGCCTCCCCCGGTTGGCAGTACGCCAGGCGTTTTAGCGCTTGGAGAACTGGAAGCGTTTGCGGGCTTTGGGCATACCGGGCTTCTTGCGCTCGACCATGCGGGAGTCGCGGGTAAGGAACCCGGCCTTCTTCATGGAAGCGCGGAAGCTGTCGCCCAGGCTGGCGATAGCGCGGGCTATGCCGTGGCGGATGGCGCCGGCCTGGCTGGAGACGCCGCCGCCGTCAACCTTGATCACGCAGTCGAACTTCTGGTCCTTGGTGAGGTCGAAAGGCCTGACGATCTCGTGGCGGAGCCTCGGGTTGTTGCCGAAGTAGGCCTCGGGGGTCTTGGTGTTGATGGTGATCTTGCCTTCGCCGCCCTGGGACATGCGGATCTGGGCCACGGAGGTCTTGCGGCGGCCGGTGGCCAGTATGAGATTTTTGTTTTCCATGTTTTCTGTTTCCTTTGATTATTACTTCGCGGCCTTGGGCAGGGGGAACTGGGTCTGCGCGCCGGAGAAGATGCGCAGGCGCTTCATGCGCTTGCCGCGCAGGGTGTTGTCGTCAAGCATGCGCTTTACGGCGAGCTCGAGCACCTTGGTGGAATCGTTTTCCATCTGCCTCTTGTAGGGGATGGTCTTGGCGCCGCCGGCGTAGCCGGAGTGGCGGAAGTAGAACTTATCCTCGGTCTTGTTGCCGGTTATGCGGACCTTGTCGGTGTTGGTCACGACGACGAAATCACCGCAGTCCATGTTGGGGGTGAAGTCGCGTTTGTGCTTTCCCATCAGGAGCACGGCGATCTTGGTGGAAAGGCGGCCGAGCACCTGGTCGGAAGCGTCCAGGAAATGCCATTTCCTGGTCTTTTCGTTGGTGTCGACTTTAGGCAAAGTAGTTTTCTGTGTCATAGTCATATTATGATACAAAATTTCCCGGGCGGATGCAAAGGCGCTGTCAGCGGGCGGACGGGAGCGGCGCCGCGCAGGGGTTTTTGTCTTTCGTGATCCCGATGTCGCCCATCCAGACCTCGCCGTTCTCGCAGAAGCGGCGCTTCTTCACCGCGCCGCGGCCGAAGAAACCGGTGGAATAGTCGCTCTCGATTTCGGTGGTGTTGTTGGCGCGGTAGGACGCGATATAGCTGGGGAGCTTATTATTGCAGAGATTGGAGCAATCGGCTTTCTCATCGTAGCAGATCATGTAGCGCGGCCGGGTGCCGTCGTCCAGCTGTATGATGGCCGAGACCGGCGCGTTCTGGAGAGTCATCTCCAGGCAGCGCGTCACTTTCAGCAGCCACAGGTATTCCGGCTCCGAGATCTCCTCGTAGCCGCGCCCCTGCAGGGCGGCTATCTTCTGCCTGGTTTCCCTGGCCTTCGGGCTCTCCTGCACCGGTTCATGCGGCAGCAGCCAGGTCTTCTGCGTGCCCGCGCCGGTGCGCCAGACCGTTTCTCCCTCGGGGGTCAGCCGGCCGGCGGGGTCGAAAACGGGGGCGCCGGTCAGGTCGCGCAGCTGGAAGATCTCGCGCAGGCCCACGCCGCTGGTCTCAAAAACTTTTATCGCGTCCTTGCTGGCGTGGAACACGTAAGCCTTGTACCCGGCCCCGGTCAGCAGGATCTTCGTCCCGGCGGCGGTTTTTTTCTCCACGGTCATGCCCCTGGCCGTAGGGACCTTGGCCTTCAGGTAGTCCACTGCCCCGCCCAGCTCTGCCGCCTTTATGGCTTTGAACAGTTTTGAGTCCTCGGGCAGCAGGGCTGTTTTCTGCTCGTCTATCGCCTGCCGCAGGTGCAGCTCGGCCAGTATCTGGTCGTCGCTGAGCAGGGCGGTCTTCAGTTCGTCCCTGCGCGCGCCGGCCCGGGCGTTGCCCGGGTCGAGCTTCAAGATCGCTTCGTAAGTCGTCAGCGCGCCGGCGCTGTCGGAGCGGTTTTCCTGCAGTTCCGCCAGGCCTTTAAGCGCATTGAGGTCCTGGGGGCTGGCGGCCAGGGCGAGGCGGTACTGGGCCAGCGCTTTTGTGGTTTCGCGCAGCTTGAGCCAGGTCTCGGCCGCCTTGACCCTGCAGAAGGCGGACATGGAATTGTTGGGCCCGTAAAGGACGGCGGCCCTTTCGTATTCCCGCACCCCTTCCTCGTATTTCCCGACGCGCACCATCAGGGGCGCCCTTTCCGAAGCCAGCTCCGGGTCGGAAGGGGAAAGCCTTACGCAGGCATCGCTGGTCTCCAGCGCGGAGCCGAGGTTGTCCTTGAGGAATTCTTCCCGGAATTTGGCCAGGCAGGCCGCGGCCTGCCGCGGGTCGGCCGCTTTTCTGGCCGCGGTCTTCCCGGGGGCTTTGAGCTTCGGCTGCGCTTTGGCCTTCAGTTTGCCGGAGCGCCGCAGGCCGGCCTTCAGCAGGGCGCGGTAATACTGCGAGTCGGGGGTTTGGGCGCGGATGGTCAGGGAGAGGCCCCTGGAGTAGGACTGGGCGGCCCTCGCCCCGTCGCCGCGCAGCTCCAGCACGCGGCCCAGGTTGTAATGGGCTTTATAGTCGGACGAGGAGATCTCCACGCCCTGCTCCAGGGTTTCGGCCGCCTTGCGCGGATTGCCGGCGGCGGCGTAGGTAAGCCCTAATTCCCGGTACACGGGGTAGGCAGTAGGTTCCAGTTCCAGCGCTTTTTTGCAGTTGGAGAGGGCTTCCTGAGATTTAGCCGAGATCCTGAGCGCTTTGCAGAGGCCGAGGTACCAGGCGTAATGTTCGTCTTTCTTTTGCACCCTGGCCGCGGCGGCGGCCGCCAGGGCTCCGGCGTGGGGCGTCGGGGCTTCCGGCAGCATCTCTACGGCGTAAAGAAAAAGTTCCCGGTCGGCCGGGGCGGCCTTCAGCCCGTCCATCGCTATGGACAGGGCCTTGGCGGGATCGCCGAGGGCCGCCGTCTCGCGGGCCCGGGTAAGCGGGTCGCCGGCGGCAGCCGGGCCGGACATGGCGGCCAGGAGCGCCGCCGCCAAAAGAGCGCGACGAAAAGTTGCTTTCATAAGGAACTGCGGCCCCCTTGCCCCTGCGGCTTAAGCCCTGCTTCTCTTCAGTATGCGCGGCAGTGTTACCCCGCGCTGCGCCTGGTACTTGCCCTTCCTGTCCTTGTACGAGGTTTCGCACTCGTCCTCGGCTCCCAGGAAGACCAGCTGGGCTATGCCTTCGTTAGAATAGATCTTGGCCGGCAGCGGGGTGGTGTTGGAGATCTCCAGCGTCAGGTGCCCTTCCCATTCCGGTTCCAGCGGGGTGATGTTGACCACTATGCCGCAGCGGGCGTAGGTGCTCTTGCCGATGCAGAGCCCGATGACGCCGCGGGGGATCTTGAAATATTCCACGGAGCGGGCCAGGGCGAAGGAATGCGCCGGCACGATGCAGTACGGGGCCTTGATGTCGACGAAGGACTTGTCGTTGAAATCCTTGGGGTCCACCACGCAGTTGTGCACGTCGGTGAAGACCTTGTACTCGTCGGAAACGCGGATGTCGTAGCCGTAGGAGGACAGGCCGTAGGAGACCTTGCCCCTGGCCACGAGGCCCTCCACGAAAGGGGCTATCATCTTGCGCTTCCTGCACATTTCCCGTATCCAGGAGTCCGATTTAAGCATAGTGTCTCCGTCAGAGCTTGAGGTAGTCCAGCCAGGCCTTCAGCAGCGCCCGGGCTTTCTCCGGCCCGGTCAGGCGGATGCGCCCTTCCTTTATCCGGAAATCCCGCCGGCCGAGCTTGGCGAGCAGGCCCCGGTACAGGCGGGCCATGGCCAGCGCGGGGGCCAGCTGCCGCTTCGCGGCCGGGTCGGCCAGGGCCAGCGCCTCGGCGTAGAACCCTTCCGCCCTCGCGGCCTCGAATTTCATCAATTCTATAAAATTGGGAGTGTAATTGGAACCGCCCAGGTCCGCCGGGGCGCAACCGAAGCGGGCCAGGTCCTCCGCCGGGAGGTACACCCGGCCGGCGGCGTGGTCCTCGGCGGCGTCCCGCAGGATGTTGGTCAGCTGCACCGCGTAGCCCAGCTTTGCGGCCAGCTCCCCCGCGCGGGGCGCCGTGTAGCGGAAGACGGCCAGGCAGGCCAGCCCCACCGCGGCGGCCACGCCGTACATGTAGCGCTCCAGCTCCCCGAAGGTGGCGTAGGAACTTTTTGAAAGGTCCAGGCCGACGCCGTCGAGCACCAGCAGGAAATGTTCTGGTTCGAGGGGGAATTCCCGCGCCGCGGCGGCCAGGTCCGTTTCCAGCGGCCCCTGCGGCGCGCCGGCGAAGATCCTGTCCACGGCCGGGCGCCAGGCGGCCAGGCGCAGCGCCTTCTCCCCGGCCGGCAGGGCCGGGGCGTCGGCTATGTCGTCGACCTCCCTGGCGAAGGCGTAATAGGCCGACAGGGCGCGCCGCTGCCCAGCGTCCAAAAGGGAAAAAGCCGGCCCGAAACTGCTGCCGGCTTCCGGTGGTTTGCCCATTATATAAGGAAAGGCCCTAGTTCGAGGCTTCCAGGTACTTCGTAAAAACGCCCCAGCCGCTGTCCTGGGCGAAGAGGAGCTTTTCGTAGGTGGGATAGTACTCTATCAGCGTGCCGGGCCGGCCGGGGATGTTGATGGCCAGGCCCTTTACGGCCGAGAAATCCTTGCCGGTGCGGTCACGGCCAATAGACGCGTTCTTGATGACCAGCTCGTCCGCTATGAACTTGTTGAGCCGCTCGCCCGCCGCTCGCGCGGCCGCGTAGCCCGGGCGGGACCGGTCGGCGTGGCTAGCGGCCAGGTCGACGAAATGCGACAGGTCTCCGTAAAAAGCTATCTGCTTGTCGGGGTCGGTAGCGGGGTCGCCTATCTCGAAGCGCACCACCTCCGTCTTCGCCCTGGCCAGCGCGGCCCGGTCGCCCGCCGCCATGGCCAGCGTGTACCAGTTCTTTATCTTCGCCGCGAGGCCGCGCATCTTGGCCCCGCGTATGGCCGACAGCTGCGTGCCGTAGCCGCCCTGCGCCAGCAGTTCCAGCATGTCGGGGCGGGAATACATTTCCTTAAAAGTGTCCACCATGAAGACGCCAGCCTTCTCGGCGCCGGCCGAGGGGTCGGCCTTGAGCAGGGCCAGGAAGCTCTCCCAGTTCAGGCCGGGCAGCTGTATCACTTCCTCGGCGCCCACTATCACGTCCGCGCCGTCCTTTATCTCGTAGGCCACCTCGGCCATCTGCATGAAGCAGGCCATGGAAACGTACATGTCCACCTTGCCGGCTTCCTTGAAAATGCTGCCCATCTGCCGGGTGCCGATATAGTTGCCGGTCACAAAATCGTGCGAGATGGATTTCCCTTCGTCGGGGCCCTGGCCGGGCTTCACCGGGTCCAGCCAGCCCCAGCCGTGGTCCCAGATCACAAAAACATATTTTTTCGCCGGGTAGGCGGCCTTGCCCCATTTCAGGAACGCCGCGGCCTGGCGCCAGTCGCCCATGTCCGGGTTGCCCAGGTCCGCCAGCAGCGGGGAGGCGATGTGTTCCAGGTCGGCGTCTTTGGTGACGTAGTAGCGGCGCACGCCGGCCCAGTCCCCGTCCGCCGTGGTGTCGTTGTCCAGGCCTTTGGAACGGCCTATTTCGGCCACGATGGCCACTTTCTCCGAGGAGCCCACGGTCTCAAAACGGTTCAGGTCGCCCAGGGCGAAAGGCTCTATGTTGCTCTTGCCGTTCATGTAGACCAGCACGGTCCATTCGCGTAAGGGGGGGCGGGCGGGTTCGGGTGCGGCTGCCGGGGCGGGAGCGCCGAGGGAAAGGGAGTCCAATGCGGGGCCTGCGAAGGCCGGGGCTAGAAGCAGGGAGGCGAGCAGTGAAAGCAGCATTTAGTCTCCTGGGGTCGAAAGTATGCGGCTACCTAAAGAATTATTACTGAAAAAGCGCCTTTAAACAAGGTCTAAAGTCCTAGGCCTATCTGGGCCCGGGCTGGTAGCGCAGCTTCTCGGTGAGCAGCGCCTCGTACCAGGCTTCCAGGTCCCCGCCTGAAGAGGCGGTCTTGTAGACCTTGCCCAGCGGGAAGATAAGGGTTTTCCACGGCAGCTGCATGGACCAGCCGCCGTCCTCGCCGTCCACGTTGTACCAGGCGGCCTTGAAATCCCTCTCCGCTATGGCGGCCAGCACGTGGCCGTAGCAGCGCAGCAGTTTCCAGCCGTCGGCCGTGGGCGGGATGTCGGGTTTGAAGCCCGCCCTTATGGCTTTTTCCAGCTTCGCCACGCCCGAGCGGGCGATCTCTATATTCGAGGTTTCGGAGAGGGAGGAGGCGAGGATCATCATCCTGCGGTGTTCCGTCTGGGCGTCGGCGATCCTTTCCGGGTGGCTGGTTATCCTGTTCTTGGCCGCCTTGGCGCCGGACGCGGGGGGCTCGGAGCCGGCGATGCGCCCGGACACCCATTCGAAATATTTGGTCAGCCAGCCGGGCTCCGGCACGGTTTCCTGCCAGAGCAGGCGCCAGGTGCGCTGTACCGGGTAGGTGGTGACCTTTATCCCGGGGCGCTCTATCACCATGGGCCAGCCCCACGGGTCGAAGTCCGGCATCTTCACCAGGCGCCCCTTGTGGCGCTCCTGCAGGAAGTAGCAGAGGAAGGCGGCGCTGTCCTTGACCGCTTCAATGTTGCGCTGCGGGTTGCTGTTCTCCTTGAGGAAGGTGAGCCGCAGCTTGCGCTCCACTTCGTTGAGGCCGTCGAGGTTGAAATAGATCTTCTTGCCGAATTCGTCCTCCAGGGCCGAGGCCAGCTTGAAAGCCCTGGAGATAAATTCGTCCTTGCGGCTGTCCTCCTCGGTAGGCGCGGAGGGGGAGGCCATCACGTCGCGCAGGGTCTCGAACTTTACTTCGCGCGCCGGGGCCGGGGTCTGCGCCTGCGGCCTGGCGCCCGGCCCGGAACCCGGCTTTCTGCCGGAGACAGAAGAGTCGCGCGGCTGCGCCGGCGCCAGGCCGGCGGCGGGCGCGGCGGGGTTTATGAACTGGTAGCCCGCCCCGGAACTTTCAAGGCCGCCCGAAGGCGGCGGCTCGGCCGGGGCTTCGGCTGCCGGCTGCGGCGCGGGGGCCGGCGCGGCGGCAGGGGCGGGGCCGGCGGAGCTAACGGAGGGGGAGGGCTGCGGCTTGCGGAACGCGGCGGGAATCTCCGGCGTTACCTCCCTCATGCTCCCCAGGGCGGAGTATTCGGCCGGTTCCGCCTTGGGCTCCGGCTGCTGCGGCTCCGGCGGCGGCTGGAACAGCTCTGCCTGCTTGTCTTTGGGGAATTCTGCGGCCAGGCGCCGGGCTGAATTGATATCGGTGAGGGCCACCTGGGAAGTTACCTGCGCGGCCTCCTGTAATTTGCCGGCCTTCAGCAGCGTGAGCGCCAGGTTGGCCAGGGCCTGCACCGCCGGGAACAGGGCGGCCGAGCGTCGGTAGCAGGCCTCGGCCTGCGGCATGTCGCCGGAGCGGAAGTAGATGCTGCCCAACTGGAAAAAGATGCGGTAGGAGGCCGGCGAGGGGGACACCAGGGCCGAGCGCAGCGCGGAGGCCGCCGCCGCCAGGCGGCCCTTGTCCTTGGTGCGGAAGGCGTTCTTCGCCATGGCCGCGCCCAGGCCGGAGAGGGCCTCGGTCTTGTCGAAAGAAGAGGAGGAAAGGCGCTGGAAGGCTTTTTCCGCGTCCTCGGGCAAGGCTTCCAGGTCCAGCCAGGCGTTCTCCACCGCCGCCCGCTCGTCGAGAGCGGTGCCCTTGCCGAGGGAAGCCAGGATCTCCCTGGCCCGCGGCAGGTCGCCGGTCTTGCGGTGTATCACCGCCAGGCAGAGCCTGGCCTCCGGGTCGGAGTCCGACTTCAGAAAATCGTAAGCCTCCTGCAGCAGGCCCAGCTCCACCAGCACGGCGCCGAGGGCGAAGCGGGCCCGCGAACCGGGGCTGCGCGCCACCGCCAGGTCGTAGAGATAATGGGCGGCGTGCAGGTTGCCGAGGCCGTATTCCCCGGCGGCCAGCCTGCCCGGGTCGCCCCCGGCAGCCCTGTCCCCGGTCTTCAGGAAGCCGGCCAGCAGGGACAGGTCCCTGCGCGTGGCTTTAAGGGGGGCCAGCGGGCTGCGCGCCCTCGGGCTCGCCGGGTTAAAAACAAAATGTTCGTGCGACGGGGCGTGAAAGAACAGCAGCGCCGCGGCCTGTGCCGGCTGGCGTATGAAAGGCGGGGTGACCAGGCTGTCGGAAGTGAACGCGGGCAGGAAATCCAGGCCGCCCTCGCTGAAGGGCGGCACCGTGTAAAGCGTGGCGCCCCCGGCGGCCTCCGGCGTCACCGGGATGGCCAGTTCGGTCAGGCCCGCGAAGCGCGGCAGGGCGTCCCGCAGCAGGGGCGGCGCGCCGTCAAAAATGTTAAGATTTACCGGGTTATCGGCCACGCCTATATTTTAATATATTTCAGCGCGTTTTTTACCCCCGGGAGCCTCATGGAAAAAGAACTGGTCATAGCGACTTTTAACCGCCATAAACTCGAAGAGATCCAGGCCATACTTCCCGCGCTGCGCCTGCGGGCCCTCGCCGAATTCCCCGGGGCCGAGCCGGCGCAGGAGGACGGGGCGACGCTGGAGGAGAACGCTTCAAAGAAAGCCCTGGCGGCCGCCCGGTTCACCGGCCTCTGGGCCCTGGCCGACGATACCGGCCTGGAGGTGGACGCGCTGGGCGGCGCGCCGGGGGTGCGCTCGGCCCGCTTTGCGGGGGAGACCGCCGGGGCCGCCGAGAACAACGCGCTGCTGCTGGCCAGGCTCGCCGGGGTGCCGCCGGAAAAGCGTTCCGCCCGGTTCGCCTGCGTGGTGGCGCTGGCCTCCCCCGACGGAGAAGTATCGCTGGCCCGCGGCACCCTGGAGGGCAGGATAGCCGCCGCGCCCAGCGGCGCCAACGGTTTCGGCTACGACCCGCTGTTCGAGGTCGGGGCCGGGCCGGGTACTCTCGCCGAACTTTCCTCCGCGCAGAAGAACGTTCTCAGCCACCGCGCCAGGGCGCTGGCCGGCATAGCGCCGCTGCTGACTAAACTTTAACCCGCGCGGCCCCGGCTGTTACCGCGCCAAGAATGGTATAATTACAAATCGTGAAATCCATAAGGTTCAGGCTGCTCTATAAGTTCGTGGCCGTGCTGGTCCTGGTCTCGGTCCTGCCGATGACCCTGCTCGGCCTGCGGCTCATAAACCTCGGCCAGACCGGGGTTATAAACGCCCTGATGGAGCTGCACCAGACCTCCGCCGACAAACTCGCCTCCGAAATAAATACCTATGTCAGGAGCGCCGACCTGGGGCTCCGCGCGTCCATGGCCGCCATGCTGCAGATGGACTGGGAGAACAAGCAGACCATGCTGTCGGCCCTGCTGGAGACCCGCCAGAACATAAAGCAGATCTCGGTGCTTTCCAAGGACGGGGCCGAGCTCATAAAGATGCTCTCTCCCTACGGCGGGGCGGAGGAAGGGCTTAAGAAATACGCCGCTACGGATGGCTTCAAGGCCGCCAGGAAAGGCGCCCGCCACGTCTCGGTGGACGACGCCACCAGGTTCGCCGTGCTGTACTACCCTTTCGGCAAGGACATGGTCCTGCGCTCGGAGCTGGATCTCCCGGCCTTCATAGCTTCCCTCGACCTTAAGCGCGTCGGGGCGGAAGGTTTTCCCGTCGTGCTCGACGCCGCCGGCAAGCCGCTCGCCTGGCCGGCAGACCTGCCCGCCGAGGCGGCCGCCGAGGCCGCCGCCTGGGAGTTCTCCGTCAACGCGGTCAAATCTCTCTCCTCCGGCTCCTCCGAGATCCGCAACTCGGCCGGGCGCGAACTGCTGGCCGCCAATTCCCCGATAGTGGAACTAGGCGGCGCCGTGGTGGTGGTGCAGCCCCGCAGCGAGGCCTATAAATACGCCATGTTCATGGAGCGGCAGGCCATCTACGTGGTGCTGCTGTTCCTGGTGCTCACCGTGGCCGCGGCCTGGTACTTCAGCCGCAGCCTTTCCAAGCCCATCACCGTGCTCACCCGCGCCGCCGAGTACGTGGCCGCCGGGGATTTCTCGCGCAAAGCCGAAGTGCATACCACCGACGAGCTCGCCGACCTGGCCGAGACTTTCAACAAGATGACCGCGCAGCTGAAATCCTATTCCGACATGCAGGTGGACCGCATCATCCGCGAGCAGAAGAACACCGAAGCCATCCTCTTCTCCACCGAGGACGGAATTCTCATGACGGACATGGCCGGCCGCGTGCAGGTGGCCAACCGCACGGCCCGCTCCGTGCTGGGCATCCCGAACGACGCGCCGGTGGAGGGCCGGGCGCTGGAGAGCCTGATCCCCGCCGAGGCGATCAAGGAGCCGGTGCTCGACGTGTTCGGCAGCAAGAAAGAGAACTATTTCAGGGAGATCGAGCTCTCGCAGGAGACCTCTCACCGCTTCTTCAGGTGCTTCGCCGCCCCCATCACCGCGCCCGGCCACCCGGAACCTTTCGGCCGGCTGATCGGCTTCAACGACATCACGCTCGACAAGGAACTGGCCCGCATAAAAGACGAGTTCCTCCACTCCATCACGCACGACCTGCGCAACCCCATGGGCGCCATCAAGGGCTTCGTGGAGTTCATGCTCAAGGGCATCCCCGGCCCCATCAACGAGTCCCAGAAGAAGATGCTGGTCTCCATCGACCGCGCCTCGTTCCGCCTGCTCGGCATGATCAACAATATCCTGGACTCGGCCAAGATGGAGGCCGGCAAGATGGAGATCTCCATCGCGCCCGTCAACCTGCGGGAGGTCGCCTCCAGGGTGACCTCGCTGCTCGAGTCGCTGGGCCAGCGCAAGAACATCCATTTCGAGCTCGAGGGCGAGGAGAATCTCCTGGTCAACGCCGACTCCGGCCTGATGGAGCGCATGTTCACCAACCTGATCGGCAACGCCATAAAGTTCACTCCGGAGAACGGCACCATAACGGCCGGCGTGGCCGACACCGGCGCCACCGTGACGGGCTGGGTGCGGGACACCGGCGACGGCATCCCGCAGGAATACCTCTCCAAGGTTTTCGAGAAGTTCGAGCAGGTGAAAGGCCAGAAGGCCGGCGGCACCGGCATCGGCCTGACCATCTGCAAATTCGTGGCTTCGGCCCACCTGGGGAAGGTCTGGGTGGAATCCGAGTTCGGCCACGGCGCCAAATTCATGTTCTCCTTCCCCAAGAACCTGGGCAAGGACGAGTCGGGTAAAGTGGTGGTCAAGGAGGCCGCATGAGGCGTCTGATTTCCGCGCTGCTGCTGTTGTTCTCGCCCGTGGCGGCCACTCCCGCCGAGGAGCTGCAGACCATCATCGTCAAGCCCGGCGACACGCTCTGGAGCATCTCCAACACCTACCTCAAGGACCCCAGGAAATGGGGGGAGATCCTTAAATACAACAGGCTGCCGGCGGCGGACCCGTCGATAGCGCTGCCGGGCATGGCGCTCAAGGTCCCCGTGAACCTGATCAAAGAGCAGTTCCGGGCCGCCAAGCTGGTCTATTTCGTCAACGAGGTCATGTTCCGCCGCACCGGCGCCCCCGACTGGCGGGGCGTCGCGTCCAAAATGGACCTCTTCAAGAGCGACACCGTGCGCACCAAGGTGGACGCCCGCGCCGACATCCGGTTCTATACCGGCGAGGTGCTAAACCTTTTTCCCAATTCCATCGCCGTGCTGCGCCCGCCCGGCAAGAAGAATACCGACGTGGAGCTGCTGGCCGGCGAACTGCGCGGCCTGCGCTCGCGCGTGGTCACCGCCTCCGCCAGGATCACCCCGAAGACCAAGGACACAGAATTCGGCGCCAAGCTCAAGGACGACCTGACCACGCTGGTGCAGGTCTATAAGGGCAAGGCCGACGTGGAGGCGCAGGGCAAGACCGTGGAGGTGCAGGCCGGTTTCGCCGCCGAGGTGAAGATGGACATGCCGCCCTCCGAGCCGGTCAAGCTGCCGCCCCTGCCGCAGCTCGACGGAGCCCAGACCACCCTTACTGCCTCCTCCGGCCCGCAGCTGCGCAGCGAGGGCGGGAAGATCTCCCTGGGCAACCTGAAGACCGGCAAAACCCCCGGCGCCAACGCGGCCCTGCCCGGCGACAAAGACCTTACGAAGAACATGCCGAAGACCGGCAATATCGACGACAAGAATATCGACGCCAACGAGATCGTGAAGATGATCTCCGTGGCCAACCCGGTGGCCAGCTACCACCTGCAGGTCTCCAAAACCCAGGCCTTCACCACGCTGGCGCTGGACAAAACCTACGACGCCTTTGAGACCATAAACCTCAACGGCCGCATCCCGGCCGGCGACTACTACATGCGCGTGGCGCTAGTGGACCTGCTGGGTTTCGAAGGCAAGTTCAGCACCCCGCGCAAGATCACCGTAGAGAAAGAGTAACCGCCACCCCCTTCATCATGCGCATCAAAGCGATCATCACGCAGGCCGCGACCGCCGCGGCGCTGCTGCTCGCGGCGGCCTCCCCGGCCGCCTCCGCCGCTTCCGCCCCGCCCGGCTCCAGGACCGTGTGGGACCGCATCATGGAAGAGCAGAGCGCGGTCAACCTGAAGCGCGGCTACGGCCTGATGGAGGCCCAGGATTACGCCGCCGCCGCCGACGAATTTTTCAAGGCCGCCCAGAAGAGCCCGGAAAGCCCCTGGCCCCGCCTGCTGTACGGCTCGGCGCTGTACTGGCTGGGCGAGCCGGCCAAGGCGCTCGACGAGTTCGAGGCCGCGCTGCGGCTGGACCCGAAGAGCTCCATGGCCTACCAGCTGCGCGGCATCGTGCGCGCGCGGGACGGGCAGTATAAGGAAGCCCTCGCGGATTTCCTGCAGTCGGAGCGCCTGGACCCGTCCCGCTCCGACGTGCGCATGAACGCCGGCTCGGTCTACCACGCGCTGGGCGAGCCGGCCCGCGCGCTGGATTATTTCAGGGCGGCCGCGGCGCTGGAACCCGGCAGCCCGCTCTACCGCTACCAGCTCGGCATGTTCTACGCCCGCCTGGGCCGCTACGAGCAGGCCGCGGTGCAGCTGGAGAAGGCCGTCTCTCTTTTTCCGGAGTACGAGGACGCCGTGCTGGAGCTCGCCGTGCTGCGGGAGCGCGAGGGGCGGCTGGCCGAGGCGGTCAAACTGTACCGCCGCGCCGTCGCCATAAAGCCGGGAGATTCCGTGGCCAGGTTCCGCCTGGGCTGGGCGCTGAAAAAAGCCGGGAAGGCCAAAGAGATCCCTGCCATCCTGGAGCGGGCCTTCCTGCTGGCCCCGGTCAACGAGAAGGGCGGCATTTCCATGGCGCTGGCCTACGCCGGGCGCCCCGCCGCCCCCGAGCCCGGGCGCGAAAGCCCGCTGTTCTCGGCCCTGAGGAAGATCCCTCCGGACCAGGACGCCCGGGTTACCGTGGAGCTGCTGGAAACTCCCAAAACCACCCTGCAGGCCGGGAGCGCGGAAAAGCTGAAGGGCAGCCTGGAGACCGCTTTCCGCCGGCCCCGCGTCAGCTACACCAAGCGCGAATATTTCCTGCCGGCCGCGCCCGCGGCGGAGCGGGCCCGGCGCGCCGACGAGATAGCCGCCGAGGCGGAAAAGCTGGTCAAGGGCGTGTCGGGCGGCAGCGACGCCCGCCTGAATTTTAATATCGAAACCTCGGCGCCCTCGGGCCGCAAGGACGCCGCCAACAAGGCCCTCTACAAGCCGCGCGACGTCGGCAACGACATGGGCCTCTGGGTGATGGGCGACTCCTGGCTGGACAACGCCGCCGAGGCCATGGAAGAACTGGAAGGTTCCGACCTGGGCGGCCTGGGCCCGCTCAAGGGCCTGGGTTACCTGTTGCTCGGCGAGCACGGCGCCGCCCTGGAGGAATTTTCAGGAGCCGGGGCGCTGGACGCCCTCGGCCGCGGGGCGGCGTGGGTGGAGGCCGGCTCCGAGGAGAAGGCCCTCGCCGAATACGCGCAAGCCCTCCGGCTGGACCCGGGCAACAAGATCGCCGCCGCCAACAAGGGCTGGCTGCAGGGGGGGGCGCGATGACGGACGCGCGCCTGCCGGCCGCCGTGCGGCTGGTTTTCGGTTTCAGCGATTGCGCCCTGAAAGAGCGCCTGAGCGCGCGGCTGGCCGCCGATTACGGGCGCTGGCTGGGCGGCTTCCGCACGCTGGAACGCCGCGCCGGCGCCGCCAGGGACGGCTTCGACGTAGAGGCGCTGGGCGGCGGGCGCGAGACGCTGGCGTCGCGCAGCATCGTGTCGGCTGAAGCTTTTAACAAGTACGGCCTCAACCCGGCCGCCTTGGAACGCGTCGCCCTCCCGGCGCTGGAGGCGGCCTCCGCCGCCGGGAAGATCCTGCTGTTCGACGAGCTGGGCCCGATGGCCGCGCGCTCGGCCAGGTTCAGCGCCAAGGCCGTGGAACTGCTCTTCTCCGGCGCGCCCTGCCTGGTCTTTTACCGCAGAGGGGCGGCGGCTTTCGAGGACGCTTTCGGGCGGATGGCCGATACTGCTATACTTGAACTTTCCGCGGAGACCTGGGCGGAGGCCGTGGCCGCCTCCCGGGCCTGGCTGGACTACAAAGTAAGACTGATGGAGAACGGAAGATGAAATACGCAGGCGACCTTTCGCTGGACAATTTAAAGAAAGCCCATTTTATCGGGATAGGCGGCATCGGCATGAGCGGCATCGCCCGTCTGATGCTCGGCCTCGGCTACCGCGTCTCCGGGTCCGACGCCAGGGAGTCGGAGATAACCCGGGCCCTGGCCAGGGAGGGGGCGGAGCTCCATATCGGCCACTCGCCGCGCGCCCTGCGCTCGCCCGACGTAGTGGTAGTCAGTTCAGCGATAAAGCCCGACAACCCCGAGCTGCGGGAGGCTTTCCGGCTGGGCGTGCCCGTGGTGCAGCGCGCGCTGATGCTGTCCGCGCTGGCCGAACTTAAAAAGACCATTACGGTGGCCGGCACGCACGGCAAGACCACCACCACTTCCATGACGGCCGCGGCCCTGGAGGCCGCCGGCGCCGACGCCACCGCCGTGGTGGGCGGCATAGTTAAGGGCGCCGGCTCCAACCTGAAGCTCGGCCGCAGCGAATACCTGGTGGCCGAAGCCGACGAGTCCGACGGCTCCTTCCTCTATTTCTCGCCGCTCGTCACCTGCGTCACCAACATAGACTCCGACCACCTGGACCATTACGGGAACATGGAAACCCTCAAGGCGGCTTTCCGCGCCCACCTCGCCAAGGTGCCGTTCTACGGCATGGCGGTGCTCTGTTCCGACGACCCCGGGATACGGGAGCTGCTGCCCGGGCTTAAGGCGCCCCACCTGACCTGCGGCCTGACCCCGGGCGCGGACTGGACGGCCCGCGACGTTAAATTCGGCGCGGCCGGCGCCGCCTACACCGCTTTCTATAAAGGCCGGAGGATGGGGCCGGTGCGGCTGCGGCTCGGCGGGGCGCACAACGTGCGCAACTCCCTGCTGGCCCTGGCCGCCGGCTGTTACCTGGGCTTCGACTTCAAGAAACTGGCCGCCGGCCTTTGGAGCTTTGCCGGCGTGAAGCGCCGCATGGACAGGCTGGGCGCGGCCGAAGGGGTGGAATTCGTGGACGACTACGGCCATCACCCTACCGAGGTGAAGGCCACGCTGGAGGCCGCGCGCGGGCTTTTCCCGGGCCGGCGCCTGGTGGTGCTTTTTCAGCCGCACCGCTACACCCGCACCGCGCTGCTGTACAAGGATTTCGGCCGCGCCTTCGCTTGCGCCGACAGGGTCTACGTGGCCCCGGTCTACGCGGCGGGAGAGAAGCCCCTGCCCGGCGTAAATTCCGGCCTCATCTTAAAGCAGCTGCTCAGGCACAAGGCCCGCGCCGCCGCTTTCCCCGGTCCGCTGGAACTGATGAAGGAGCTGAAGCCCGGGGACGTGTTCCTGACGCTCGGCGCCGGCGACGTCTGGAAGCTCGGCGAGGAAATAAAGCTCAAACTGGAGACCCTCAACTGATGCCGCGCTACAGCCAGGTCTTTTTAGCCGACGCGGGCATCTGCGCCCGCATAGCGGAAGGTCTCTCCGGGGGGGAGTTCGACCGCGTCATAGAGATAGGCCCCGGCGGCGGGGCGCTGACCACTTTTCTTTTTCCGAAGTACGGCTCCCGCCTGACCGCGGTAGAGATAGACCCGCGGCTGGTGCCGGACCTGAAGGCCAAATTTCCCGGCCTGAACGTGGTGAACGCGGATTTTCTGGCGGCCGACCTGGCTGCGCTGGCCGGCCCGGGCCGCGCCGCCTTTATAGGCAACCTGCCCTACGAGTGCGCCACGCCCATCCTGGAGAAAACGCTGTTCTTCGGCGGTTTTTCCATCGCGGTTTTCATGTTCCAGCGGGAAGTGGCCCGCAAGCTTACGGCCGCCCCGGGCGACCACGACCACGGCTACCTGTCGCTCATCACCGCCGCCCGCGCTTCCGTGGAGCTGCTGCTCGACGTAAAGGCCGGCAGTTTCAAGCCGGTGCCGGCCGTGGATTCCTCGGTGCTGCTGTTCAAGCCCCGGGCTTTCTTCTCTTCGCCGGTGGAGGAGGAGCGGTTCCGGGCCCTGGCGCGGAAAGCTTTTTCTCACCGCCGCAAGACCCTGATAAATTCCCTGGCCCTCTGCGGCGTGGAGAAGGCCAAGGCCGCCGCGGCCGTGGAGAAGGCCGGCCTCAAGCCGACCGTGCGGGCCCAGGAGCTGTCGCTGCCCCAGTTCGCGGCCCTGGCCGGGCAGCTCGCCGGCGCCTGAACGCTCCGTCCTTGATATCAAAAATAGTATAATTACCATGCCTCCGGCCCGGCCGGCGGTACTTTTCGTTTTCAGGGCTATACTTATGAACATTCACGCCAAACGCATCAAGGACCTGCAGCTCCTGCTCAAACAGCACCGCCTGGACGGCCTGTTGCTGGGCCGCACGCTGGAGATCGGCTATTTCACCGGCTTCCACCTCGACGACTGCGTCATGCTGGTCACCCGCGCCGGCGCCTGGGTCTTTATGCCCCGGATGTTCGTGGAGCAGTTCAAGGAGACCGTAACTTTTGCGGCGCCGGTGGCGGAAGACCTGGACCGGGCCGGCCGCGCCCTGGCTAAAGCCAAGGAGCTGAAGCTTAAGCGGTTCGCCTTCGAACCCGATGCCGAGACCTACTCCCGCGGCTCCGCCTGGCGCAAGGGCGGCGCGCTGGAACATAACGGCCTCACCGGGGCGCTGCGCGCCGTGAAGGAGGGGGAGGAAATAGAGGCGCTGCGCAAGTCCTGCCGCATCGCCGCCAAAGCTTTCGGCCTGGTGCGCCCCCGCATAAAGACCGGCCGCACGGAAATGTCCGTTTACCGCGAACTCGAGGACGTGATGCAGGCCATGGGCGCCAAGGGCCCGTCCTTCGACATGATAGTGGCTTTCGGGCCCAACTCGGCCAAGCCGCACCACGCCACCTCCGAGCGGCGGCTGAAGAACAACGAGGCCGTGCTGCTGGATTACGGCTGCCTCTACGGCCATTACTGCTCTGACATCACCCGCACCTGGTTCCACGGCCGCGCGCCGGAGGATTTCAAGAAGGTCTACGCCATCGTGGCCGCCGCGCACAAGGCGGGGCTCGCCGCCGTGAGGGCCGGCGTTAACGCCAACGCGGTGGACGCCGCCGCCCGCGGCCTGATAGTGGACGCGGGCTACGGGCAGTACTTCACCCACGGCACCGGCCACGGCGTGGGGCTGGAGATCCACGAATTCCCGCGGGTCAACGCGCCCTCGCAGGCCGTGCTGCGCGCCGGCATGGCCGTGACCGTGGAGCCGGGCATTTACCTGCACGGCAGGTTCGGCGTGCGCATAGAGGATTCGGTGCTGGTCACCAAAACCGGCTGCGAGATCCTGACCAGGACTAATTAAGCGGAAGAAAATAAGGGAGGAAAAATGACGATATTAGCGATAGTACTTCTTGCGGTAGCCGCCTGGGTGGTGGTGATGTTCAACAGCCTGGTGGGCCTGCGCAACCAGGTGGCCAACGCTTTCAGGCAGATCGACGTGCAGCTCAAGCGCCGCCACGACCTGATCCCCAACCTGGTGGAATCGGTCAAGGGCGAGATGAAGTTCGAGCGGGAGACCCTCGAGCGCGTGATCCAGGCCCGGACCGCGGCGGTTTCCGCCGGGCAGGGCGGCAACACCGGCGACATCCTGGCCAAGGAAGGCATGCTGACCCAGGCCCTGGGCCGGCTCATCGCCCTCTCCGAGAACTATCCCAACCTGAAGGCCAACGAGGCCGTACGCACGCTGATGGAGGAGCTGACCCACACCGAGAACCAGATCAGCTTCTCGCGCCAGTTCTACAACGACGTGGTCACCAAGTTCAACACCAAGCAGCAGGTGTTCCCGACCAATATGTTCGCCTCCATGCTCGGCTTTACCCTGTCGGCGCTGTGGGAGCTCCCGGCCGATTCCCCCGAGCGGCAGAACCCGAAGGTCAATCTGGCGATATAAGCGGTCCCGGGCCCGGGCGGCGCAGCGCCGCCCGGCATAACGCATGAATATATACGAGCAGCAGGCTTCCAACAGGCGGACGACGGCCGTTATACTGGCCGCCTTCGTGGCTTTTTTCCTGCTGCTCGGCCTGGGCTTCGACTATTTTTACTTCAACTTCAACCCGTCGAGCCAGCCGCGGATGGAGATGAATTCGGACGGCTTCTACGAGGCTCAACGCCAGGGCGCCTCTTCCAAAGTGCCGTTCGGCACCCTGTTTTCCCTCCTGGCGGGTTTGGGCCTGGCCGCCAACAGCATGTTCAACGGCAAAGCCATGGTGCTGCGCTCCACCATGGCGCGCCGCGCCCTGCAGTCCTCCTCCGACAAGGAGCGGCAGTTCCTTAACGTGGTCAGGGAGATGGCCACCGCCTCCGGCCTGCCGGCCCCCGAGGCCTACGTGGTCCCGGACCCGGACCTTAACGCTTTCGCCACGGGCATGAGCCCCGACAGCTCCGTGATCGCCGTCACCGAGGGGCTGCTGTCCTCCCTTAACCGCGAGGAGCTGCAGGCCGTGGTGGCCCACGAGATGAGCCATATCCGCAACTACGACATGCGCCTGATGACGGTGATGGCGGCCCTGCTGGGCGCCGTGGCCCTGCTCTCGGATTTCGCCGGGCGCTCCATGCGCTATGGCGGCAGGGGCAGCGCCTATGGCGGCTCGCGCAGTTCCGGCGGCTCCAACAAGAAGGGCGGCGCCGCGCTGCTCTTTTTCGCTATCTGGCTCGTCGCTATCATTCTCGCGCCGCTGCTGTCGCGCATGCTCGCCATGGCCATCTCGCGCCAGCGCGAGTTCCTGGCCGACGCCAGCGCGGCGGAGCTGACCCGCAACCCGCTGGCGCTCATCGCGGCGCTGGAGAAGATACGCCGCGCGGTCATGCCCACCAACGCCGTGGACAACGGCGTGGCGCATATGTGCATCGCGGACCCCCGCGGCAGCCTGATAGAGGAGAAACTCGGCTTTACGGCGGACCTGCTGGCCACGCACCCGCCGATGGAGAAACGCATACTGGCGCTGAAGGTAATGGCCTACCAGGCGGCGAACCCGCAGGCCGCGTAACAGATCCCGACTAAAACCAAGGAGACACACATGATACTCGCAAGTCAATTCAAAGAGGGCAGCATGTTCATCAACGAGAACGGCCAGATGGTCGAGGTGATGACCGTGCAGCACCACCGCAAATCCCAGGCCCGCGCCGTGGTGCGCGTGAAGCTGTCCAATATCGAGACCGGCTCGATCATCGAGACCGCCTACCGCCCCGAGGACAAGTTCAAGGACGTGATGGTGGAGAAGCGCCCCAAGACCTACGTGTACGCCGAGCCCGAAATGGCCTACTTCATGGACAACGAGAACTACGAGCAGGTGGGCCTGCCCAAGGAAAAGATCAAGGCCATGCTGCCCTATATGACCGAGAATATGATGGTGGAAGGCATCTACCTCAACGACGCCTTCTTTACCATCCAGCTGCCGGCCAACCTGGTGATGACCGTCACCCACACCGTCGACGGCGTGCGCGGCGACACCGTCTCCAACACCATGAAGGACGCCACCGTGAACACCGGCCTGGTAGTGAAGGTGCCCATGTTCATCAACGAGGGCGACCAGATCCGCGTAGACACCCGCACCGGTACTTACGTCGAGCGCGTTTCCAAGTAGTCGGCCCCCGGGCCCGGAGCGAATATGATAAAAGCTGTGATCCTCGACATAGACAACACGCTGATGGACTTTATGCGCATGAAGCGCGCCGCGGTGGACGCGGCCGTGGACGCCATGATAGACGCCGGCCTGCCCATGCCCAAGGAGCAGCTCCGGGAGAAGATCTTCGAGATCTACTGGAAGGAAGGCATCGAGGACCAGAATATCTTCGACAAGGTGCTGATGAAGGAGTTCGGCAAGGTGGACCCCAAGATCCTCGCCGCCGGCATCATCGGCTACAAGCGCGCCAAGGAGGGCCACATGACCCTCTACCCGCACGTGAAGATGGCCCTGACCGACCTGCTCAAGATGGGCGTGCGCATGGGCGTGGTCTCCGACGCGCCGCGCCTGTCCGTCTGGATGCGCATCGTGGGCCTGGGCCTGCACCATTACTTCGAGCATGTCGTCACCTTTGAGGACACCGGCGAGAAGAAGCCCTCGCCCAAGCCGTTCAAGAAGATCCTGTCGCTGATGCAGGTAGAGCCGGCCGCCGCCATCATGGTGGGGGACTGGGCCGAGCGCGACATCAAGGGCGCCAAGGCCTTCGGCATGAAGACCGCCTGGGCCAAGTACGGCAACGAGTTCGACACCCCCGTCTCGGGCGCGGACTATGAGCTCGACGACATCTACGACCTGGTCGGGATAGTCAGGAGGGAGAATGAAAAAGCTGCTTAACCTGGCGGTACTGCTGCTGCTGGCCGCTCCCGCGGCCGCGCTGGAGATCTCCGGCGTTAACCCCGCGGAAGTTAAGGGCGCGGCCAAGGCTGACTTCGCCTTCTCCGGAGTGACCTTAAAGAACGTCGCCTGGGAAAAAGGCGCCGTGGTGATGCCGGTCACCGACAATAAGGGCAAGAAATATAACGATATAAAACTGCTCTCCAAAGGGCTCTACGCCAGGTTCGAAGCCTGTTTCAAGAACGGCTGCGCGCCCGCCAAGCCCGGCGCCGCGCCCAAGGTAAAGATTTCCGCCCCCAAGGCGCTTAAGTCGCCCGCCCGCGTGGCCAACGCCGAGCTCACCTTCGACGGAGAGCTGCTGGTGGTGGTCGGCGTGATGGCCTCTAAAAAAGAGGAGGGCGCCTTCTGGGTGGCCTTCCCCAGGGACCTGGAATTTACCGACCCTGCCCTCAAAAGTGCCGTCGAGTCCGCCGTGATAGCGGCCTGGACCAAGAAGAAATAAATGAGCCACAGGGGCCCGGGAGTCATACTGCTCGCGGCGCTGGTCTGCGCCGCCGCCGCGCCCGCCCACGCTTTAAAGATAGAGCGCTTATCGCGCGTTTCACCTTCCTCCGGAAAAGCATCCTATATAGAAGCCGCTTCTGGTTCGGCGCTGGTCCGTTTTAAGGCCGGCGTTTCTACCGCGGCTGCCGCGTCGCAGCTGTCCCCTGCCGGGTTCTCCATCGTCCGCACTTTCGAACGCTTCAACTGGTCGGTGGTTAAACTGCCGTCCGGCACCGGGGTGGCCGCCGGCCTGTCCGTCCTATCGGCCAACCCGTCGGTGGAATGGGCCGAGCCGAATATGGTCTACAGGGCGAAACGGGTTCCTGATGACCCTTATATAAATATGCAATACGCCCTGGCCAAGGTGGAAGCTTTCGGCGCCTGGGAGTACGAGACCGGCGCCTCCAGTCGTGTTACCGTAGCTGTGATTGATACCGGAATATCGGGGATACATCCGGAGTTGCAGAGTAAGCTTGTCGGCACCAGCCGGGCCATTAACCCCGACAATTTCGTGGCGTCCAATAATCAGCCGCCTACCCCGGCCTGCAACCATGCCACCAGGGTGGCCGGAGTTGCGGCGGCAACAGCCAATAATTCTGCCGGCGTGGCGGGCCTTTCCTGGGGCGCGAAACTTATCTCGATGAAAGTTTTTCTCGACTCCGACTGTACCGATGACTGTTGGGATGAACCCGGGCAGTCCTGTTCTACCGACGAGGGCGCCATTGCTGATGCCGTAAATGAACTGATCCCGCTGCACAATACGAGCGTACTAGGCAAAATCATCATCAATATCAGTCTGGGCAGTTCTGGTATTGTTTTCGGCGGTTGTACTCCCGGCATGCAGGCCGCCGTGGATTCGGCTGTCGGAGCTGGCTTGATGATCTTTTCAGCGGCCGGGAACGCCGGGGACCCTGTGCTGGACTCTCCGGCAAGCTGTAACGGCGTAATAGCTCTGGGAGCTACCGATGCCCAGGACAGCCTGGCATCTTTTTCTAACAGCGATTCCGATATGGCCAGTAAAGGCCTGACAGCTCCCGGTGTGGAACTTTATACTACCGATATCGGCAACGGCTACGCCTCGGCTACCGGCACCTCTTTCGCTTCACCGATGGCCGCCGGCCTGGCCGCGCTGATCTGGTCGGCCAAACTTACTGCTGCCCCGAACTACACCGCCGCGCAAGTGTTCGACACGATGAAAAACTCAGCCGACGACCTGGGCGCCGCCGGGCCTGACCGGTATTTCGGCCTGGGCCGCATAAACGCCCTCAAGGCCCTGCGCCTCGCCGTTACCGGCAGCACCTTCTCCGCCGGCAGCCGCAAGGCCATAGCCTACCCCAACCCTTTCCGGCCCTCCGCCCACCGCCTGGTCTCGTTCAGTGTGCCGGACGACCTGACCGGTTCTGAGCTGGAGGTTAAGGTGTACACTTCGGAGGGGGAACTGGTTAAGAAACTGGACTCCTCCTCCTGGGACGGCCGCAATACCGCGGGCGCGCCGGTAGCCAGCGGCGTCTATATCTTCCGCGTCAAGACGGACAGCGATTCAGCCGTTGGAAAAATGGCGCTTATCAGGTAAGGCGATATGAAAGTTTTTAACAAGACCAAAGGCCTGCAGGTCAGCGCCGGGGCAGCCCGGGCCGACACTTTTTCCGACCGCCTGTTCGGCCTTATCCCGCGCCGCTCGCTCGGGCCGGAGGAAGGCCTCTGGCTGGAGCCCTGCGCCATGATCCACATGTGCTTCATGAGCTTCCCCATAGACGCCGTCTTTCTGGACGCCGACCTGAAGGTCCTGCGCGTGATAGGCGGCCTGAAGACCTGGCGCTTTTCGCCCTGGGTCTACGGGGCCCGCGGCGTGCTGGAACTGCCGGCCGGCAGGGCCGCCGGCCGCATAGAAGAGGGGGATCTCCTGGAATTCCTCTAGGGCGTTTGCGAGAGTTGCGGTTTTTAGGGGAGTTCGGGAATTTTAGGCCTTGTAAGTCAGCGGCAATATATTTATAATAATTGGAATTGTATGGTACAACCAGCCCCCAAAGGCCTGCAGCGCAAGCGGAACATGAGGGAGATCCTCGTTGAGGGTAAACTCATTTCCGAAGAGCAGTACAAGGCCGCCGAAGAAGTCTCCAAAAAGGACGGCAAACCGCTGCAGCAGGCGCTCGTGGACCTGAAAGTCATTCCCGAGCTCAAACTCCTCAAGGTGCTCGCCGACGAGTGGGGCTTCAAGGCCGTGGACCTGTCCAAGATCCAGGTGGCCCCCGAGATAGTGCAACTGCTGCCCGAGCAGCTCGCCCGCAAACAGCTCTGCGTCCCTTTCGCCCGCCAGGACAACGCCATGTTCCTGGCCATGTCCGATCCGCGCGACTTCCTTATCGTCGAAGACATCAGCCTGCGCACCGGCCTGGACGTCAAGCCTTACCTCGCCCTTTCCCACTGGGTGCTCAAGGTCGTGGACGGCGTCTACGGCAAGCAGGACAGCGCCCAGGTGGCCCAGCTGGTGGAATCCGTGCAGCAGAGCCAGAGCCAGGCCAAGGCCGACGGCTCCGAAGAAAGTTTTTCCCTGGCCGCGACCGAAGAGAAGAAGGACATCAGCGACGTAGACGCCAGCGCCCCCGAAGTGGAGAAGCTGGTCAACGCCATCATCCTCGGCGCGCTCAGCATAAAGGCCTCGGACATCCACGTGGAGCCGTTCGAGGACGCCAACAACGCCAAGAATTCCAAGGTGCTCGTGCGCTACCGCGTGGACGGCATGCTGCGCGCCGCCTCTTTCACCATCCCGTGGAATTTCCGCCAGGCCATCGCCGCCAAGATCAAGATCATGGCCAGCCTCAATATCACCGAGCGCCGCATTCCGCAGAGCGGCCGCATCCAGATCATCGCCAAGGGCAACCCCATCGAGTTCCGCGTCGAGATGGTGCCTACCGTGTACGGCGAGTCCTGCGTCATGCGTATCCTGGACCGCGCCTCGGTGCGCGTGGATATCAAGATCATGGGCTTCATGCCCGACACCGAGAAGAAGCTCCTGGACCAGTTCGCCGGCATCGGCGGCAAGAAGAATTTCGGCCTGGTGCTGGTCTGCGGCCCCACCGGCTCGGGCAAGTCTACCACCCTTTACGCCTGTCTCAACTACGTCAACCGGCCCGACATCAAGATCATCACGGCCGAAAACCCTGTCGAGTACAACATAGACGGCATCATCCAGGTGCCGGTCAACCCCGACGTGAAGCTGGGCGAGGGCAAAAAGTTCGACTTCGCCAGCGCCCTGCGCTCTTTCATGCGCCTCGACCCCGACGTCATCATGGTCGGTGAAATCCGCGACGAAGAAACGGCGCACATCGCGCTGGAAGCCGCCATGACCGGCCACCTCGTTTTCTCCACCATCCACACCAACGACGCCCCGTCGGCCCTGGAGCGCCTCACGCAGATGGGCCTGCCGCGCTTCGTGGTGGCCAACACCATGAAGGCCGTGCTGGCCCAGCGCCTCGCGCGCCGCCTCTGCAAGGACTGCAAGGAAGAGGGCGATCCCACGCCCGAAGAGTTGGCCACTTTTGAGGCCAGCGGCGTAAAAGTGCCGGCCGGCGCCAAGCTGTTCCGGGCCAAGGGCTGCGACGTGTGCAAGGGCACCGGCTATAAAGGCCGCGTCGGCATGCACGAACTCCTTGTGCTCAACGACGAGATCCGCCTGCAGCTCCTCAAGGACCCGTCGGCCATCCCCGTCAAGGAGATCGCCATGAAGTACGGCATGCGCACCATCGCCATGGACGGCCTGGAGAAGGTGCTGATGGGCCTGACCACGGTGAAAGAAGTGCTCGGCGGCGCCGCCGAGAAAGAATAAAAAATTATGCGGAACAAACACTTATTAAAACTCACGTTCGCCTGCTCCCTGTTCCTGGCCGCCCCCGCGGCTTTCGCCACCGGGGTTTACAGCGGCTTCATCAACAGCGACAAGGAAGGGCTTAAGCCTTTTGCGCGCGACCTCGGCGGCCTGCTGGGCTCCGGCCTTAACCAGACGGCCCGGCCCCTGGGTTTTTCGGGCTTCGACATCGGCGTGCGCGCCGTAGTGCAGATGAAACCTTCCCGCGGCAACACCGCCCTGCACCAGACCCGCCCTTTCGGGCTGGGGTTCATCCAGGCCGAGCTCGGCATGCCCTACCGCATAGACGGTTTTGTGCGCGCCGCCTCCTACGAGGGGCTCTCCGTCGCCGGCGGCGGCCTGCGCTACGGCCTGTGGAACGTCTCCGACCAGAAGAATTACATCAACGCCATGATAGTGCTTGCCGGCAATATGGCCGCGAATAAGTACTTCTACGCGGTGCATTTTAATACCAGCGTGGTCTGTTCCGTCAACAGGCCCGTCTTCTCCCCTTACGTCGGGGCCGGCTTCGACTCCACCCGGCTGGAGGCCCAGACCTACACCGGCACCCTCGGCGATACGGTCAGGGTCTTCGAGATGCGCTACTCGGCCGGCGTGCGGGCGAAACTGCGCCTCGGCTACCTGGCCGTCGGCGCCACCTACACCCATGACCGCACCCTCCTCAACGCCAGCACCGGCATACGCTTCTAAGCGCGCCCGTATATAAAAGGAAAAGGCCCGGGATCCCGGGCCTTTTCTTTTGTGGCGGGGGGAGCTCAGCCCTTGA